>NZ_JBIIBQ010000005.1:0-123438 GCF_044239315.1 Aquirufa sp. | reverse complement strand
CTTTATTTTTTCCCAATGATCCAATTTTCCCACGATCAGGATTTGGCATTCAGAATGTACCAAAACTTGGTTGAGTTGTTCTTTTGTTAACGTAGCATAAAAGGGTACAGATATACCCCCTGCAGCGGCAATAGCTAAGTCTGCCATCATCCAATGGGCAGAGTTTTTGGAAAGAATGCCTACATTTTTCGAGCCTTTTTTAAGCTTATTCTGAATGAATTGGGCTATTTTTTTAACTTCAACTGAAGCCGCAGAAAAGGAATAATCAATGTATTGATCTCCAATGGGTTGCCTTAAATAAAGTCGATCAGGAGTGTGCTTTGCCCAATGAAGAAAATTCTCCAAATTGCTTTGGTAATGCGAAATCATGTGGTGTATCTAGAGGTTTATTAGGAAGGAAAAATAAAACTTATTTCCTTTAAATCATAGGATTCTACCGTGAATTCTTTTTCAATTTCTAATAATCCTTTTTCGTTTACTCCTATAATTTTACCTTCGAATTTCTCATTTGCAGCCTCATATAATGCCCATTGAGAACGTCTGAATAATTTTTCGTGGTAAATTTCGTCTATTCTATTGAATGCCTCACTTGAGAATTGAACATAAGCCTCTTCGATGCCTTCAGATAGGTATTTGTAGATTTCAGTTAGTGAAATAGCTTGTGGTAAATCTAAATAAGAGCGGAGTGAAGTGCCTCTGATATTTTCAAAAGTTGTTTGATTGATATTCAGTCCAATTCCGATAATGGAGAAACTCCATTTTCCTGCTTGAATATTATTTTCAATCAGAATGCCACCCATTTTAACACCATCTAAGTAGATATCATTCGGCCATTTGATCTCAAAATTGAAATTTTCCCCTTGGGTAGTGCGAGACCATGCTTCCAAACCAGATAAAATTCCAATGGCTATGGCTTTGCTTAAAAAGAATTGCTTCTCTAGTAAATGGTGTGGAGGACGTAACAAATAGGAGAGCGTCAGATTTTGATTAGGTTCAGCATTCCAGGTATTTCCTCTTTGACCTCTTCCTGCGGTTTGATGGCCAGCGATCCAGGCGAATCCTTCTTCTATATCTGCATTTAAAGCATCAGATAATGCCAAAGAATTAGTCGATGGACAAATGTCTAGATATTTACTCTTTTTGCCGACGAAGCGCGTATTGGCTTGGTAATTGTTCAATTATTATTTGTAATTTTAGGGTTACAAGAACAAATTTAGATTTTAATTCGTTATTGGTTTCTTGTTACACAAATTAATACTGAAAAAACATTTATGAGTAAAACGCTTAAGAAAACCGCTAAGCAAGTCGAGGCGTCAAAGGAAATGGTTAGCTGGGTGGTGAAAGGCATGCAGGATAAAAAAGCACAAGAAATTACGGTGTTGGATTTGCGAAAAGTGGATAATGCATTTACCGATTTTTTTGTGATTTGTTCAGGTACTTCAGACACGCAAATTGACGCAATCGCTGATTCAGTGGATAAACAAGTGTGGGAATCAGGTAAAATACATGTACATGCGGTTGAGGGTAAAGCGAATCGTGAGTGGATTTTGATGGATTATTATGATGTCATCGTTCACGTATTCTTGAAGGATAAACGTGCGTTTTTTAAGTTAGAAGAGTTGTGGGGTGATGCTAAATTTACCGTGATCCCTGATTAATATTATTTTAGATTTATAGAACCTTTGCACCTATCTAGGTGTTTAATGCCCAACAATAAAAATTCAAAATGGCCAAACAAGGGAATAATTTTAAAAACGCGAAGCGTTCAGGCTTGCAACCAAGAATGCCTAAAAAACCAGCTGGCGGATTCCAGAGCTGGATGGTAGTAGGTCTAATGATCGCCGTTGTCAGCATGTTTTTCTTTTCGAAGGAAACGACTTTACAGCCGATAACGATTAAGCAGTTTGAGTCGATGTTGATTCAAAAAGAGGTAGAAAAGGTGATAATTGTCAACGATAAAATCGTCGAGGTTAGTTTAAAGCCAGCCTTTATTCCTAAGTATTTCAAGAAAAATACAACGCAGAAAGTGGTTCCTACTGGTCAGGTTCCTCACTTTGAATTTGAGATTAATTCGAAAGAAAGTTTTGAGCGTTTCCTAGAGGATCGCCAAAAAGCCTTCCCCCGCGCAGAGCAAATTATGGCTTCTCCAGAGACGAGAACAGGTCCTTTGGACTGGTTAGGTACTTGGGGATTCTTTATTTTGATGGGATTAAGCTTCTATTTTTTATTCTTCCGAATGGGTGGAGGAGCTGGTGGTGGAGGCCAAATTTTCAACATTGGTCGCTCCCGTGCTACATTAATCGAAGGTGAATCGAAAGTAAAAATTACGTTTAATGATGTAGCTGGATTAGATGAGGCGAAAGAAGAGATTCAGGAGATCGTTGAGTTCTTAAAATTCCCTAAAAAATTCACTGATTTGGGCGGTAAAA
The DNA here is from genome assembly GCF_044239315.1 of Aquirufa sp. Lineage (GTDB taxonomy): Bacteria > Bacteroidota > Bacteroidia > Cytophagales > Spirosomataceae > Aquirufa. The sequence goes on along the minus strand of NZ_JBIIBQ010000005.1, from coordinate 121,009 downwards.
TCCCTAAGGGTGCACTTTTAGTAGGCCCTCCAGGTACGGGTAAAACCTTACTAGCGAAAGCAGTGGCAGGGGAAGCAGGTGTACCGTTTTTCTCTTTATCAGGTTCTGATTTCGTAGAAATGTTCGTAGGTGTGGGAGCAGCACGTGTGCGTGATTTGTTCAAACAAGCGAAAGAAAAAGCACCTTGTATCATCTTTATTGATGAGATTGATGCAGTAGGTCGTTCACGTGGTCGTGGCTCGATGCCAGGTGGAAACGATGAGCGAGAAAATACGTTGAACTCCCTTTTAGTAGAGATGGATGGTTTTGCAACAGATTCAGGTATCATCATCATGGCGGCTACTAACCGTCCAGATGTATTAGATCCAGCCTTATTGCGTCCAGGTCGTTTTGATCGTCAGATCTCCATCGATAAACCAGATATCATCGGTCGGGAGGCTATTTTTAAAGTTCACTTGAAGCCTTTGAAATTAGCGGCAGACACTGACCCTAAAGAATTAGCAGCGCAAACTCCTGGTTTTGCAGGAGCTGAGATTGCGAATGTATGTAACGAAGCGGCTTTAATCGCAGCTCGTCGTTCGAAAACGGCGGTAGATATGAATGACTTCCAAGAGGCGATGGATCGCGTAATTGGTGGTTTGGAAAAGAAGAACAAGTTAATCTCTCCTGAGGAGAAGAAAATAGTTGCGTTCCATGAAGCGGGACATGCGATTGCAGGTTGGTTCTTAGAGCACGCAAATCCATTGGTTAAAGTATCCATTGTCCCTCGCGGGGTGGCAGCCTTAGGTTATGCGCAATACTTGCCTAAAGAGCAGTTCTTATATCGCACAGAGCAATTGATGGATGAGATGTGTGTGACATTAGGTGGCCGTGCGGCGGAGGAAATTGTCTTTGGAAAGATCTCCACGGGCGCTCAAAATGACTTAGAACGCATTACGAAATTAGCTTACTCGATGGTGACCATTTATGGTATGAACGAAAAATTAGGCAATATCTCGTATTATGATTCCAAAGGATCGGAGTATCAATTTAATAAGCCATATTCTGAAACGACTGCACGTGAAATTGATGAGGAGGTTCGTAAAATTATTAAGGAGGCATACGAGCGCACGAAAAAATTGTTGAAATCGAAGCAAGATAAATTGACGATTTTAGCTGAGCAATTATTGAAAAAAGAGGTTTTATTTCAGAGCGATTTAGAGGCTCTTGTTGGACCTCGTCCTTTTGAGCAATTGACTTCTTACCAAGAGTTTATCAAGGGAGAAACGGAGAAAAAACGTAAGGACGCGAAGGATGAGCGTGATTTAGCTGAGGAGAAGAAGAATGCACCTAAAAAGGCTGAGGTAGTTAAAAAGACTCCAGCAAAAAAGCCAGCAGCTAAAAAGCCAGCTACTTCGAAAGAGCTGGCAGCTAAGCCAAGAGCAAGAAAGCCTAAATCAACAGGTACTGATAGTTAATTAATTGGGGCGCCTAAAAGTCGCCCCATTTTTTTGATATGATTCACATTAATCTGACTTCTGGTAAGAAAGTATATTTCGCTTCAGATTTCCATCTGGGTTTTCCGGATGAAAACACTTCAAGAGAGCGCGAAAAGGCTTTAGTTTCTTGGTTAGATCAGGTTCAGTCAGATGCGCAGGATTTATTTCTGTTAGGTGATTTGTTTGATTTTTGGTTTGAGTATAAGACGGCAGTTCCGCGAGGTTTTATTCGCTTTTTAGGGAAGTTATCTGCCTTGGCTGATCAAGGAATTACGATACATATTTTTGTGGGTAACCATGATTTGTGGATGTGGGATTATCTCGAGAAGGAATTAGGCGTTAAAATTTATAGAGAACCAGCTGATTTAATCATCAAGGCAACAAATAAGCAATTTCAGTTGCATATTGGTCATGGTGATGGCTTAGGACCTGGAGATACAGGTTACAAGCTATTGAAGAAAGTGTTCACGAATCGTTTGGCACAATGGTTTTTTGGTTTCTTACATCCGAATGTCGGGATTAGTTTGGCCCATTTATGGTCATCTACCAGTAAAGAAAGTACGATGACAAAAGGCGAGCAAGCATTTAATCCCGATACGGATTATATTTTATCTTATGTGCGTGATGTGGCTCAAATGAAGCCAACCGTTCAAGCCTTTGTCTTTGGCCATCGACATCATCCGATTGCTTTTCCTCTTGCCTCAGGAGCCACTTATTACAACCTTGGGGATTGGTTTAATCCTCATTTTAAAAATGCTTATTATCTCCAGCTAGATGAAAATAAAATCGACTTTATTCATTTTAACGCTGATCGCGTTTAATACGTTTTCTCAGAAGAGAACGATACAATCAACGGAGCAATGGCGCCCAGCTATTCATTTTAGTCCTAAGAAAAATTGGACAAATGATCCCAATGGATTAATCTATATCAACGGCAATTACCATCTTTTCTATCAATATAACCCACAAGGAAACGAATGGGGGAATATGAGTTGGGGTCATGCAAAAAGTAGAGATTTATTGCATTGGGAAGAATTGCCCGTCGCAATTCCCCACGGCAAGGAATACATCTTTTCTGGATGCGTTGTATATGATAAAGACCATGTGTCTGGTTTAGGAGATCCTAACAAGCCATTATTGATTGCCATTTATACAGCAGATTATCCAAATACCTTACAAGAGCAGCATTTGGCTTACTCCAATGATGAAGGACTGACTTGGACGAAATACGATAAGAATCCGGTTTTAAGCATCAATTTGAAGGATTTCAGAGACCCTAACATTATTTGGCATGCACCATCAAAGCAATATGTGATGACGGTGGTGAAACCTTGGGAATATACGGCTCAGTTTTATGGGTCAAAGGACTTGATTCATTGGTCTCTATTGAGCGAATTTGTTCAGCAGGGTGACATTGATATGATTTGGGAATGCCCTTCTTTATTGGAATTACCAGTAGAGAATTCGAAGGAAACGAAGTGGGTGTTAGCTCTATCGAGTCAAGGACCCTACAAAAAGGCGGTTGGAATGCAGTACTTTGTTGGAAATTTTGACGGCAAAACCTTTACCAATGAGGCACCTAAAGAGCAGGTAAATTATGTGGATTATGGCCGAGATTTCTATGCCGCAATTCCCTTTTACAATACGGTGAATAAGGAGGTATTTTGGTTAGGTTGGATGTTAAGTTGGTCTTATGGAAAAGAGCAGCCTACTTTCCCTTGGAAGGGTCAAATGTCACTCGCTAGAACGCTCTCTTTGAAGCGTACTGCGCAGGGTTTAAAATTAAAACAGGTATTAAAGCCTGATTTAACAAGTTCGAAACCAAGTTTTGAAGCTAAAAATTTAGTACTGAAGGGAAGCAAAACTTTATCTGGGATGAAGTTTCTTCAGGATAAGACCTACATCATCGAATTAAGAGTGGATGCAAGCAATGCCAAACAATGGGGTATTGAATTAGGGAATGAGGCCAAAGAAAATCCAGAATTAACGCGTATTGGATTCGATGAGAAGAGCCAAGAGTGGTTTATTGACCGCCGTTTAAGTGGTGTCGTTCCTGCTCCAGGTTTTGATATGATTCAATCTGCTCCCTTGATCAAAGGAGAAGATAAAGTCTTGCAATTGGTGGTAGACCATTCTACTTTAGAATTATTGGCTCAAGATGGCACGGTAGCTATCAGTTCCTTGCGCTTTCCGACTAAAAAAGAGTCTGTTCGATTAGTATCGTTAGGCGGTGAGCTCAGGATAAAGGAATTGCGCATTTGGGAGATAAAATAGCAATTTATTTGTATCTTCCTAAACTTTTAATTTAACCAAAAACGAATGTCACAAATTCACACACGCTTAGAGGTCATGACGGAGCTCGCTAAAAACATGGATTCTTATGTGAAGGATTATTTAGTCCCGATCGAGACCAATTGGCAGCCAGCTGACATGCTACCCGATTCGACTAAGGATTCTTTCTTTGCGGATGTGAAAGCCTTGCAAGAGGCAGCGAACGAACTGCCTTATGATTACTGGGCCGTTTTAGTGGGGGATACCATTACAGAAGAAGCATTACCTACCTACGAATCTTGGTTATTAGGAATGGATACAGTGAATCAAGTGGACCAAAATGATGGCTGGGCACGTTGGATTCGTACCTGGACAGCAGAAGAAAATCGCCACGGTAATTTGCTAGGCACCTATTTGTATTTATCAGGAAAGGTAGATATGAAGGCCGTAGCCGTTTCTACTCAATACTTAATTGCAGACGGATTTGACATTGGAACTTCCGCAGATCCATACCGTAACTTCGTTTACACCTCGTTTCAAGAATTAGCAACGAATATTTCTCACCGACGCACGGCTTCCTTAGCTAAGCAACACGGTAATTCTCTTTTATCTCGTATGTGTGCGCAAATTGCGGCGGATGAATTACGTCACCACAAGGCCTATCGTTCTTTTGTTTCTGAAATTTTTACCTTAGATCCGAACGAAATGATGCTTGCTTTCGCTGATATGATGAAAAAGAAGATTGTGATGCCAGCGCATTTTTTACGCGAAATAAATGGCGCAAAAAGCTCTTTATTCGAGCATTTCTCTGATGCGGCACAACGTTTAGGTGTTTATACGACCACTGATTATGTGACGATCATGAAAGGTTTAATCGCTGATTGGGAAATCGAAAAAATGACTGGATTGAATGAAACAGCAGAAAAGGCACGTGATTATGTGGCAAATTTGCCAGCCCGTTTAGAAAAATTAGCAGATCGAGTTAAGGTGCCTGAATTAGCGTATCCTTTCTCTTGGATTGCGTAAATATGTCAAAGAAGTTATCCATGGATGAGCTCAATAGGCTCGATATATCCGCGTATAAAACCACTGAAAAATTCCCTTATGTGATCGTTTTAGATGACATTAGGAGTATGAATAACATAGGTTCTGCCTTTCGAACAGGGGATGCCTTTAAGTGTGCTGTCATTCATTTGTGTGGAATTACCGCACAACCTCCCCACCGAGAAATTTCAAAAACAGCCTTGGGCGCAGATGAATCTGTAGATTGGTTGTATTTTGAGGAGGGAGCTGCTAGCCGTCAGGCGTTACGAGCGGAGGGATACCAAATCGTATGTGTAGAACAAGTGCAAGGCGCTGTTTCATTAGAGAAATTTGAACCTGTTAAAGGTAAAAAATATGCTTTTGTGTTCGGTAACGAGGTTTTTGGGGTCAATGATGAGTGGATTCAAGAGGCTGATTTTAGTTTAGAGATTCCTCAGTTTGGAACAAAGCATTCTTTGAATGTATCTGTAAGTATGGGGGTCGTTATTTGGGATTTTGTGTCCAAAATTATCGCCTAATTTCGTTCATCCTTTTTATTTTGCGTTCATCCTTTTACCAGGATTCGAACGAAATTTTTGTTTAATTTCGTTTCGTTAAACTCAATCTATGATACTATCTATTCAAAACGTGGTTAAGCGTTATGCAGATCACACAGCGCTTGCAGGAGTTAGCTTGGAGATTCCTAAGGGGCAGATTTTTGGGCTTTTGGGTCCCAATGGTGCTGGAAAAACTTCACTCATTCGAATAATTAACCAGATAACTGCTCCTGATGAAGGACGTGTCTTGTTCGATGGAGAACTTTTACAGCCGAAGCACGTCGAGCAGATAGGTTATTTGCCGGAGGAGCGTGGCTTGTACAAGAAAATGAAGGTAGGGGAGCAGTTACTTTATTTGGCCCAATTAAAAGGACTTTCTAAGGCAGAGGCGCAGAATAGATTGAAGGATTGGTTTATCCGTCTGGATATAAAAGATTGGTGGAATAAGCAGGTAGATGATCTCTCCAAAGGAATGCAGCAAAAGACCCAGTTTATTGCTACCGTGGTACATGAGCCTAAATTATTGATTCTAGATGAGCCTTTTTCAGGTTTTGACCCCATCAATGCGAATATGCTGAAAGATGAGATTTTGGGGTTGAAAGAAAGGGGGACAACGATCTTATTTTCTACCCACCGCATGGAATCGGTCGAGGAATTATGCGATAGCATTGCGCTGATTAATCGTTCTCAGGTAGTATTAACGGGCGAAAAAGATGAGGTGAGGAATCGGTTCAAAAAGTTTGAGTACGAGATCTCCTATTCGGGTCAATTAGCTGATTCCAAGGCATTTGAAATCATTAGTGTCGACCCTCAAAAGAACAGAGCAACTATCAAATTGACTCAGCCTGACCAAACGAATCAAGCCATTGCAGCCCTAATCAAGCAAGTTGATTTATTTGAGTTTAAAGAGGTGATTCCATCCTTTAATGACATATTTATTCAAGTAGTAGCCGAAACGAAATAAGCCATGAACAAGATATTATTAGTGATTCAGCGGGAATATTTGACCCGTATTCAAAAGAAATCCTTCTGGATAGCCTCTTTGTTAGGGCCTATTTTAATTACGGCTATTTATGCCGTACCTATCTGGTTAGCGATGCAAGATAAGGAAGTAAAGCGGGTAGAGATTTTAGATGAAAGCGGCTTGTTTCAAATTGCAGATCTGAAGGATAAGGAAGTGGAGTTTACTTTAGTGAAAAAACCTGCTGAGGAATTGAAAAAGTCATTTACGAAGGAAGGATATACTGCTTTTGTACATCTTCCAAAGGATATTTTGACGCAATCAAAAGAGCTCAAAATCTATTCGGAAAAGAATTTAAGCTTGCCTTTAAAGTCAACGATTGAGCGGGTCATTGAGAAAAAGGTAAGAGCTACACTCATGAAAGAAGCAGGAATAGCTTCAGATATTTATGATAAAACGCAAGTAGACGTGGGTAGTGAGACCATTACGGTTTCTGATTCAGGTAATGAAACGAGTTCATCTTCAGGCGGGGCTATGATATTAGCTGGTGTGATGGGAATGCTACTTTATATCACCTTGTTATTGTATGGATCACAAGTAATGGCTGGCGTAATTGAAGAGAAAAGTAGTCGTATAATTGAAGTGATTATATCGTCTATCAAGCCTTATCAGTTAATGCTAGGTAAGATTTTAGGGGTAGGAATGGTGGGCTTAACCCAGTTTTTATTGTGGATTGTGTTAACGATTGGCTTGTCACAGGTGGCGTCGACTTTCTACTCTGTAAGTCCGGTAAAGCAGAAAATGGAGCAAATGAAAAAAGTGGATCCAGAGGCAGCTAAACAAGTAGAAAATGCGTCTCCTATGTCGGAAGTAACCAAAGTGATCGAAAGCACGAATATTCCGTTAGTCGTAGGTGGATTTCTGTTCTATTTCTTGTTTGGGTATTTATTGTATAGCTCTCTTTTCGCAGCGATAGGTAGTGCGGTAGAGAATACAGCTGAAGCGCAGCAATTTACTTTTATCGTTATGTTACCGATTATTTTGGCATTTGTGATGGCACAATTCACGATGCAGGATCCGGATAGTACGATGGCTTTTTGGGCCTCCATGATCCCCTTCACATCGCCGATTAACATGATGGTTCGGTTGCCTTATGGCGTTCCGATGTGGGAATTAGCGACTTCCATGGTTTTATTAGTCATAGGATTCCTAGGATGTAGTTGGATTTCTGCCCGAATATACCGTGTAGGAATTTTGATGTATGGTAAGAAAGTTACGGTCAAAGAGATGGCCAAATGGCTTTTTTATAAAGGTTAACTCGCCAGCCAATTAGCTAATTCTTCTGGTTTGAATCCAGCGAAACATCTGTCATTTTGGACCAAAATAGGTCTCTTGATGGCAGATGTTTTTTCTTGTAGATAGGTGAATACATCTAGATTTGCTTTTTCGGTATCGCTTAACTGACGGTAGGTGCTCCCCTGTTTGTTCAACACCGTTTCTTCGCCTAATTGCTCGATGAAATAGCGTAGTTGCGCGGCCTCGATGCCACTTTTTTTATAATTATGAAACGCAAAAGGAATCCCTTTTTCGTTTAAATAATCAAACGTTTTTTTCATCGTATTGCAAGCAGGAATTCCGTAAATAGTGAGCATCTTATTGATTTTGGTGGTATTTTTGTGAACTAAGACAAATTTAATACAAAACATCGTATGGAGTATAGAATTGAAAAGGATACTATGGGTAAGGTGCAAGTGCCTGCTCATGTTTATTGGGGCGCTCAGACGCAACGTTCCATTGAGAATTTCCCGATTGCTCAAGATATTAATAAGATGCCCAAAGAGATTATTCGGGCTTTCGCTTTTCTAAAAAAGGCAGCGGCGATTACGAATTTTGAGGCGGGAGTGTTAGAGGAAGCGAAGAAAAATTTAATCGCTCAAGTTTGTGACGAGATTTTAGAAGGCCAATGGGCAGATCAATTCCCTTTAGTGGTTTGGCAAACTGGTTCAGGTACCCAATCTAACATGAATTGCAACGAAGTAATTGCCTACCGTGCACACGTTTTGCAAGGGGGTAATTTACTCGATGAGCAGAAATTTGTACATCCAAACGATGATGTAAACAAGTCCCAATCCTCCAACGATACATTCCCTACGGCGATGCACATTGCGGCCTATCAAACGCTAGTAGAGGTAACCATCCCTGGAATTACAAAATTGCGTGATACATTGGCTGCCAAAGCAAAAGCCTTTAAAAATGTGGTTAAAATAGGTCGTACACACTTTATGGATGCGACTCCATTGACATTAGGTCAAGAATTTTCTGGTTATGTTTCGCAATTAGATCACGGTTTACGTGCAATCAATAACTCCTTAGCGCATTTATCTGAGTTAGCATTAGGGGGAACGGCTGTAGGAACGGGTATTAATACGCCTAAAGGTTATTCTGAGAACGTAGCAAAGCACATTGCAACATTAACAGGATTGCCATTTGTAACGGCTGAAAACAAGTTCGAGGCATTAGCTGCCCACGATGCGATTGTAGAGGCGCACGGAGCCTTAAAAACAGTTGCAGTTAGCTTAATGAAGATCGGAAACGATGTTCGTATGCTTTCTTCTGGCCCTCGTTCAGGGATTGGAGAAATCTATATTCCAGATAATGAGCCAGGCTCTTCAATCATGCCGGGTAAGGTAAATCCAACACAATGTGAGGCGATGACGATGGTAGCTGCGCAAGTAATGGGTAACGACGTTGCTATCGGAATCGGTGGTTCAAACGGCCATTTTGAGCTAAATGTGTTCAAGCCAGTGATGATTTATAACTTCTTACACTCTGCTCGCCTAATCGGTGATGTGTGTGTGGCATTCAATGATAAGTGTGCAGTAGGTATCGAACCATTGCATGATAACATTAAGAAGCACGTAAATAACTCATTGATGTTAGTTACCGCTTTAAATACAAAGATCGGATACTACAAAGCAGCTGAAATTGCTCAGACTGCGCACAAAAATGGCTCTACGCTTAAGGAAACAGCGATTTCTTTAGGTTATTTAACTGCTGAGGAATTTGATGCTTGGGTTAAGCCTGAGAATATGGTAGGCGAGATCAATCTATAAGGAGAAGAAAAATACGCGATTCTCGTCGCGAATAAATAAAAAAGGCTCATACATTCAGTATGGGCCTTTTTTTATGGGTTTACTTGGCATTTAAGCCATTTCTCTCAACTCTAAGCTATAAAACTCGTTCGGGAAAGGAAAGCTTGCTGCAATTTCTTCGGCTACTTGTAAGTCAGGCAAAATTAGTGTGACGATCTGAGAAATTTCTCCACCATCGATTTGCGAAATCAGTAGATGGTCTAAAATTCCACTTTGATTTAGGGCCTTTTTTTCACCTGAAAATTTCTGAAAAAGCATATCTGCGTAGGTCGATTTTAGACCTTTCAACCAGGTCCGAATTTGGTCTAATTCAGCTTCTGATGCAAGGCTAGATTCGCTGGAAATTCCGCTGACTGGACCTCTAATAATGAACACAAATCGCTTCATAAAAAATTGTATTATTCTACTAATTTAAAATTCGGACTGGAATTTATCAAAAGGATTTTCCTTCGGTATTTTCGGAGTTGGAATGGATTTTTCTTTCGGAGCTACCTTCGCTTTTGGTAGGAAAGGGGAGAGCCATTCATCTAATTGACGAAGTGCATCCTTCTCTAATGAATAATAAATGAAGACTCCATTTCTACGCGTACTCACTAATCCTGCATCTTTCAAAACTGATAAATGCCTGGATATAGTAGGGGCGGCGTAGTCAAATTGATCAAATATAGCCGTAGCAGGAAGCTCTCCGTCCTTTAATAGTTCGATGATTTTCCTTCTAGACTCATCCCCTAAAGCTTTTGCTATGTTCTCTACAGCCATGCTATTATTTGATATTTAGCTAAGTTAATATATTGATTTTAAATCTCCAAATCAACATATTGATATGCTTGTTAGCGGTTATACTAATTAATTAGCAATATAGACAAGTAATATTTAGCAATTTAGATAATTGATATTATCAATATATAGCAGTATTGCTAAATATTAGAATAGAGAGTAGAGATGGTAAGTGGTAAATGATGGATGGTGAATGGTGAATGGGCATACTCTTCTGGACTAGCGACTAGTGACTATCGACTACCGACTAAGTCGTAGTCGACTAAGTCACGAAGTGACGACTAAGCTGCAAAGCAGCGACTACTGAGTAACATACACCCTCTTAACCCGTTCACTGATGTTTGTCATCAATTCGTAAGGGATGGTTTCAGCTAGTTTTGCTAATTCGTATAATTGTATTTTTCCGCCAAAGGCAATAGCGGTATCTTCGAGTGTAATGTCTGGAAATTCACTAATATCTACCATGCACATATCCATGCAAATGGAGCCCACGGTAGGGCATAAATGACCCTTGATTTCGAAGCTTCCTTTACCCATGCCAAGGGTTCTTGAATAGCCGTCTGCATAGCCGATTGCAAGGGTAGCAATTCGGCCTTTTCCGTTCAATTTTCCGCGTCTTCCATAGCCGATTGTCTCGTCTGGAGCTATGTTTTTGATCTGGGAAATGGATGTTTTTAGTGTTAATACGTTTTCGATTTTGTTTTTTACGTTCGGATTACCTGTAATTCCGTATAAACTGATGCCTAATCTAACCATATCTATGCGTGCAGATGGGAAATTTGAGATGGCAGCAGAGTTAGCGATATGTTTGATTGTTTGATAGCCTAGACTGCTTTCAATTTTGGCGGCTGCAAGCTTGAATTTTGTAACTTGCTCTTCTGTGAACTCAGCGTGTTGTGGGCTGTCTGCTGCGGCTAAATGACTGAGTATGCTAGCTACCCATAGATGAGGCATTTGGGCCAAGTTTTCGCTTAATTCTTCGATTTCAGAACTATCAAAACCTAATCTTTTCATTCCTGTATCAAGCTTGATATGGATTTTGATATTTTTGCTTTGTGATGTTCCGTATTCGTCGATGGCTTTTAGTAGTTCGAAGCTATAGATTTCGGGTTCTAATCCATTTTCTGTTAGTTTATCTAAATCATCTATTTGAGGATTCATGACCATAATAGGCAAATAAATTCCCTGTTTACGTAAGTAAACTCCCTCATCTGTATATGCTACGGTTAAATAATCTACACCACTATTTTGTAATAAAGTGGCTATTTCGATGGCCCCAGTGCCATAGGCAAAGGCTTTGACCATCACCATTAATTTTGTTTCTGGGCCAATATCTTTCTTAAAATACCTAAGATTGTGTTGTATGGCGTCTAAATTGACCTCTAGCTGTGTTCTATGGGATTTATTTTCAAGTCTATTGGCTAGTTTTTCAAAATTGTATTTTCTGGCCCCTTTTAGTAGAATTTGGCTTTGGATGATGTTATTTAATTGACCTGAAGAAATTAGGTCTTCTGTATTGTGATAAACGTCTATTTCTTTGAAAAATCTTTTATTTCGGATTATTTGATCACCTATTCCAATAACTCGATCTATTTTATGCTGATGAATCAAGGTGGCAATGGTTGTGTATAGTTCTTCTTCGGGAATGCCTGTTTCAAGAAAATCACTCAGAATTAATACACTTTTCTTCGTACTATTTTTTTTCAAAAGGGGTAATGCGAGTCGCAAGCCATCTAAATCATTGTTGTAGGAGTCATCGATTAAGGTATTTCCACGTAAGCCTTCTTTCATCTCTAAACGCATAGAAATGGGCTTTAATGCGTGTGATTTGATACGTATTTCTTCTCGGCTGAGGCCTAGAATCGATGCCATGATGAGGCAATGTGTGCTATTTTCTAGTGAAGCGTCGTCGTTAAAATCGATTAGACTGTCGATAAATGTTTCACTTTGGGCAGCCTTTATTACTTTGATTTGGGCTGTTTTGCCTTTTGTTTGCCAAAAAGTGAACAAGCCTTTATCTGGGCTGATTGTATTCCATCCGATGAGTTCGCAAGAGGGGTTAGTTTCCTGCATGATTTGTTTGATGGGATCATCTTGGAGATTAGTGATTCGATAGACGAGTTTTTTTGCCTTTTTAAAGAGTTGTAACTTTTCTCTTAGTTTCTCCTCATCTGAACTGAAATTAGAGCCGTGTGCCTCTCCAAAATGCGTAAAAATACCATAGTCAGGTTGGAGCATAGTTTCAATTTTGCTCATTTCGCCTTTTTGGGAAATACCTGCTTCGAAAATACCTAGGTTATGTTTCTCTTGAATAGCCCAGATAGATAGTGGAACCCCTATTTGGGAATTATAACTCTTAGGGCTTTTAATCACCTTGTAGCGGGAACCGCAAAGAGTGGCAAGCCATTCTTTACAAATGGTTTTACCGTTCGATCCGGTAATGGCAATTATAGGGAAATTGAATTGTTCCCGGTGTTGTTTGGCGATAGTCTGCAGCGTTTTAATGCTGTTTTCTACTACATATATATTCGTTTGCTCCCATTTGGCCGCTTTATCAACTATTGAACCATGCCAGGCCGATTCTTCTACAATAAATTCACGAACTCCTTTCGCATACAAGGATTCCACATATTGGTGCCCATCGTGATTAAGACCGTTAACTGCAAAGAAGGCAGTTTTAGCTGGTTCGTAAATTTGACGGCTATCAAGACTTAAGTAGCTGGCGCGTAGGTGGGCAGGGTTTTTATGCTGAATCATGAATCTAAAATACAAAAAGGCGAGGAAAACACGCCTCGCCTTTTGTTAATTTATGTGAAATAGGCTAATTAAGCCTCTAAAGCAGCAACTCCTGGTAAAGTTTTGCCTTCCATATATTCTAATAAAGCGCCACCGCCCGTTGAAACGTAGCTAACGCGATCGCCATAACCGGCATTGTTAACAGCAGAAGCAGAATCACCACCTCCAATTAGAGAGAAGGCGCCATTTTCTTCTGTTGCTTTCACAACCGCATCAGCGATAGCGTTTGTTCCGATAGCGAAGTTAGAGAATTCAAAAACACCCATAGGACCATTCCAAAGGATTGTTTTTGATTTTGCAATGGTCTCCTGGAATAAAGCAATGGACTTAGGACCGATATCTAAACCTTCCCAACCATCAGGAATACATCCGCGTTCTACGGTTTGACGGTTTGCGTTGTTGTTGAAATCATCGGCGCAAACATTGTCTAAAGGCATAATTAAGTTCACGCCTTTGGCCTTCGCCTTCTCGATTAATTGCTTCGCTAAATCTACTTTATCTGGCTCAGAGATCGATTTACCAATCTTTCCTCCTTCTGCAAGAGAGAAGGTATAGGTCATTCCACCACCGATGATTAAATTATCCACTTTGTCCAAAAGACGCTCGATAATCAAAATTTTATCTGAGATTTTAGAACCACCCATGATTGCCGTGAATGGGCGCTCTGAATATTCTAGAATCTTTTGTGCGTTATCTAATTCTGCTTGCATCACATAGCCACTCACTTTATCAGTGAAGAACTGGCCGATAACCGCAGTAGAAGCGTGTGCACGGTGTGCGGTTCCGAAAGCGTCGTTTACCCAAACATTACCCAAGCGAGCTAGTTTTTTGGCAAAATCAACATCCCCTTTTTCCTCTTCCTTGTAGAAACGAAGGTTTTCTAAAAGCAAGATTTCACCTGCTTGTAAACCGTTCGCTAATTCAACCGCCTCATCTGAAATGCAATCAGTCGCAAATTTTACTTTCACGCCAAAAACCAATGACAAAGGCGTCACTAAGTGTTTTAACGAATATTTTTCGGTAGGACCATCCTTCGGACGACCTAGGTGAGACATTAATACAACCGATCCACCGTCTTTCAAAATCTTTTGAATCGTTGGAATCGTCGCCTTGATTCGGGTATCATCTGTAATTTCGAAACGCTCATTCAATGGAACGTTGAAATCAACACGTACTAACGCTTTTTTACCAGCAAAATTGAAATTAGCAACAGTTTGCATATTTTTGTTTTGATTTATGAATAAAAGGATATTCCCCTAAAAAGGTAGACAAAGATAAACAATAATGCGGAATGATCGAAAAATTGAGATAGAATTGTCTGAAACCTATTATTGGGATCATTTCAGCTATATTCTGCGCTATATTGATCGGCATTATTTGCCTCTTTTGCAGGAAAGAGAAATAGTATTTTTAAAAGATTTTTCTGAACTTCCGTTCGCTGCGCAATGCTTGTATTTGCGATTAGCCTCCCGTCGCTCGGCTTATTTTCGGATTGAAAAATTAAACTATCCTGAAATAGGAAATTTAGCAACTCCTTTGCAGATTTTACACTTGTCTGGTTTCTTGATGGACGTAGTAGAAGGGGTTGAATCGATATTTACGAAGCAGGAATGTGTGATTTTGGCCAAAAAACAAGGCATCAAAGTCACTTCCTCCGCCTCCAAAGAAGAAGCGGCAGCACTCGTTTCTTCCCCTGATCTAATCGCCGCATTTTCTGACGGAGTCGTAGCTCCCATTCGGATGGAGGTTTTTGCCTTTCTTCAGTTCTTGTTTTTCGGTACGCGTTCTAGGGATTTAACGGATTTTGTAGTGAAGGATTTAGGCCATCGAGCCTTCGTGGAAGTGCAAGAGGATGACTTAAAGCCCTATTTTCAAACTCGGGAGGAAGCAGAACAGAAATGGGCCATTTCGTTGTGGCGAGAGTGGTTTTATACATCTTCTTTTAGTGCAGATGAGATGCTAGCTTCGTGGCGGGTGCATATGTTGCCTTTAGCTTCTAGTTTGCTAGAACCATCCATTCGAGCATTTGAAAAAGCCTGTTATGCCTTAGGTCGTTTATTAGAGCGCGAAAAGGCCTATGTAGAGGCTTTGGAGGTTTATGAGGTTTCTTTAAGCGGTGCTTCAATGGAACGTCGAGTTCGGGTATTGCAGAAAATGGGGGAGATGGAGGAAGCCATCAACTGGGCTCGCTTCGGATTAGAGAAATGTGATTCTCCTACAGAGATTCATTTTTTCGAAGATTTTCTGGCCAAACAGGCCTCTAAGAAATCAATTAAACAAGTCACCTCTTCGTTAAAGCAAGCTGAATTAATCGAGATTTCACCAGAATACATCGGTCAAGTCGAAGCTGGAGTAGCCGCCTATTTCGAAGCTCAGGGCTATTATGCGGCTTTTACAGAGAACCAGATTTGGCGCAATTTCCTCGGTTTATTCGCTTGGGATTTGATCTTCTCAGAGCGCAAAGAAGGTTTTCATCACCCTTTTCAATGGGCACCTAGTCATTATGGGAGGGAATCTTTTGCGGGAGAATTGCCAATTCATTTACTGTCTGACCGCATTGAGCTTCTAGCCATCTTGCGCGCTCGGGCCGCTGAGAACCAAGGTGCGATGAATCCATTGGTGGATTGGTATTCCCTCGATTTTGATTTAATGGAACGTTTCTTGATTGCCATGCCTGCAGATGGTCTGGCGGCCATTGCACACTATATGTGGACCCATTTAGGTACGCATGTGAAAGGTTTCCCCGATTTATTTATCCAAAAGGGTGATGAGTATGCCTTCGTCGAAGTGAAATCCCCGAACGATCATTTATCGGCTATTCAGCATTTCTGGCACGATTTTATGAAAAGGAATGGGGTTTCTATACGATTGATTAGGTTGAAGTATAAAGGAGAGTAGAGAGTAGAGATAAGAGAGTATAGAGTAGAGATGGTGAAAATGGTAAGTGGTGAATGGTGAATGTTGGAATCAAAGGGGGCAAATTTCAAAGAGCAAAGTTCAAAGTTCAGAGACGGAATCGCCGAAGTGGCGATGGTATAGTGGGTTTTAGAGTAGAGAGTATAGATAATAGAGTAGAGATGGGATGGTAAGTGGTGAATGGTAAATGTTGGAATCGCCGGTGGCGATGGTATGGCGGGTTTTAGATTAGAGATAGTAGAGTAGAGATGTTAGTTTAAAGCATAGAGCACAAAGAATAAAGAATAAAGAATAGAGTTGGAATCGCCGGTGGCGATGGTATGCATATGCGGCCTTCGACCTATTTTTCCATCGTTAAGACGAAATTTATCTCTTATCTATTCTCTATTATCTCTTCTCTCTACTCTCTACTCTGTTTTGCGACTTCTTGCGACTTGTTTAACAGATTTTATTTGGCTCCGCCAAATAAAATCTGTTAAACACTTGACATCACCTAAAAAATAAGATACGTTTATATCGAATCTAAAACGTTCTTTTTTCTGTCAGCTTTGCTAAGATTCCCAAAGCGTGTTTCACCATTAAATTTTAAGCTTATGAAAGTGCAAGTTCACGCGATCCACTTTACTGCGGACCGCAAATTGGTAGAAAGCATTCAAGAAAAGTTAAATAAGTTAGATACCTTTTATGACCGAATAACCGGAGGTGAGGTGTTCCTGAAAGTGGCGACAAGCCTAGGAAAGGTAAAGGAGAAAATGTTAGAAATTAAGATTACGGTACCAGGAGCCGTACTATTTGTGAAAGAAACAGCAAAATCATTTGAAGAAGCGTTAGACTTAGCTTTGAATGCGATTGCAGAACAGATTAAACGATATAAATCAAAGACTACCGCCGTGAAGGCGCTTCGGGCCGAAGATCTGGCTAGCGAGGAATTTTAGAAAAAATTGAAACAAAAGAGGCGACCGAAGGTCGCCTCTTTTCATATCAGGGTAAAAGGAAATTAAATTCCGAAAGCAGACTTAACCGCATCGACGTAGTCTAATTTCTCCCAAGTGAATAATTCCACTTCTTTGCTTACTATTTGGCCGTTTGGACCAACAAATTCTTTTGTAACGATTTCGTTCTTACGTCCCATGTGCCCGTAAGCCGCTGTCTCAGAATAGATTGGGTTACGTAATTTCAAACGTTGCTCGATGAAGTAAGGACGCATATCGAAGATCGCTTCTACTTTGCGAGCGATTTCGCCATCTGTCATGTCTACTTTCGCTGTTCCATAAGTATCGATGAATAAACCGCAAGGTTTGGCTACACCGATCGCGTAAGAAACTTGAACTAATACTTGGTCACACAAACCTGCAGCGACTAAGTTTTTCGCGATATGACGCGTTGCATAGGCAGCTGAACGGTCTACTTTGGAAGGATCCTTACCAGAGAATGCCCCACCACCGTGAGCACCTTTTCCACCGTAAGTATCTACGATGATCTTGCGGCCAGTTAAACCTGTATCTCCGTGAGGACCACCGATTACGAATTTACCTGTTGGGTTAATGTGATAAGTGATCGCATCGTTGAATAAAGCTTGCAATTCAGGCTTTAATTTTGCCTTCACGCGAGGGATAACGATTTCAATGATGTCCTTGTTGATTTTTGCAAGCATTTCTGCTTCTGACGCGAAATCATCGTGTTGTGTCGAAACAACGATCGTATCGATACGTTGTGGCACGTGATTGTCGCTATATTCGATCGTTACCTGAGATTTTGCATCAGGACGAAGGTATCCAATTAACGAAGGCTCGTTATTGCGGATAGCTGAAAGTTCTTGTAAGATTTTGTGGGCTAAGTCTAAGGCCAAAGGCATGTAGTTGTCAGTCTCTTTGGTAGCGAAACCGAACATCATTCCTTGGTCACCTGCTCCTTGCTCTTCTGGATTCTTGCGATCAACTCCTTGGTTAATGTCTGCTGATTGCTCGTGAATCGCTGATAAAATACCGCAAGAGTTCGCCTCAAACATATATTCTGACTTCGTGTAACCAATCTTGCGAATTACCTCACGTGTAATGGCTTGCACGTCTAAATACGTTGTTGTGTTCACCTCACCGGCTAGAACTACTTGACCTGTGGTTACAAGTGTTTCGCAAGCTACTTTAGAAGTGGGGTCAAAGGCCATAAAATGGTCAATTAACGCATCAGAGATTTGATCAGCTACTTTATCTGGGTGTCCTTCAGAAACCGATTCAGAGGTGAATAGATAAGCCATGGGCGAATATTAGTTGTTTATTTAGATTAAAATCAGGGCAAAAATACGATTATTTCAAGGAACCCGCAAGTTCAAATCAGTTAATTATTGACCGGTAAATAGTTTTTAACGCGGCTCTTACGAAAGGAAAGGTAGGAACAGACCACATTAAACGTAGGTCTTCTTTCCAGTCGGTTTCTTCCTGTAAAAATTTGAGCAATAAAGCGGGCTTATTATTGTAAAAAAGGCTTTCAAAGACTTTGGAGCCGGCTATTTTTTGATCGATTAATACTTGCAAGAAGACTTCATCCAACCAAATTTTCCAAGGATTAACAGGAATTACTAGTGAAGTGGATGGACCTTTTTCAAGTCCAGCCACGAGGTCTTTACAGAATTTTTGAGTGCGGTAAAAACTGTAACCGGTTGTGGATTTTACGAAGCCACCTGAGGTGCCTATTTTTAGATGTTTTTGGTATAAATTCTCCGGTTTATTCGGATTGTTGCGCATAGGAATTACCCCGCTTTCCTCTTCTTTTAACAGGTAATCATCGTCTGTTAGCCCATAATAGGCGAATAAGTAGGATTTGATTTTGTCGCGGTAATAATCGGGTTCACGCAAGGTTGAAGAGAAAAAAGTGTATTCAAATAGGGCCTTGCGTGGACTAGTGGGCAAAACGTACATGAATTCACATTCATTCCCAAAAGCCACTCGGAAGTCGAATAAATGAGCAGCATCCGTTTCAAAGTTATTGAAATTACATTCGACTACCCAGCCTAAGAAGTGTTGCTTAAGGTGTTGAGGGTTGTTGTTTTCGCAGGGAAAAGGACTGAAACTATCGATGATTTTTTCAATGGCATAGTAGTCGCCCGCTGATGTTTGAACGCTAGAGCCTAAGCCTTGATATGTTATGGATTCGATTTCAGCCGCTAAGAAATGTATGTTTGGATATTTGCCAAGTTCCGCCTCAATGAATGTATACCAGGCATTCCCGTTTATTTTGCGATAGGAATAAGGTTCGATAGCAATTTTTAACGATGATGGTCTAGCACTATGAAAATAAAGGGAATCCCAGGATTTTTCAGCTAGAAAATCGAATTCGCCTGAATCGGAGTTCCAATAGCAAAAGGTTTGTTCGTTACGAATACCTCGATCGATAATCAAAACGCGTCGTGAACTGAGGTTACTTTGGCTTAAATAATACGCAAAAGATAAACCGGCCATTCCTCCTCCCGCCAGGATGAAATCGTATTCTCGATAGGCTGGAGCGGGTAATTGCATAAACTAGATGTGCTTTTCCGCGTGGTAACTTGAACGTACTAGGGCTCCGGATTCCACGTAGGCAAGTCCACGTTTCAATCCTTCCTCCTTGTACATTGCGAAGGTATCTGGGTGAATCCACTCAATCACTTCGTGGTGCATTTTAGTCGGTTGTAAATATTGCCCTAGGGTTAATACATCTAGGCCGTTCTCTACTAAATCATCCATCGCTTTTAGGACTTCGTCTTGTGTTTCACCAAGCCCCAGCATGATACCAGATTTATTGCGTTTTCCGAATTCTTTCGTCCGTTTAATTTGCTCTAAACTACGGGCATATTTCGCTTGTGGACGTACGTAACGATATAAACGTTCCACCGTTTCCATGTTGTGAGAAACGACTTCTTGACCGCCTTCAATCATACGGATCAGGGCATCCCAATTCGCTTTCACGTCTGGAATTAAGGTTTCAATGGTAGTGGAAGGGGTGGTTTCTTTGACCGCACGAACGGTTTGGTACCAAATTTCAGCCCCTTTATCTTTTAATTCGTCGCGGTTCACCGAGGTGATTACGGCGTGTTTAACTTGCATTAATTTGATTGCATCAGCCACGCGACGTGGTTCGTCTTCGTCATATTCGTTTGGACGGCCGGTTGCTACGGCGCAGAAAGTACAAGAACGGGTGCAGACATTACCTAAAATCATGAAAGTCGCAGTTCCTTCGCCCCAGCATTCACCCATATTGGGGCAATTACCGGATTGACAAATGGTATGCAATTTATACTCGTCTACGATTTTGCGGACGTTCGAATATTTCTCTCCGATAGGTAATTTAACACGCAACCAATCTGGTTTACGAGTATTAGCGGAAGGATTAACTTGAGGTAATTCAATCATTTTTTTTCTATTTACTTTTTCCAAAGAAAAAGGTCACGTAACCCGTCGTATAAACAGAGCGAGGGTTGGTTTGGTTTAAAATTTCAACAGGTTGACTGAAAAAATCAAGGATAAAACCCGTCTCGACTGCTAGATAATTTTGTTTTAAGGTTTCAAATTTAAACTCTAGAGCCGTTTTTACGTGCCATCCAGGTACTAATTTTGATTGAGAAAACCCTGAAAAAAAACTCCCCTCTCCATTAATGGAGGATTTGCTGTAAGTATTATTTAATGCTTCAGCCATTGGTACGCTGGTGGTTATATTTTTTCCAGCATCGGTATAAGATAAATCAACATAGTAGGGTTTTAATAGACCAAGTGTAGGTCCAGTGGAAATACGGCCACTCAAACTTGTTCCTCCCTCTTGAGCCTGATTTAAAAGTAAATAATGTTTACCATAACTCGTTCTAAGGTTGATTAGGTAATTCAATTTTCCCTCTACATAGGTTCTTCCATTAAATGAATAAGGGGAGTCGAATTCTTGGTAATCCTTGGTATTCGTTAGGTCTATATTTATAAAGGAGCGATTAGGTAGGTTTTTAACAAAACTAAATCCTCCCAAAAGGCCAGAATTGGTATTTGTATTAATACCAACTCCCCAAGAAGCGGAGTTCTTGATTTCTTTTTTCTGGGGTACGGATGATTTTCTTTGGCCCATTCCTAAAAAGGGCATTACTAAAATCATCCATAAGAAAAAAAATCTAGCCATGAAGGTAAGGTTTAATTTCGTCCACGGAAATATCCCAGTGCGTAGCAGAATAAGGGCAAGCTCCTTTATCAATTACTAGTACTTGAGGGGATTGATGCTCCACAGCGAATTGTTCAGCAATTTGGCCTGAAATAGGTCTATATGCGATTAAATCCAAATAATACGCTGGTGTATTTTCTGAATCCCAAGCTCTTTCAAAGCGATTTAATGCAGTAGAAGAGATCGAGCAACGGGTACTGTGTTTGAAAATAACTACCGGTTTTTCCTGAGAAGTTTCCACAATTTCAACTAATTGTTTCTCGTCTGTCAAGGGTATCCAATTCATAATCACCTGCCTTTTTCGTAATTTTATCAATTCAACTTCAAATTTAGTAAAAAATGAGGGTTTGCCTCTATTCTTTTATCTTGTTTTTATATCGAGTTCTTGTTCGATTGTTTGCTTTGTTTCAAAGTAAGGCTGCGTTAATGAATGAGGGTCAAAAACAGGTTTGGGTAGGTTTAGAGCGACACTTCAATTTGAATGATAAGCCGGTTGCCTGGTTTCATAGTGCATCGATGGGGGAATTTGAGCAAGGTAGACCCATCATCGAGGCGTTTAAAAAAGAAAATCCACAGTATTTTGTGTTGGTTACGTTTTTCTCGCCATCTGGTTATGAAGTACGTAAAAACTATACAGGAGCTGATTTCGTTAGTTATTTACCATTGGATGGCTATTTCAATAGTGAACGTTTTTTAAATTTAGTGAAGCCTGCTTTGGCGGTTTTTGTGAAGTATGAATTTTGGCATTATTATTTAACAGGTTTAAAAAAGCGAGCGGTTCCTACGATTTTAGTTTCTGCGATTTTTCGCCCTAATCAAGTCTTTTTTAAGTGGTATGGAGGATTTTATCGACGCTTATTGGATTGTTTTACGCATTTATTTGTTCAAGATCAGCCCTCTGCGGATTTGCTGAATCGGGAGAATGTAACGGTGGCGGGTGACACCCGTTTTGATCGCGTGCTGGATACCTTGCGAAATCCCGTTTCTTGGGATTTATTGACCCAATTTTTAGACAATACGGAATTTATGGTAGTCGGTTCTGCTTGGCAAGCCGATATGGATGTGTTAATTCCACTGATTAATTCAAAGAAATACCCTTTCAAATGGGTGATTGCACCGCATGAAATTCATGCGGAAGAGTTATTAGCTTGGGAAAAACAGATCGATTTGCCGGTTTCTTATTCCAAAGGTTCATTACGTGAAAATGCGGAAGTTCTTTTTGTCAATGAAGTAGGACGTCTGGCGAACCTATACCGGGGTGCCTCTTTTGCCTACATTGGTGGGGCCTTTGGCGATGGATTGCATAGTACCTTGGAGGCTGCGGTATTTGGGCCAACGGTCTTTTTTGGCAATAAAAATTACTTAAAATTCCGGGAGGCAAGAGAACTAATTGAATTAGGTCTGGCATTTCCAATTGCCAATACAGAAGAATTAAACCAGGCGATGCGCGTGATTTATGAAAATGACGAGGTGTTTGTTAACAAGCAAGTCCAATCTCGGGCATACGTACAATTACAAGTTGGAGCAACGGAGAGAATCATCGAATTTGTACGTAATTTAGCAAGCAATGGAAGGAGGTAAAGGCTTAATTATGCGTTCAACAGGATCTTGGTACGAAATTCGTTCTGAGTCAGGCAAGGTATATAAAGGCCGTTTGAAGGGTAAATTTAAGCTGAAAGGTCCCAAAACCTCTAACCCCGTTACCGTAGGTGATCGTGTCATTTATGCGGTTGAAGATGAGGCGAATGAAACGGTGGTTATTGAAGAAATTATTCCGCGTACGAATTACATTATTCGTAAATCTGTTCACAAAACAGGGCAGGGTCAGTTAATGGCCGCGAATGTGGATCAAGCGATCTTCGTGATGACCTTGAAATCTCCTAAAACATCTTTGGGTTTTTTAGACCGTTTTTTAGTTACTGCAGAGGCATTTCGAATCCCTGTGACCATCGTATTTAACAAGATGGATTTATTGAACGAAGAGGAAGAGGACCAAATCTTTGAGTACGCCGCGCTCTACCAAGAATTAGGTTACGGCATCTTGTTCACGTCAATTCCGCGTAGCCAAGGCGTGGATGAATTCAAGGCGATGTTTGCGGGAAAGGTGTCGCTATTAGCGGGTCATTCTGGCGTAGGAAAATCCAGTTTATTGAATTTAGTATCTCCACATTTGAATATAAAAGTGAAAGAGATTTCTGATTTTGCCCAAAAAGGGGTGCATACCACCACCTATTCCACCATGTGGGAATTAGGTCCTGAAACCTATTTGATTGACAGCCCTGGCATCAATGAATTAGGAGTCATGGAAATCGAAAAAGAAGAACTTTCTCATTATTTTCCGGAAATGCGTGCGCTGATTGGCGAATGCAAATTCAATAATTGCCTACATATTTCAGAACCGTCTTGTGCCGTTTTGAAAGCTTTTGAAGCTGGAGATATAGCACATAGCCGTTATTTGAGTTATTTGAGTATTTTTGAGAATAACGATAACCGTCGCTAAACCTATGGAAAAATCCTATTTGTGGGGCATTGATTTAGGAGGAACCAAAATCGAATGTGCCGTATTGTCTGCCCAAGATGTAACGAAAGTGATCGCCCGAGAACGTATCGATACAGAAGCTTCAAAAGGCTATGAGCACATCATTTCTCAAGTTGCTCTTTTAGCTTCACGCGTCTCAAAACAACTAGGAGTAACTCCTTCGCAAATTGGTTTCGCCACTCCTGGTGTTTTGAATCCAGCCACTCAAACAATGAAAAACTGCAATACGACCTCTATGAATGGTCGTCCAATGGCAGCCGATTTAGCAAAAGCTTTGGGTGTTGAAGTACGTTTAGCGAATGATGCAAACTGTTTTGCCTTGGCAGAAACCTTGATGGGTGCTGTGCAGGATATTAATCCAAAGGCTGAAGTAGTTTTTGGAATCATCATGGGTACTGGTGTAGGTGGTGGTTTAGTCGTCCACGGACAAGTAATTAATGGCTTACATGGAATTGGCGGCGAATGGGGGCATAATATTTTAGAGGAGGGCGGAAAGCCGTGTTATTGCGGTAAATCCGGTTGCGTAGAACATGTGATTTCGGGGCCCGCCTTGGAGGAATTCTATTTTTCTGTATCAGGCCAAAAACTCCGCATGCCGCAAATCTTACAGGCTCACCTTGATGGAACAGATGTCCATGCATCCGCAACTATAGATCGAATGTTAGAAAATTTCGGCCGCGCCGTTTCTACATTAATTAACGTACTAGACCCTCAGGTTATCGTCATTGGTGGTGGAGTGGGCAATATAGATTTGCTTTACACCGAAGGAATCGAACGAATCAAGAAATACATTTTTAATTCAGGGGAGGTGTTGACTCCGATAGTGAAGCCTAAATTGGGGGATTCGGCTGGGGTTTTTGGTGCTGCATTGTTGTTTCATTAAGATCTGTTTAGCAAAGCCATTTCAAAATTGGGCTGCGCCATAATTTCTAAAATCCCTCAACTAAAACAGCCTTCAGCTAAAAATTCGCTTGCTCTCAACTAAGAATCTAGGAGAATAGCTTTTGATTTTTATCATTTGAAAATTATGGCGCAGCCCAATTTTGAATGAAAAAATCGAAAGGTATTATTTCTAAAATCCTTCAACTAAAACAGCCTTCAGCTAAAAATTCGCTTGCTCTCAACTAAGAATCTAGGAGAATAGCTTTTGATTTTTATCATTTGAAAATCATTGCGGAGCACGATTTTGAATGAAAAAATCAAAAACTATACTTTTAAGAAGATTTTCTTCTTCCAAAACACCCAACACACCCCCCAGCACACCAACACAAAGGTTATCGCATACGCGAGCGAGCCGTTGTATTTACCAAAGATTGGTTCAAAAATATGCCAATAAAGCCAGTCACTGCCGGATTGTCCCTGGATTTGGTATTTACCTAATTGGATCGCGATGATTTCTGAAATACCGTAAGCGAGAATCGAATTAGTTCCTAACACTAGAAAGAAGGTATTCCCGAAATGACGTTCTTTTGTTTCAATCCACCAGTTTAATAAGCCGATTAGGATGAAGTCGATTCCAGCACAAAGCAGCACGAACGAACTGGTCCACAATTTTTTATTCACCGGAAAAGCTTGATCCCAGATGAGTGCAATGATGATAAATGCACTTCCCCAGCCTAAAAGACCGAGCAAGGCGGACTTATTTTCTTTGGCCTGATTCTCTAAATATAGACTGACTTGATAGCCGAAAAGACAAGTGGAAATTGCTGGAAGTGTGCTCAGGAAACCTTCTGGGTCGAACGCGATTCGAACTCCATTCACTACATTTCCATGGTATAAGTGTGATTCACCGAACAAAAATAGGTCTAATTTTCTGACCGCATTATGACTAATATCCATCCATAAACCGGCATCGCCAAAGGCATACATAATCCCCCAGAATGACAACAAAATGCCTGCATTAATCCAAGTAAGCCATTTTGCAGGAGTCTGCAAGGTAATGAAAGCGACGACACAATAGGATAGTGCGATTCTAGGTAATACGTTCAGAAAACGTAGATTTTCGAAGGAAAAATCAGTAAATGGGAAGTAAAAAACGAAGTAATTGATCAGAAATAAATACACGGTACGCTTCAAGATTTTGTTGCGTACGGATGGAGTTAATTCATAATTAAATGCCTTAAAAGAGAAGCGCATCGCTACTCCCACCATGAATAAGAAACTCGGGAAAACGAGGTCTGTGGGTGTAAATCCATTCCAAGTGGCATGTAGTAAGGGCCCATAAGTGAAATCGCCATTTCCATTATTATTGACTAGAATCATCCCCGCTAGGGTTATTCCTCTTAAGATATCAAGTGATAAAAAACGTGTTTTCATTGAAATAGGACAGGATAGGTTTGAGTAGTTGATTCTGTGGTAAATCTAAAATAATATTTCCCAGAAACGAAGGGTCCAAGGTAAATTGTTGATTCCGATTGTTCCAATCGAAAGGTGTGAACGGTCAGACCGGAACTATTCATCATTTCTACCGTCGCAGAATGATACGGCATTTTTATTTGAATAGGAGTTCCAGGACTAATGGGATTTGGAAAAATGATGATCGATTTTAAACTTGTTTCATTCCCTAAAATAAGCTCCATGACTGAGCTCGCTTTGTTATAATTAGGTAGGCCAAAACCGCGTAGCATATCTGGTGCTTCAAATTGATTTCCTGATTTTAGAATAGCTTGCCTAATTTGTTGAGCGCTATGTCTTGGATAAGTTTGAATGAGTCCTGCGGCAAGCCCAGCGATGAGCGGAGCTGAAAAAGAGGTTCCATTGGAAATACCCACCGAGCTATCGACATAGCCTACCACGGTAGAAGAGCCCATAGCGACCACGTCTGGTTTTACTCGACGATCAAAACTAGGTCCTAGAGAGCTAAAAGAGGATAAAGTACCTAGGGCATTGACTGATCCGACTGTCAAAATGGAATCTGCATCAGCTGGAGCTGTTATGTATTTCCAGCTATTGGCGCCTTCATTCCCCGCACTAATTGTACAAAGAATTCCTTTGCTAGCGGCCCAAGCGGCGGCCTTAGAAACGAGCGTCGATTTGCCATTCATGTCCGAATAAGTATGATTATGCAAGGGGTTATCAAAGGTTGAATAGCCCAAAGAAGATGATATAATATCAGTCCCCAAGCTATCTGCCCATTCCGCTCCTCGAAGCCAATTAGCCTCTTCCACGATTAATTCGTGCCTGTTTTCTTCTGTTTGGGCTAATGCGAAAGATGCATTGAAGGCCGTTCCGATAAGTTGACCTGGTGCATTTGCCGCGATAGTTGATAATACGTTTGTCCCGTGTCCACCGGTAGAATAAATAGATGAAACGCTGGGGTCTGTCTTTAAAGTCGCTAGTACTCTTTTTTCCGAAAACAGGCTTTGTAAGTAGGAGACAGTATTGGCATTTTTAAAGCCATCATCTAATAAAGTGATCAGGGTTCCTGTGCCATCTATACCTTTTGAATGCATCTGATCGATGCCTAGTTGGATTATTTGGTTACTCGAATTGCCGTAATTGGGATTAGCGTTTGTAGCTAGGATACCGGATTGAATTTGATAGGCTTGACTGGAATCAGCGGGGAAATTCCAATAAAGTCCTTTGACGCAGCTTAATGCTAAGACTTTTTTGAGCTCATTTGGTTTTTGGGAGATGAGAGCTCCGTTAATCCATTTTAGGGGAAAGAGGATGGTAGCACCTGTAGCTTTTACTTGGTTTAAGTAATTAGTGCTAACGGGTAGATCATGTTCAATGATGGGAACGCGGTTTTTTCTACGTCTTTCCAGGCTTTTGGAACTTAAAAAAGCTTCGGGATTGTTAACCGAATACGAGTTTGAAGACTTGTCTTTGAATAGGATTAAGTAGCGGTAGGTTTGCGCCTGAGTTGCACTGGACGTAAAAAGCAAGACAAATAAGATAAACCGCTGAAACATAAAGCAAATTAAGAATTTTACGCTAATTTCGAAGGATGAAAATAGTTGCCAAATCTTTCACGTCCCTCTTTCTCGCAGCCTGGATACTGGCAGGAAGTTTAGGGATTTCCTGGACGGAGGCAACATGTGTTTACACAGGGGCGAAAAAGATCTCTGTTTCTGAGGCGAATTCTTGCTGTAAAAAGTCAACTCAAGCTCAGCTTTCAAGAGCACAATGCTGCTTTTTGGACAAATACCAGGTCAAGTTTAACTTCGATTTAACGAAGGGAAATACGGCTCTTCAGTGGGTATTTACACCTGCCTCAACTGCCGTTTCTTATCCATCGGTCGAAGTAGTTTATCAGGAACTTGATTCCTTTACTTCTTTCCATGCGAATGCACCGCCGCTACCTCAGCAGGTTCGATTAGCGCAATTACAAGCGTATTTGATTTGATGAACTAGGGTTTCCTATTTTATTCATTTAAATCAAATCACCATGTATAAATTACTTTTTTTACTGAGTTTTTCAACGCTTTTGCAGGCTCAAAAAGTTGTACGCAAAGACAGCATCGAGCGCGATACGGAATTAAAAGAATTTCGGGTCATCGCAAATCCGGGCCAAAAAGACGATCAGGCTATTTTAGCCACTGAAGTCATGACCATCAAAACCTTAGGTAAAGCAGCTTGCTGCAATTTATCTGAAAGTTTTGAGACCAATGCTTCCGTTTCTGTCAGTTATGCGGATGCGGTGACTGGTTCAAAGCAGATTCAATTATTAGGCTTGGCTGGGAATTACGTGCAAACGAATGTGGAGAATATCCCGTCGATTAGAGGGTTGAAATCCACTTTTGGCCTCAATTATTTACCAGGAACCTGGATAAAGTCCATTGACCTCGCGAAAGGGACCATCTCAGTCGTCAATGGTTATGAATCGATGGCGGGTGCCATTAATGTCGAGCTAGCCAAACCCGACACCTCCGAAGTCTATTATTTAAACACCTATACAAACTCCCAAGGTCGATTTGAAATCAATCAACAGGGAGCACACCGATTTAATTCCCGATTGTCAACGGGCGTATTTACCCATTATTCACAGCAGGTATCCCGTTTAGATGGGAATAAGGATGGATTTCTAGATTTACCTTTATTTAATTTAGTGAATGTATTAAATCGCTGGAAATACGCGACAGATCGCTGGATGATTCAATGGGGGGCTAACTACTTGATGGAGGATCGTTTAGGGGGTCAAAAGGGCATCGAATCAAATTCTGATCGGTATAAAATCTACGGATTTGGTAGCAAGACGGAGCGTTTGGAGACCTTTGCTAAAATTGCACGATTGTATCCTCAGAAGCCTTATCAGGGTTTAGCGCTTATTTTGAGCACGGCTAATCACGTGAATGACTCTTATTTTTCAGTCAAAAAATACCAAGGCCGCGAGCAGAGTATCTATGGTAATTTGATCTTTCAATCCATCATCGATAATACGAATCATACGATTAAGACCGGGGCTAGCTTTTTACTCGATTCCTACCAGGAGTCTTACCTCGATTCGGCCTATGCTCGAACGGAGATAGTGCCTGGTATTTATGGAGAATATACCTGGACGATTCCGAATAAATTAACGATGGTTTTAGGCCAAAGAGTCGACTTTCACAACCAATTAGGCACCCAATGGGTACCACGCTTGCATGTAAAGTGGGATGCAGCACCGGATTGGATTGTACGATTGTCCGCCGGAAAGGGGTGGAGACGAGTGAATCCTTTGGCAGAAAATATGGGTTTTCTAATTAATAATCGTGCCTTAACGTTAATTGGGGATTTAAATCCGCTGGAGGTTTCCTGGAATTATGGAATCACGCTGACGAAAAATATGAACATAGGATCTCGCAAGGCTAATCTAGTGCTAGATGCTTTTCAAACCGACTTTACCCAGCAGTGGATGGTCGATATGGAGGCAGGAAGCAAGCTAAGGATGTATTCAATGCCTGGAGTATCCTATTCCACCAGTATTCAGGGGGAGTTTAATTACAGCCCATTCAAACGATTTGAAATGAAGGTTGCCTACCGTTACCAAGATGTGCAGGCAGATTACATACATAATGGTGGCGATTTAATTCGTCTTTCAAAACCCTTCCTTAACAAGGATCGCGTTTTAGTTAATTTAGCTTATTCGACTCCCTATGAAATTTGGAAATATGATTTAACCTGGCAGTGGAATGGTTCTCGCAGGATACCTGACCATAAATTATCCCATTTGCACACGGGCCCTATTCAGGAAGTAATGGCACCTCCGTTTTCCACTGTTTACGGTCAAGTTACGCGTCAATTTAAAAAGTGGGAATTGTATGTCGGAGTAGAAAATCTTTTTAATTTTACCCAAAAGAACCCTATATACGTTGCTAAAGATCCATTTGCTTTGGGTTTCGATGCTTCAATGGTTTGGGGGCCGATTGTAGGCACCATGGTTTACACAGGAATACGTTATAAAATCAATTAATATGAAAAAGTACATCTTAGTTTCAACCCTTGTGATGGGAATGTTTGGGGCCTTTGCATCCACTCAGGCAGATCAAAAAGCTGCTAAAGTAAGTAAGAAAGAAGAATATGCGTGTCCAATGAAATGCGAAGGCAAAAAGACTTATTCAAAGAAAGGTAAGTGCCCAGCGTGTACGATGGATCTAAAAGTAGTTAAAAAATAAACCCATGGAAAAAATCTTATTTTTATTAATGATGCCTCTTCTAGTGCTCGCAGGCCCTAAAGAGACCGTGAAAATCAAAACCTCTGCCATTTGCGAAATGTGCAAGGAGCGTATCGAAAAGAACTTAGCTCTAACGAAAGGCGTGGCTAAGTCCGATTTGAATTTAGATGATAAAGTTATTACTGTGGAGTTTGATGCAGCAAAAATCGATGCAGCTGGAATTCGCAAAGCTATCTCGGAGACGGGATACGATGCGGACGATGTGAAGGCGATCGCTAAAGACTATGCGAAATTGCCGAATTGCTGTAAAAAGAAAGATTAATTTAAATGGTGAATGTTAAGTGGTGAATGGTAAATGAGGTTCGGAGTAAATTTTCATTCACCATTTACCATTTATCATTTACCATTAGCTCTTCATACTCAGCGCAATCCTTTTCCTTACCTCATCCACCTCCGTTACTCGAACCTGCACTTTCTGTGCCACCTTCACTACTTCGTTCGGGTCTCTTACAAACTTATCGGCTAATTGACTGACGTGCACTAATCCATCTTGGTGAACTCCGATGTCTACGAAAGCGCCAAAATTCGTAATATTCGTCACAATTCCTGGAAGAATCATTCCCACACGTAAGTCCTTGATTTCGTTAACTCCCTCCGTGAATTCAAACGCCTCGAATTGCTCGCGAGGATCGCGTCCTGGTTTTGCTAATTCCTCCATGATATCCGTTAAAGTCGGTATTCCTACTTCCGCATTTACGTATTGATTCAAGCGGATTTGCTTGCGTAAGGATTCGTTCGATAAGAGGTCGGCTACTTTGCAATTCAAGTCTTTGGCCATCTTTTCCACGATTTCGTAGCGTTCGGGGTGAACAGCGCTGGCATCTAAAGGGTTCTTTGCATTGCGAATACGCAAGAAGGCAGCTGCTTGTTCGAAGGCCTTTTCGCCTAAACGAGTGACCTTTTTTAGATCAGATCGCTTGATGAAAGGTCCGTTTTTAGTGCGGTAGTCGATGATATTTTGGGCTAATTGTGGTCCTAGGCCAGAGACGTAGGATAGAATTTGCTTGGACGCCGTGTTCAATTCAACGCCTACCGAGTTTACGCAGGATATGACGGTGTCGTCGAGGGAGGCTTGGAGTTTCTTTTGGTCTACATCATGCTGGTATTGTCCCACGCCTATGGACTTAGGGTCGATCTTAACGAGTTCTGCCAAAGGATCCATCAAGCGTCTACCGATGGAAACCGCTCCACGAACGGTCAAATCCTTGTCTGGAAACTCTTCCCGTGCCGCCTCAGAAGCAGAGTAGATGGACGCACCGCTTTCGTTGACCATAATAATCGTGATGCCCTCGAGCTTTAATGAGCGCACAAAAGATTCCGTTTCGCGACCTGCCGTTCCGTTTCCAATGGCGATGGCTTGCACTTTGTATTTCTTCACCCAGTCTTGGATGGTGTGAGCAGCCTCAGCGGCTTGACCCGGTCCCGTATGAGGATAGACTGCCGTATTCGCTAATAAGGTGCCTTGTTCGTCTAAGCAAACGACTTTGCAACCGGTTCTAAAGCCGGGGTCGAGGGCTAAGACGCGTTTTTGGCCTAAAGGTGCCGCTAATAACAGTTGTCTGATATTTTCTGCGAATACGCGAATCGCTTCTTCATCGGCGCGTTTCTTTGCTTCCGCCCGCATCTCCGTTTCCATCGCTGGCATCAGTAAGCGCTTGTAGCCATCTTGGATGGCCAAACCCACTTGTTTCGCGCAGGCATTATTCCCTGTGATGAATCGGCGTTCTAATTTGTTTAGGACCTCTTCATCTGGACCCGTTAGATTTAGGTTTAAAATACCCTCGTTTTCGCCTCTAAATAAGGCTAAAACGCGATGGGAGGGTGCCTGAGCTAACGATTCAGACCAGTCGAAGTAATCTTTGTATTTGATTCCTGCTTCTTGCTTGCCTTTCGCGACAGCCGATTTTACCGTCGTCTTGCGCGTGAACAAGTTTCTCGCTTCCTCTCTTGCTTCAGCCGTCTCCATCATTTCTTCTGCTAAAATATCTCTAGCGCCAGCTAGTGCTTCCTCTACATTTTCTAAGTATTCAGCTGCTAGTGATTCTGGGTCTTTCAGGCCTTGCAATCGAATCTGATTTGCGAGCTCTTGTAAGCCTTTCTCGCGGGCCGCCATCGCGCGTGTTTTGCGTTTCGGTTTGTAGGGAAGGTAGATGTCTTCTAATTTGGCCAAAGTCTCTGCCCCTCTAACCGCCTTCTCTAATTCGGGCGTTAGTTTCTCCAGCTCCTTAAGCGACTTCAAGATCGCCTCGCGACGCTTCTCTAATTCCACATACTGATCGCGTAAGTCTCGAATCGCCGCCACCTGCACCTCATCTAAACTGCCCGTCGCTTCCTTTCGGTAACGGGAAATAAAGGGAATCGTGGCGCCTTCGTCTAATAGGGCGATGGTTTTCCGAACTTGATTTTCGGAGATGGAAAGGGAGTGGGATATGCGTGAGATCATCTATAGAGATGGTAAATGGTGAGTGGTAAATGGTAAATGGGGTTTGGTGTAAATTTTCATTTACCATTCACCATTTACCATTCATCATTTGTTTTAGTTTTCCGGAAACGCCTCGTGGAAATACCCCGCGAACTTCCAGATTTCCTGGATTTCAGAGCCCAAGATCGGATAAGGATCGTAGGTCTTGTTCGTCGAGTTCAAGATTAAAACTTTGCGTTCTGCGAGGTGATTGATGACTTGCTTTAATACGACGCCATCCTCGCGGGTCACGACGATGCAAATCGTTCCGTCCTTTATTTGAGTCCAGTCTTCCACGTATTCCGCGAACACGAGTGAGCCGGGTTGTAGGGGTAACATGGATTCGCCTTTGATGGGGAAAACGCGGTATTTTTTGTCCTTCGGCAGGAATGGAACCTGGAAGGTGGGTAATTCTTGGATGAAACCGATGTCGTCATAAGAGGCGGTGTATCCTGCCAAAGCCTTCACGGGTACCATCTCGATATTCTCTTCGTTGTTCTGATCGACGGTCGTGGCTAAGATTCGTAGCTTAGGTTTGTTGGATAGTCCGGGGATTCTCGTAGACAAATCCTCCTTCAATAATTCATCTACCTCGACATTGAAAAACTCCGCTAGGGAGATCAAATCCGCA
Source organism: Aquirufa sp. (assembly GCF_044239315.1). Taxonomy (GTDB): domain Bacteria; phylum Bacteroidota; class Bacteroidia; order Cytophagales; family Spirosomataceae; genus Aquirufa. The sequence continues at coordinate 87,619 of NZ_JBIIBQ010000005.1, read as the reverse complement.
TATTTAGGCTCCGCTCTCCCAGACTCATAGGAGCCCAAGGTCGGCTTCTTAATATTCAGTAATTCGGCCAGTTTTTCCTGCGATGTTTTCTCGGACATCTTGCTGCGTAAAAAACGTAAATTCTGACTAAAAAAAGTGCTCATTGGATTTGCTTATTAATATAAAATGAATAAAATTCGTATCTAAAATTTCTTCGTATACTTTTCGAAGTTACGAAAGGTATTCAAAATACCCAAATATCTACCAATTTTATGCAGGAGCGCGCGATTGTGCACATGGATTTAGACAGTTTCTTTGTCTCGGTGGAGCGACTCCGAGATACAAGACTCGTGGGTAAACCGGTCATCGTGGGTGGAGGGTCGGATCGTGGCGTGGTGGCGGCGTGCAGTTATGAGACAAGGGCCTTTGGGGTTCGTTCCGCGATGCCCATGAAGATGGCGCTGAAATTGTGTCCGGATGCGATCGTCTTAAAGGGGGATTACGAGGCCTATGTGCAGCATTCGGAGATGGTGACCTCGCTGATTATGGAGCGGGCGCCTCTGGTGGAGAAGGCCTCGATTGATGAGTTTTATTTAGATATGACAGGGATGGAGCGCTTTTTTGGTTCCTATGCCTTTGCCCAGGATCTGCGGGATAGAATTAAAAAGCAGATCGGATTGCAGATGTCTTTTGGTTTATCAGTGAATAAGACGGTTTCCAAAGTCGCCACGAATCACGTCAAGCCCGCCGGCGAATACCAGGTGCCAGCCGGTCAAGAGAAAGCCTTTTTAGCACCCATGACGGTGAATAAAATACCGATGATCGGTGCCGTAACGGCCCAAACCCTACGGAACATGGGTATCGTCCACGTAGGAACGCTCAGTCAAATGCCGCAAAAGGTGTTAGAGCGAACCTTCGGGAAGTCGGGGACAATGCTTTGGGAAAGAGCAAACGGCATCGACTTACGTCCTGTAGTGCCTTATTCAGAACAGAAATCGCTGTCGAAGGAGATTACCTTCGAGCAGGATAGTACGGACGTGGTTTTGTTGCGACGGATTCTGGGTTCGTTAACCGAACAGCTGAGCTACGATCTGCGCAAACTGGGGCAATGTACGTCCTGTATTACGGTGAAGGTGCGTTACTCGAATTTTGACACCCATACCCGCCAAATCAGTATTCCCGCCTCAGCCAGCGACCACCGCCTGATTCCGGCGGTCTATGAATTGTTCGAGAAGCTCTATGATCGAAGGCTCTTGATTCGCCTGATCGGAGTTCGCTTCTCGAAGCTATTGCAAGGGCAAGAGCAGCTGAACCTGTTTGACGACGGGGCGAAGCTGGTTCCGCTCTATCAGGCGATGGATTCCCTGAAGAACCGCTACGGCGAGTTTTCCATCCTGCGTGCGAGTGGATTAATGGGGAGTGCCGAACGAAGGAATCGATTGCCTGGTGCTGGTGCGTCACACGCTACTTTACCTTCAAAAAACGACGAATAGATGTATTTAAATTGCCATTCCTACTACAGCCTGCGCTATGGTACGCTTTCGCCTGAGCAATTAGTTCAGGAGGCGAAGGCGCGTGGGATTACGTGTTTGGCGTTAACGGACATCCACCGGAGTTCGGGGGTATTCGATTTTGTGCAGGCTTGTGATGCCGCGGGGATTAAGCCGGTGGTGGGGATGGAGTTCGAGGCGGGTTATGTTTGTTTAGCGAGGAATGAGGCCGGTTTTTTGCAGATCAATGATTTTGCGACGAAGTATTTAGTGTCCAAAGAACCTTGGCCTGAGCGTCCTCCCGTTTCAGACGATGTGTGGACGATTTATCCTTTAGCGCTGCGTAAGAAGATTAAGACGCTAGCCGGGCCTCGGGAGCGTTGGGGGGTGCGGGCGAGTGACCGGAATTTGCTTTGGAAAGAAAAAGAGCTGCGTGATTTCGTCTGGTGCCAGCCTTTTACGTTTCTCGATCAGCGCGGTTTCTCGATGCATCGCTTATTGCGCGCGATTGATTTAAATACTTTGTTGAGTAAGCTGTCGAAGAAGGATCAGGCGCAGGAGGACGAGCGGCTCTATTCGCCAGCCGAATTACAGGCTTGTTGTGCGGATCATCCGGAGCTGTTAGTGGAGGCGGATAAGATCTTAGCCGATTGTGCATTTTCTTTTGATTTTAAAAAGCCGAAGAACCGTTCGCTGTTTAGTTCTTCCAAAGAGGACGATTTAGCGCTCCTCACCAAGCTAGCCTACGAGGGCTTGCGTTACCGTTATCCGCGGGGGGATCGAGAGGCGAAGGCGCGGGTGGAAAAGGAGTTACGGATTATCAATGAGCTGAATTTTAATGCCTATTTCCTGATTACCTGGGACATTATTCGCTATGCGCGATCCAGAGGCTATTTTCATGTGGGTCGAGGGTCTGGTGCGAATTCCATCGTGGCCTATTGCATCGGGATTACGGATGTGGATCCGGTGGAATTAGACCTGTATTTCGAGCGCTTTATCAATGAGCACCGGACGAGTCCACCGGATTTTGATATTGATTTTTCTTGGGATGAGCGCGACGACATCATCGATTATATCTTTAAGCGCTATGGTTCGAAGCATGTTTGCCTGTTAGCGACTTATGTGACGTTTCGGGATAAGTCGATTTACCGGGAGTTGGCGAAGGTTTTTGGCCTTCCCAAAGCCGAGATAGACGCCTGGCTCGATCCCGCCACCGCGATGCGTGAAGTCACTTCGGAGATTCAGGCGCTGATTGTGAAATACGGACAGCTATTGCTCGATTTTCCTAATTACCTGAGCATCCACGCCGGCGGAATCTTGATTTCAGATGCGCCATTAAGTGCGTATACGGCCTTAGAGGGCATGCCAAAAGGCTTCCCCATCTGCCAGTTCGACATGTACGTGGCCGAGGAAATCGGCTTTGCGAAGTTTGATATTTTGTCCCAAAGAGGCCTCGGGCACATCAAGGAAGCCGTCGACATCATCCGAGCGAACCGCGGGCAAGATGTGGACATTCACCGCGTGCAAGAATTCATGAAAGATGAGGGCGTGCGCAAACAGCTGATGCGCCACGAAACGATGGGTTGTTTCTACATCGAATCCCCCGCGATGCGTTCTCTTCTAAAGAAGCTGCGCTGTCAGGATTACATCACTCTAGTCGCCGCTTCGTCCATCATTCGTCCCGGCGTATCCTCCTCTGGGATGATGAAGGCCTATATCGAGCGCTTTCACGCGCCGGATTCGTATGAACCCGTGCATCCGCTGATGGGGGAGTTGATGAAGGAAACCTATGGAGTAATGGTCTACCAAGAAGATGTGATCAAAGTGGCGCATTATTTCGCGGGCTTAACCTTAGCGGAGGCCGATGTCCTGCGCCGCGGGATGTCGGGCAAATACCGCTCCAGAGCTGAATTTGATCGAATCAGGGAGGCTTTCTTCGCGAATTGTGCCGAGAAAGGCTATCCTGAAGCCGTTTCTCGGGAGGTGTGGAGGCAGATGGAAAGCTTTTCGGGCTATTCCTTTTCGAAGGCACATTCCGCTTCTTTCGCCGTAGAAAGCTACCAAAGCCTCTACTTGAAGACCTATTACCCACTCGAATTTATGGTGGCGGTGATCAATAATTTTGGGGGATTCTATCGAACCGAGTTTTATGTGCACGAGGCTCGCCGCTGTGGCGCACAAATAGAGGCACCGGAGATTAATGAGAGCGAATACCTAACCCGAATCGAAGGCAAGCGTATTTACCTAGGCTGGGTGCATATCAAAGGCCTAGAGAAGCGTGTGATTCAGGAAATGCTAGAGGCGCGGAGGCAGTCCGGCCCTTTCCGCTCTTGGGAGGATTTTGCACACCGGGTATCCATCGGAATAGAGCAATCTATTTTGTTGATTCGAATCGGGGCCTTTCGGAATTTAGGGCATGAGAAGAAACCACTATTGTGGGAGGCACATGCCCGTTTCCAAGGAAAAGTATCCACGGTAGTGGCTATGGAAATGTTCGATGATTTCTCCCCAGAAATGGGTGTGTTGCCGGCTTTAATTCACGATTCGGCGGAGGATGCCTTCGATCAATGGGAAATACTAGGCTTTCCCCTCTGCTCCCCCTTTTTACTGCTGGAGGAATTACCAGAGACCTTATTGAATGCGGATTTAGTCTTGCCCAAAGGCGATATCATCGGCTACCTCGTCACCCTCAAATCCACGCGAACGAAGCAGGGAGAACGCATGTATTTCGGCTATTTCGTCGACTTACAAGGTGAATTCTTCGATACCGTTCATTTCCCGTCAGACCTCAAAAACTATTCTTTCCGTGGTAGCGGAATTTATTGGATGCAAGGGGTGTCGATGGATGATTTTGGCCATCGTACGCTACGGGTACAGCAGTTAAGAAAATTAGCGTGGCGGGTGGATCCGCGGTATGTTTAAAGCATAAAGAATAAAGCACAAAGAATAAAGGAGAGTAGAGAGAATGGTAAATGGTAAGTGGTGAATGGTAAATGTTTCCTCTGGACTCTTTTCCTCCGGACTACCGACTACCGACTACTGTCTACTGACCACCGCCCACTGCCGCTTGCGGCGCGTAAACCTTTTTCCCTTAAATTGCGTTATACTACAAATGAAAATCATATGAAAAAGATTCTAGGATTAGTATTGATGTTTGTAAGCCTGCAGGCTTGTGGACAACAACCCAAACAAACGATAGCAACAACAGCAACGAAGACGATGGATAATTTGCCTAAAACAGAAGCCGAATGGAAGGCTAAGTTAACAGAAGACGAATATTATATTTTACGCCAAAAAGGCACAGAAAGACCCTACACAGGTAAATTCTTGATGCATAACGAAAAGGGAATGTATACCTGCAGAGGTTGCGGCGCCCCTCTTTTTAGCTCAGAATCGAAGTTTGATTCACATTGTGGCTGGCCGAGTTTTGACAAGGAACTAAAAGCAGGTGTCATTAAAGAAACCGTCGATAACACCCTAGGCATGCGTCGTGTCGAAATCACCTGTGCAAAATGTGGAGGCCACTTAGGTCACGTTTTCGATGATGGTCCCACGGATACGGGCTTACGTTATTGCGTGAATTCGGTTTCGATTGGGTTTGAAGCCGCGAAGAAATAAATTTCTACGGTAGTCAAAAGGTCGCCGCAAGCGGCGTAGTCGTCACTTCGTGACTTAGTCAAAAACTAATCTATTGACTAAGTTCGCAGGAAGACTAAGACGCAGTCGACTAAGTCCGAAGGACGACTAAGACGTAGTCGACTAAGTCCGAAGGACGACTAGCGCTTAGCGCAGCGACTTATCTAATTCTTCTTTCCCTATCAACCCCACGCTCGTCCAAGTCTTCACTCCATTTTTGTACATTTCCAGGTAAGGAATAGATTCAATTTTCTTGGATTTTGCTAATTCTTGGTTTTCGTCCACATCGATTTCGATGAGCTCTACTTTGCCATTCTGCGCCTTTACCCATTCCTTTAAAATAGGGCTTAGTTGCTTGCATGGGCCACACCAAGTAGCATTGTAGTCAATGATGACCATCGGCTTGCCTTTGATTTTTTCAGCGAAACTTGCTTCGGTTAAACCAGCTGAAGTTGCAACTTTTGCTTCGCCCGTTGCGATAGGTAAATTAGCTGACTGCCAGGCTAACATGCCACCTGTTAAATTGACGATGGATTTGAAGCCCATTTCCTTTAGCATTCCGGCAGCGGAAGAGGATCTGGCTCCTGATAAGCAGTAAACGTAAACTGTTTTGTCTTTTGCTAATTCATCAGCGATTTGTGCGAAAGCAGGTGAACTAACATCTGCATTGATGGCACCTTCAATATGACCATTTTGGAATTCTTCGATGGTTCTGACGTCCAAAATCTGTGCTCCCGACTCTTCAGCCAAGGCTGTTTGGAATTCTGTTGCGCCTAGATCTTGTTGTCCTTCTTTTGGCCCACAAGAAAATAATAGACCGGCTAAAAAAATAGAATAAAGTACTTTTCTCATTTCGAATATTGTTTAATAATTCCTTCCAATACGTTCGCTTGAATCACCCCCGATTGGCGCCAAACCGATTTTCCATCCTTAAATAGAATCATCGTGGGCACAGAACGGATTTGAAATTTATCTGCTAAGGTACGATTCTTATCTACATCGATCTTAATGATCTTTGCAGAGTTCCCTATTTTAGACTTTAATTGCTCTAAAATAGGCTTTAACTGCTTGCATGGGCCACACCATTCAGCTGAAAAATCAACTAAAACAGGTTCTGGCGATTTTAATAATTCGGCGAATTTGCTCATAAATATCAGTATCTAGTAGTCGGTAATCAGTCGCTAGTCGCTAGTCTCTAGTCCGGGGGGAGGGAGTCCGAAGGGAAATTGTAGAGTAGAGATAAGAGAGTAAAGAGTAAAAATATCATTCACCATTCACCATTCACCATTCACCATCTCCTCTCTATACTCTCTTATCCATACTCTAATTATTCTTTATTCTTTGTGCTTTATGCTTTAAGTGATGTCCAAGCCCCACCATTGTGCACCTGCTCGAATCCATTTGCTTTTAACATTCGTTTAGCCATTCCACTACGGCTTCCCGAACGGCAGCACGTGATGATAACTTGATCTTTCTTTAATTTGTTCAAATTAGCATTTAAAGTTTGTAAAGGTAAGTTGATGGATCCTTTCACGTGTCCATCTTTGTACTCCGCTGGTGTGCGAACGTCCACCACCACAGCACCTGAAGCCATTAATTCGTTCAGATCCACTTTAGGGCCAATGCCCAATAAATTCTTCAGTAATGTTAACATTTGATTTATAGTTTATCGACAAATTTAGCCTGTTTATGTAGGGTAATTCGTGACAAATGTCTCCTATCAAATGGAAGAACCAATAAATTTCAAATTGAAAATGTTAACTTCGATAAAAATATTCCTATGAAAAAGACACTAACATTGACGCTTGTATTCGCTTTTATCTCCCTATTTGCTTTTGCTCAAAATCAGACGCATAAAGTTGTAGTTCAACTGAATACTTCGGACACTTTAGTTTGGCAGGGTGCATTAAAAAACATCTCCAATCTTCAAACTGCTTTAGGCTCCTCCACTCAAATTGAATTAGTCGCTCATGGTTCAGGAATTAGTATTTTAGTTGATGGTAAAACTACTCAGAAAGCTAAAATAGCTGAATTAGCTGCTATGGGCGTACTCTTTAAAGCCTGTGAAAATACGATTCGTGAACGAAAAATTGATCGGGCTACAATTTTACCTCAAGTGGGAACCGTTCCTTCAGGAGTTGCTGAAGTCGTTCTCAAACAAGAGGCCGGCTGGGCTTATTTAAAATACTAGTGCAAGTTAAACCTGTCTACTAAAAAAGCCTGTGATAAATGTCACAGGCTTTTTTAGCTCCAAGGCAAAAACTTAGGAATATTCCCATCCATTATTCGGGGAATTTCTTCATTTAAAAATTGCCCATTCAATACGTTTTCATAGGCTTTTATATATTTTTTAGCCATCGTAAGTGCATCAAAAACATCTCGTGCATAGGCATGGCAATCATTTCTGTTAAAATCATCTGCCGATAGAATCGCCTGCGAAAGCTCCTGGTGATTATTGCTTAAATAACCGACTTCAGAAGTCACTAATTCGGGTAAGGATCCATAGGGTGTCGCGAAGATTGGGCAACCGAAATACAAGCTTTCGGTAATAGCTAGTCCAAAAGGCTCATGCCATCGAACAGGAAAAATTAAACCTTTAGATTGAGATAGTAAATCTAATTTTTGTTGGCCTCCCACCGTTCCATAAAACGTGATCCGTGGGCTCCAAGTCATCCGAAATCCCATTTTCAAGTTTAATCTGGTACCACCTAAAACAGCTAGCGTTTCACTGGGTGACATTAATACCGTATCGATCGCTCCTTGGACATTTTTCACACGCCAAGCAGCTTTTCCTAAAAAATGGAAATGATTTCTTGACAGTTTAAGATTAGGTTTTCCATAATCTGACCAATCTAATCCATTGTGAACAAATGAGTTAGATCCATAGCGAAGCGCATGATTTTGTGATACAAAAATGGCGTTTTTATCGAGAAGGGTATCTGAATTAAGATTACCATGAATCGTTACCACATAGGGTTTTGAAAGGCTTTCTTGAGGTAATTGATTTAAATGCACCACATCAATATATTCCGGGATTTGATCGTTTAATGGGAGTTGAGGATTCCAATTAAGTACGGAAGCAAATGGACAACTAGATCCTGCAGGCACTAAGAAAGTGACCTGGTGACCAAGACTGTTTAATGATTTTGCCAGCCCCCAAATCACCCGTTCGGTTCCTCCGTAACCAGATACTGGAATTTGCTGATCATGTACTATTAAAATGTGCATTTTGAGGAGGAATGAAAAACTAATTTACAAAATATCTGCCATTTTAAAGGGGATCGAGTTTGATGATTTATGATACCTCATTGTTTAAAATTTGCCTGATAAATTATAGACAACTAATTGTGTGATATTTGTCACTTTAATGAGACATATTTTGTCTTAATTTGTAAAAAATTAAATTAATTAATTTTCAAAATTCTCTTACGTTTCCCATGAAAGTACTTATTGGTTTTTTAGTAGGAGTAGTACTTTTTTTTATAGCTTTTTTTGTAATTAATCGCTATCCAATTAAGAAAGTAAATTATACAGATACCGCTTATAATAATGCAATCGTAGACCCTAATTTCACTCATGTTTGGACGGCACCATCTGACTGGCGCATGATGTATTTAGCGCCTGAAGAAAAGGAATTGGTTGTTTATGGTCGTGAATTGATCGCACATACCTCGGATTATTTAGGTCCCAAAGGTTCCGTGAAGTCGATTTCTAACGGAATGAATTGCCAAAACTGCCATTTAAATGCTGGTACCCAACCTTGGGGAAATAACTATTTCGCAGTTCAATCCACTTATCCGAAATTTAGGGCCCGTTCAGGCACAAGAGAAAATCAAATTAAGCGCGTAAATGACTGTTTCGAAAGGAGCTTAAATGGCAAGGCTTTGGACTCTACCAGTAGGGAAATGCGTGCGATTTTGGCCTATATCAAATGGTTAGGAACGGATGTAGCTAAGGGAAAATCTCCCAAAGGTTCAGGTATTTTTAAGTTGAAAGAATTAAAAAGAGCTATTGATCCAGCGAAAGGAGAAGAGATTTATGTTGCAAAATGCCAGTCTTGCCATCAAGTAGATGGGGGTGGTGTATTAGCAGAAGGGGGAAAGTCTTATACGTATCCACCACTTTGGGGAGCACACAGTTATAACCACGGAGCAGGTCTTTACCGGATGTCGAACTTTGCAGGATATGTAAAATACAATATGCCCTTAGGAGCGACCTATGAAAAGCCTCAATTGAGTGATGAAGAAGCTTGGGATATAGCGGCTTATGTTAACTCGATGCCAAGGCCATCAAAAGATTTATCAAAAGATTGGCCTAAAATAGCAAAGAAACCTTTTGATCACCCATTCGGACCGTATACAGATCCATTCTCTGAAGAGCAGCACAAGTATGGCCCCTATAAGCCGATTAAGGAATGGGTAGAAAAGGGTTTTTAATTTAGGCTAGCTCCAAGCAAATTATAGAGCCAATTCCTAATGCTATACCAGCTAATTGCATAGGTGATAAAGTTTCTTTAAAATAAAACCAACTAACAAGAGATAAAGTAACGATATTGAATATCACGAATATGGTTGATGCTGTGGCTATATTTTTGTACTTGAAACTATAGGATAAAAATACCATTCCTACTAGATAGATAGCTAAGCCTACTATGAAGGTTTTTATATTGTTACTGATAATCCAATTTTTCATTACAATATCGCCAATAGTCAGTATTGAACCGCCAATAAATAATAGGATTAAGGGTAGAAATTGTGCCATAGTTTTATAGTTGTAGATAAGCAAGTTAAGAAATTTTTAAAAATACAAAGTCATAAAAAAAGGATACCAATAAATTGATATCCTCATTCACCATTTACCATTTACAATTTTAATGGGGCAATTGATCTCTAAACTTGCCATAAACCCACGTACCTGCTAGTGCACTCAGAATAACGATAGAAATAGCCCATACTCCAGTCCCTAATTGAGCAAAAAGTGGACCAGGACAAGCCCCTGTAATGGCCCATCCAAAACCGAAAAGTAGGCCTCCATAGATTTGGCCTTTATTAAAAGTCTTGTCAGAGAATGTTATCTCTTCCCCATGAATAGTTTTTATCTTGAATTTTTTAATCAAGAAAACGGAAATAGCTCCTACGACAACTGCCGTACCAATGACGCCATACATGTGGAAGCTTTGGAGACGGAACATTTCTTGAATGCGGAACCAGGAGATGATTTCTGCCTTTACAAATACCACACCGAAGACAATTCCGACGGCTAAATATTTAAAATTATACCACCAAGGATGGTTCAAATTTGATTCGTTCAAACACATCGTGTCTAATGAACGTACTTCAAAATCAGTTTCTTTTTGTTGCGTATTCATCAGATTATAGGGATAAAATGTAAGGTAAAACAAAATTAGCCATCACGAACCCGCCCACCATAAAACAGATAGTGGCCACCAACGAAGGCCATTGGAGATTACTTAGACCCATAATAGCATGCCCAGAAGTACATCCGCCTGCATAACGAGTGCCAAATCCAACTAGGAATCCTCCACCCACCATCATGACAAAGCCACGAACGGTAAACAAATCATGTATTTCAAAGAGTTGTACAGGTACCATTCCAGAAAGGTCAGTAATCCCGTAGCCTGCTAATTCGTTCGCTAAATCCGGATGAATAATAATAGGTGCGTCAGAACCTAAGAATTGTGCTGCGATGAAGCCTCCAATGAAGATTCCACCAATAAAGAACAGATTCCACGATTCTTTTTTCCAATCGTATTTGAAAAATGGGATGCTACTAGGAATACAGGCTGCACAGATATGTCGCAGATTAGACGAAATACCAAAGTGTTTATTGCCTAAAATTAATAAGGCTGGGACAATTAGTCCAATTAATGCACCAGCAACATACCAAGGCCAGGGGGAAGAAATTGTTTCTATCATAAGAGGTTATTCAGTGTTCAGTATCCAGTAGTCGGTATTCAGTAGTCAGTAAAAATAGATTAGAGATAAGAGAGTATAGAGTAGAGAATAAATCTTTACCATTCACCATTTACCATTCACCATTCACCATTATCTCTACTCTCTACTCTCTAATCTACTTTATTCTTTGTGCTTTATTCTTTATGCTTTATAAAAGCGTTGTGGGGCAAATATACTCAGTAAGCTTGAATTCCCCCGACTCTTTGATTCCTTTAAATCCGCTGTTCACATCGATTAAATTATCATATCCGCGTGCGCGAAGCGTTGAGTTGAAAATCATCGAGCGGTAGCCACCTGCACAGTGTACGAAGTACGTTTTATCCTTGTTGATTTTTAACATGCTTTCGTTGATGAAGTCCAAAGGCGCATTTTCAGCCTCTACGATATGCTCGCTTAAATACTCTGAATTTTTACGTACGTCAATGATTTCACCTTCACCTGCTTTGAAACGAGCAAACATTTCTGCAGGGCTGATCGATATAATTGTATCCACTTCCTTATTTGCCGCTTTCCAAGCAGCAATTCCCCCTTTTAAGTAACCGATGGTAAAATCATAACCTACGCGTGCTAAACGCGTGATTACCTCTTGTTCGCGTCCTTCGTCCGTTACTAATAAGATTTCTTGCTTGATATCTGGAATCATAGCACCCACCCAAGGAGCGAAAGAACCATCAATTCCGATGTTGATTGAATTCGGGATAAAACCAGCAGCGAAAGTTTGTGGATCACGGGTATCTAATACTAAAGCACCTGTCTCGTTTGCGGCTACTTCAAATGCTTCTGGAGATAAGGCATGCTGTCCACGCTCCATAACCTTATCGATCGAATCATATCCTTGGATATTCATCAATACGTTTAATGGAAAATAAGCAGGGGGAGCCACTAAGCCTGTTAATACCTCTTTCTTAAATGCTTCTCTTGTTAGAGCTGGATTTAACGCGTAGTTCGTTTTCTTCTGATTGCCTAAGGTATCAGTCGTTTCCTTACTCATATTTTTACCACAAGCAGATCCTGCACCATGTGCTGGATATACGATAATATCGTCAGCTAAAGGCATAATCTTGTTACGTAAAGAATCGAAAAGGAGCCCTGCCAAAATATCTTCTGTTAAATCTGCTTTTACTTTTTGGGCCAAATCAGGACGACCTACATCACCGATGAAAAGCGTATCGCCTGAGAACAGGCTGGTTTCTTTTCCCTTCTCATCGATTAATAAGAAACAAGTAGACTCCATGGTATGCCCTGGTGTATGGATAACGCGAATGGTCGCGTTTCCTAATTGGAATTCTTGGCCATCAGTTGCTGAAATGCATTCAAATTCGCAAGCTGCATTAGGTCCATAGACAATTGGGGCACCTGTTTTGGCAGATAAATCAATGTGACCAGAAACGAAGTCCGCATGGAAGTGTGTTTCGAATACGAATTTGATTTTAGCGCCATTACGTTCTGCTTTCTCGATATAAGGCTGAACCTCGCGAAGAGGATCAATAATCGCCGCTTCTCCATTGCTTTCGATGTAATAGGCACCTTGTGCTAAACAGCCTGTATAAATTTGTTCTACTTTCATATTTTATCTGAAGGGGAAGGCAATTTGTTGAATGAGAATATAAATACCCATGACCAAGACGAACCAGCCAAATCCTACTTTAAGTTTATCTCCGTCTATTTTTTTACTCAAAATATCACCTACAAATATTCCGGCAATGGCTAAACTGGTCACGGTTAGTAATAAGTTCCAATCAATGATTTGCACTCCTAGATCACCTGTGAATCCAATTAATGATTTTGCGGCTATGATTAAAAGGGAAGTACCGATCGCTTGCTTCATCGATAGTTTTGATAACATAACCAGTGCAGGGATGATCAAGAAACCTCCACCAGCTCCTACAAGGCCAGTTAGAATTCCCACTACAGTACCTTCGATGAGAATCAGCGGGTAATTAAACACTTGTTGCTCTACGACATAGTCTTCCGATTTTTCCTTCTCACATTGTTCGCATTTCCCACTAATCATGGAGATAGAGGCGGCTACCATTAAAATGGCAAACAATACCATCATCAAAAATGATTTTGTAATCACAAAATCCCCCCAAATGAAAACATCAGAAGGAATATTTTGTATGATGAATTTGCGTGTTGCATATACTGCTGCGATAGATGGAATACCGAATATGATGGCTGTTTTTACATTAATCAAGCCCTGATTGTACTTTGGAATAGCTCCGACCAGTGAACTCGCTCCTACAATAAACAAGGAATAAGCGGATGCCAAAACGGGATTAACATGAAATAAATAAACTAAAACGGGAACCGTCAAGATTGATCCTCCTCCTCCTATGAGCCCTAATGATACGCCAATAAGTAGTGAAGCTAAATAACCGACAATTTCCATGTGATTTTGACCATTTTTGTTGACGCAAAATTCTGGAATAAATATCGCTTATTTCGTGATATTTATCACATACCTAAATCCACAATTTCAATCTGGTTTTTGTTAATATTGATGTAGCCTTTCTCTGCTAATTTCTTCATCAATCGCGAAATGACCTCTCTTGATGAGTTCAGTTCTTGAGCGATATCTGTGAAGGAGGCCTTTAGGATATTTGTTTTAAGGCTTTTTTGGTGTTGTTTTAAGTACCAAAGCAAGCGCTCATCTAGATTTCTAAATGCGATTTGATCTAAGGTATCTAGTAATTCTTCAAATCGAGAACGGTAGGTTTCCAGCACAAACTGGTACCAAGACTTGTATTTAGCAGCCCACTCGTCCATCAATTCGATAGGAATGGCAATGACTTCGGTGTCTACTAAGGCTTTGGCCATAATCTGAGACGACAATTGTCTTGCCGCACAAGTCATGGAAATAGCACAAGCTTCACCTGGATGTAAGTTGTACATGAATACCTCGTTGCCCTCATCGTCTTCTCTGAAAACCTTAACAATTCCCTTCGTGACTAATACAGCAGAGCGAATAGATTGTCCTGTTTTCATCAAATATTCGTCCGTTTTGAATTTACGTACGACACCTGCTTGCTGAATTTTTTTGCTTAATTCTGGCTCAAATTGCTTGAATAATTCCATTTTAATAGTTGATAACGGCTTGTTTTTCTAGGCTTTCGTAGGCGGCATCGATTACGCGCATACTCGCGGTTCCATCTTCTCCTGGCACGGCGGGTGCCACACCGGAGCGCAAAGATTGAAAAACATTTTCATAGAATGCCATATAATTTCCTTTTTCAGAAGGAATGCGTTCTGGGCTGCCACCATCTACATGCAACAGGCCATATTCGCTAACTGCATCTACTCCCCAGTTTTCGCCCATGGGCACATGGCCTTTGTCTAAATCGACCTCTTGGCGATCCGAACGGGTTTTGATGAAGCTTCCCTTCGTTCCATGTAATTGGAAAGCAGGAATAGGTTCTTTGAAATAATAGCCACTTTTTAAACGAACGCGCAAGGCTGGGTAGTATAATAAGATTTCGAACAAGTCGATTACTTCTGTACCTGGACGCGTTTTGCGTAAATCCGCAAACACGTGCGTCGGATTACCAAATAAATGCAATGCTTGATCTATTAAATGTGGGCCTAAATCAGTCACGATTCCTGCGCCGTGACCAGCGTCTTCCTTGTGTCGTTTAGGGGACATGAGTGGATTATATCGGTCAAAGTGAAACTCTGCTTCGACGATATCGCCAAGAACGCCATCAGAAAGCACCTTTTTCAATGTTAAGAAATCGGAATCCCAGCGGCGGTTTTGGTAAACAAAAATCAGTTTACCCACCTCTTTTGCTAAATCCACCAGCTGCTCAGCCTCTGAGGCATTACAAGTAAAGGCTTTTTCTACGACGATGTGCTTACCCGCTTTTAAAGCAGCAGAAGCATACTCGAAATGAGAATAAATAGGCGTGTTTACGATGACTAATTCGATCGATGGATCGGCTAAAACGGCTTCCATCGAATCATACGACTGCACACCAGGATAGGCATTCTCGATGTTTTTCTTGGAGCGTTCCCAGGATCCTACTAAATTGAACCCAGGATGTAATTGAATGAAAGGGGCGTGAAAAACACGTCCTGACATTCCATAAGATAATAAGGCAGTTTCGATCGGTTTCATGGAAGTAAAAATAAACAATTCAGACCTTTAAACATAAACGAATTATGATGAAAAAAATACTCGCATTCAGTCTCCTAAGTTTAACAGCGTTGGGACAGTCAAAACCTTTGGTCTCACACATGTTCACAGCGGATCCATCTGCCCACGTTTTTCAGGGTCAAATTTATATTTATCCCTCCCATGATATTGATGCAGGGGTAAAGGAAGATGATTTAGGAAGTCATTTTGCGATGCGTGATTACCATGTTTTATCTCAAAAGACGCCTGCTAACCCTGTGGTTGATCATGGTGTGGCATTAAAATTAGAGGATGTGGCTTGGGCTTCGAAGATGCTTTGGGCGCCAGATGCAGCTGAATCGAAAGGGACTTATTACTTATATTTCCCAGCAAAAGACAAGGAGGGTATTTTCCGAATTGGTGTAGCCTCATCGCCAAAACCAGAAGGGCCTTTTAAAGCAGAAAAGGACTATATGAAGGGCTCTTTCAGTATCGATCCTTGTGTTTTTAAAGATAAGGATGGAACCTTTTATATGTATTTCGGTGGAATTTGGGGAGGACAATTGCAGCGCTGGAAGTCTGGAAACTATATAGCGACGGATGAATCTCAACCTGCGAATGATCAACTTGCATTGATGGCTAAAGTGGCTCGCTTGGATGCGAACATGAAAGAGATGGCTGAAGCTCCTAGAAATGTACAAATCTTAGACGCGAATGGGAAGATTTTGTTATCGGAAGATCATGATCGCCGTTTCTTTGAAGCTGCTTTTGTGCATCAATACCAAGGGAAATACTATTTCTCCTATTCGACGGGAGATACGCATAACATTGCTTATGCCACAGGATCGAGTCCTTATGGACCATTTACTTATCAAGGTGTAATTCTTAAGCCAGTAAAAGGATGGACGAATCACCATTCTATTGTGGAGCAAAATGGGAAGTGGTATCTATATTACCACGATGTGGAGATTTCAGGTAGAACTCACTTAAGAAACATCAAAGTGGCGGAGTTGAAATACCGTCCGGATGGAAGTATCGAGACGATTGATGCGTATAAATAAAAAAAAGGGCCGCTCACGAAAATGAGCGGCCCTTTTAATAAGTGTAAAATTTAGGCTAAAATATTCTTAGCATAAGCCACACATTTCTTCACTTCTTCTACCGCTGTAGAACCTGCAGGAACTTCGTATTCTAATTCGATCGTTGCAGGGAATTTGTATTTCTTCTTTTTCAATAAGCTTAACACCTCTTTTAAAGGAGTGTCGCCCATTCCCCAGGCTAAGTTGCCAGCGCCATGTTCTTTCGAGGTGCGGTCTTTGATGTGCATACTAGTGATGCGATCGTGTTTCGCTTCGATGAACGCAAGTAATGATGCGGTTGTATGAGGAGCTCCTACTGCAATGTAGTGACCACAATCTAGGTTGATTGAATTGTATGGGTTTTGGGCCAAAGCCTCATCATACACCGTATCCTTCACCTGAGTGTGGGTGTGGTAGCCAAAATAAATCTTGTGTTTTTCTCCAAGAGCACCTAAACGTTGCGTTTGAGCGGAAGAGGTAGGCAATTCCATCGTCACCGACTTTGCACCTAAAACCTTCGCTGCCCGTAATGCTGATTCCACCTCTGCGTCTGAGTTTCTCTCACTAAAAGCATTCGGTTTGTAAGCATAAACGGAAATGCCAGCGTCATCTAACATCTTGCGAACTTCCTTGAATTTATCCATCGAAACGGTTTCTCTCCAAGCAGATACATCTTTTTGGTATTTTGCCATTGCAGCTTTCTGCTCATCCGTTAGAGTAGGACGTGGCTGACCTGGAGTCCAACGCATTGGAACTGGATTTACCGGACGGCCAGCGTAATCTTCTACCGCATCTCCCATTAATTCAATGGCAGAAACACCGGAATCTACACAATACTGAATGATTTGCTTGATATCTCCTGGCATTCCGCGGAAGGAATAGGTAATCGTTCCTACTTGAACGCCACCAAAAACCGAGTTTGGTTTAGCAAAGCTAAAGGAAGAATTAGATGCCCATAAAAGGCCTAAAGAGGCTAATGAGCCCGCCGCTAAAAACTGGCGACGCGATGGTTGGTTGTTATTTTTCATGTAATAGGTTTATTTTTGATAAAAATAAGAAAATATTCTTGGAAAACTATCTTGCTAAAGTTGCTTCTGTTTCCGTTTCCTTAGGGGCAAAACCTGTTGTCTCGAATGTTTCCTTTACCATTTTGCATGGTCAATTAACAGCGATTGTGGGACCCATGGGTTCAGGCAAGACATCTTTAGCGAAAGCCTTAGCGGGTCGATTGTTTAGGACTGGGGATGTTTGGTTTCAATCACGGAATCCAGATAAAAGAGCTCATGTGATGCTCGTAGAGCAACAACATCATTTTAAGAACCGCAGTAATCTTTCGGATTTTTACCTTCAGCAGCGTTTTAATTCTTCTGATTGCGAGGATGCCTATACAGTGGAGGAGGAGTTAGTAGGTTTAGAGTTAGGTGATTGGGTTGCACTTTTCGAATTAGAAGGCTTGTTAAAAAGACCCTTGATTCAGCTTTCAAATGGTGAGAATAAGCGTTTGCAAATTGTTAAATCACTTGCCTATCAGCCGGATTGGTTGATTTTAGACAACCCTTATGTGGGTTTAGATGTAAATGGCCGTGAAGTACTCACAAAAGGCTTACTTTCTTTACAAGCTAGAGGGATTTATTTTATTTTAGTTTCCTCGCCAGGTGATGTGCCGGATTTTATTAACCAAATCATTGAATTACCCTATCCGCTCCAAGAAAATGAGAAGCCAATTCCTTTGCTTCGTCCATTAAACCCTTTCCAGGTGGCTGTCAAAATGGAAAAGGTGCAGATTACCTATGGGACTAAAACGATTTTACAAGATTTTACTTGGGAAGTTAAACGGGGAGAACGGTGGGCGATTAAGGGTCCTAATGGGGCCGGAAAGTCGACTTTAATTAGTTTGATCACCGCGGATAATCCACAAGCTTACTCGCAAAATTTGACCCTATTTGATCGAAAACGGGGGTCTGGCGAGAGTATTTGGGATATTAAACGAATGATAGGCTATGTGAGCCCTGAATTACATCTTTATTTTAAAGAGGGAGGGTCCTGCTTTTCGGTTGTAGCTTCCGGCTTATTTGATGCGCAAGGCTTATTTAAGCGGGTTAATGAAGAACAAATCGTACAGGTGAATCATTGGATGCAGGTCATGGGTGTTGCTCATTTAACGGAAAGATCGTTTACTCAGATATCAGGCGGGGAGCAGCGTATGGTGTTGATTACTAGAGCGCTCGTGAAGAATCCAGAATTATTGATTCTAGACGAGCCCTGCCAAGGATTGGATGGAGTGCAGACAGATCGACTAAAGACCGTGCTGGATTATTTAGCTGCTCAATCAGAAATGACCTTACTCTATGTTAGTCATTATGACCGCGATATTCCGTCTTGCGTGAATCAGGTTTTGGAATTAAAAAGGCTCTGAAATGGATGGGCTGGGTTTTGAGAACCATTTAGGACCATCTGCTGTCATATAAACACAATCCTCTAAACGTACTCCGAATTCCCCAGGAATCGCAATCGTGGGTTCAATGCTAAAACACATCCCTATTTCCAGGGGAGCTTTGTTTCCACGCACCATATTGCCCCACTCGTGTCCACTCATTCCGATACCGTGACCAGTACGATGTGGTAAACCTGGTAATTTATAATTTGGTCCAAAACCTGCATCCACTAACACTTTCCGCGCTGCATGGTCAACGTTTTCTGCTGGAGCACCTAGTTTAGCCGCCTCGAAACCTGCCTGTTGAGCCTTCTTCTCAAGCTCCCAAATCTGTTTTTGTTTCTGGCTAGGCTCCCCAAAAACAATCGTTCTCGTAATATCAGATTCATATCCTCCCACGCTACATCCGCAATCTAGCATCACTATATCGCCGTTTTTAAGGATTTGTTTACGTGTACTTCCGTGTGGAAAAGAGGTTGCCACCCCGAAAGTCACCGACGCAAAACCAGGCGACGCACCTTGTTCTGTGTGTGCCTGAGCTATTTTTTGGGAGATTTGACGTGGTGTACATCCCAGTGTAAGCGCGGCAATTCCAGCCTGAATGGCTTTAACTGTTACGTCGTTTGCCTTTTGCATTAAGGCGATTTCGGCTGGGGATTTGATGATTCTGCACGGAATGGTGATGGAATCTGCGCTAATAAATTGAAAATTAGAAGTTTTGCGTAACCCATCGAAGATGAAGAAACGACAGAATTCGTCGATGCCTATTTGGCCCTTCTCAATCCCTATTTCTTTTAAAACACGTGCGGTTAAAGCAAATGGATTTTCATCCTCTTCCCAAATGGAAACTTTCGTCCCTGCAGGTGCCATTTCCAAAAACCGATCTTCTTCAAAAGCCGGACAGATAAAATTTATTTCACCTTTTGCTGGAATAACGGCTAACATCGATCTTTCTGACGGATACCAGCTGATGCCCGTGTAATAATTCATGTTGATTCCTGCGTCTAAAATGATCGCCTGAATTTGCTTTTCGGCCATCAATCTTTGCGCTTTTGCCACGCGTATTTTACGTTCTTCCACACTAATTGGGGTGAACTCAATGGGTGCTAGTTTAACTGAGGAAGAATTTAACGAAAGGGTAGAGGCTAAAAGTCCTCCTTTGATGAAGTTTCTACGTTGCATCCCGAAATTTAAAATAAATCATTTACAATAGAAATTCTCTCGGGATGAATTAACTTTAAAATCAAAATTAACCTATGCGGCTACTATTTATCCGTTTCTCGGCCATCGGCGACATTGTTTTAGCTTCACCCGCCCTTCGATGTGCGAAGCAGCAGATTCCCGGTGTTCAGATTCATTTCTTAACCAAGAAGTCGATGAAGGCCGTTACGGAGGAGAATCCATATGTGGATCAATTCCATTATTTTGACAAAGACTTATCCGCTACTATTCAGGAATTAAAGGCTTATTCTTTCGATTACATCATCGATCTGCACAAGAATCTGCGCAGTTTGCGGATTCGAAAGGTGCTGGGTGTTCCTTATTTATCTTATAATAAACTGAGTGTTGAGAAGTTTTTATTGACCAAATTTGGAGTGAATCGGATGCCTGATCGACACATTTCAATGCGAAGTGTGGATACTTTGGCACCATTAGGTGTCGTGTATGATGGTAAAGGATTAGATTATTTTGTTCCTTCTGGGGTTAGTCAGCCTGTTTTTTTTCCTGACGGCTATGTAGCTTTAGTGATAGGCGCTTCTTATTTTACAAAGAAATTGCCTTTGGAATCCTTGAAGGCATTGTGTTCCCAAATTCCCCACCCCATCGTTTTAGTGGGAGGGAAGGAGGAAGTCGAAGATGGTGAAGCTCTGTCAGCTATAGATCCTTCACGCATTGTGAATACGTGTGGGGCCTACTCCTTGCAGGAGTCTGCTTTACTTGTTTCGAAAGCTCGTTTAGTGATTTCACATGACACCGGGATGATGTATATCGCCTGTGCCTTTGATAAAAATATCATTGCCATCTGGGGAGCTACTTCTCCCGCTTTACAAGTGGAACCATTTATGCCAGATAATTCGTCGGCACACGTTTTCCAATCCATTGTCCCAGATTTAAGTTGTCAGCCTTGTTCGAATTTTGGTACGAATACGTGTCCCAAAGGGCATTTTAATTGTATGAAGAATCAAGATTTACCGGAGATAGCGCGGCAAGTGGAGCGGATGTGGTAATCCTTCTACGTGTATTTCAATCGCTTTAATCTTCCTTGATAGGCTTGGTAGTAGTTTTTTTGAGCGTTTTCATCTAAGAAAGAGCTTCGAATCAATCGCTCGGTCTCTGTTGAATTTGCTAGCATTTGGGACAGAATGCGTTCCAGCATCTTTTCGGGAATTTTAGCCAGTTTACCTAACTGTAGAAATTGATTCAATATTTTGCCTTGGTATTGTGATTTAGGGTAGAGGCCGCCTTGAAGTGCGAAATCAATTTCTGCTTGGTGCATCTCTGTGTTTAACAGATCATAGGCAGGGCTCAAAACGAAGTCGCCATCTTCAGTTTCCAAGAGGGAGAAATTCTTAAGATGCGCGTCACCATTCGAGAATAAGTAATTAAAAAGGATGAGTTTAAATAGTTTAGAAGCCTCGACAGCATATGCAGGCACGTATTTTTGCATGATTTGGAACAATTCGAGGTAATTTCCCTCGTATTTGTAGTTTATGCCATGGGTTTGTGGTGTTCTGCCTGCTAAAACGGCAAAGTCCTCCTTTGCCAGTTTTTGTCCTACCTCAGTACGGTCGAAGCGTTTGGTTATATAGGCCATTTCTCCATTTTGGAAGAATATCAAACCATTCTCCGCCGTCTCTATCTGAAACACCTGTTTTGCAATTTGCATTGTCAAATGTTCATTCGCCGGCATCAGATGTTTATTTCTACCTAAGGTAGGGATCGGCTTTAAAAGGTATAGCCCGCTTTCCCCTGCTTGTGCAAGTCGCAATTTGTTTTTCTCTAATACAAAAGAATATTTCTCCTGTGCCCCAGCAATTGATATACTGGTTCTATTCTCAAGGAAAGCACCAGACACTAGTTCAGAACTCGACGGAGAATCATAAGCAAGCACATGAGCAACTTTATGATTGGAGAAAAGTCGCTGAACGGCAGAGCGGCTATAGCTTGTATTTCCTTCCGTTAACGTACTTGGACAAAAGAGGAGTTGGGTATACATTTAGTTCAGGGACTGATTAATGGTAATGGCTCCACTCGTATCATACTGAGCGGTATGAAGTAGTATACCAAAATGATCTGCGGGGTCAATCTTCTTGAATCTGCAGACTGCCTGTTTATTTAAACCCTCCGGTAATAAATGAAAAAATACGGGAAAGAGGTGAGAGGATTTGAACTCCCTTTTTGACTTAGGCATGGTCAAACTTATGGCCGGTTTTTTCTTGTCTTCAAGCCACGTTTCCAAATACCGAAAATGAAAACTTCCGTTAGCTAATTGGCTCAAAATTCCCGCCGGTTCAGTCTTATAAAGAATCGTTGTCGACCTCATTTTCTGTGTTTGTATTTTTGATTTCTAATTGCAGTTCTAGTCCTAAAACATCGGCTAATTTTTGAATGGTTTCTAAGGTCGGATTACCTTTACCTGCTTCCAATTGTTTAATTGTCCTTAAGCTGACTCCTGTTAATAAAGCGAGCGTTTCTTGGGTCACTTGAAGTCTAATTCTACGCTTTTTTAGGGTTTCAATGATGTTATTTAGGTGCATTATAATGCTCTTTTAATTGTAATCATTAACAAATATTACCTATTTCAGTTAATATTGTGCAATATAATGCACTTTTAAATGAAAATGATGATTTTCGACTATTTTTTTGAAAGTAACCTTTAAATAAATACTGTTACCAAAGAGATTATACTAAAATGGAAGTTCTTAAATTCACTAAATCAACCAAAATCCGATTCACCATGGTATCAAATACAAATCAAACATACGCTAAAAAAGGTTCTAGTTCGTCAGGATTATTCGTCCTCTTTTTTATCGTCCTTGTGTGTTTAGGAGCCTTCGCAACGAACCCAACTTCGGTAGAACATAAGCTCATTTTGAAAGATAAAATGAGGGAGTATTTGAATACAGAAATAGACAAAATGCAACTAGAGAACGACAACAAATTTGCTGCTTTAGGAGCAAGTCTTGGGGCAGCTTTTGGAGGTATAATTATTGATAAATTCATCCATGAAAGTGTAGTGGTGGATGACTATTATTTATTCTCGATTACTAATGTTCGCTGGGAGGGAAAGATCAAAATGGTAGGGTTGGGAATATTCGGTAAAGTAATTTTACACCCCGATATTGATAAGAAACTGAAAGAAGGTTTAACTAAAAATAAATGATTATGAATAGGAATGTAAATGATAAGTGGTTAGGTGGCGTACTAGGTGGAATAGCCAGATCAATGGGTATTTCATCAGGTGTCTTACGCGCTATATTTATTGTTTTATCGCTTGGGATAGGCGGTTTAACGTTTGGAATTAGCTTCGGAGCAGTTGTTTTGATATACCTGATTTTTTGGATGACTGTTTCTGAGCAGTAGTTAATAATACTAAATTTTATGAAAAAAATAGCCCTATTGAGTTGTATTCTATTATTTAGCATTTCAGCTAAGTGTCAAAAAATCTTTTCTGTCGATTATGAAAGTCAAGCAGATGTTAAAGTGTTTGTTGTTAATTATGAAAGTCAGGCTGGCTGGAGAAATTCATCGAAGCAGCATTTTTTGTATTAATCATTACTCTTTGTTTAAAACAAAAAAGCCCGACATTTCTGTCGAGCTTTCTGAGCCTCCTATCGGGATCGAACCAATGACCTACTGATTACAAATCAGTTGCTCTACCAGCTGAGCTAAGGAGGCGCATTTGAGTTCACAAAAGTAAGCCAAATGGATTAAAACGCAAAAGATTGATTGAAAAAAATTAATCTTTTTTCAATTTCTCGAGTTCCTTTTCCGCTTGAGCAATTTTCTTTTCGACCTCTGCACGTAGTTTATCCGAGTTTTTAGACTTAGCAAAGAATTCTAAGTTATTGGTTAACACGGCGATATCATTTTCTAGTGCTTGAATTTTCTTGCGCGCATCTGGAGAAGCTGATTTTCTCTCCTCGCCACCAGAATTTGATTCAGACGACAAAGATTTTAATTCAAACCCCCAGGCAGCTAACTGCTCCTTCGGTTGCGTACGTGCTAAATCAATTAACGCATTCCAGGTAGTGCGGAAACTTTCTTGAATCGCTTTCACGTTGTTACGTGGAACGAAACCGATGGCATCCCATGCTGCTTTCTTTTGGCCTAGAGTAGCTAATAGACTAGGGTCTTTTAGCATCGCTTCCATTTCGTTAAGTATCGCTCTTTTCGCCTCTAAATTAGCTTCAAATTCAACGTCCTTTGCATTCTTGCCTTTCTCACGCGTTAAATTAAAATAGGCATCACAAGCTGCTTTGAATTTAGCATAGATTGAATCCTTTTGTTTTTCGGGAACGTGACCGACCTCTTTCCATTTTTTTTGTGTTTCGATGACCATTTGGGTCACCTCAGGAGTGACGGTTCCCGTTTCCACGATTCCGTTCACCTGGTCGATCAATAATTGCTTCGCTGCTAAGTTTGCTTTGCGCTCTGCATCGATCTTTGAGAAGAATTCGCTTTTGTGTTTGAAGAAAGTTTTTAAGTCAGACCAAAAATTTTGGCTCACTTCTTTTCCTCCATCACGAGGCAATCCACCTTTTAAATTATTCCATTGCTCTTGAAGCGCTAATACCGCTTTAGAAGCTTGGTTCCATTCACTTATGTTGGCAGCGGTGAAGTTAGCGTAGTGTTTCATTAAATCACCGATCTCGCGTTTAACTTTTAGATTCTCTTCGAAAACTTGCTTTTGGGCATCATTGATGGCTCTTTTTTGTTCGAAAAGCACATCTAATGATTTCTTTACTCGCGTCCACAGCGCCTCATTGTTATCTCTGTTAGCGGGGCCGATATGTTTGTATTCTTCGAAAAGCTCTTCGGCCTCTTTCAGTAGTTTTTGAATATTTCCTCCTTCGTTAATTGCAGCAGCCATAACCTCCAACTTAGCAGCAATGAACTCTTTAGCTTGTAAATTTTTCTTGCGATCTAACTCTAGAAGTTCAAAGAAAATGCTTCTATTGCTATAAAAACGATCCACTAAGGCGTGATAACTCTGCCAAAGCGTCTGATTCATCGGTCCCTGCACACTGCCTAAACCTTTCCACTCTTCTTGAATTTTCTTGAAGGCTTTAAAGCTCGCATTCACGTGCGCCGGATCAGAATTATCATCTGAATCCACTAAAGTTCTTAATTCATTAATTAAACGCGTCTTTCCCTCTAATGCTTTCTCTCTTAATTTCTCCAAATTAGAGAAGAATGCCCCTCTTTCCGTACGGATAAAAGCTATGGTTGCATCTATTTTTTGCGAGATTTCATCCCCCTTAAAGGAGAATCCTTCTTCTGAATCTTCATTGCCAGCTTTAAAAGCAGCTATAGCCTCAGCGCGTTCGCCTTGTTTAATAGCTTCCCATGCTGTTTTTACTTCTTTCGTTAATTCATCAACTTTTTTGAAGTTCGAAGATGAGGCGCTCGCTTGAAGAATGGTTTTCAATTGCTCATAAAAAGCTAAAATGCTTTCTTTCGTCGCTTTTGAAAGATCTAGAACAGGAAATTCCACGGCCTTTTCTTCCACTACTGGAAAAACCACTTCGGCTGGAGCAGCTGCTTCGACTACAGTCTCTTCAACTGAAGTCTCTTCGACTACAGTCTCTTCAACTACAGTCTCTTCGACTGGCGTTGCTTCAGATGCTGTTGCTTCTGTGGGTGTTTCTTCTTGTGGAGTGGGAGTGGTTTCCAATTCTTCTGCTGGATTGCTCTCTTCGGTGATCATAATCGTCGTTGTTTGCGTTTTAACTTAAAAGTTTTTCAAAAATACGCTCCATCGATACAGCATGACCAATTTTCTCATTTAGGTCTGCTATAGAAATGCGCTCTTGGGTCATCGTGTTGCGATCGCGAACGGTCACGGTGTTGTCTTCCATGGTTTGGTAATCCACCACCACACAATACGGTGTTCCAATTAAATCTTGACGGGTATAACGCTTGCCTATGGCGCCACCATCGTCGTATGTTGTATTGAAGGCAAATTTAATATTGTTAACAATCTCTTGTGCTTTCTCTGCTAGACCATCTTTCTTTACTAAAGGAAGAACGGCCACTTTTACCGGAGCTAAAGCCGGGTGGAAGTTTAAGAAAACACGTTGTTTTTCTTGATCTCCTTCACCCACAGTTTCCTCTGTATACGCATTGCAAAGAATCGCTAAGAATAAACGATCGGCCCCTACGGACGTTTCAACCACATAAGGTATGTAATTTTCGTTTATTTCTGGGTCAAAATACTGTTGTTTTTTTCTCGATAAATCCTGGTGTGCTTTCAAGTCGAAATCCGTTCTTGAGTGGATTCCTTCCATTTCCTTAAAGCCAAAAGGGAACTTGTATTCGATATCCACCGCCGCATTAGCGTAGTGGGCTAATTTATCGTGATCGTGGAATTTCAAAGAGGTAGCGGGAATACCTAAAGCCAAATGGAACTTCATACGTGTTTCTTTCCACTTCGAATACCATTCCATCTCCGTGCCAGGACGAACGAAGAATTGCATCTCCATTTGTTCGAATTCTCGCATTCGGAAGATGAAATTACGTGCTACAATCTCATTACGGAAGGCTTTTCCGATTTGTGCAATGCCAAAAGGCACCTTCATGCGGCCCGTCTTTTGGACATTCAAGAAATTAACAAAAATCCCCTGAGCAGTCTCCGGGCGTAAATAAATTAAACTCGCATCCTCAGATACTGCGCCTACTTGTGTGGAGAACATCAAATTAAATTGACGTACCTCAGTCCAATTAGCCGTGTTCGAAACCGGACACTTGATATTTTCATCGATAATAATCTGGCGAACTCCCTCTAAATCCCCTGCATCTAAGCATTTCGCCATCTTTTGTAACAAAGCCTTCGCTTCCGCCTCTTTTCCTTCTTCCTCTAATTGCGCCCCTCTTTCTTCTAATAAGGTATCCGCGCGGTAACGCTTTTTGGAGTCCTTATTATCAATCATGGGATCATTAAATGAATCCACGTGACCAGAGGCTTTCCAAGTCAATGGGTGCATAAAAATAGCCGCATCAAGACCGACCACGTTGTCATTCAACATCGTCATCGCCTTGTACCAAACCGTCTTTAAATTATTCTTTAGCTCAACACCATTTTGACCGTAATCATATACCGCTTGCAAACCATCATATATTTCCGATGAGGGAAATACGAAACCATATTCTTTCGCGTGTGAAATAATATCCTTTAAAGCTGAGGCGGTATCTTGTTTTTTATTTTCCATTAAATCAATCTTAATTTCAAGCGTATAAGTTTGCAATTTACCGAAAAGAATGAAAGAATGAGGCTCGCAATGTGTTTTTTCTTAATTTTGGGCTGATTTACATGGTAAAAACCAAGATATTGATGAAAAACGTTTCCTTCGCCTTAATTCAGCTATCCTGCAGCTCAATAGTTTCAGAAAACTGGCAAAAAACGATTTCCTCCATTCGCGACGCCGCGAGTAAAGGAGCGCAAGTGATATGCTTGCAGGAATTGTTTAAATCGGTCTATTTCTGTTACGAAGAAAAGCAGGATTTCTTTGCTTTGGCAGAAGCAATCCCTGGTCCATCGACGGACGAATTAGGGGCTTTGGCAGCGGAATTAAACGTTGTAATCATCGCATCTCTTTTCGAAAAGCGTGCTGCGGGTCTTTACCACAACACTACCGCGGTCATCGATGCAGACGGGAAATACCTGGGTAAATACCGTAAAATGCACATTCCAGACGATCCTGGCTATTACGAGAAATACTATTTCACACCGGGAGATTTAGGTTATCAAGTATTTAATACGAAGTTTGCCAAAATAGGCGTTCTCATCTGTTGGGATCAGTGGTATCCAGAAGCAGCCCGATTAACGGCGCTTCAAGGAGCAGAAGTGTTAGTTTATCCGACAGCCATCGGCTGGGATTTAGAAGAAAAAGACGGTGAAATCAACCGCGAACAATACCAAGCCTGGCAAACCATCCAGCGTTCACATTCGGTTGCAAACGGCGTTCCAGTCGTTTCAGTAAACCGCGTGGGAACTGAGAATGGCCAACAATTTTGGGGAGGAAGCTTTGTATCTAACGCCTTCGGTCGCGTTATTTTCCAAGCCTCCCACGATCAAGAAGAAATTGCTTTAGTCGATGTGAACGTCGATTCGAGTGAATACTACCGCAGAACCTGGCCTTTCTTTAGAGATCGCAGGATTGATTCGTATGGGGGGATTACGGAGAGGTTTATTGATTAAATAATAGATTATAGAGTAGAGAGTATAGATAAATACAGCTCGGAAAAATAGTTATCCTCTATTATCTCTACTCTCTACTCTATTATCTATACTCTCTTATCTCTACTCTACAAAATCAGCTCCGCTGATTTTTAATGCGCTTCCAGCCAATTCTCCCCCACACCAATTCCAGTTTCCATCGCGACGCCTAAATCCATAGCTTCGCACATGATCTTGTTGATTTGGATTTTTAGGTAGTCGACTTCGTCTTTATGTGCATCGAACACGAGTTCATCATGAACGGTTAGGATCATTTTTGATTTCAGGTTCTCTTTTTCTAGGAAATCTTGGATTTGAATCATCGCGACTTTGATCATATCAGCCGCAGAACCTTGAATAGGAGCGTTAATGGCGTTGCGTTCTGCAAAACCACGCTCGTTCATATTTGCGGATAAGATATCACGTAAATAGCGACGGCGACCTAAAACCGTTTCGACGTAGCCGTTGTCGCGGGCGTCGGTGATGCTTTGGTCCATAAACGTCTTCACTTTTGGGAACTCGACGAAATATTGATCGATGATTTCCTTCGCTTCTGTGCGGGAAATTCCTAATTGAGCAGCTAGACCGAAGGCAGAAACACCGTAAATAATCCCAAAGTTTACCGTCTTCGCCTTGCGTCGCATGTCCGAGGTAACCTCTTCTAAAGGGACGTGGAATACTTTTGCGGCAGTCGCTTTGTGTACATCCAAACCGTTATTGAAGGCATCTAGCATCGATTCGTCTTTCGAGAAGGCGGCCATGATGCGGAGTTCGATTTGGGAATAATCCGCAGATAAAATCAAGTGGTTTTCATCGCGGGGGATGAAGGCCTTGCGGATTTCTCGACCACGAACTGTACGGATAGGGATGTTTTGTAAGTTCGGATCCTTCGATGAAAGTCGTCCCGTAGCGGTAACGGCTTGCATGAAAGAAGTATGAATGCGACCGGTAGTAGGGGAAATAAGTGCCGGAAGGGCATCTACATAGGTCGATTTTAATTTCTGTAATTCGCGGAAGTCTAAAATCAGAGAGGCGATTTCGTGCTCGGCTTCTAGTTTAGAAAGCACTTCTTCGCCCGTCATGTATTGACCGGTTTTGGTCTTCTTTGCTTTCGGATCAAGCTTTAGTTTTTCGAATAGAATCTCGCCTAATTGCTTAGGAGAGGCAATGTTGAATTCTTGGCCAGCCGTGGCAAAAATCTTCTCCTGAACGGCTTTGGAATCCGCTTCCAAGGTTTTCGACATCTCTTTTAAGAAGGGAACATCTAAGTTCACCCCTTCGCATTCGATGGCAGATAAAACACGTGCCAGAGGCATTTCTACCTCGTTCAGTAGTTGAACAGCCTTTGGATTTGTCGTTAATTGTTTGTCTAAGAAGGGCTTTAATTGTAAGGTGATGTCGGCATCTTCTGCGGCATATTCCTTGATCAAGTTCAGCTCCACTTCCCGCATGTTGCCTTGCTTTGCGCCTTTTTTGCCGATCAAGTTTTCGATTGACATCGGTTCGTAGCTTAAATAGGCTAGGGCCAAAGCATCCATCCCGTGGCGTTTTTCTGGCTCGATTAAATAGTGAGCCAGCATCGTGTCGTAGGTGGCGCCTTTGATTTCGATGCCATAATTGCGCAATACGCTCATGTCGTATTTGATGTTTTGGGCGATTTTGATGGTTGATTCTTTGGCAAAAATAGTTTTAAACAAATCTGCCTGCACCTGACATGCCGCCTGATCCTCTGGGAATGGCACATAAAAGGCCTCGCCCTTGCGATAAGAGAAGGACATGCCCACTAATTGCGCCTCGATGGCCACTAAACTCGTCGTTTCCGTGTCAAAACAGAAGGAATCCTGGCGGTCCAAGAAACTAATCAATGACTTGATGGCATTCTCACCTTGCACTAAATGATACTGGTGCGCGGTATTGCTTAAATTCGAGTAGCTCGTCGTGCTGACCTCTTCTTCCTCTTCCGTCTCAGGGGCTGAAGCTACCGGGGCCGGCGAACCGAACATATCCATCTGGTTCGCATCCACCTTAGGCGAAGCTTTTACTTTAGCGACTACCGGTTCATCTTCGCCTAAAATACGCTTGCGCAAGGTTCTGAATTCTAATTCTTCTAAAAGCGGTTCTAGTAAGGCTCGGTTAGGCGGAGTCGCTTTTAATTTTTCTTCTTCGTATTCGATAGGTACCTCGAGCATAATACGGGCCAAATGTTTCGATAAAATGCCCTGCTCGCGGAAATTGACTAGGTTTTCCTGCAATTTGCCTTTTAACTGATCCGTATTATCTAATAGGTTTTCTAAAGAGCCAAATTGCTCGATGAGTTTTTGGGCCGTTTTTTCTCCCACGCCAGGAATACCAGGAATATTATCCACCGCATCACCCATCAAACCTAACATGTCGATAACTTGATCTACGTTCGCGATGTTCCAGCGCTGGCACACTTCTTTTGGCCCTAAAACTTCCACTCCCTTACCCATAAAGGCCGGCTTGTACATCTTAATGCGCTCCTCCACTAATTGACCGTAATCCTTATCTGGGGTCATCATAAATACCTCGATATCCGGATTCGCGCGTACGGCCTTCTTCGCAATAGTTCCAATCACGTCATCCGCCTCGTATCCATCTAAAATAAGTAGCGGAATATCCATCGCTTCAACCAAACGCTTCACATAAGGAATCGCAATCGTAATATCCTCCGGTTGTTCCTGGCGCTGAGCCTTGTAAGGCGTGTATTCTACATGTCGAAAAGTAGGTTTAGGTGTGTCAAAAGCTACCCCTAAATAATCTGGTTTTTCCTTATTAATGACCTCTAGGATCGTATTTGCAAAGCCAAAAACGGCGGAAGTATTGATTCCCTTCGAAGAGATGCGGGGTGTTTTGGCAAAGGCAAAATGCGCGCGATAAATCAAAGCCATCGCGTCAAAAAGGAATAATTTTTTCATGTAATTCAGCTATATTTGGGGAAAAGGAGTGCCTTTGTAAAGATAATAAATTTATCCTCGAAATTATGAACTTAGCTGACCTGCGCCTAAACTACCAAAAGGGAGAATTGCACGAACAACACGTACATCCAGATCCTTTTGCACAATTTGCCACTTGGTTTAAGGAAGCGCAAGCTTCTCAGCTAAATGAGCCTAATGCCATGTTTTTGAGCACAATAAGCACTTCTGGTCGCCCCTCTGGTCGCATCGTTTTATTAAAAACAGTTGACCACGGTTTCAGTTTCTTCACGAATTACGAATCACGCAAAGGCCAGGATTTAGCCTTTTCTTCTCAAGCCTCCATCACCTTTTTCTGGGGCGAATTAGAGCGCCAAATTCGCATCGAAGGCCACGTCGAAAAGCTCTCTGTCGAATTATCCACTGCCTATTTTCATTCTCGTCCACGGGAATCGCAATTAGGAGCCTGGGTTTCCGAACAAAGTAGCCGTGTTTCTCGAGAAGAATTAGAAAAACGCTATGCTGAATTAACTGAGCAATACGAAGGCAAAACGATTCCTAAACCAGATCATTGGGGCGGTTATCGATTAGTACCGGACTATTTTGAATTTTGGCAGGGTAGACCTTCTCGCTTGCATGACCGCGTGGTGTATGATGCGCGGGAGAAAGAAGGTTGGGAGTGTTATCGGGTAGCGCCATAGGAGATAAGAGAGTAAAGAGCAGAGATAATGGTGAATGGTAAATGGTGGATGGTGACTCCGGACTCAATTCCTCCGGACTAAATCCATCTCTACTCTCTACTCTATACTCTATAATCTCTACTCTAATATTTTCTTTTCCAACGTCTTCTGACTCTGAAACCCCTCACCATATTTCACCCCAATCTTGTGGCCCATTTCCATCGCGCGTGCTTGGATAAAGTTTAAGAAGTCTGGGCTAGAAATGTAAGAAGCCGGTTCAGAAGAATTGGGATCAAAGAATTGACTTTTGAAAGCGCGGATGGCGGCTTCCTTCTGATCCCATTGTGATGAAATATCGACTACAAAATCGGGTTCTAAATAGCGATCTTGGATGTAATGATAGACTTGTGCGGGTCTCCAGGCAGGAAGGTCTCCGGTTTTTATTTGGCGTAATCCAGATAAGAAACAAGCATCTATGGCTAATTGGGCGCCTTTGCCGTGATCAGGATGGCGATCTTCTAAGGCATTAGCCAGAACGATGTCTGGTTGGTATTTGCGAATGACTTCAATTAATTTCAATTGTGTTTCTTCGTCGTTTCTGAAAAAACCATCGCGGATGCCTAGGTTTTCACGTGCATGCAAACCGAGGATTTTAGTGGCGTCTGCCGATTCTTGTAAGCGAATTTCTGGAGTGCCACGTGTGCCTAATTCTCCGCGGGTGAAATCTACGATTCCCACTTTTTTTCCAGCAGCAATGTGCTTGAGAATAGTTCCAGCGCAACTTAATTCAGCGTCGTCTGGATGTGCAGCCATTACGAGAATGTCTAGTTTCATAGCGATTAATGAATGCGGATACGACGACCAGCTCGAATGATAGAGGAGTTTTTCATCCCATTTAACTTTTTCAATTTAGCAATCGAAACTCCTGTTCTTCTGGCGATGGCACCTAACGTATCTCCTTGGCGCACTTTCGTCCATGCTCTTGTTCTAGAGCGAACTTTATCACCTACGGAGCCATACTCATTCTTTAAGGATAAAGAGCGAATGTCAAAAGATCTCGCAGTGATAATAATGTGATCAGAAACCGGTTCGAATGGACTGAAGTTATATACATTCTTCGGGTTCATTGGATTACCCTCATAGCGCGTCTCAAAGTGCAGGTGTGAACCCGTACTGCGTCCGGTGCTACCACCTACGCCGATTTGGTCCCCTGCTTTTACAAGGGTTCCAGGCTCAGCGCCTGGCGAGGCTAAGTGTGCATAGAGTGTTTCAAAGCCGTTATAATGCCTTACGAGTACATAATTACCGTAACCAGATCGGTCGTAATGACTGACACGTACGATACCATCAAAAACGGAATATACCGGATATCCCGTCTCTAAATCTAAATCTACTCCAGCGTGTAAACGGCCCCAGCGCGGTCCGAATGGACTTGTTTGCTTGATTACTTCTAAAGGTGCTGCCCAGTTACGTCCCGATGCCTTATTATATAATTCGATGTCGACAGGTTCGTCAAATTCTTTGGCATCAATATCATACGGATCAATAATTTTCGTATCCCAAATCGCAAAATAAGAGGCTACGGAAACGAAATCCTCTGTTCCTTCTGGAGCCGCTTCCTCTTCAATCTCAACGATTAGATTCTCGCCTTCATCGATAGAGGTAGTATCGAAATTACTGATACTCGCATTGACCATTTTAATAGGCTCAAACTTACGTTCCTGTAATTCAGAGCCGGCTGTCACCCCTATGGATTCGGTCTCATTTCTGAATTGCAAGGGAGGAAGCTCATCAAGTTCATCCTTCTTCTTGTTCTTTTCTTGGAAAAGTTGGGAATTGGATTTGACTTCGATTTCTGTTTTTTTCTTGAATAAATTCCGCTCTTGGGCCTTCAAGCTGAAGCCCGAAAGAAGCAGTAGACATCCAAAAATATAGGTAATAAACCTCATAAGACTAGTTTAGTGTAAATTGTTCGCGGCTAACCAACGTTCCGCGTCCAATGCCGCTATACAGCCAGTTCCGGCTGCGGTAATCGCCTGGCGGTAAATGGAATCTTGGACGTCTCCGCAAGCGAAAACGCCTTCGATATTTGTTCTTGAACTTCCTTTTTCCGTAACTAGATATTCTTGTTTATCCATTTCTAATTGTCCTTTAAATATGGACGTATTAGGTTGGTGTCCTATAGCGACAAAGAAACCAGTTAAGGCGATTTCCTCTTTCGCTTTCGTTATATTATTGACAATTCGAATTCCTGTAACACCGTTCGCATCGCCTAAGATTTCTTCGGTCTCTGAGTTCCAGTGAATTTCAATTTTCGGGTTATTTTTCACGCGCTCTTGCATGATAAGCGAGGCACGCATTTCGTTTCTACGAACGATTAAATGTACTTTAGTACATAGATTAGCTAAATAACTGGCTTCTTCTGCTGCCGTATCTCCGGCGCCTACTACGGCAACGGTTTGATTGCGGTAGAAGAATCCGTCACAAACAGCGCAAGCGGAAACACCTAGGCCATTAAAGGTGGTTTCTCCTTCCAATCCTAACCATTTTGCACTTGCACCTGTGGCGATAATCACCGCATCTGCTTCTATTTCTGTGGTATCATCGATCCACACTTTTTTAGGAGAACTTGTGAAATCTACTCTCGTAGCCATTCCGAACCGAACATCCGTCCCAAAGCGCTTTGCCTGGTTTTCTAAATCTACCATCATGGCTGGACCATCTGTTCCTTGTGGGTAACCCGGGAAATTATCAACTTCTGTTGTAGTAGTTAATTGTCCACCTGGTTGACTACCTTGGTACATCACGGGATGTAAACCTGCACGTGAAGCATAAATGGCAGCAGTGTATCCGGCTGGGCCAGAACCGATAATTAGGCATTTGATTTTTTCAGACATTGGAATATTTATCGAATGGTAATGAGCCTACAAAATTCGGGAAATATAGGCAGAAACACAAGCAATGATTTTTCTTAATAATTCTTACATTTGTCAATTAACCTAAACTAAACGAATGAAAAGCCCAACTATTTTACAGAACCTTACATTTTGGGTATTGTTGTCCATTTTAGTGGGTGTCGTAGTGGGTCATTATTCTCCTGAATTGGCCTTGTATAAGGTACTTGATTCTAAGTTTACCTATAATTTATTGGGTGTTGATTTGAGTTTTGGACCTACGCTTAGTGAAGTTTTTAGTGGAGTCTTTATTAGTTTGGTTAAACTGTTTATCAATCCCATTATCTTCTTAACGATTAGTTTAGGGATTGTGAATATGGGCAACCTGAAAAAGGTAGGTCGTGTAGGGGGAAAAGCACTCCTGTATTTTGAAGTAGTAACAACGATTGCCTTGTTGATCGGATTAGCCGTTTCTACGTTGATTGAACCAGGAATAGGAGTGATTAGAGATGACATTGCCGGTGGAGATATTTCCAAATATACCCAGAAAGCGGCAGGGTTTTCTTGGATGGGCTTTTTGAAAGAGAATTTTACCGTACAGGTCTTAGGGTTCTCGATTTTCTTCGGAATCTTTTTGAACTACGTGCGAGGAAAGGCAAAGATGATTGCTGGTATGCAGCAGGCTTCGCATTGGGTATTCAAAGGATTAAAAGTCGTCATGTATTTAGCTCCATTAGGAGCTTTAGGCGGGATGGCATTCACCATAGGTAAATTTGGTATTCATTCCTTGCTTCCATTAGCTAAATTGATGCTGACGGTTTATGTGACAATGGCTGTCTTTGTATTTGTGGTACTTGGTTTTATTATGCGAAGCTGTGGCGAGCGTATCTGGGCGTTTTTAGGCTATATTAAACAGGAATTATTAATCGTTTTAGGTACCTCTTCGTCTGAGGCTGCCTTACCTTCTTTGATGCACAAGCTGGAGAAAATGGGCTGTTCTAAGTCTGTGGTGGGTTTAGTAGTGCCGGCGGGTTATTCATTTAACTTAGATGGGACGAGTATTTATTTATCGATGGCTACCTTATTTTTAGCCCAAGTTTATGGCGTACATTTGTCTTGGGAACAAATGCTAACCATTGTGGGCATTTTGATGGTGACCTCTAAAGGGGCTGCAGGAGTGACCGGAAGTGGATTCGTGGTTTTAGCGTCTACTTTAAGTGCTTTACAAGTGATTCCAGTGGAAGGTTTAGCGCTCTTATTAGGTGTAGATCGATTTATGTCTGAAGCAAGAGCTATTACGAATTTCATTGGGAATGGGGTGGCGACGGTTTGGCTTGCTAAACATGAGGGTGAATTTCAATCAGAACAATCAACAAATTAAATTATATGTCTATTTCATCCATTTTAAGGGAAGATGCACTCGAGTATCATGCAGGAGGGAAACCTGGAAAAATTGAGGTAAAACCCACTAAATCGACGGCGACTCAGCGCGATTTATCGTTAGCGTATTCGCCGGGTGTGGCTGAGCCTTGTTTAGAGATTGCTGAGAATGTGGAGAAGGTCTATGATTATACGGCCAAAGGAAATCTAGTAGGCGTCATCTCGAACGGTACAGCCGTTTTAGGTTTAGGTAACATCGGTCCAGAGGCGAGTAAGCCAGTAATGGAGGGGAAAGGAGTCCTTTTCAAAGTATTCTCTGATATTGATGTTTTTGATATTGAATTAGCGGTGACGGATCCAGATGATTTTGTGGATACGGTGGCTCGCTTAGAACCGACTTTTGGTGGGATTAATCTAGAGGATATCAAATCCCCAGAGTGCTTTGAGATCGAGGAGAAATTGAAAGCACGCTTGAAGATTCCGATCATGCACGATGATCAGCATGGTACGGCGATCATTTCGTCTGCAGCGCTACTAAATGCCTTAGAGATAGTTGATAAAAAGATCGATAGTACAAGATTTGTGATTTCAGGCGCAGGTGCAGCGGCTATTTCTTGCATTAAACTGTATTTGAAGCTTGGCGCTCGTATTGAGAACTTCACTATTTTCGATAAGGACGGATTAGTTTCTGCGGATCGTCCAGATTTGAATCGGTATTTAGCTCCATTAGCTGGAAAGGCGGGTAGAAATACTTCGTTAGCTGAGGCGATGAAGGGAGCAGATGTTTTTCTTGGTCTATCCGTAGGAGGTATCTTGAAGCCAGAGATGATAGCCGTGATGGCTGCGAATCCCATTGTATTTGCGATGGCGAATCCTATTCCGGAGATTGGCTATGATGAGGCAAAGGCAGTTAGAGAGGATTTGATTATGGCGACGGGTCGTTCCGACTTCCCAAATCAAGTCAATAACGTCTTAGGTTTCCCTTTTATTTTTAGAGGAGCTTTGGACGTACGTGCTTCAGAGATTAATGACGAGATGAAATTAGCGGCGGCGAAGGCTTTAGCTTGCTTAGCCAAGAAACCGGTGCCTGATATTGTGAATTTGGCCTATAATGAGAAATCGTTAAGCTTTGGCCCAGAATATATTATTCCTAAACCGGTAGATCCACGTTTGATAACCACCATCTCGATGGCAGTCGCTAAAGCAGCAATGGATTCAGGTGTTGCTACGAAGCCCATCCAGAACTGGGATGCCTATGAGACGCAATTAGCGAAACGATTAGGATTAGACAATCAGGTGATGAAGTTCATCTTGAAACGCGCTAAGTCGAAACCAAAACGAATAGTGTTCGCAGAGGCGGAGAACTTAAAAGTATTGAAGGCCGTTCGCGAAGTGTTAGACGAAGGTATCGCAAAACCGATTTTATTAGGGCGTAAGGCAAATATCGATGCGATCTGCGAAGAGCACCACATTGACTTAGGGGATATTGAGATTTTTGATTTTAAGCATCCAGATAACGCAGGCTTGTTAGCTGAGTTTGCAGAACTATTCTACGAGAAGCGCAAACGTCGTGGTTTCACTAAGTGGGAGGCGGAGAAGCAGGTTAGAAAGAGTAATTACTTCGCTGCGATGATGTTAGAGACAGATAGGGCAGATGGGGTCATTTCTGGTTTGACCAAGAACTACCCAGATGCGATTCGCCCTGCCTTACAAATCATTGGTAAAAAACCAGGTGTAACCAAGGTAGCGGGTATGTATTTGTTACTAAGTAAGCAAGGGCCACTCTTCTTCTCAGATACGACGATTAACTTCTCGCCGTCTGTGGCTGATATTGTGGAGATAACACAACTGACTTCGGAGGCAGTTGAACGCTTTAATTTAAAGCCGAAGATCGCCATGTTGTCTTATTCGAATTTTGGTTCTGCTGACGGGGAAGATGCCTTGAAGATGCGGGCAGCCACGCAAATCCTGAAAGAAAAACATCCGACCTGGGTGATTGAAGGAGAGATGCAGGCGCACTTAGCTTTTGACAAGGAATTAAGACAACAGAATTATCCGTTTGCGACGTTAGGAAATGATACAGCGAATACGCTTATTTTCCCTAATCTATCCTCAGCCAATATTGCCTATAACCTGTTAAAGGAAGCGGCAGATATCGAATACATTGGTCCTATTTTATTAGGATTACGTAAACCGGTGCACGTTTTGCAATTAGGGGCGTCCGTTCGCGAGATCGTTAATATGGTCGCGATTGCAGTAGTGGAAGCACAAACTGTTTAATGATACATCCAAGCTTTTCTCAAATTTAATTGAGAGGGGCTTGGATTTTTTATCTCTTTCAATTCCTGATTCATCGCCTCTAGAATCGCCTCCTTTTCTTTCTTCCCATCTGAACTGCGTAATTCACACCCGATAGTGGGTAAAAGCTCTTTAAGAGGTAACTCTTTGTTTCCGCTGATGTATTGGTCTAAGAATTTTTTAATTCCTTTCACTTGGGTCGTCTCTGCTATGAGTTGGAATAAATCATCGTCATCAAAGGATTTTTCTGGACCAAATCGAGCTGATAAGTCGCGGATGAGCTGCTGGGTTCCATAGCGACCTTTGGTTTCATTACGGAGGTATAAATCGAGACAAAGGCCAATAAGGGCTCCTTTTTGGTATACATTGCCATATTCTTCTTTGTATTTTCCCAAAACTCCTTTGCTCATTTTTGTAAAAGGAATCGAATTGTCAAAGCTAAAATAGCTGGTTCGGTGTTTCTCCGTCATTCGCTCGAGAAAAGCAGGTAGACTGATCAGTCCTCCCTGAAGCTGCATATGTTGAGCAGCATATTCAGTTAAGCCCTCATACAACCACAGATGCTTCGACATCTGTGGATTTTGGAAATCAAAGGAACCAATCTCTTTGGAATGAAGATTCAGCGGGGTTTGAATGTGAAAAAATTCATGAGCACTTACATCCTGAATGACAGGCCCCATGACCGAAATGGAGTCTTCAGGTAAATAATAGAAAGAGGACTGCGCATGTTCTAAGGCACCATAAGATCCATTCTTCAGATGAGCGGACATCACAATCAGGAAGGCATAATTTTCAACAGGGAAAGTGCCCCCTAGGTAGTTTAATTGGGCTTTCAATAAAGGTTTTAATTGCTCTTCCACCTCTGAAGCCTTTATTTTTCTGTTAGGTGAATAGACAGAAATCAAAATATCAGCATTTGCCACGCGCAAATGAACCGTATCCGCAGGAGCCACTAAGATGGGGGCATCAGTTAGTTGTTGGAAAGAGGAGGCAGTGTAGGTATTATTGTGCGCCTGCAAGGAGGAGGAGGCAACTAAGCCCTTTGGTGTTTTCAATTGCAATGAAACTGGTACTTGCTCTCTGCCTTTTATGTACCCTAATAAAGCATGCGTATTCAAGGCAAACAAGGTGTCTTGCTGAAAATTTGTCCCAGCCGGCTCGAAAATATAGGTTCCTTTGATCTCTGGACTATCCCAGGTATCATCTACTTCGTAGCTGAGTTTCGAAGCGTTTGGTAGAAAGAACGTATTCGTATCCTTTCTGACCACAGATAAGGCTTTCCCTGTGGCATCGAAGGCCTGCAGGTTGCTCACAAATCGCCCAAAATTATAGATGGCATACGTACCTGGAACCATTTTCGGGAAACAAAACTCCTTCACTCCAGCGGGTAATTTGACATTTACCGTTAACCGATCGTTCTGCAAACGATTTAAATCAATGGAATAGCGGAGGCTATCTTGTGCTTTTGCAACGGTGAAAAAGCAAAGGAAAATGAAAATCTTTTTAAGCATTAATTTTTGAAGTTCAGCGCCTCATTAGGCTCTATTTTGGTAATCAACAGGGTAGGAATGCTCATCATGAAGCTGACTAAAAGAATCGTAAGTGCATTGACCATTATCCAAGTAGGTGCATCCCATTGGATAGGCACACTGTTCATATAATAACTTTCAGGATCAAGGGGTAACAGTTGATAGCTTGATTGTAGGTAGCAGAAAAGAAAAGCAATGCCATTACCGATTACCAATCCTCTGACCAATATGAACAATCCATTCCACCAGAAGATTCTCCTAATCTGTGATGCGGAGGCACCCATTGACTTTAATAAACCCACCATAGGCACGCGTTCCATGATGAGCACCCAAAGTGTGGCAATCAGATTAAAGCAGGCTACCACGAAAAGCAGGCTTATGAAAATCACAATGTTTTTATCCAGCATAGACATCCAGTCAAATAGCGCAGGATAGATCTCTGTTACGGGCTGTATGCGCCATTCAGGAGGCATGCTTTTCGCTAAGGCATTCGTTTTTGCTTCTAGATTTTGATTTTCTTTGAAGAAAATCTCGTAGGTGCCTAACGAGTCAGAAGTCCAGCCGTTCATTTTTTGGACCCAATCCCGGTCTGCTAAAACAAATATTTTATCGATTTCTTCTAGCCCAGTCTCGTAAATGCCTTTAATCTTCACTTTCCGCGGTCTTTCCGGAGCACTTAAAAAATAGATAATTAGCGAGTTATTGGTTTTAACTTTCAATTGTTTTGCTAAAGTTTTACTCAGAATAACCTCTTGAGGTCCATTTATAGAGCCTGATCCACTGATGATGTT
Organism: Aquirufa sp.; assembly: GCF_044239315.1. Classification (GTDB taxonomy): domain Bacteria; phylum Bacteroidota; class Bacteroidia; order Cytophagales; family Spirosomataceae; genus Aquirufa. The sequence continues at coordinate 46,971 of NZ_JBIIBQ010000005.1, read as the reverse complement.
CTTTTCAAGTTGCTTGACGGGGAGATCTTTCCCAATACCTTTCACCACGATTCCAGCCAAACCATCCTTTCCCACAATAATACCGGGTCTCTGCACATGGGCTTGAATATGATCAATCTCAGGACGCTTTAAGGTTTGAGCTTCCCAGGCTCGGTTACGTACCAGGGGAATTTCTGAAAGAGAATGATTACCCGATATTTGCGAGATGCGTGCATCACCGGAAAAGTTGGTAAGCTTATCTTCAATAGTTGATTTAAATCCGAAAAGAATGGCAAACGACACCAGAATAATCGCTGTTCCCACAGCCACCGTTCCGACACCCACGTAGGTCACCGTCTTGGAGAAGGAGGTGTCCTGAGTTTTCCGAATACGCCTAGCGACAAAAAGAGGGAAATTCATTAGATTTGATTTTCAATTCTGAACCGCAAAGAAAACACGAATGGGGCGTAAATCAAATAGTATTGTTTTAATGTTCTGCCTTTTGGCTTTTACAGGATTTTCTCAAAAAGCGCTTATTCCAGGCGCTGCCCAATTCTCAGCCTATCTTCCATCCTTACAAGGAAAAAATGTCGCGCTCGTTGTAAATCATACCTCTGTGGTAGGGAAGACGCATTTAGCCGATACTTTATTGTCGCTGGGGGTATCGGTTAAGAAGATTTTTGCGCCGGAGCATGGTTTCAGAGGAACGGCAGATGCAGGGGCTCACATTGATAATGAAGTAGATAAGAAGACCGGTTTAGCCCTTATCTCTTTGTATGGAAAACACAAAAAGCCTACCGTAGAGGATTTGCAAGGGATAGATGTCGTAATTTTCGATATCCAAGATGTAGGTGCTCGTTTTTATACCTTTTCTTCTACTTTGCATTATGTGCTAGAGGCCTGTGCAGAGAATCAAAAACCCTTATTGGTTTTAGATCGCCCTAATCCGAATGGTCATTATGTGGATGGTCCCGTACTTGAAAAAGCGCAAGCATCTTTCGTGGGTTTGAATCCCATTCCGGTGGTACACGGTTGCACGCTGGGAGAATTAGCGCGTATGATTAATGGAGAGGGTTGGTTAGCGAATAGTGCCAAAGCCTCCTTGAATGTCATTCCTGTCGCGAATTATACGCATGCGTCCCCGGTTCGCGTAGCGATTGCACCATCGCCCAATTTACCGAATGATCAATCCATCGCTTTGTATCCATCGCTTTGTTTGTTCGAAGGAACTAACGTCAGTGTGGGTAGAGGAACGAATTTGCAGTTTCAAGTGGCTGGAACGAATATTGCAGGACTTGGGGATTACACATTTACACCCGTCCCTAAGCCGGGAGCGATGGACCCACCTTTAAAAGGCCAAACCTGTTATGGATACAACCTATCTACCTTGCCGGCTCGGAGTTTAGGCTTTAGTCTGAAATACCTATTGTATTTTTATCAGAAGTCTGGATTAGGGGAGAAGTTCTTTACTTCGCCTTCCTTCTTTGATAAGTTAGCAGGAACAGATTCACTTCGACTGGCGATAATTGCCGGTAAATCAGAGAAGGAAATTCGCGATTCTTGGGAGCCGGGATTAGTTCAATACCGAAAAATGCGCCAAAATTACCTCCTCTATCGTTAGAATTAGGTAAAAAATTCCGACATTTGCCGTTTATTTTTAAGCAAAAACAAACATGGCGGAAAAGATCCTTATACTTGATTTCGGTTCTCAGGTGACCCAATTAATTGCGCGTCGCATCAGAGAAGCACAAGTCTATTGCGAAATACATCCTTTTAATCACATCCCAGTTATTGATGATTCCGTAAAAGGTATAATCCTTTCAGGAAGTCCTTGCTCGGTACGCGACGAAGATTCTCCTCGAGTGGATTTAAGTTTGTTTGGCTCTTTGCCCATTTTAGGTATTTGCTACGGTGCTCAATTATTAGCTCACCAGGGCGGAGGCTCCGTTAAGGCATCTGGTCACCGCGAATACGGCCGTGCTCACATGACAAGTGTGAAGCAGAGTCCACTTTTAGAAGGATTATCGGCCACAGGCCAAGTTTGGATGTCTCATGGTGATACCATCATGGAATTGCCTGCAGAATATGAATTAATCGGCTCGACCGAAACTGTTCGTGTCGCAGCCTTTGCACACGTTTCTAAGCCAATTTTCGGTATACAATTCCACCCAGAAGTGACGCACTCAACGGAGGGAAGTTTATTGATTAAGAACTTTATTGTCGGAATTTGTGGCTGCGCTCAGACGTGGACATCGGATTCCTTCGTTGATAGAACCGTTGCAGAACTTCAGGCCAAATTAGGGAATGACAAAGTCGTTCTAGGTCTTTCTGGCGGTGTAGATAGCTCAGTCGCGGCCGTTTTATTACACCGTGCCATCGGCAAAAACCTATACTGCATCTTCGTAGACAACGGTTTATTGCGCAAAGATGAATTCGAACAAGTATTAGAATCTTACAATACCTTAGGTCTAAACGTGAAAGGAGTTAACTCCAAACAACGTTTCTACGACGCATTAAAGGGTTTAACAGACCCAGAAGATAAGCGCAAGGCCATCGGTAAGACCTTTATCGAAGTTTTCGATGAGGAGGCACATTTAATTGAGGGTGTTTCATGGTTAGGCCAAGGAACAATTTATCCAGATAAAATTGAATCGGTTTCTTTAAAAGGACCAAGTGCAACGATTAAATCCCACCACAACGTGGGCGGTTTACCTGACTTCATGAAGTTGAAAGTGGTGGAGCCATTGGATGCTTTATTTAAAGATGAGGTGCGTTTAGTAGGTAAAACATTAGGTGTGCCAAAAGACATTTTAGGTCGTCATCCTTTCCCAGGTCCAGGTTTAGGAATTCGTATTTTAGGCGATATTACCCCTGAGAAAGTCGATATCTTACAAAAAGTAGATGCTATTTTCATCAATGGTTTGAAAGAAGACGGTTTGTACGACCAAGTTTGGCAAGCGGGTGCGATCCTGTTGCCTATCCAATCGGTAGGTGTCATGGGCGATGAGCGTACGTACGAGCAAGTGGTTGCCTTACGTGCTGTTTCCAGTGTGGACGGTATGACGGCTGACTGGTGCCATTTGCCTTATGAATTCTTAGGTCGTATTTCGAACGAGATTATCAATAAAGTAAAAGGGGTGAATAGAGTGGTGTATGATATATCGAGTAAGCCGCCGGCGACTATTGAGTGGGAATAAATTTCTATTTCATTTCTAAAATCGTGCTGCGTAATATTTTTAGAGTAGAGATTATAGAGTAGAGAGTGTAGATAAAGCTAAAAAGGGATCGATTTCGATCCCTTTTTTTGTTCATATGTGAAAAATCATTTCTAAACGTATCGCCGAAGGCGATTCCAAATCTATACTCTCTACTCTATAATCTCTTATCTAATTTATTCTTTGTGCTTTATTCTTTATGCTTTGATTTGTTTCTAAACCGCTGCGCGGTTTTGAAACAAATCAACGAGATAAATCACCGTTTCCGTCGCCTTCTCCATATCCTGCACAGAAACCCATTCTTGTTTACTGTGGAAGGCATGCTCCCCTGCGAAGATGTTCGGACATGGTAAGCCCATAAAAGTTAAGCGGGAACCGTCGGTTCCTCCGCGGATGCTCGTGGTTTCGGCTTTGAGGCCAGCTAGGCGCATAGCCTCCATGGCTAAGTCAATGCATTCTGGGTGGTTCACTAAGACCTCATTCATGTTGCGGTATTGCTCGGTTTGAGTGTAGGTAGCCGTGGAATTAGGGTATTTGCGCAAGACCATTTCGGAGATTTGTTGGATGATGAAGCCGTATTCTTGTAGTTTTTCCGTTTCGAAATCACGTAGGATGAATTCGATGGTGGCTTCTTCCACGCTTCCAGAGATGTCGGTGGGGTGGATGAAGCCCTCTTTTCCTTCGGTGGTTTCGGGGCTGAGGCGGTCTTTAGGGAGGGTATTGACGATTTCTGCGGCTATTTTCAAGGCGCTTTCCATACGGCCTTTGGCAAAACCTGGATGCTGAGAAACGCCTTGGATTTTTACAACGAAGCCATCAGCTGAGAATGTTTCGTTCTCTAAATGTCCTCTTTTTTCTCCGTCTAGGGTATAACCATATTTGGCATTAATCTTCCGCATATCCACATGATCTGTTCCGCGACCCACTTCCTCGTCTGGGGTAAAAAGAATGGTGATAGGTCCGTGAGGAACCTCTGGGTGTGTCATCCAAAAATGGACCGCATCCATGATTTCTGCCACGCCCGCTTTGTTGTCTGCTCCTAATAAAGTGGTTCCACTCGCCGTAATGATGTCATTCCCGATTTGTTCCGCTAAATCTGGGTGTTCGCTTAGGCGTATAATGACAGATGGGTCGTCTGGTAAAACCAAGTCTTGTCCATGGTAATAGTGGTGAACGATGGGTTTTACGCCTGCGCCCGAACAATCAGGGGAGGTATCCATATGAGCACAAAAGCATAGGCCAGGAACTTCGTGTGGTACATTGGATTCCAATTGAGCGTAGACATATCCGAATTCATCTAGGTGTGCATTAGTTATGCCAAGTGTCTGAAGTTCTTGCACTAAAATCTTGCCTAGATTTTTTTGTTTTTCAGTGCTGGGACTGCTGCTTGAATGTGGGTCGGATTGAGTATCGATTTGGACATAATTTAGAAAGCGTTCCTTCGATGTAAAGATGTAATTCATGATCAATTCCGAGATTTTTGGCATAAAATTTAAATTATATTGAAATATTATAAGAAAAAATTGTCTTTAATAAATTTATTTCTTGAGGATTTATAAAGGTAATACACCTTTAAGAATTACGTATTATCTTAGTGCCTTGAATTTACTAAGCTTACTACTATGTCTCAAAATGCTGTGATTAACCTCGATGGCCAATCGTTTGAATTGCCTACTTTCGTAGGAACTGAAAACGAAAAAGCAATCGATATTGCGAAACTTCGCGATTTATCTGGATACGTAACGTATGATCCAGGTTACAAGAATACAGGTGCAACAAAAAGTGCGATTACTTTTTTAGATGGGGAGGAAGGAATTCTGAGACATTGCGGTTACAGTATTGAAGATCTAGCGGATAAGGCTAGCTTTTTAGAGGTAGCTTATCTTTTATTAAACGGCGAATTGCCTACACAAGCTCAGCTTGATGCCTTCGAAGCTTCAGTGAAGAAATACACTGTTTCAAACGAAGCATTATTAAAAATTCAACAAGTTATTCCGTCTTCTACTCACCCAATGAGCGAATTATCTGCTCTAGTTGGTTTAATGGAGGGTCAATATAACCCAGCAGATACGAAAGAGAACATCTTACGCTTGATTGCTGCCTTGCCTATTTTAGCGGCTTGGAACTATAAGAAATCGATTGGTGAGGCTATTGTGGCTCCGGATCAATCTTTGGATTATTGCTCTAACTTCTTAAAAATGATGTTCGCTAAGCCAGGCGAAGATTACAAGGTAGACCCAATCGTATCGAAAGCTTTAAATAAATTATTAATCTTGCACGCAGATCACGAGCAAAACTGCTCTACTTCGACGGTGCGTTTAATCGGTTCTTCTCACGCGAGTATCTTCTCCAGTATTTCAGGCGGTATTCAAGCTTTATTTGGTCCATTACACGGTGGAGCTAATCAAGCAGTAATCGAAATGTTAGAAGAAATCAAGCAAGCAGGTGGAGATACGTCTAAGTTTGTAGCGATGGCAAAAGATAAGACATCAGGTTTCCGCTTGATGGGCTTTGGGCACCGCGTCTACAAAAACTTTGATCCTCGTGCACGTATCATCAAAAAAGCGGCAGACGATGTGTTGACGGCATTAGGTGTAGTTGATCCCGTTTTAACGATTGCGCAAGAACTTGAAGCTGCGGCTTTAAGTGATGAGTATTTCGTGGCTCGTAAATTATACCCGAACGTAGATTTCTATTCAGGGATCATTTACCGTGCCTTACACATTCCCACTAACATGTTTACAATCTTGTTTGCGATCGGGCGTCTTCCAGGTTGGATTTCTCAACACCAAGAAATGATGACAAACAAGGAGCCTATCGGTCGTCCTCGTCAAATTTACGTGGGTTCCCCTTCACGTGCGTTTGTTGACATCGCGAAACGATAAGTTTTTACATACCATCAGAAAGGCCTCCGAATTCGGGGGCTTTTTTGTTTTATGTAGTTAATGGTTTTAGCTTTGCACCCCCATGAAGTTATTTTTTGTCCTATTATGTTGTTTTCAGTTGTCTGCGCAAGTACAAAAAGGGCAGGCCTCTTTTTATTCGAATCGCTTGAAGGGGCATCGGACGAGTAGTGGGGAGAAATACAATCCAGCTAAATTCACGGCGGCACATCGGAAACTACCTTTTAATACTTGGGTGGAGGTATATATGCCCAAAACTAAGAAGACCACTTTCGTTCGTATCATCGACCGTGGACCCCATAGTCGTAAACGAATCATTGATCTTTCTAGGGCTGCAGCAAAAGATTTAGGATTAATTCCTTACGGTTTTTCATTGGTACACATCAAACCAGTAAAAGAAAAATCTCGAATAGATTCTTTAAATGCTATGGAATCTGCAGAAATTTATGAGTTTGAACCGAAATCTGCCATTCAGGATTCGCTTTCACAAAATCTACGATAAGGGGATTCATCTGATCTTGTTTCGACCATTCTGGCTGTAAATAAAGGGAGGCATGAGACGGCAATTTCGTCGCCCATTCTTGTGCCCAAGGAATATCTGAAGGATGATTTACCACTACTTTCAACTCATTCGTCAGCGCTAAAATGCCTTCATTGGGTGCTTTGAACTTCTTTGGGGAGAAGCAAACCCAATCCCAAATTCCTGTGATTTTTTCTGTAACACCAGATGTTTCGATGTGCGTTCTAAATCCTGCCTCTTTCAACGTCTCCGTCAAAGGGCCTAGATCATGCATCAAGGGTTCTCCACCTGTAATGACAACCAATCGGCCTGGATGTGCTAATGCCTCTTCGAGTAAGGTAGCGACTGATTTAACCGGATGGGTATCCACTGGCCAGGATTCTTTTACATCACACCAATGGCAGCCTACATCGCATCCGCCTAAACGGATAAAATAAGCTGCATGTCCTTGGTATTTTCCTTCCCCTTGAATCGTGTAAAAAGATTCCATTACCGGATAGGTAAATTCGGCTCTTTTTACGGCGGTTTTTATATCTTTGGGGTCGGATTGCATTTGGACTTAAAATTGATTGACAAAATTAAGTCTAGAATTGTAATTTAACTAATCCATGAATCCAACAAACGCAAAAAATCGCTTATTCATTGCTATTGGGCTTGTAAGCACCTTGTGTTTAGTATCCGCTTGTTGGTCAGCGCGTTGTCCACATAAAACATGTAGGGTACAAGTGGAACATCGCCATGGAGTAAGTTATTATCGCCCTAATGTGGCCTTTTCTTGGATGTGGACACCGCGTTACAAGCATATCAGGGCAGAGGATAAAAAAAATAAAAAGAAATGAAGCAAAGGGTAGTCATATCGGCAGCTTCGCTGAATCAATTGCCCTTAGATTGGGAAGGAAACCGCTTCCGTATCTTGGAGGCAGTTTCTGATGCTCAAAAACAAGGTACAGCTTTGCTTTGTTTACCCGAACTTTGTATTTCAGGTTATGGTTGTGAGGATCAGTTTTTAGCGCCTTTAACAGCAGAAAAATCCTGGGAATCGCTAGAAAAAATCGCAGCCTCTGCGCGCGAAATAGTCGCAATCGTAGGGTTAGCTCTACCTTTTGAAGGAGAGGTATATAATGTATCTGCCATCGTTTCAGCAGGCAAAATACAAGCCTTAATCCCCAAACAGTTTTTAGCCGATGACGGTGTTCATTATGAGCCTAGGTGGTTTAAAGCTTGGCCTAAAGGTCGTAGAGTAAGTTATAAAGGAATTCCTTTAGGAGATTACCGCGTTCATTTCGCCGGAATTACGCTGGGAATTGAAATTTGCCAAGATGCCTGGGAAGGGGAGAAGCGTCTAGCACATGATTTAGCACGTCGTGGAGTTTCAGTTATTTGTAACCCGACGGCCTCACACTTTGCTTTTGGCAAAGCAGAAACTAGAAAAGCTCTAGTGCTGGAAGGAGCTAAAATTATCAACGGAGCCTATGTATTTGCGAACTTATTAGGGAACGAAGCCGGTCGAATTATTTTTGATGGAGATGCCTATATTGCTCACGAAGGATCGATTAAGCAGCAGAGTCCTCGGTTCTCCTACCAGGATTTTACATTGATTACTTCAGAATTAGACCTTCCGGTTCGGGAAGACCAGGGAGAAGATGTTATCTCGTTTGATTTTAAATTACCGTCACCACAGTCCATTTCGACGGTAGCTATTCCTGCCTGGGAAGATTCTGCATCGAAAAAAGAAGAAGAATTCTCCCGTGCTGTTGCCTTGGGACTTTTTGATTATTTGCGCAAATCTCAATCGCAGGGCTGGGTTTTATCCCTCTCTGGTGGCGCAGATTCATCTGCTATTGCTTCGCTATGTTCGCTAAGTATTCAGAATGCAACGGCGGAATTAGGCTGGGAAGGTTTGAAGAAAAAGCTACACTATATTCCTTTGACTTTGCCCGAAAAAGCGATGTCAGATTTATTAACAACTATCTACCAAGGGACAGTTAATTCCTCTCAGAATACACGTGATTCAGCTCGCGAATTAGCGGAATGGATCGGTTCGATGCATTGTGTGATTGAGATTGACGGAATAGTAAAAGGATACAAAGATTTAATCGAAGGTGCTATTGGTCGTTCATTGACTTGGGAACAAGATGATATTACCCTCCAAAATGTACAAGCTCGCGTCCGTGCCCCTAGCGCTTGGATGTTAGCCAACATTAAAAATGCCCTTTTATTAGCGACTTCTAATCGTTCAGAGGCGAGTGTGGGATATGCGACGATGGATGGCGACACCTCTGGTTCGATTTCTCCTATTTCAGGTATCGATAAAAGTTTTTTGAGGACTTGGCTGCTTTGGTTAGAAAAACAAGGCTTTAAGGGACTTCATTTAGTGAATAGTCTGGAGCCAAGCGCGGAATTGCGTCCACTTTCCGAAAAACAAGTGGATGAGGAGGATTTGATGCCTTATCCAATTTTAAATACGATTGAGCGTTTAGCTTTTTATGAATTAAAGTCGCCGCACGAATGTTTAGAAGAGGTGAATAAACGCTATGGATCTGTTTTTGCCAAAGAAAAGCTCGAAGAATTCGTTCGACGATTCTTCCGACTTTGGGCCAGGAATCAATGGAAAAGAGAGCGTTATGCGCCTGGATTCCATGTAGATGACTATAGTTTAGATCCGAAGAGTTGGTTGCGTTTCCCGATTCTGTCTGCGGGATTGGAAAAAGATATATAAACAAAACACGAAGAAACAGATGTTATTAGTTGTGGATGTGGGAAACACGGATATCGTGTTTGGTTTTTATGAAGATAAGACGTGGAAGGCGGTTCTCAGGACGCCTACACACCAGCCATGGAGCGCGAATGGCGTGGTGAATTGGATTAAGAAGGAGTGGGCGTCTAAAGAATTGGGTGAAACTTTACCTTCTTTGGCCTTAATATCCTCCGTTGTTCCATCGATTTCACCTCAAATTCAGCGAGGATTAGCTCTTTGGTTAGGTTATTCGCCTGTCATGATGCGGCCTAAACTATACGGGACTTTAGAAATTCAAGTGATTGTTCCGGAAGAAATTGGCTCTGATTTAGTCGCTAATGCGGTGTATGCGCATGAAAATTATAAATCTAATGTGTTGATTGTAGATTTTGGAACAGCCTTAACCTTTACTTTAGTCAATGCGGATGGTAAAATGGAGGGCGTTTCAATCGCTCCAGGTTTAAAGACCGCGGTCAAATCACTCTTCTCCCAAACAGCTCAATTACCCGAAGTACCACTCGAAATGCCCGAGTTTAATTTAGGAACAGATACGGTTTCAGCGATTCAGGCAGGTATTTTGTGGGGCTACGTGGGTATGGTAAAAGAGATGATAAGCCGGGTGAAAGAAGATAAAAATGGGGATTTGAAGGTAGTCGCGACAGGTGGTTTATCTTCTATTTTGACACCCTTAGCCTCTTATTTCGATGAGGTAAATAAATTAATAACCTTAGAAGGTTTGCGTATCATCGCAGAACGAATTAAAGCCTAAGACCATGTTTCCGAAAGATCAAGGATATTTTTTTCCAGCCGAATGGCATCCTCACGTCGCTACTTGGATCACTTTTCCGCACAATGACCATTCGTGGCAGGAAGAGAAATTAGACCAAATGTACCCGGAATATTTTGCCTTGATCAAGGCGATTTCGCAAGGGGAACAAGTTCGGATTAATGTGAATTCTACGGAATTAAAAGAGTTCGTGGAAAGTCAGTTACCTGTTTATGGGATTGATTCAACTAAAATTGAATTCAATATTCAACCTACGAATGATGCTTGGTGCCGCGATCATGGGCCAGCTTTTCTAGTGAAAGAAGGAAGCTCAGATCGACTTTTAGTAGATTGGGAATACAATGCTTGGGGAGGGAAGTATCCGCCCTTTTCAGATGATAATGCCTTGCCTCTTACGATTGCCTCCCGTCTAAAACTCGCTGCTGTTTCCCCTGGAATCATCATGGAGGGAGGATCGGTTGATTTTAATGGAGCCGGAACGGTTTTGACGAGTCGTTCTTGTTTGTTGAATCCGAATCGAAATCCACACCTGAGTCAAGAGCAAATCGAGGAATATTTATGTCATTTTTACGGTGTATCCCAAGTGCTTTTGGTTTCAGATGGCATTGTGGGCGATGACACAGATGGACATATTGACGATACCGTTCGATTTGTCAATGAAAATACGGTGATTGCGATGGTGGAGCCGAACGAGGACGATGCGAATCACGCCGTTTTAGCCGCTAATCTTGCTGAGTTGAAGCAAATGACGCTTTTAGATGGCACTCCATTGCAAATAGTTGAGATTCCCATGCCGGATGCGGTGGTAATTGATGGTTTCCGTGCTCCGGGTTCATATGCTAATTTTTACATCTGTAATTCAGGTGTTATAGTACCTATTTTTGACTGTCCACAAGATGAAGTCGCTCTAGCCATTTTACGCGAATTGTTCACAGATCGACCTGTTATCGGGTTGTCGGCTCGAGAGATTATTTGGGGGCAAGGGAGTTTCCATTGTTTGACTCAGCAGGAGCCAGCACCATGCGTATAATCACCTTTTTTTTCTTGATTAGCTTGTTTTCTTGCACTAGAAAGCCATTGCCTCAACACCCTTTGGTTAAGGATACAACCATTTCTAAGGACAAAAACGTTCGCGTATCTCTGAAAACGTTATCTGTACTGAAGACTCAAGAGATTTTAGGTGATGAGTTGTTATTAGTGGGTGCTATAGGTATAATCGAGAATGAAAAAGTGAAGCCAGTTCAGGTATTCTCCTCTTATTTAGGGAAGGTAAAGAAAGGGCAGCTCATTCGTTTGGATACAATAAAGGCTTTAACAGTACGTTTGAAATCAGGTCAGAAAGCCAGCCTACAAATGACTCTATTCGAATTAGAGGATTACCAGCCCACGAAGAAATGGGTGAATCGGTTTAATACGGTAAGTAGTGTTTTCGCATTGCCTCTAGCCTTAACCTCCGCCGAAAATCCAATAACCTGGTTTTTATGGGGAATGAAAGCTGGTTCCTTAGGACTTGATTGGGCTAGTGAGATAGACATGAAAGACCTATTGGGGGTCTCTGAGACGCAATGGGACTACGAAACTGTTTCGCCTTCTGTTCGAAATGGAAAATGGATAGGTGGTCGAAAATTTATTGATGCTTACGAATACCGGTATCAGATTCAAATTAACGTAGATTAACCGTTTATGTCGGGGATTATTCGTAATTTTGTTAGCTTATTTTTAAGAATGAAGGATTTAAAATTTATTATTGGATTAGTCATGTGTATGCCCTTTGTGATTCTAGCGCAGAGTGCTTCACCTATTCAGATTGGTCCTAAAAAGATATCGGCTGAAAGTTTTCTGCAAGTGTACAAACCACTTGTGGAGTCTGATAGTATTACGAAAGACAATCAAGCGGATTTTTTATCAGATTACATCGATTACCAGCTAAAGATTGTAGCTGCTGAACAAGAGAAACTGGCAGATCAGCCTGATTTCAAAGAAGAATACCTGAGTTTTAGAAAGGAATTAGCTACGCCCTATTTGGTCGATATGCCTACCCTGGATATGTTAGTCAAACAAGCCTATCAGCGGATGAAGGAGGAGAAAAAGGTGAGCCAAATCTTAGTGAAACTAGGAGAGAATGCGAACCCAGCTGATACTTTGGTTGCTTTTCAGAAAATTGAGAATATCTACCAAAAGTTAAAAGCAGGAGAGGATTTTGCAGCTCTCGCTACCCGCTTTTCTGAGGATGAAATGTCCGCGGTTAAAGGTGGTGTTTTAGGGTACATTACTTCACTACAAACGGATTATGATTTCGAAAATGCCATTTATTCTATTGGAATAGGAGAATATTCGAAGCCCTTTAGAACATCTAGCGGTTACCATATCGTTAAAGTAGTAAATCAACGTCCTAACTCAGGAAAGATTCGTTTAGCACATATTATCGTGTCAGCTGCCGTAGATGCACCTACAGCCTTGCAAGTAGAGGCTAAAAAGAAAATAGAACAAGTGGAAGCCTATCTGAAGGCGGGGGAAAGTTTTGAATTAGTTTGCAAGAATTATTCCGAGGACCCTTATTCAAGAGGTCGTGGTGGCGAGATTAGACGTTGGTATTTCTCCTCTGACTTGAGTGAAGAATTGCAAGATGCTTTGTTTGGTTTAGAGCGAATTGGGGATCTTTCGAAGCCGATTCGTACAAATTTAGGCTGGCAATTGTTTAAGTTGTTGGATAAAAAACCCCTCTTGACATTTGAAGATATGTCAGAGTTTATCAAGCAAAAGGTATTGACGGATGCGGATCGCCAAGGCTTGATCAAACAGGCTTTTATGAAGCGTGTTCGGGTGGAGAATAAAGTAATTGTGCAAGAAGCGACGAAGAAGGCGGCATTTGAGCGCATGAATGTAGAAAGAACCGGAACGGAACCATTCTTGCAGGAGCCTTTATTCTCGGTTTTGGAAAAGAAGTACACGGTTGGCGATTTTTATGCACACGTACAGGCTTTGCAGAAAAAACGAATCAAATCGTTAGGTTATCTGCCCGTGGTGTCTGAACAATCGTATTTAGATGATTTGATTGAAAAAGAAACATTGAATGCGGAGGAAGCGAATTTAGAAGGTAAATATCCTGCGTTTAAAGAGCAGATGGCTGATTTTTTAGAGGGGAGCTTATTTAGTAAAATGACGGATCGAGAGATATTTGAAAAATCGTTGGATTCTCTTTCTCAGGCTAAGTATTACCAAGCAAATCTGGCTCAATTTGTCATGCCTGCCCGTTTAGAGGCAAAATTGGTTGTGGCTGATTCACAGAAAACATTGAAGGAGGCTTTGGATTTATTAAAATCTTCTCCTTATCCTATGAACAAGAAATTAGGGGATATCACGTTTAGTTTAAATGATTCTAAGGTGGAGGAAGCCTCCTCTAAGTTATTAGCTGAGTTATTTGTCACGATGGCGAAGAATGTGGACTATGTAGTGGAAGTTTCAGGTCACCGAGATGCTTCTGAAGTAGATAGTCTATCTGAAGCTAGAATAAATAAAGTGGTATCGTATTTGGCTTCGAAAGGGATTTCGTCGCACCGCATTATCCAAAAGGATGAGGCGAATTTAAAGGTAGCCTCTAAAACGGTTAAGAATAAAAATGCGCGCGTTTCTTTCCGTTTCTTTTCTTCCAGTATGGATGATGTGGTCAAGCGATTTAATGCGTTGAAACCGGAGAGTTTGGAGGCTAAGGAAGGCTATTTTAAAAAGGGAGCATCGCCTGTAATTGATGCCATAGAATGGAAAGTAGGCCCTAAGAATTATGAGGGTGCCGGTAAGTTTGCTTTTGTGGAAGTAAAGAAGGTGGAAGCTGAGCGACCACGTTCGTTTGAGGAAGCTAGAGGATTAGTGATTCGGGCTTTGCAGGTGCGCTTAGAGAGGGATTGGCTTGCGAAATTAAAGCAACAATATCCAGTAGTAATAAACCAGGTTGAATTAGAAAAATTACTGAAATAATAGAAATATGAAATTGACTCGTTGGGTTTTAAGTTGGTGTTTGGTTTTGGGGAGTTTGACTGCATTTGCACAAGAAGAAACAAACAAAAGTGTACTAGATCGTATTATTGTGAAGGTAGATAATTACTTCATATTGAAGTCTGAAGTAGAAAATCAATACCAGCAGTATATAACGAGCGGTCAACCCAATACGCCCAATCGCTGTCAAATTCTAGAAGGCATAGTCGTTAATAAATTAATGCTCGCTAAGGCCGAAATAGATTCAGTTATCGTAGACGATAAACGAATTGAAGCAGAATTAAATAGCCGAATGGAGCAAATGGAAGGTCAATATGGCTCTGCTAAAAATATTGTAGAGGCTTATGGAAAATCGATTGCGACGTTAAAGGAGGATTTACGTTCATCTTTAAAGGAGCAACTTACCGGTCGTAAAATGCAAGATAAGATTACGGATGAAGTAAAGATCACTCCGAAAGAAGTAGCAGCTTTTTTTAATGATATTCCTCGCGATTCTTTACCTTACTTACCCGCTGAAGTCGAAGTAGGTCATATAATCCGCATTGCTAAGCCCAATAAAAATCAAAAAGAAGAATTGTACGCGAAGTTGTTGGATTTCCGTCGCCGTGTAGATAAAGGGGAAAGTTTTGAGGATTTGGCCAAAGTCCATTCAGAAGATCTAGGTTCTGGGAAAATGGGTGGAGATTTAGGATTTGCAAAACGTGGAGCCATGGTAGCTCCATTTGAAGCTGCTGCTTTACGATTGAAACCGAATCAAATGTCCGAGGTAGTTGAATCAGAATTTGGGTTTCACTTAATTCAGTTATTAGAAATAAGAGGTCAAGAATACCATGCACGTCATATTTTATTAAGACCAGACTATCAAAAATTAGACTTAACTGATCCTACGAAATTCTTAGATAGCATTCGTGTTTTAGTTCAACGTGATTCTACTACTTTCGAAAAAGCAGCTAAAGATTTCTCCGAGGATAAGTTTACGCAGGATGCAGGTGGCGTCATTATGGATGCGTCCAGCGGCGGTAATCGATTAGCCTATGATGGAACGATGGATCCAGCCTTATTTTTTGCCTTAGATTCCATGCAGGTAGGTACCATTTCAACTCCCATTCCTTATCGAACAGATGATGGGCGTTCAGCAGTTAGAATTCTCTATTTAAAGGCAAAGCATCCGCCACATTTCGCTAATCTGAAAGATGATTATCAAAAGCTAGCACAAATCACCCTTTCTCGTAAAAAGAATAACGCGATTGAAAAGTGGTTCATGAAGGCAAAAGACGATGTATTTATATTTATTGATGAAGAGTATAAAGATTGTCGGATTTTAGAGAATGTGCAGCAGGAATAAAAATCAAATTACAAAGAGCAAAGTTCAAAGAGTAAAGGTGGCATTAAAAAAGGGAGCGAAGCTCCCTTTTTTAATAAGTATGAATGTAAGGTATAGAGCATAAAGCATAAAGAATAAATTTGGTATAAAAAAAGGGTTCGAAATTCGATCCCTTTTTTTATGAATATGTTTCTGAAATAATCGCCGAAGGCGATTCCAACTCTATGCTTTATTCTTTGTGCTTTATTCTTTAAAATAAGTGCATAAAATAATGAAAAAACTAAACCGCTACCGGAGCCTTAATCCCCGGATGCGGATCATATCCTTCCAGCGTGAAGTCTTCGTATTTGAAATCCAAAATATCCTTCACGTTCGGATTAATCTTCATCGTAGGCAAAGCCCGTGGAGTACGTGTTAATTGCAATTCCACTTGTTCCATGTGATTGCTGTAGAGGTGAGTATCACCACCCGTCCAAACAAAATCACCTAAACCCAGATCACAAACTTGCGCCATCATCATGGTCAATAAAGCATAGGAAGCGATGTTAAAAGGAACTCCTAAGAATACGTCCGCAGAGCGTTGGTATAATTGACAAGAAAGCTTGCCGTTAGCTACATAGAACTGAAAAAAAGCATGGCATGGCATTAAGGCCATTTTAGGCAAGTCTGCTACGTTCCAAGCACTAACGATGATGCGACGAGAGTCAGGATTCATTTTAAGTGTATGCACGGCCTCTTTGATTTGGTCGATCACGACTCCATTTGCGCCTTCCCAGCTTCTCCATTGCTTTCCGTAAACAGGACCGAGGTCACCATTTGCGTCTGCCCATTCATCCCAAATGCGTACCCCATTCTCTGTTAGGTATCCGATATTTGTTTCGCCATTTAAGAACCACAAAAGTTCGTGGATGATTGATTTTAAGTGTGTTTTCTTTGTCGTCACTAAAGGGAATCCCTCTTCTAGGTTGAAGCGCATTTGGTATCCAAAAACACTCGTGGTTCCCGTTCCTGTCCGATCGGATTTGAAAGTACCATTTTCCTTAATGTGGGTTAATAAATCTAGGTAGGCTTGCATATTAGGCGTCGAATTTTTCTCCGTTTAAAACGAGTGTATGTGTTATGGTTGCGCTAGGCTCTAATTGCGCGGTGGCAGAACAGTATTTGTCCATGGACATTTGGATGGCCTTTAGGGCTTTATTTCCGTCAATTTGGCCTTTAAGTTCAAATTGAATGTTGATCTGGTTGAAAGGGGATTTCTCTGTACCTTCGATTTTTTCACGATCACCGGAAACTCGGATTTGGAAGTCCTCGATGATCTGGCGCTGTTTCTTTAAGATCAAAATAACGTCAATGGCTGTGCATCCTCCTAAGCCCATCAACAAGAGCTCCATAGGTCTGGCGCCTGCATTGTGACCACCAATTCCTTCTGCTGCATCGATGTGCACGGGAATGGGAGAGGAGCCTTTGGCCTCAAAGTGAAAATCTTGATCTAAACGATTTAATACAACTTCCATAGGTTATTTTAACAAATTGGATTTAATTTCTTTGCTCCATAAAACTTCGCCCTTCACATTAAACAAGGTAATGGTCATAGTTCTGTCTTTTAATGGACCGGTAACTTCTATTTTAGAGAAGGCTCTTTCCTGTACCAAAGTCCCTTCCACTAGTGTCGCATTGTAATCTTGTTTCACGGCATCGGCTTTACCAGCTGTCATCGGTGAAACGGTCAAATCATACAGTGGATAGGTGCCTTCGCGCTCTAATTTATTTAAGTCTGAGATGTGGCGATCACCCGTTAAAAAGAGAACGCCTGGAATCTTGCGGTTCTTTAATTCCTTAAGTAGATAGGTTCTTTCTGCCTCGTAATTCGCCATATTCTCGAATACTTTGGCAGGGCTAACGACCTGTCCCCCATTGACGATAACTTTGAAACTGGCCCTGGAGGTAGACAATTGATCTAATAACCACGTCATTTGTTTAGCACCCCAATAGTCTTTGTTTGGATCATTTAACTCGTTAGGCGCCTTGTTCCAGCGGTCGTCCATCAGGAAGAATTCGACGTCTGCCCATTGAAATTTACCCGTAATACCTTCGTTAGGGAAGGCAAAATTCGGATTTCCCCAATACATTTTGAACATCTCTAAGGACGTGTATTTCATTGGAAATGAGCGATCTGCATCGTTTGGGCCATAATCATGATCATCCCAAATCGCGTATTGATGCACACTTCCTAGTAGAGGTTGAATAGATTTAACCGCCCGTGCATGATCATTTCGATGGATCATCCCCGTTCTGGTATAATCGGGTTCGCGGTAATAGAAATTATCTCCACCCCACAACATAAAATCTGCTTTCTTTGAGTACATCGATGCATACACCTCATCTGCACCTCCATAAGGTCTGCCTGGACGATCTGTGGCCTCTTCATTGACGTAATTACACGTTCCAAACAAGAAAGAAAAGGCAGGTGGGTCTTTTCGGTATTGCCAAAGTTCCTGTGTTTGGAACTCTAGCGGATAATCAATGGCTACTTTTTTACCATTCACCAAAACCTCATATTCGTATTTCTTGCCCATTGTTACCTCATCAGCGATGATGCGTGCGATGTAGGCAGTTGCTTTCTCGGTAGCGACTGGATCGGTTTTATGCATCGTTTTATCCCCCTTTTCCCAGTAATTTATACTCACATTAGCTGGTTTCTCGGTTTGGACCCAAACTAAAACTTCCTTCATTTCAGAATAGCCTAACATCGGCCCACTCTTGATTTGTGCGCTCACAAAAAGCGGTGCAAGGAGGAATAAGGCGATTATAATTCTTTTCATATTCGTTAGATTAGTATCTTTGTGGCTTACAATTTTCCCTATGGCATATTATTCAATTCAGAACATTCCTTTAACAGATTTAGCCAAAGAATTTGGTACACCTCTTTATGTATACGATGCCGACAAAATTAGGGAAAAAATCTCGGTTTTGAGAGGTGCTTTTGAAGGAATTGATTTGACCATAAAATATGCCGCTAAGGCAAATACCAATTTGTCCATTTTACGCTTAATGCGCGAGAATGGAGTTGATATGGACGTGGTATCACCACAGGAATTAGAGTTAGGTTTGATTGCCGGATACGAAGGATCAAACATCACATTTACGCCATCAGGCGTTCATTTTTCCGAGATTGAATATGCGGTTTCCAAAGGGTCAATCGTCAACCTTGATAATTTATCGGTTCTAGAAAAGTTTGGCCAAACTTACGGTTCCACTCAGCCTTGCATGATTCGCATCAAGCCCCACGTTTTTGGAGGGGGAAATGAAAAAATTATGACGGCTCATCCGGAGTCTAAATTCGGTATTTCGATCCATCAAAAAGGAGAAATTTTAGCGCTAGTTGAAAAATACAAAATCAATGTGATCGGTTTACACCAGCACACTGGTTCTGATATCAAGGACGGAAAGACCTTCGAGCAAGCTGCATCAGCCCTTTTTGACTTTGCATACGACTTCAAAGACTTGCAAATCATCGACCTAGGTGGTGGTTTCAAGGTGCCTTATTCACCAGAAGATCCTGGCGTAAACATGAAAGAAGTAGGCCAAATCATGAGCAACGCCTTTCGTGCTTTCTGCCAAAAATACGGCCGTGATCTACGCCTTTGGGTAGAACCGGGCAAGTTTTTAGTGAGCGAGTCAGGTACTTTCTTAACAGAAACAAACGTCGTAAAACGCGATCCCGTAAAAACATTTGTGGGAATAAATTCTGGTTTGAATCACTTGATTCGTCCCATGATGTATGGTGCTTACCATTACATTTTTAATGCTTCGAATCAAAATTCTTCTAAGCAAGAGAACTACCGAGTGACGGGTTATATCTGTGAAACCGATACCTTCTCGTTTGACTTGAAAGGGAAAGAAAATGAACGTTTATTTAATGAGGTGAAAGAAGGCGATATCATCGCCTTGGCTAACGCGGGTGCCTATGGCTTCACCATGGCTTCGCATTATAATTCCCGTTTCTTGCCAGCTGAGGTTTTAGTGGATGGCGGTGTGGCGCGGGTGATTCGGAGGAGGGAGACGATGGAGGATATTTTGCGCAATCAAGAGTAAAGATAGTAGAGTAGAGAGTATAGATCTAAAGAATAGAGCATAAAGAATAAAGAATAAAGATGGAATCAAAAAAGGGGCGAAGGCCCCTTTTTTGATGGATAAGGGTCAGTAGTCGGTAGTCAGTATCCGGTAGTCAGTGGTCAGTGGTCGGTAGTCATTAGTCGGTGGTCAGTTGTCAGTAGTCGGTAGCCGGTAGTCAGTATTCGGTAGTCAGTAACCAGTATTCAGTTCGGTGGCTCTACTCTATACTCTATGCTCTCTACTCTAATTTCTACTGACTACCGATTTCTGTCTACTGTCTACTGTTTAGGGGTCGGAATAATTTGCCTTTTCAGATATGTATTAGTATTCAGTGGCAAAATTATTTGACTTGTCGACCATTTTGACACTGAATACTAATACATAACCCACGTATCCTTCGACCCACCCCCCTGCGATGAATTAACCACCAACGAATCTTTCCTCAAAGCAACACGGGTTAAACCGCCAGGCATCACATTCACTCCATCGCCATACAGGATGTAGGGTCTGAGGTCCACGTGACGACCTTCCGCGTGATCTTCGATTAAACATGGAACACGAGATAAAGAAATGGTAGGTTGAGCGATGTAATTTCTTGGGTTGCTGAGGATTAAGGCTTTGAACTTTTCTTGTTCTTCTTTGGTGGATTTTGGCCCAATTAACATACCATAACCGCCTGCTTCATTCGCTTCTTTGACCACTAATTTTTCGATGTTTGCTAAGACATAGTTACGGTCCTCTTCTTCTGAACAAATGTAGGTCTTCACATTTTGAATGATGGGTTCCTCATTTAAATAGTATTTGATGATGCGCGGCACGTAGGCATAAATTACTTTATCATCTGCTACACCGGTTCCTGGAGCATTCGCAATGGCGACTTTGCCTTTTTTATACACATTGAAAATGCCTGGAATTCCGATCATGGAGTCCGGGTTGAAAACGTTAGGATCTAGAAAAGTGTCATCAATGCGACGGTAAATGACATCGACGATTTGGAAGCCTTTGGTGGTGCGCATTTTGACATAACCCTCGTGGACGACTAAATCACGTGCATCCACTAATTCAACTCCCATTTGTTGGGCGAGATAGGAGTGCTCAAAATAAGCTGAATTATAGATTCCAGGCGTTAATACCACCACCGTAGGATCTGGACGATCACTGATGAAACGAAGCATTTCTAATAACTTGTTCGGGTAATCGGAAATGGATCGGATTTGTGATTTTGCGACTACCTCTGGAAAGGTTTGCTTTAGTAGCTCCCTGTTTTCCATCATATACGAAACTCCGGATGGGCAGCGCAGGTTGTCTTCCAAAATCATATATTCTCCATCAGCGCCTCTAATTAAATCTGTACCTGTAATATGGATATATATGTTTTTAGGAGGTTTAATTCCAATGCATGCTTTTAAAAAGTCTTTCGAAGAGTGTATGACCTCGGCTGGAATGATCCCGTCTTTGATGATTTTTTGGTCTGAATAAATATCATTCAAGAACAAATTTAGAGCGGTGATTCGCTGTATTAATCCTTTTTCAATTTTTTCCCATTCTTTTGCTTCCACAATACGCGGGATGATATCCACAGGCATGATACGTTCAGTCCCTTCATTTTCTGAGTACACATTAAACGTGATTCCCATCGCCATTAAGGCTCTTTCAGCCGACTGTTGTCGGCGTAAGAATTCTTCTTTAGAGAGTTGTTCGACGCGTTCTTTAAAGTGTTCATAACCAGCGCGGACACCCCCGTTCTCGTCGAACATTTCATCGTAAAAACCTTCCGTATTGTAGTTGTTAAAGGAGAAATTCATTTTTTTAAACGTTAAAATGCTTAATTATTGGAAATTTACCATTTTTTGTGGGAAATTGAGGTCTTATGGCAAACTCAGAATTTTATTTCACTAGTCCGATCGGAATTTTACACATAGAATTAGCAGATGCAGGTTTGCGCTCGTGTCATTTTGTGGAGCAGGAAGAGGTTGAAATCTTACATCATCCTGTTGAAATTCAGCAAATTAAAGGGTATTTACAATCCTATTTTGAAACAGGTATACTACAAAATTATCGGATGGATCCGTCCATCGGAACACCCTTTCAACAAAAAGTATGGGAGGCTTTGACAGAAATCCCTGCAGGCTCCACTGCTACTTATGCTGAAATAGCAAAACGCCTAGAAATGCCGAAAGGAGCTCAGGCAGTAGGTAATGCAAATGGACAAAATCCTATTTTACTCTTCCATCCTTGCCACCGCGTCATCGGTTCCACGGGTAAACTTGTAGGATATAGTGGCGGATTATGGCGGAAAGAATGGTTATTAGCTAAAGAGGGGGCCACATTATTTTAGTTTATATTTGTCTATGGATAATGATCAAATCGTCGATGCGCTTGAGTTACTAGTTAAGCTATGGGATTTACATGGAGTAAATGAATTCAAGAGTAAGAATCTTGCTTTTGCAGCACGTGGCCTCGATAAATTTCCAGGTTTAATCTCCTCTTTGTCAGAAGCAGAATTAGTAGCTATTCCAGGCGTAGGAAAAGTGGTCGTCCAAATTGTCAAAGACGTCGCCACCTCAGGTACTTGTCCTGATTTAGAGCAAATTATAGAGCAAACGCCACCAGGATTACTTACCCTATTGAAAATTAAGGGTTTGGGTCCTAAAAAGGTGAGGACTATTTGGCAAGAATTACAAATTACGGAAATCGACGATTTATTAGCGGCATGCGAGGATGGTCGTTTAGCAAATTTAAAGGGATTTGGTGGTGCAGTAGTGGAAAGTGTTACACTGAATATCCATTTCATCAAGTCCAATTCGAGCAAATTACGAATCAATAAGGCCCAGGATTTAGCGGATGAAATTGCACAAGAATTAAGTGCCTATTTTAATAAAGTAACAATTGCTGGCGAGTTGCGCCGACACTGTGAAGTGATTAATTCACTCGTTTTTTTAGTGAAGACGGATGATCTTTTTGGGGCTTCTGGTTTATTGCAATCGGTTGATATGCTGGAGGAAGATTTGAAGGAATCCTCACCTTTTACGTGGAGAGGCTTTGCCAAGGGTCACTTGATACCGATTGAGATACATTTTGCGTCTTCAGCTGAGTTTGTAACGAAACTTTTCTCCTTATCTGCTTCTGCGGACCATTTGGCTCAAGTGAATTATTATGAGCGTTTTGACGGGAAAGATATATCAGATGAAAAAGTGATTTATGATTCCCAAAAAATGCCTTTTATCGTGCCTGAGATGCGGGAAGGCTTACAGGAATTTGACTGGTATGTAAAACACGGGGATAAAGCCTTGATTCAACATGCTGATTTACGTGGATGTTTACACAATCACTCTACTTATTCAGATGGAAAGAATACCTTGGCAGAAATGGCGGAAGCCTGTCGGGCATTAGGTTTGAGTTATTTTGGTATCGCGGATCACTCAAAATATGCAGCCTATGCAGGTGGGTTGAAAGAGGAGGATGTGATTCGTCAACACGAAGAAATTGATCAATTAAATGCGCAATGGTCTGATTTTAAGGTGTTAAAAGGAATAGAAGCAGATATCTTGCCGGATGGTAGTTTGGATTACGATGCCTCGGTTTTATCCTCTTTTGACTATGTGGTGGCCTCCGTTCATGCTGGTTTGAATATGGATTTAGAGAAAGCGATGCCTAGGGTAATGAAAGCCATTGAAAATCCCTACACCTCTATTCTAGGGCACCCAACCGGCCGATTATTGTTAGCTAGACCCGGATTTCCTTTGCACATGTCGAAGATCCTAGATGCCTGCAAAGCAAATGGAGTTTCTATTGAATTAAATGCTAGTCCTTATCGATTGGACTTGGACTGGCGTCATATCTATGAGGCGATGGACAAAGGAGTGTTTGTTTCCATTAACCCAGATGCCCATGCCATAGCTGGATTACAGGATATGGAATGGGGGGTGAAAGTGGGGCGTAAAGGAGGCCTTTTAAAAGAGTTAACGTTGAATGCTTTGTCTTTGGCAGATATTAAAACCTTTTTCGCTAAAAGCTAAAAATTAGGTTTCAATAAGTACTTCGCATAGAAGTCGTCAATCACCCGAACAGCTTCGGTAGGAGTATCCACAAGGGCAAACAATTCCAAATCTTCTTCGTGAATATTTCCTGCGGCCACCATCGTCTTTTTCATCCAGTCGATTAATCCTTCCCAATAGTCTTTTCCGACTAAAACAACCGGGAATCGGCCTATTTTATGTGTTTGAATAAGGGTTAATGATTCGAACATTTCATCCAGCGTTCCGAATCCACCCGGCATGATGATAAATCCTTGGGAATACTTCACGAACATCACTTTTCGCACAAAGAAAAAGTCAAAATTGATGTTTTTGTCTGAATCGATGTAGGGATTGGGGGTTTGTTCAAAGGGTAATTCGATATTCAAACCTACACTGCGGCCTCGTTCGCTGGCTGCTCCTTTGTTTCCCGCTTCCATAATTCCGGGTCCTCCACCGGTGATGACACCATATCCGTGGCGAACTAATTTGGCGGCAATTTCTTCTGCTATCTTGTAATAGGGATTTTCAGGGCTAGTTCGAGCAGATCCAAAAATGGATACACATGGGCCGATTTTAGATAATTTATCGATGCCTTCTACGAACTCACTCATAATCTTGAAAATACGCCAAGACTCCTCTGATTTAATCTGAGCCCAGGTTTTATCGCCAAAGGCTTGTTTGATTTTTTCTTCTTCCTCTTTCCAGTTTTTCTCTGTCATATTTTTACTATTTGTTTCCTAAATGTAGGACTAATCCTTTTACCTTTGCAAAAAATAAATTACAATTTTATGAATGCTCCCTTAAGTTTCGCGGTAGGCGGTGACCACGCTGGTTTTGATTACAAGAATGATTTGATCGCTTTTTTAGAGGCTAAGGGTATCACTGTTCAAGATTGTGGTACCTATTCTGCTGATTCCGTAGATTATCCAGATTTTGCTCATCCTGTAGCGGATGCGGTAGAAAAAGGGGAGGTAAGTTTTGGTTTATTATTATGTGGAAGCGCGAATGGCGTGGCAATTACGGCAAACAAACACCAAGGAATTCGGGCAGGTTTGGCTTGGAATACAGAAGTGGCTGCTTTAGTTCGTCAGCACAATGATGCGAATGTGCTATGTCTTCCCGTACGATTTATCTCCTTAGAGGAAGCAAAAGCTTGTTTGCAGGTATTTTTAGATACGCCTTTCGAAGGTGGTCGTCACCAAGGCAGAGTAAATAAGATTTCTTGTTGCTAATCTATTTCTTTTTGTAAAGTTTCGGACTCACTAGCCTATATTGATCTGTGATGGAAGGAATATATTGCGCAATTTTGGTAAAATATCCCTCAGAATCGTAAATATACGTGGGTTGGTCTTTCGTGAAGTATTCCTGAACGATAATCACGTTTTTATAGGAATTTAACTGATTTAGTAGGGGTTTAGCTAAAGCCCAATTGACAAATGGGCCTGCCATTTCATTGTGTAGGTATTCTTCTATTTCCGGGCCCAATATGAGTAGTTTTTGCCCACTGATTGGAATTATTCTTTGACGCTGATTCTTGTTAGTATCTAAGCTGTGAATGAATATTACAGACCCTACTAAAGCCACTAAAATGAGTTCCCTTTGCCAATTTTTCTTAATTAAATAAAAGAGGTTGAGGCCTAGGTAGGCTAATGGAGGCAATAACAAGACAAAGTTTATTCGGTTATAGGCTGGAAAATTAGTGATGGCAATCAGACTGAAAAATAGCCAAATTAAAGTAGTCTGCTGTACTTTCTGGGCGTGTGCCCGAATTTTTGGATTCCCCACTACCTTATATAAACCAATGATCCCAAATAGTAAGGCAGGTGAGTAAAACATTAAAACTTGTTTTGCTTCGTCGATGGAGATTAATTGAAATTCAAAGGCTGAATTTTGAAAGACTTGTACTAAATAGGAAAGGTTTCCTCTGAAAGAAAATACAATCGAAGTAATCGTTAAAACGATCATGTATCCGATTAAAATTAAAAGTACTTGTCGAATAGAAATACCTGAAAAAAACAATAAACTCAGTAATGCCCAAGGAAGTAGCCAAAAATAAGCTGGGAATAACAAGGTGGCAATGGCGATATAAATTCCAACTAAAAAAACGCGGTCATTTACTAATAGTGTTTTTTGTTGCTGAATAATCTCTTTCCAGGCAAGTAATAAAAAGGTGAGCCCTAAAAGTGCCGGATCTGGGACATAGAATTCTGTTGTCAGGTGAAACAGTAATAGATAAATACCAAAAGCTAATCCACCTAATTTAGGCATTAGATCAAAGCTTGAAATGGTTTGATGAAAGATATATGCCTGAATGGAAATGATTCCAAATGCAATGTAAGAATTAGAAGACAAGGGAATGTTAACTAGATCAAGTAGCTGGTAAAATCCAGTGGCAAATGGACCGGTATTATCACGTATGTCCTTATACAATCGAAATCCTTGATTCAGTTTTTGCCCAATTAAATAGTTCTTTATTTCCCATGGAAAATAGGTAAACCCCTGTTGAGTCTGCAGAAAAGCAAAAAATACCCCTATTAGAAGAAAGAGTAGAATCGAAATTAAGCTGTTGGATTTTATAAATTGTAACATATTTGGCTAAACGAAGCGCTAAATTACGGTGATTCCAATTATTATTATGAAATTTGCAGGTGTTTTTTGAGATAAAAAGACCTGAAAATAGAGAGCAAGCATGGAAACGAAGCGTCAGCAAAAATTTGGCCGTCAAATACAGAAAGATTTAAGTGATATTTTTCAAAAGGAATTTAAAATGATTTTTGGAAACGGAATGGTCACCGTGACGGAGGTGAAAATCAGTCCTGATCTTTCAGTTGCGCGTTGTTACCTCAGTTTCTTGCTCATAGAGGACCGTGAGGCTGTAATGGATCAGATTGATATCGCAAACAAAGCCATTCGTAATGCTCTTGCAAATCGAATTCGTAAGCAAGTACGTATTATTCCTAATTTAGTTTTCTTCTTGGATGATACTGCTGCCTATGCGGCTAAAATCGAAGCTTTGTTTGAAGGTTTGGTTATTCCACCTGCAGATGGCGACATTCCCAATCGTGTGACTGATGAAATAGATTAAAATGAGTATTTCCTTATTTGTTGCGAAAAGGTATTTTTTTTCCCCATTTAAGGCGAGTTTTATCACCTTAATTTCTCGCATTTCGATGATCGGAGTGGGAGTGGAGGTGATGGCTTTAGTGCTTATTTTATCAGTCTTTAATGGTTTAGAGGATTTTCAGATAGGTTTGTTCAAAACCTTCGATCCAGATCTAACTATTATTTCCAAGTCCGATACACGTTTTTCGTTGACTGCTACTCAATTTAATCAACTAGCAAAAATTTCTGGAGTAAGTTCTGTTCAGCCCATATTAGAAGATCAGGCTTTAATTCGTTACAATGGTAGGCAACTTGTGGTTACTTTAAAGGGAATTGATTCTTCTTTTATTTCATCGAGGCGATTAAGAGAACAAGTGGTTGATGGTGATTATTTAGTAGAGAATGAAGGAAATACATTTGGAATGGTGGGAGCTGGAGTTTTTATGTCCATGGGGATGAATTTTGATGATGTATTCCATCCAGTGGAGGTTTGGTATCCGAACCAAAAGGCGTTAGCTAAATTTCAAATAAATGAGAATGCAGCTAATTTAAAAACCTTTTTTCCTTCAGGTGTTTTGCAAGTGGAACAAATGTTTGATAATCAAATGATTCTTGTGCCATTGCCTTGGATGCGAGAACTGACTTTAGCTGATTCTAATTCGGTCTCTAAAGTAGATGTTATGTTAACAAAGGGGGCAAATGAGTTGGATGTCCAAAAGGCGATTCAACCTATTTTAGGTACTAATTATCAGGTTCAAACGCGTAACCAACAGCATGCCATTCTATTGCGGGCAATCAAAATCGAAAAGTTATTCGTGTTTATTTTGATGGCATTTATCATGGGAATAGCCTCCTTTACCCTATTTTATGCCCTCTCTCTATTGGTCATAGAAAAGAGAAAAGACTTAAGAACCTTGTTAGCAATGGGAATAACACAGCAGCAGTTATTGCGTATTTTTCTATCCGTAGGTTTATTTATTAGCTTTTCGGGTGCTTTAGTAGGAATGGCTTTAGGTTTT
This sequence comes from Aquirufa sp., assembly GCF_044239315.1. Classification (GTDB taxonomy): domain Bacteria; phylum Bacteroidota; class Bacteroidia; order Cytophagales; family Spirosomataceae; genus Aquirufa. Next base: position 19,257 of record NZ_JBIIBQ010000005.1, on the reverse strand, counting down.
GCGCTTGGCTGGATACAACAAACGTTCGGAATTGTTCCTTTAGGCATTCCGAACGCTTTAATTGATTCATATCCCGTTAAAATGGAATGGTTTGATTTTTTGATGACGGCTTTGGTCGTGATTATCCTCACATTTTTGGCCTCCATCATCCCTGCCAGAAAAGCAGTTCAAATGACATTTAATCAAAAAGTTAATCAGCCAAAGGCGGATTAAATTCTCCTTCCCATTTCGAAACCACACAGGTTGCAACACCATTTCCTGCCACAGATGTGACCGTTCTACCCATATCTAAAAACGGATCAACGCCTAATAAGAGGGCAATTCCTTCTGCTGGAAGATTGAACATCGTTAAGGTACCTGCAATGATGACAAGCGATGCGCGTGGTACACCAGCTATACCTTTGGACGTAATCATTAACGTTAATAGCATGGTGATTTGTTGTTCCAAACTCAGGTGGACGCCATAAGCTTGTGCAATAAATCCAGTCGCAAATGTCATATATAACATCGATCCATCCAGATTGAAGCTATATCCTAAGGGTAATACAAAACCGACAATACGTCTCGAGCATCCAAATCTCTCAAGTGCAGCAATGGTTTGTGGAAATGATGCTTCAGAACTAGCTGTAGAAAAGGAAATCAAAAGAGCTTCTTTTAACTCTTTTAATAATCTCCAATAAGGGATTCCATTGGCAATACAAATGATCCACAGAATGACGACGGTAAAGAATAATAGGCCTCCTAAAAAGCAGATCATCAAGTAACCATAGCTAATTAAAATACTTAATCCTTTATTCGCTACCACCGTAGTCATGGCTGCAAATACGGCATATGGAGCTACTTCCATCACATAATTTACCATTTTGAAGATAACTTCCGCTAAGTTTTCAATGACATGAATTAGACGTTTTCCCATTTCACCAATGGATCCTAACGCGACGCCGAAAAATAGGGAGAAGATAACAATTTGAAGGATTTCATTCTCAGCCAATGCTTTGAAGAAGCTGTCTGGGAAGATGTGTAGGATGAAATCTTCCATTGTTTTAGCCTTGGAAGAATCAATGCCAGTTTCAGTACCAGCTGCTGGCTTAGGCCAACTTTGCAGGCTTCCTGGTTGAGTTATATTAACAACGACAAGACCTGTAACAAGCGAAAGAATAGTGGCAAAATAAAAATAACCAATAGTCTTGATTCCGATGCGCCCTACAGCTTTGAAATCCCCTAATTTAGCAATACCTACGACCAACGTGCAGAATACCAATGGTCCTACAATCATCTTAATCAGGCGCAGGAAAATCTTAGATACAATCTGAACTTTAGCTCCTAAATCGTGGCTAACTTCTGGGGAAAAAGAAAGGAAAAAGAACTCTCCCAGTACAAGGCCTAGGATAAAGCCGATAATAATCTTATTAGTTAAGGTTAATTTCATAGTGGGTTGACGAGAGATAAATACTTTTTATAAAAAGGTTTTCTATAGAAAATCATTCCCCAAAGAAAGGGGAAAAGAAGGTAATTCAAAAATGAGTTTTGAGTATCAAACGAAATTTCATCGATTATTTCACAGGTTCCCTGATCTATTTTCTTGACCCGATGCTTATGTTGCCAAAATTGTAGTCCAAAAGGCATTTTGACACCTTGATCTATAAAATACCATTCATCTTCCGTCTCTTGATCTTCTATGATAAGAGAACTCCAGGTGACTTTCAGGAAAATAAGGTTAATGATAAGAATTACCGTATCCTCTTTTTTACAACCATCAAATCTTTGCAAGGCTACTTTAGGAAAAGGAGGGGATAGTTTTAAAAGTAAATCAGCCGTAAATAGTTTTTTTACGTGACTGACGGGTGCTTGAATCGGAGTAGAGATGGAGTAGGATAGCATATTAAGCTACCAAGAGTTTTAGCAAGGTTGCAAAAAATGTTTTGATGCCTAGAGCTACATATTTAGCCCAACCTGTACTCTCTTCGGAAGTTTCAGGGGATTCCTGATCGGAAGGCAATTCACTGCTTACTACTTTCGCGGCGTTAGCAGAAGCTAATCTTGCCGTTGAATCTGTTTGGATTGTTTTTGCCTTCGGATTAAGCGCTGAGTATTCAACTCTGCCGAAATTACAGAATAGCGAAATCGTGAAAAGGGCAATGATCAGTTTTTTCATTTAATTTTTTGTTTCGCTGATTCTACGGCTAATTTTTGGGCAGCTATTTCTTCCTCTTTTGTTTTTTGATCTAATTTATTTTGAACCTGATTAGTTAAAATCTTTTCCTTTTCGATTTTAGCTTCTTTTAAACGCTCTTCTAAGTTGCTGATTTGTCGCGAGTTAGAATCAAGTTCGCGAATTAAGCGTTCCGCTTGTTTGGTATTTTTTGATTGTGCTGAATTCAATTCGGCTAATTTGTTTTCCTCGATTCGAACACCTTCCTCTAAATCAACAATTTTGATGAAATCTTCTATCCAATTGCTTGTTTCAGTTAGTTTAGCATGTCCTGTCTGGATATATTCGTCAGGTCCTATAGTGATGGAAATGAAAAGTTTAACTTTCTTATTTTCCTCTGAAACCTTAGAAATAAGGATCATCGGGCTATCTGAAATCCCTGAAACCTTCAAATCAGGACTTGAGTAAGTGCCATTTTTGCCTTCGATAACTTTACCGAATTTGCTTAAATAAGCTTTCCAGCTTGCTCTTGCATATTTTTCCTGCGTATTAACGAAGGTATAAACTCCTTCTTTTTTTGATTTATCAATTTCAGACATACCAGAAAAAACTTGAGCTGAAGCCGATAAAGCACTTACTGAAAGGAAAAGTAGAAGGACGATTTTTTTCATTTGATGAAATTTTTACTAAAGTTAGGAGATTTTTTTAGCTAGGACAACCTTGTTTTTATTTGCTTGATCTCTAAAAGCGAAAAGAGTAAACTCTCCTCCGTCTTTTAATTGAAATTTCTTTCGAATTTCATCCGCCTTTATGGGGAAATTTCGAGTAGAAATATTCGCCTGTAGGCCTGGTAAAACAGAGCGAATCCATTTTTTTTCCAAAGAACCCACCTCTAAAATCTTAAACGCTCTTCCAGCAAAATTAGTATGTAGACTTTCAGAAGTATATAAATGAGTATTTGCAGCAATTTTAAGTAAACCTTTCCCTGCTGATTTAAAAAATCCCCCTTTCAGCACTCCTGCATGTGGTTCATAGAGGTAGTTTAATATGGGACTCGTAGCGATTTCTGTTTCCGATTCTGTCGTTTTTCTGCCTGAAAATAGGAGTGAATTGGGGAAACTTAATTCGATTACGTCTATGAAAGGATCCGCAATTGATTGTGCGGTTTTCATGAACAATAATTCTTTTACCTCGTTTTTAACGCAGACGATGTAGATCTTTTCTACTCCTCCTAATTCGCGGATTGCTTGATCTAAATCCAATAATGGACTTGTTTTTATCAGTAAGCTGGTTTTTTTGTTGACGAAGGGTATTATATTTAATGCATTGGGTTCGCAATCTTGTAAAAGAACGACTTTGTTTCCTGTGCCATCTCTGCGGGCTGGATCTACATAGATGAAATCGAAAGATTTTCCTTGCTCGGCAAGCCACTTTAAACTATCGCAGGTGTGGTGATGGATGTTTCCTGCCTTCAATTGTGCATGATTAAAGGCGGTGATTTTAGTAAGATCCTCTTGTCTTTCGATGTATTCCACTTCGCAGCCTGCCTTCGCAAAGGCATAACTGTCTAAGCCCATTCCGCCTGTCAAATCTGCAATTTTCCCTTTTACTAAACTAGCTTTAAAATGGGCCGTTTCTTCTGAGGATGATTGTTCTAGTGCCAAAGAAGGAGGAAAAAATACCCTTTCATTCGCCACCCAAACAGGCATTTTGTCTTTGAGTTTTTGTCTGGCTTTGATTTGGCTTACTAAATCAGGAATGTCTAAATCAGGGTATTTTGCGGCTTCTAAAGCAATCGCAACCGGATCCCTGTGCAGGTTCTCTTGAATAAACTGGATTTCATTATCTCGAAGCATCCCCTAAAATTAGCACCTAAGCTTTAATAATTTTTATTTAAATTAGTGAAATTCAAAAGATCAAATGACCGGATTAATTCTAGCAGCGGGTGCGTCTTCTCGATTAGGAGAAGCGAAACAATTATTGGTTTACCAGGGCAAAAGCCTTTTAGAGCGTTCGATACGCTTATCATTTAGTGTTTGTGAGGAGGTGGTCGTTTGTTTAGGTGCAGAAGGGGAAAAGACGGTAAAAATCATAGAGAATTTACAAAAAGAATTTCCTCGTCTATCTTTTGTTCAAGTGGAAAAGTGGGAAAAAGGAATGGGAGAATCGCTTGCTGTAGGCCTAAGAGCAATTGATCAACAAAAAGCGGTGTTAGTTCTTTTGTGTGATTTGCCTTTTTTGACCAATGCACACATGAAAAATATCATATCCCTTGCGAATCCAGACCGAGCTATTGTCGCATCCTTCCAAGGAGTCAATTCACCACCTGTACTCATTCCAAAGGCTTTGCGTCCCCTTTTTAGTCGTTGGAGTGGAGATCAAGGTTTGGGAAAATTTTGGCGCCAAAATCCAATGCTCTGCGAAATCATTCACTTTTCTGACAAATTCAGGGACGTTGATGTTCCGGAGGATCGGGAGTATTGGGGGATTTAAAACAAAGAGCAAAGCACAAAGAGCAAAGTTCAAAGCATAAAGCACAAAGAATAAAGTTTGCATTCGCTTCGCGAATGACTTTATGAAATGTTTTTTTCATCCTTCTGAAATCATAAAAAATGAGCGTTAGCCATTTTTTATTCCCCATTTATGCTTTTTGCTCTATGCTTTATGCTTTACAAATGGTAAATGGTGAGTGGTAAATAGTAAATGGGTCGAGATTCAATAAAAATTCATTTTTCATTTACCATTTACCACTCACCATTTAGTAAGATTTCCTATCTTTGCATTTCAATTTTAAACTCAATTAAGTGGAATCAATCGGAACCCTTCCCACCGTCGAAACAGCCAAAAAATTAGGATTATTGCCCGAAGAGTATGATCGCATTCAAGAAATTTTAGGTCGCAAACCTAATTTCACCGAATTGTCGATTTTCTCTGTTATGTGGTCTGAGCACTGTAGCTACAAGAATTCAATCGTTTGGTTGAAGACTTTGCCTAAAGACTCACCACGTATGTTAGCGAAAGCTGGGGAAGAAAATGCCGGCTTGGTAGATTTAGGTGATGGTTTAGGTTGTGCGTTTAAGATTGAATCGCATAATCACCCGTCTGCGCTTGAGCCTTACCAAGGTGCTGCGACTGGTGTGGGTGGTATTAATCGTGATATTTTCACGATGGGTGCGCGCCCGATTGCGCAATTGAATTCGTTACGTTTTGGCAATATTGAATTAGCGAAGACGAAGTGGTTAGTGAAAGGTGTGGTGAAGGGGATTGGTGATTATGGTAATGCCTTTGGAATTCCTACCGTGGGTGGTGAGGTTCAATTTGATGATTGTTATAATGTGAATCCGCTGGTAAATGCGTTTTCAGCAGGTATATTAAAAGTAGGTACGCAAGCCTCAGCTATCTCGTATGGTGTAGGAAATGGCGTATTTATTGTGGGTTCTGCGACAGGAAAAGACGGAATTGGGGGTGCGAGTTTCGCCTCAGAAGATATTACGGCGAAGTCGTCGGAGAAATTACCTGCGGTTCAAGTGGGTGATCCATTCCAGGAGAAATTGTTATTAGAGGCTTCTTTGGAAATCATCGAAGCAGGTTGTGTAATTGGTATTCAAGATATGGGTGCAGCGGGTATTATTTGCTCGACATCTGAAATGTCTGCGAAAGGTGAACACGGGATGATTATTGATCTTTCCAAAGTGCCTACGCGTCAACCGAACATGCAACCTTTCGAGATTCTATTATCTGAGTCTCAAGAGCGTATGTTGATCGTAGTGGAGAAGGGTCGTGAGCACGAGGCGAAACGCATTTTTGATAAGTGGGATTTAAATTGTGAGCAAATTGGTACCGTGACAGATACAAAACGTCTTGAATTCTATCAAGATGGCGTTTTAGTGGCGGATGTGCCTGCGGATGATTTAGTTTTAGGTGGTGGAGCTCCGGTTTATCACCGCGAGTACAAAGAGCCGGCTTATTACCAAGAATTTAAGAAATTTAAGATTGATTCAGTAACTGATTTGCCCAAGGAAGAATTGCCTAAGGCTTTGAACTACATGATGAATCACCCGAATATCGCTTCCAAGAAGTGGGTGGCTCAACAATATGATTCATCGATTGGCCGGGCGAATCGCAATACTAATGCACCTTCGGATGCGGCGGTTGTGAAAGTACACGGTTCTCAAAAATCCATTGTTATTACAGTAGATTGTAATTCTCGCTACGTAAATGCGGATCCTGAAGAAGGATGCGCGATGGCGGTGGCGGAAGCGGCACGTAATATTGTTTGTTCTGGTGGTGTTCCGGTGGCGATTACGAACTGTTTGAACTTTGGTAATCCATACATCCCAGAAGTATACTGGCAATTTGTGGGTGCGATCAAAGGTATGAAGAAATCATGCGAGGCTTTCGAAACGCCAGTTACCGGTGGGAACGTTTCCTTCTACAACCAGTCTTCTGACGAAGGTCCTGTATTCCCTACACCTACCATTGGTATGTTAGGTATTTTAGAGGATCCAGCGAATAAGATGACTTTGGACTTCAAAAAAGAGGGCGATGCCATTTATTTAGTAGGGGAGTCGGTGAATGATATCGCGTCATCAGAATATGTCTATTCTTACAAAGGAATCAAAGCAACTCCAGCACCGCATTTTGATTTAGCAACGGAACAGAAATTGCAAAAAGCTATTTTATCATTGATTGAGTCTCGATTAATAGAATCGGCGCATGATGTGTCAGATGGAGGATTGTTAGTGACTTTAGCTGAATCATCATTCCCGCGCGGATTAGGATTCAGTGTAACTTCAGATTCAGCTATTCGCCAAGATGCGTTCTGGTTCGGTGAGGCGCAATCTCGTGTTGTCGTTTCAGTGGATGCAGCTAAGAAGTCAGCTTTTGAGGCGGCTTTAGAGGCTAAAGGTGTTAAATTCTCTGCATTAGGTTCTGTTCAAGGAACGGATATGGTGGCAGATGGAGCAAAATTATCAACAGTGGCTGCAGCATATCAATCTTTTGATACGGCTTTAGAAACTGCGTTAATGAAATAAATAAAATGAGCCGCTATCTAATCGCTTTTTCGTACGATGGCGGCTCTTTTCATGGCTACCAAATTCAGCCTAATGCAACGACAGTACAGTCGATTTTGCAAGATAAATTAAGTCTTTTATTGGGTTCTCCACTGGAAATTGTGGGAAGTTCACGAACCGATACAGGCGTTCATGCTCACGAGCAGTTTGCCCATTTTGATTTGCCAGAAGGTAAAAAAGTAAAAGAAAACTGGGTATTTCGGTTGAATCGTATGTTACCAGATTCTTTAGCGGTGCAAGGGATTTACCAAGTAGCTGATGATTTTCATGCTCGTTTCGCAGCTATTTCGCGGACTTATGAATACCGAATAAGTTCTTTAAAAAGCCCTTTTAATGCGCAATTTGCTTACCGTTTCAGTGTGGATCTTGATGTCGAAGCGATGAATGAGGCAGCGGCTTTGTTTTTTAAACATACCGATTACCAATGTTTTTCGAAGGTCAAGACGGAGGTGACGACCTTTAATTGTACGATTTTACATGCTAACTGGGCCACAAGAGGGGATGAATTGGTCTTCACTATTCAGGGAAATCGCTTCTTGCGCGGCATGGTTCGTGCCGTAGTGGGTACTTTGTTAGAGGTAGGGCAGGGGCGCTTATCGAAAAAGCAGTTGCAAGAAATACTCGATTCAAAAGACCGGTGTAAAGCGGGTCGTGCAGTTCCAGCTCACGGGCTTCATCTGTTGAAAGTAGAATACCCCTCGTCTACTTTTGACGCCAAATGTGCAGGATAACATCCAATAAGGTAGCAGCAGATTGTACCTTGATCTTATTCGCTTTGTAATTCAATCCTTTCAGGTTGTACTTACTGATCCAAATCTCCTTAAATCCGAGTTTCTCCGCTTCAGCGATGCGTTGATCGATGCGCGTAACTGATCTCAATTCTCCTCCTAATCCTACCTCAGCTGCGAAGCAGATAGAGGAATCGATGATTTTGTCCTCGTAAGAGGAAACGAGAGACATGCAGGTAGCTAAATCCAAGGCTGGATCATCCACTCGAATACCCCCAGTAATATTTAAGAACACGTCTTGGGTTGCTAATTTATATCCGCCTCTTTTTTCTAACACAGCGATCAACATGCTCAATCGCTTGCCATCATAACCGTTGGCAGTTCTTTGGGCATTGCCATATGAAGAAGCACTTACTAAGGATTGAATTTCTACTAATAGAGGGCGATTTCCTTCCATCAAGGTGCCGATGGCGATACCAGAGGAAGGTTCGTCGCGTTGGGATAGAAGAATTTCGGATGGATTAGTCACGGGTCTTAGTCCACTTCCCAGCATTTCATAAATGCCTAATTCGGAGGTAGAACCAAAACGATTCTTCGTCGTACGCAAAATACGGTAGATCATGTGGCGATCACCTTCGAATTGAAGCACCGTATCAACCAAGTGTTCTAAAACCTTAGGGCCGGCGATGGAACCTTCTTTAGTAATATGTCCTACTAGAAAGATGGGAGTGCCACTTTCTTTCGCAAAACGCATTAGCTCTAAGGCACATTCTCTAATCTGAGACACGGAACCTGGGCCGGATTCAATTTGATCTGAAAATAAGGTCTGTATCGAATCTACAATGATTAATTCCGGCTCTAGGTCGACTAGATGGCGGAAAATGGATTGTGTATTCGTCTCAGTTAAGATGTATAAGGAGTCAGATTTAGCGGCTAGACGGTCTGCTCTTAATTTAATTTGTTGCTCAGATTCTTCTCCTGTGACGTATAAAACGCGTGTTTGGGTTAAGGAGAGGGCAACTTGTAATAATAGGGTTGATTTTCCGATGCCAGGTTCTCCGCCGATTAAAACGAGTGAGCCAGGAACGATTCCGCCTCCTAAAACGCGGTTGAATTCAGGATCCGAGCAGGTGAGTTTAGGTAGATTTTCGAAGCTAACTTCGCTTAATAATTTCGGTTTTGTGGCCGCTTTAGGACTTCCTTTTGTCTTCCAAACCTCCGCCGGATGCACCGTAGCTTCCACTAATTCCTCCACAAATGTATTCCATTCTCCACATGAGGGACACTTACCTAACCACTTCGGAGCTGAGTGACCACAAGATTGACAGAAGAAAGACGTTTTAGCTTTGGCCATGAGGTTTATTTATGTCCAAATTTACGCTTTGATTTCGTTTTTTCTTTTTTTTCGATTGAAAAAGGATAATTTTACTATTTAATTATCAAAACTCTCAAATGATGAAAGCGCAAAAACCACTACTGTTATTATTTCTATTCATTGCAGGATTTTCATTTAGTTTATCTGCTCAAAGTTCTAAATATTTACAAGCAGGGATTAAAGGAGGTGTGAATTTGTCCAATATCGCGACTGATAATAATTTCTCAGTTAATGTGGACAAATCTCTATCTACCAAAACAGGGTATTTAGTAGGTGCCTATGCAAGGGTTGGAAGTACTTTATTTTTTCAGCCTGAAGTATTTTTCTCAGCTAAAGATTATGAAGTTAATGCCTTAAATGCATTAACAAAGACAAATGATGTCGTGTCTTTTTCTCAGAAATCAATTGATGTTCCCTTATTAGTAGGTTTAAAGTTTGGTGTAATTCGACTTGCTGCGGGTCCAGTTGCTTCGTATAGTTTTAGTGCAGATGCCTCTGCTAATAACGCATTAAAAAGTTATTTTTCTGGTTCTGCTAGAGAAATTTCTAATCGTTCTAATTTCTCTTACCAAGCCGGTATAGGAATCGACATTTTAAGCTTATCACTTGATCTTCGTTACCAGGGTGCTATCTCTGAATTATCCAATACGATGGCCATACCTACTGGTTATAATTACGCACAAAAACCTAGTTTTTTCCAGGCGACCATCGGTCTCCAAATTTTATAATTACCCTTATGAATGAACAAATAAACGTTCTTCAAGCTGAAATTGACAGTTTTGTTATTTCGAATGAAAGCGAATTAGAATCTTTTAGAAATCAGTTTGTTGGGCGTAAGAGTCGTTTAGCCTCTTTATTTGATGAATTGAAAAATGTGGCTGCAGAGAATCGCCGGGAGGTAGGTCAATCTTTAAATGGGTTGAAGAATTCAGCTGAAGCAAAGTTTGCTGAAGCACAAGAGGCCTTTGCTGGAAATGCAGCAGGATTTGAAGTTCCATCTGATTTAACGCTATATAATCCGATTTCTCAGGGTAGTTTACATCCATTAACGAAGGTTAGAGCGCGTATTTTGGAGATTTTTAATCGGATGGGATTCTCCGTTTCTGATGGACCGGAGATTGAAACCGATTTCTATAATTTTACCGCTTTAAATTTTCCTGCAAATCACCCGGCAAGGGAGATGCAGGATACTTTTTTCATTGAAAAAGGGGCTGGGGAGATTCAAGATGACGTTTTATTGCGTACACACACCTCTAATGTGCAGATTCGATTAATGCAACATCAAAAGCCTCCGATTCGCTCGGTGATGCCGGGTCGTGTTTATCGCAATGAAGCCATTTCTGCGCGTGCGCATTGCCTTTTTCATCAAGTGGAAGGTCTTTATGTGGATGAGCAGGTGAGCTTTAAGGATTTGAAAGATACCTTGTATCATTTTGCCAAAGAGATGTTTGGCAAGGATACAAAAGTACGTTTTCGTCCGTCTTATTTCCCTTTTACCGAACCAAGTGCAGAAATGGATATTACCTGTCTTTTATGTAAAGGTGATGGCTGTAATGTCTGCAAAGGTGCCGGTTGGGTGGAGATTGCAGGGGCCGGAATGGTAGACCCGAATGTCTTAGAAAATGTGGGTATTGACTCGAAGAAATACAATGGCTTTGCCTTTGGAATGGGAATCGAGCGGATCACGATGTTAAAATACCAGATCAAAGACTTACGTTTATTTACAGAGAATGACGTGCGTTTCTTAAAACAGTTTAATTAATCTGACCTATGTGGAGTTTTCAAAAAGTAAATAATTGGACGGGTTGGGGAGTTTTCTTCATCTCTTTGTTGACCTATACTTTGACGGTGGAGCCTACGGCCTCTTTTTGGGACTGTGGAGAGTTCATCGCTTGTGCCTATAAATTACAAGTACCTCACCCTCCGGGAGCCCCTTTGTTCCTTTTATTAGGCCGAATGTTTTCTCTTTTAGCTTTAGGTGATGTGACTAAAGTGGCTTATTGGGTGAATATGATGTCAGTGGTAAGTAGTGCCCTGACTATTTTGTTCTTGCATTGGACGATCGTAATGATCGGTCGCAAGATGATCAATAAGTCCTTTGAGGAATTGAATTCGAACGAACGTTTTGGATTATTAGCCTCTGGAGTGGTTGGTTCGTTGATTTATACGTTCTCTGATACATTCTGGTTCTCTGCAGTGGAAGCGGAAGTATATGCTATGTCTTCTTTCTTTACGGCGATTGTTGTTTGGGCTGCTTTTAAATGGGAGCTGGTGGAAGATAGAGCCGCATCGAATCGTTGGATCTTGTTCATCGCTTATTTAGTGGGATTATCTATCGGAGTCCACTTGTTGAACTTAGTGACACTTCCAGCATTAGGATTATTGTATTATTTCAAACGTTATGACAAGCCTACCTTAACGGGTGGTGTTATTTCGATTTTTGTTGCACTATTTATTTTAGGTGTTATCAATGCTGGAATCATACCAGGGCTTCCTAGTTTGGCCTTTGAATTTGAATTAGCTTTCGTGAATACCTGGGGCTTTTCTTATGGTACTGGAGCGATTGTGTTCTTGATATTGTTGATTGCAGCTGTGGTTTTTGGGATTCGGTATTCGTATGCCAAAGGCAAGGAAGTGCTTAATGTCGCGCTATTCTCCTTCGTTTTCCTTTTAATTGGTTATTCTACCTACACCGTCGCTTTAGTTCGTTCAGGCTATAATACGCCTATTAATGAGAATGATCCGAGCAATATCTTGAACTTCTTGAAGTACTTGAAACGGGAGCAATATGGCGAGCGTTCGTTAATCTACGGACCTGTTTATACAGCCGAGGTTACGGGTTACAAAGAAGGAGCAGAGACACCTATTTATAAAATGAAAGATGGGAAATACGTTGAATACACAAAGAAACCTGTGTATGAATACGATAAGTCCCAAATGATGCTTTTGCCCCGTGTATATTCGAATCAGGCTAATCATGTTAAGTTATATCAACAGATGTTAGGTATTCCTGAAGGAGTGAAGCCAAGCTTTGGTAAGAACTTAGAATTCCTCTTTACACATCAGTTAGGACATATGTATATGCGTTATTTGCTATGGAATTTTGTGGGTCGTGAAAGCGATTTCCAAGATGCTTGGGCAATTAATTCTTTTGAAGATACGTCCAAACTCCCGGATGTTTTACGCAATAATAAGGCGAGAAACAATTACTATTTCTTACCGATTATTTTCGTCCTTTTAGGTTTCTTTTATATGCTTCGCAAGAATGATAAGGACCTTTTAGTGACTATTTTAATGTTTGTCCTTACTGGAGTAGCTTTAACTGTTTACTTGAATTCACCCCCAACGGAACCTCGCGAGCGTGATTACATCTTCGTAGGATCGTTCTATTTTATGTCGATTTGGGCTGGTTTTGCCGTCATGCAGATTTTAGAATTTATTCAAAAATTCGTTAAAGCTGATAAAGCGAAATGGGCGATTGTTACCTTGTTAGGTTTGACTGCTCCTGCGATTTTGGCACAACAAAACTGGGATGACCATGATCGCAGTGATCGTTATCACCAAATCGATTTTGCGAAAAATTTATTGAATTCCTGTGCCCCTAATGCGATTCTGTTTACAGGAGGTGATAATGATACCTTCCCATTGTGGTATGTTCAAGAAGTCGAAGGGTTCAGAACGGATGTTCGGGTATGTAATTTATCGCTTTTGGGAACCGATTGGTACATCGACCAAATGAAGCGCAAAACATATGAATCTCAACCTTTACCGATTCAATTAACTAAGGATCAATTGATGGAAGGGGTGAATGATCAGATTTTATTCAATCCTAAAGTGGGTTTAAATGCGATGTCTTTACCTGATTATTTAGACTTATTGCACAAAGACAGCCCATCAATCCAAGAACAAACGCAATTAGGCGAGTCCATTAATACCTTACCAACGGATTCGGTGGTTATTCCAGTGGATATCGCTGCAGTAGCAAAAACAAGCTGGTTCCCTAAGCAATTCGTTCCTTATATGTCACCTGTTTTAGGTTGGAAGCTGCCATCTCACAACATTTATAAGGGCGAATTGATTCAATTGGAGATCATTTCTAACAATGCCATCTCTGGTTGGAAACGCCCAATCTACTTCGCATCTACCTTGCCAAATGATCAATATTTAGGTCTAAAAGAGTCGATGCAATTAGAGGGTTATGCGTATCGTTTGATGCCATTTAAGATTCCTGGAGCAAATGATGGCTACGTGAATTCAACGATCATGTCAGAAAACATCTTGAAAAAGATGTTCTGGAGAGGCCTTGATAATGACAAAATCTATTATCATGGTGACTTCTACTTAGGAATTCCGTCTGTAACGGCTCGCTTGAGTGTCTATCGTTTAGCGGATCAATTAGTGCGTGAAGGAAATTTGCCTCAAGCGAAGAAGGTTTTAGATCATTTGGAGCAGAAAATGCCGGATAAAGTTATTCCTTATGATCAATTCTCTGCTAGTATGGTGGAGCTTTATATTTCAGTAGGTGATGCAGCGTCTGCGTTGAAAATGGCTAAGCGTATCGTAGATCGTGATGATCAGCTATTAGACTATTATTTAGATGGCAGATACGGTGCTCATGAACGTGACGTGCAAATCGCCATATACGAAATGAACCTAGTCGTTTCTGCTCTGAAGGCTTCTAAGGTGAGCCCTGCGAAATATCAGCCGCTAGAGGCGAAGTTTAATAAGCAGATGGCAAGGTTGCAGTAGAAAGCAAAGTCCAAAGAGCAAAGTCCAAAGATCAAAGTTGGAATAAAAAAAGCGGCAGGTGCCGCTTTTTTTATGTTTTGTACTGATATTTTTTCTCTGAAATTTGCTCTTTGAACTTTGTGATTTGCAATATGTTTTCATAAAAAGCATCGCTTTTTCTATGAAAACATATCCCTCACCTTATGAAAGAACCCCTTTTCCGCCTTTCCCGGTTGTGGGGCGAAGTTAGGAGAGGAGCGAAGCTTTTCTAATAACTCCGTTTCTTCTTTGCTCACTTGCTTAGGCGTCCAAATGTTGACATGCACTAATTGGTCTCCAATAGAATATCCGTTTAGTTCTTTGATGCCTTTACCCTTTAAGCGAAGTATTTTACCACTTTGCGTACCTGCGTCTAACGTGATTTTTGCTTTTCCACTAATCGTAGGTACCTCAACGGATGTTCCTAAGGCAGCATCTACAAAGTTTACGTATAGGTCGTAGATGACGTTATTTCCGTCCCGGTGTAATAGCTCGTGCTCTTCTTCTTCGATCACAATCAATAAATCACCTGCTACACCACCTCTTGGTGGAACGTTTCCTTTCCCAGACATGGAAAGTTGCATGTCATTAGAGACTCCAGCGGGGATTTTGATTGGGATGATTTCTTCCTCAAGTATGCGGCCTTCTCCGAAGCAATCGCCACATTTTGCGCCAATTGTTTTTCCTTCTCCACTACAGTGAGGGCAGGTAGAAGATGTGACCATTTGGCCTAACATCGTTTGTTGTACTTGACGTACTTGACCTGAACCTTGGCAAGTGCCGCAGGTTTTTAGGTCTGTTCCGTTTTTTGATCCGTTCCCAGCGCAAGTTTTACAAGCGACGTGGCGTTTTACTTTGATTTTCTTTTCAACACCGTTTGCGATTTCTTCCAAATTCAGCTTAAGCTTAATACGAAGATCAGTTCCTTTGCGCTGACGTCTTCCACCTCCACGGCCTTGATTGAAAAAACTTCCAAACGGGCTTTCATCTCCTCCACCGAAAATATCTCCGAATTGAGAGAAGATATCTTCCATGTTCATTCCACCTGCACCGCCAAAACCACCGCCAGCAGCTCCACCCATTCCAGCGTGACCGAAACGGTCGTATTGTGCCTTCTTTTGGGAGTTGCTCAATACCTCATAGGCTTCAGCAGCTTCTTTGAATTTATCCTCTGCCTCCTTGTTATCGGGATTCTTATCAGGATGGTACTTCACCGCCATTTTGCGATATGCCTTCTTGATTTCTTCCTCCGATGCAGATTTTGAAACGCCTAATATTTCGTAATAATCTCTTTTTTGAGCCATTTTTTATTAATTTCCGACCACCACTTTCGCAAAGCGGATGACTTTTTCATTCAGTGTATATCCTTTTTCCACTACTTCGACCACCTTGCCTTTTTCCTCTTCAGAGGGTGCTGGGAACTGCGTGATGCAATCGTGCAATTCAGCGTCAAATAGTTCACCTTTAGCCGGCAATTCTTTTAACCCTTTGGATTGCAGAATGTTCCCGATTTTAGTGAAAATTAATTGAGTTCCTTCGGATATTTCTCCTTCAGGTGCATTGGCCAAAGCGCGCTCATAGTCATCGATGACAGGTAATAAGTCAACGATTAAACGTTCCGATGCGGTTTGGATGAGTTCTATTTTTTCTTTAGCCGTACGTTTGCGGAAATTTTCGAAGTCTGAATACAAGCGAAGGTATTTTTCCTTCATCTCCGTTAATTCATCCACGGGTGCCGTTTCTTCAGCTTCTTGGGTGTTTTCTACTTCTTGATTGATAATTTCTTCCTCAGGCGTTGGTTCGTTTTCTTTCTTTTTCATGTTACAAAATTACGATTGCGTTCTTCCCTTTACAAATTCAATACCAAAAACAATTTTCTGACACTTTGGCATAAATGAAATGACCTTTGTAATTTTAAACAAATGTCAAAAAGTCCCGCTCAAATTTCACAGCACATTAAGCAGAAAGCCCAGCAATTTGGTTTTGCCTTTTGTGGTATTTCCGAAGCGGGATTTCTAGAGGAAGAAGCGCCTCGCCTAGAAGCTTGGTTGAATTCGAATCAACACGGCGAAATGGCCTATATGGCGAATCATTTCGATAAAAGATTAGATCCGAGAAAGCTTGTTGATGGTTGTCAAACCGTCGTTTCGCTAGTCTATAATTATTTTCCGGCGGAAGAAATTCAGGCAAATCCCTTCAAGATTTCGAAGTATGCCTACGGCGAAGATTACCACCGGGTAATCAAAGACAAGATGCAGATGCTGTGGGATTCACTTCAAGAGGAGGTAGGCGAATTTACGGGTCGGATGTTTGTGGATTCTGCGCCTGTTTTAGAAAAGGCCTGGGCTAAGAAATCGGGATTAGGTTGGATAGGAAAGAATGCGAATTTGATTATCCCGAAAAAAGGAAGCTTCTATTTCTTAGCTGAACTTTTAATTGATTTGAAAGCGGCACCAGATGGCCCTATCAAGGATTTTTGTGGTACTTGTACGCGATGTATTGATGCCTGTCCTACGGAGGCCATAACACCTTATGTGGTGGATGGAAGTAAATGTATATCGTATTTTACGATCGAGTTAAAAGACCAAATGCCGGCAAACCTAACAGGGGATTTTGAAAATTGGATTTTCGGCTGTGATATTTGCCAAGATGTGTGCCCCTGGAATCGTTTTTCGAAGCCGCATGAGGAACCGAGGTTTGATACGAATTTACAGGAAGTGGATTGGGAAGGACTTTCAGAGGAAGTTTTTCAAACCCTCTTTCACTATTCTGCTATCAAACGTACGAAACTGAAGGGCATTCAGCGGAACATTGATTACGTGAAAAAAAAGAGGCCGTGAATCCACGGCCCTTTTCAAGCAAAATAAAACCCTAAAGTGATAATCGTATAAGTAAGCTAGGTTCAATGACCTCCGCTGTCTTTTTATTGGTGAGGATCATTTCGGCCGCTTTTTGGCCTAATTTCTCCGGATGAGTACTTACCACTGTGATTCCTCCAGCAATGATTTCTTTAAATGGATGGTCATTTAAGGATATGATTCCCACATCTTTTCCTAAGGTCCACTTCTTTTTCTCCGCGTATTTGATAGCCTGGAAAAGATCGGTGTCTGACAAGGTGAAGTAAACCTCATTTTGTCTGTAATCGTCCTCTTCTAGGCCATCTAATACTTGGAAATCCAATGAATTCGCTTCGCAGAATTCACTGCACGCATTGATTAATTCAGGATCGAAGTATTCATCTTCGCTCAAAACTAAATTAAGGCTGCGGTACTTATTAAACAGGTTTAGTTGGGTATTAAAAATCTTTTTTAGCGAGGGATTCGGTGGGCAAATCAGACTAGAATGACGGATGGTTCCAAAGTTTTGGTCTAATAAAATCAACCGATCCCCTGCTATCTTTTGTAAAATCTTCACTGTTTCTTCATCCTCGTCGATTAAATGAGGTTGAATCAGGTAATAATGGTAGTTTCCTAGTTGTTGCCCGATGATTTCTTTGAATTCACGTGGCTTGTACTGGTAAGTATAAATATCGACCATCACGTTTTTACCGAAATGATCTAAGAATGCATTGTAGAGCGTTTGATTTGTTTCCGTCATGCGTCCGATTAAGAAAAGTACTTTCGTCTTTACTTTCAGACTAGATTCTGAGATGAAATAACCTTTGCGGAAAATAGACGTGATGGCACCCATTTTGTGCAATTCGGTGTAGGCTCTTTCCACGGTATCCCGAGAAAGGTAGCATTCTTCCGACGCCTCGTTAATGGACGGCAATCGTTCGCCAGGTTTTAATTCTCCCATCTCAATATCCTGCAAAAGTGAATTCACTAATTGCTGGTATTTAGGAAGTTTGTTTCCTGAATTCTTTACGTTAAATGAAACAAATGTTTTATTCATATCGAAGAAAAATTCTAAAGTCAAATGTACGTGGGTGGCCTTGTTTAGCATAGGACGAATCTTACAAATACAAGGACAATTCTTGCAATCGTTTATTTCAGGACAAATCCGTCCAATTTCCTGGTATTATTCCCTAAATTTAAAGTTCGAATGAAAAAGACCCTTATCGGTTTCTTGCTATTACTCTCTTTGGGTGCAACGGCCCAAAAACAGACTCGCTATGAACGACTAAGTACCGCCTCAGGTTTATCTCAAAGTTCCATTTATAAAATTACTCAAGACAAAAAAGGCTTTTTGTGGTTTGCTACAGGTGATGGTTTGAATCGCTATGATGGTCATAATTTTAAGATTTATCGAAATGATCCCAGCGATCCGAATACCTTAAGTGGTAGCGAAATATTTACCGTGGCAGAGGATGATTTAGGAAATCTTTGGGTAGGTACGCGTAATTCTGGATTAAATAAGATTGAATTAGCGACAGGAAAGATTATACGTTTTTCGAAAGGGCCTACCGGCCAAGATATATCCAATTCGACTATTCCGAGTATTTTAAAGTTAGGTAATGGGAAGATGGGGGTGGCTGTTTTAGGGCTTGGATATTTAGTCTATAATGTGCGCTCTAATCAATTAATAAAACAGGAGTCAGAATGGAGAAATCCAATAGTAAAAGAAGTGACGCGTTTGTTTAAGCATTCTTCGGGAACAGTTTGGATGGGGACGAGGACAGGTTATTTACTTTCACAGTTAAACGCACAAAGTTTTATTCCTTATCAGTTTGGAGGAAATAGTTACCGAGTGAGGGCTTTATTTGAAACAAAGAATGGTGATATTTTAGTGGGTACAGATGGTAAAGGGATTTACCGTTTTACGCCTAAAACCCAACAATTTAAAGTCGTCTTTTACCAAGCATCTGATCCTCTATCTCGTCAAAATATTGTCACTTCTTTAGCGAAAGATGCCTTACAAAATTTGTGGATAGGTACCGACAATGGTGTCTACAAGTTAAATGGAGAGGATTTTAAGAACTATACCAATATTCCATCGAACCCGGATCCAGAATTAGGATTGTCTTCTAATTCCATTATGAGTCTTTTTACGGATGCGAATGAAAATACCTGGGTAGGTACGTGGGAAGCAGGATTGAATATTTCTTTCTTCCAAAAACCGCGTTTTGCCGTCTTGCGATATAAGCCGAATTCACTTCAGGGCCTTTTAAGTAATAAAGTGAGTACGCTGCTAGCAGACGAGGATCGGGGAGTTTGGGTA
>NZ_JBIIBQ010000022.1:0-48141 GCF_044239315.1 Aquirufa sp. | reverse complement strand
ACGAATAAATTAAACTCTACAGAGACGTATGATGTGAATTTTATTCATCCTGCTGGTGATGGTGGGGTTTGGGTAGGACTTTGGGGGAAAGGGATTAATCTATTCTCGAAGGATAAAAAGTTAGTGGATTATCCTTTTAAGCCCGGTGTGAGGGAGGCTAATTTTAACACCTTAGAGCTCTTCAAATCGGAGTTTCTTTTAGGGACTGCTGGTCAAGGTATCGTTTCTTTTAATCCAAAAACAGGACAATATACGGTACCCTTTACGGAATTAGGAAAATCTAATTTCTTGAATAAATCTATTTCAGCAATTCGAGTATTAAATGGTAAAGAAATTTGGATTGGCACCCTAAGCTATGGTCTCTATGTGTTCGATATAGCGACACATAAATTGCGCCATTATGTTAAATCTGCTGAGTCAGGTGCCCTGAGCTATAATCACGTGAATAAAATTTACCAGGATCGAAAAAATCGAATTTGGGTAATGACACAGGGTGGGGGGCTTAACCTATATTTAGGACCAGAAAAAGGGTTTAAAGTGTATACGGTAAATGATGGATTAGGTAGTAATTCATTACGTGGTTTAGTGGAAGATGCGAAAGGTGATTTGTGGTTTTCGACGAATGGAGGTATTTCTAAAATGGATGCCAAAACCTTAAAATTTGTCAACTTTGAAGAAGCAGATGGACTTCAGGGGAAAGAATTTATGACCAATGCAGTAGCTACTAATACCCAAAATTGGTTGTTTTTTGGTGGTGTGAACGGATTGAATTACTTGAAATCGGATAGCTTACGTATGCGTTTAGAGGTACCTCCAGTTTATTTCACTAAATTAAAAATCTTCAACAAGGACGTGGAAGTGGGGCAGGAAAACTCACCATTAACGGTCGATATTTTATCTACTAAACATTTAATTCTCCAACCTGATCAAACGGTGTTTAGTTTGGATTTTGTGGCTTTAGAGTATCAAAGACCTAAAAATAACCGTTATGCCTATTATTTAGCGGGTTTTGAAAAAGAGTGGAATTTAGTGGGAACACAGCGAACCGTTACCTACACGAATTTAAGTCCAGGTGAATATGTATTCAAGGTGAAGGCTAGTAATTCGGATGGAGTTTGGGCTGAAAAGCCGTATGAATTGAAAATTACCGTATTGCCTCCTTGGTATAGAACCTGGTGGGCCTATGTTCTTTATAGTTTATTTATTGCAGCTTGTATTTATGTCTTCATTCGGGAGGTTAGAGTACGCGAGGCATTTAGGACCGATTTGCGATTAAAAGAGATTGAAAAGGAGCGTATTCAAGAATTGGAGCAAGTAAAGACGCATTTCTTTACGAATATTTCGCATGAATTGAGAACGCCTTTGACGCTTATTACAAGTCCTTTGGAAAAGTATTTTATCTCCAATGCAAGCTTAAATAAAGATCAGAAGACGAAGATTAATTCGATTTACCAAAACGCTCAAAAATTACTCAGACTTATTAATCAACTGTTAGATTTATCCAAAATCGAATCGGGTAATGTGGAGCCTGTCGTGGAGAAGCATGATCTGGTGAAGCAATTGAATTCCATTAAACAGAGTTTTGATGCGTATGCGCAACAAAAGCAAATCAAATTAAAGTGGGAGTCACCGCTCGATTCGTTATTGGTCTATTATGATGCGGATATTGTGGAGAAATGCGTGACGAATTTATTGTCCAATGCCTTTAAATTCACACCAGAGGAAGGAATTATAGGTATACGTTTGGAACTGCACAAAACCTTTCAGGACGCGCAGGAGACGATTTCAAAAGTATCCATTCAAGTGATGGATACCGGTAAAGGAATTAGTGAGGAGCATATTCAGCATATTTTTGATCGATTCTATCAGATTCCCGAGAAAGTAGATCGGATGGGAACGGGAGTAGGGCTTTCTTTGTGTAAGGAACTAATCGAAGTACATCGGGGAACAATTGATGTCCAAAGTGATTTAGGAGCAGGCTCCGTTTTTAAACTACATTTTCCAGTGACTAGGGAGGCATTTGAACCTAGCTGGGTGAGGACTGGAAGTCTTCCGGCAGCCAAAGAGTCAATAGGTCAAGAAGTCGTAACGATACAGCAAGAGAAGCAAATTCTTTTAATCGTCGAGGATCACGAGGAAATGCGCGCGTTTATTCGGGAAATTTTCGAAAAATCATTCCAGGTCATCGAGGCAGATAGAGGAGAAAAAGGGATGGAAATGGCTCTCACTTATTTGCCTGATATGGTGATAACGGATTGGATGATGCCAGGAATGTCTGGAGTAAGTCTGTGTAAAGAGATTCGCAAGAATTCAAAAACGAGTCACATACCTGTGGTGATTTTGACTTCGAAGAGTTCTCAAGAGAGCCAAATCGAAGGGATGCAATCCGGTGCGGATGATTTTATTTCCAAACCTTTTCACGCGGATATCTTAGAATTACGCGTTGCTAAATTATTAGAGGCGAAAGAGCGTATGCGAAAAAGTTGGCAGGATTCGGTGATGAACCAAGATCTGCAAAAATCCCCTGTTTTTGAAGATGAATTCCTATCCAAGGCCACTCAGGTGGTGATTGAGCATTTAGATGAGGCCGATTTTGATGTAGAGCATTTAGAGCAGGCTTTGGATATGAGCAAAATGCAGCTTTACCGTAAATTGAAAATGTTAACTTCTCTAGCGGGTAACGAGTTTATTAGATCAATTCGTTTGCAGCAAGCTCGAGTCTTATTAGAAAAAGGTTCTTTAAACGTGTCAGAGGTAGCCTATCAAGTAGGATTTAACGATCCAGCTTATTTCACCCGTGCCTTTAAAAAACAATACGGTTTTGCCCCTAAAACATTCATTTCAAAAAAATAATATGCGCAAATTATCCTTAGTTCTTGTCTGTGGTTTCTTGGTTTCTTGGGGCTTTTTAGCTCACAAAACTTTACAACAGCTAGCCATCTATCCTTTGCCTTCAGACCTGGGTTTATTCTTTTTTGCAAATCAGGACTACATCGTGCAACAGTCGATTCGTCCCGACGTGCGTCGTAAGGATGACAAAACAGAGGATTCAAAGCATTATTTAGATATGGACGCTGATGTTTTTGGCCCCAATTACCGGACGGATATTCCCCACGATTTCAAGCAAGCGGTGGCAAAGTATTCATTTGATAGCTTGCGAAAGGAAGGTTTAGTGCCTTGGGAAGTGAATCGGGTGTATGGTCGATTAGTTCATGCCTTTAAAAATGAATTGCGCGATTCGGTCTTGTTTTATGCGGCTGATTTAGGACACTACGTGGCTGATGCACACGTTCCTTTACATACAACGAAAAATCACGACGGTCAATTAACGAATCAAAAAGGCATGCATGTTTTGTGGGAGAGTCTAGTTCCAGAAGCACAATTAAAGAATTATGCCTTATTTCAGCCTAAAGTGCCGGAATACATAGCTAAACCGCAGGATTTTATTTTTCAGATTTTATTAGAATCACACGCCATGCTTCCTGAAATGTTCGCAGCTGAAACCGAAGTCCGTAAGACTTTAGGAGAGGAAAAGTCATTTAAGATGGTGGAGCGTTATGGCAAAACACTTCGTTATTATACGGATGAGTTTATTCTAGCCTATGGAAATAAATTAGGAACTTCTATCCCTAATCGAATGATTCAATCTTCTCAAAGGGTGACATCTTTTTGGTATTCAGCCTGGAAGGATGCAGGTTCACCAGCTTGGGTGACGAAAGATATTTCGGCGGAAAAGAAGGCGGCCTTCGAAGCTGAAAAAGCACAATGGAGATCTAATTCATTGATTTCAGCGGGTAAATTGATCTCCTTACACAAGTAAATGCAAAAGATTTTAGTTATTTCTGATACGCACAGCTATTTAGATCCGCGCTTGATTCCGCATGTGGAAGCGTGTGATCAGATTTGGCATGGGGGCGATTGGGGTTCGGTGGCGGTAGCAGATACGTTGATGGGTTTCGGGAAGCCGGTGTATGGTGTCTATGGGAACATTGATGACCGGACGATTAGAAATATGTTTCCCAAAATCGCTCGATTCACCTGTGAGCAAGTAACCGTCGCCATGACACACATAGCTGGTGCGCCCTCGTCCTATAAACCAGATGCTTTAGAGACTTTTGCGATGGGATTGCCGGATATTTTTGTCTGTGGACACTCCCATATTTTGCAGGTAAAAAGGGATCAGAATCGCAACCAGATGTTATTTCTAAATCCGGGGGCTGCGGGACAACACGGATTTCATCAAGAGCAAACCGCCCTACAATTCAAGATTGATGGTAAACGAATCTTTGACATGGAGCTGATTCAAATGCCCCGCATTCACACGAAGATTAAGTAGTTTGAAAAGATTGAACGTTTTCAAAAACGCTCCCTTTCTGGTACGACTTTAAGATCCAGCCACCACCCACGACATCATCCCCCTCATAGAATACGGCTGCTTGACCAGGTGCGATACCAGAAACATCGAAAGCGAAATCGACTTTAATTCGATTGCCCACTTGTTCAACATGGCCAGCTGTTCCCGCGTCCTTATAGCGCACTTTTGTGATGGTTTCTATTCCCTCCGTAGGAATGGAATCGTATTTCTGTAGATTTAATTGACCCACCCACATACCGGTGCGATTCAAATCCTCCACTTTGCCGATCACCACTTCATTGGATTCTTTCCGAATTTCGATCACGAAGGCTGGATAGCCAAAAGCTTTTCCTAAGCCCTTTCTTTGGCCTACTGTATAAAAGGGATACCCCTCGTGTTTTCCGATAATTTTACCCACGGTATCGATGAAATTACCTCCTTTTACTTGCTCCTCTAACTCAGGAACGCGTCTTTTCAAGAATCCACGGTAATCGTTATCCGGCACGAAACAGATCTCGTAACTCTCCGATTTATTGACTAAATCAACGAATCCTCGCTCGGTTGCCATTTCGCGAATGCGAGCCTTTGTTAAATGTCCCAAAGGCAAAATCGTCCGCGCTAAACTCTCCTGGGAAACGCCCCAAAGCACATAAGACTGATCTTTCAATACGTCTACGCCTTTAGAAATAATATGTCGGCCGTTCTCCTCACGGATCTGTGCATAGTGGCCAGTCGCGATAAATTCGCAGCCTAATTGATCCGCACGGCGTAATAAGGCATCCCATTTAATGTGCGTATTGCACATTACGCAGGGATTAGGCGTGCGGCCTTCAATGTATTCGTTCGTAAAGTAATCGATGACAGAATCACCAAATTCTTCTCTGATATCTAAAATATAATGGGGGAAACCAAGGGAAACCGCGATATGTCGCGCATCATTGATAGAATCCAACGAGCAACAGCCGGTTTCCTTTTTATCGCCACCTGAACTCGCGTAATCCCATGTTTTCATGGTCATACCGATGACTTCATAACCTTGCTCGTATAGTAAAACAGCTGCGACCGAGCTGTCGATTCCGCCGCTCATAGCGACTAAGACGCGTCCTTTTTTTTCCATATTTGCTGCTCAGGTTCAATGCCTGACGAAATTATGCCGCAAGTTAAGGCTTATCTTTGTAAATACGTGCACAAAGCGTATTTTTGCTTTATTGTATGAACCCCGTCTATGTTAAAAACCAAAGTGAAAGTTAGTTCGATTGAAAATCTCTCCGATGCGCGCTATTGTGCAGGAATGGGAGTAGAGTGGTTGGGGTTCTCTTTGGCAATGCCTTTAGATAAATTCGTAGAGATTCGAAACTGGTTAGCTGGCGTTCAGATTGTAGGCGAATGTGCTGGACTGAAACCAGAGGAGATAAAAACATTAGTTGCTTCACATCAACCTGATGCAATTGAGATCGATTCGAAGGTGAATTTAGTATTAATTCAAGACATCGATTTACCTAAAATACTTCGCGTAAACATTGATACGGATAATTTGCCTGCTCTATTTGCTTCAGCGGCACCTTATGTCTCTCAATTTTTGCTCACCGGAGATAGTCCGAAATCGTTGGAGGGAATGGAATCCTCAATTGAGATTTGGGCGGCGCAATATCCGATTATTCTTGGTTTAGAGGTGCCAGAGGAAGATTTAGAGGAATGGGTGGAGCAAACCTCTATTCAAGGAATAGGCTTGACCGCAGGAAAAGAAGACCGTCCTGGTTTTCGCGATTTTTCTGATTTAATGAGTATCTTGGAAAAATTAGAAATCGACTAATATGCTAACTAAGGTGAAGGAAACATACGCTCAGGTAAAAGCCTCGATCTCAGGTAAAATGGTCGGATTAGGAGTGTGGTTATTATCTATAGTGAAAAAAGTCCTAGGCGAACGTGCCTATAGTTTTTGCCTTGGTTACCTTGTCTTGGGACAAGTATTCCTACAAACACAAATTCGTAAGGTACAAACTGTTTACGATTCCAAAGTAGACAAGTCCAGTCCTTATTATAAGCCCATCGTAAAGGGGTATAAATTCTTTGCTAAATCAGCTCTTTTTGTGTTGATGTACCTCTTAGTCATTGAGACAAATTTCTTCTTTTTAACAGGGGAAATGCCAAGCGTAGATGACTTACAAAACCCGAAGCTTTCTCAGGCATCCGAGATTTATTCTGCTGATGG
The DNA here is from genome assembly GCF_044239315.1 of Aquirufa sp. Taxonomy (GTDB): domain Bacteria; phylum Bacteroidota; class Bacteroidia; order Cytophagales; family Spirosomataceae; genus Aquirufa. The sequence continues at coordinate 41,575 of NZ_JBIIBQ010000022.1, read as the reverse complement.
TGTGCTTTTAGGTAAGTTTTTCGCAGAAAACAGAACCCCTATCCGCGATTTCAATCAGATTTCACCCTATTTAGTGAAGGCCTTAGTGGCGACAGAAGATGCACGATTTTATGAGCACACGGGGATTGATTTTCAAGCCTGGGCTGGGGTCTTAGTGGGAATTGCTAAAGGCGGCGATCGGGGTGGTGGAAGTACGATTTCGCAGCAATTAGCTAAGAATTTGTTTAAGACTAGAACGAAGAAGGGTTTTGTGAAAACAGGCCTTTTGGGCTATATACCTGGATTAAATAAGTTAATCTATAAGTCCAAAGAATGGGTCACTGCCATCAAATTAGAGCGTTTTTATACGAAGGATGAGATTATTCTTTGGTATCTAAATACGGTTGATTATGGCAATAACGCTTATGGAATTAAAGTAGCCTCTAAGACCTATTTCAACACATCGCCCGATAGTTTGAATATTCAGGAAGCCGCTATTTTAGTGGGTTTACAGAAAGCAACAACGACCTATAATCCGAAGCGATACAAAGGGAAACCTTTGGCAGAAAACAAAGCCTGGAAGCGTCGTAATGTTGTTTTAGCCCAAATGGTGAAAGCAGGTTACTTACGCAAATCAGATTACGATTCACTTGCTGTAATGCCTATTGAGTTGCGTGAAAACGAAGAATCTCCGTATGACGGTACAGGTAATTATTTTAAAGTTGCCGTTGCGAAATACCTGAATGAATGGGCTGAGAAGAATGATATCGAATTAGATCTGTACCGTGACGGTTTGAAGATTATGACTACGATTGATTCTAAAATGCAGATTTACGCGGAAGAATCAGTCGAAGAAGGGATGCGGGCGACTCAAAGGAATTTTGATAATCACTGGGCAAACCAGAACCCTTGGGTAGGCGAAAATGGCCAGGAGATAGCTGGTTTCATCGATACAGTGGCGAAACGTACAGAGTATTACAAGTATTTATCGGCTCGTTTTCCTAAGAATCTTGATTCTGTAAGGCATTACATGAAGGATGTGAAGCGAGATATGTGGGTGTATTCTCGCAACGCGATCGGCGAAGAGAAACGTACGATGAGCGCCTATGATTCGATTCAATATTATAAGAAATTCTTGCAGGCAGGTATGATGACGATGGATCCATTCACAGGCCACATCAAGGCTTGGGTGGGTGGTTTAGATTTTAAATATTTCAAATATGATCACGTAAAACAAGGTCGTCGTCAGCCTGGATCTACCTTTAAACCCTTTGTCTACACCTCCGCCATTGACGGCCCTAAAGACTTGTCACCTTGTTACATGATGCGCGACGAGCCATTTGAGATCGAGGTGGAGAATGCAAAAGGCGAGAAGGAAATGTGGCGCCCAGGTAATGCAAACGGTGGATTCTCAGGCAGAGAAATGCCCATTAAACGAGCTTTAGGCCAAAGTATTAACTCGATTACCGCCCGATTAACTAACGAAGTGGGAGCAGATACCGTGATGTATTATGCCAAGAAAATGGGAATCAAGAGTCCATTAAAGGCGGTCGCCTCTATCGGATTAGGTTCATTCGATGTGAATTTATTCGAGATGATTGGTGCTTATTCTGCTTTTGTAAATGAAGGTATGCACGTAGAACCTATGCTGGTGCAAGAGATCAAGGATCAGAATGGAAAAGTATTGCAACGTTTCGATCCTACGATGGAGCAGGTAATCCGGAAGGAATCTGCCCAATTAGTTCGTTATATGCTGGAGGGAGTAATACACGAAAGTGGTACGGGTAGCTCTCTATTATATGGTGAAGGAGATATTTTATTGCCCAAAGACAATCGCTATGCCCGAGTTTTTGCTGGAAAAACAGGTACTACTTCGAATCACTCAGATGGTTGGTTCATAGGGATGTCGCATAATTTGATTTCCGGCGTTTGGGTAGGGGGAGATGATCGCTCGATTCACTTTAGAACGGGTGCTTTGGGTGAAGGCTCTAAAACAGCCTTGCCTATCTTTAAACGATTTATGATCAAAGTAGTAAAAGATCCGATGTTAGCACAATACCGTCCAGAACCGTTCGAAAAATTAGATAGACGCGTGGTGAAGAAAGAATTTGATTGTTCAAATGGTTCCTATGCCTTACCTGATTCACTTCAAGTATCAGATGCAGAATTAGACTCCATGAACGCCTTATTAGAAAATAATGCAACCGCGTCTGATTCGACAGGTTCCCCTCAGTAAAATGGATAAACACGACATTGCCGCCTATTTTCAAGGCTTACAGGATATAATTTGCGCTGGAATTTCAGCGACAGATGGCGCAGCTTCATTTAAAGAAGACAATTGGAAGCGAGCCGAAGGTGGGGGCGGACGAACTCGGGTTTTAGCCAAAGGCGCTATTTTAGAAAAGGCCGGAGTGAATTTTTCAGCGGTAGAAGGGCCACTTCATCCGAAGATGGTGACTAGTTTGAATGTAACGGAAGAAGTGGATTTTTTTGCCACAGGTGTTTCCATCGTGATGCATCCAGAAAGTCCTTGGGTTCCTATCATTCACATGAATGTGCGGTATTTTGAATTGAGTAATGGGGAGTTTTGGTTCGGTGGAGGAATTGATTTAACGCCTCACATTATCATTCCTGAACAAGCGAAGTGGTTTCATGAGCAATTAAAGGCCGTTTGTGATCGTTTCGATTCAAGCTATTATCCAAAGTATAAGAACTGGGCAGATGATTATTTCTACAGCCCACACCGGGAAGAGACCCGTGGAATCGGTGGAATCTTCTTTGATTATATCAAAGGGGATAAAGAAACGGTTTTTGAGTTTGTTAAGGCGGTAGGTGAATCCTTTGAGCCTATTTACAGTCATTTAATGCGTTTGAATGCGTCTACAGCATACACACAGGCAGAAAAGGATTTTCAATACATTCGCAGAGGTCGCTATGTCGAATTTAATTTAGTACACGACCGGGGGACGAAGTTTGGATTAGAAACAAACGGTAGAACTGAATCGATCTTGATGAGTTTGCCGCCGATAGCTACTTGGGAATACATGTACGATCCACAGGTTTATCCGGAAGGTCAGAAAACGTTTGATTTGCTGAAAAAAGGTATTGACTGGGTATAAAAAAAGGAGCTTCGAAAAGCTCCTTTTTGATTTATTCTGCCTCCCAAACAATATCAATGCCTTTAGGGGTCATTAACAAAACGCGGGTGGGAGCGGGAAGTAAAACTAAGCGGGCATTCGCCACCGGATCCTCGATCCATTCTACTTCTACTCCTTCTTTTTTACCAATTTCGATTTCACCGTCAGCCGTTTCTACGAATTTCTTCGCCAAATAAGCGGTAGGCAATAATACGTCTGATTCTGGGCAGTGCTTCAAGTGAACCTTTTCTAAGATATCCTCTAATTGATCACCGTATTTCTCATTGAAATCATCTTCTAGGTCATGTAGCATCTCTTCTACATCATCATACGTTTCATCCGAGTAATTCAATTTGCTTAATTCTAATCGCTTCTCTAAGATGGCGATCATCGCCTCATCAATCGTATTCATAATAATCGTTTATTTTTCACAAAGATATGTTTTGAAAAGGAGATTCCCTTGGAATTGTCGGTTCAAAACTGATATTTCCTTTCTCGATGGAAAGACCTGAGGCGAAATTATTGGTATACAATTGTCCTGTGCCTAATCCCTGTGGAATTTTAACGGCATAATCCCCGGTCAGTTGAGCGATGGCTTGTAAACCTATGTTGGATTCCAAAGCAGACGTTATCCACCATTCCTTGCCGTTTTCAACAGCCCAATCAATCCAATCTCTAGTCGCTTGTATCCCGCCCAGGAAACTTGGTTTTAAGATGATGTAGTCCGGATTGATAAATGCGGCGATGGATTTATCCTGCATGCCTATGAGCTCCTCATCTAATGCGATAGGAAGAATCTGCTGAGCCACCAGCTTTTTCATTTCCTCGGGTTGACCCGCTTTGATCGGTTGTTCAATCGAATGTAAGTCAAAGGATGCTAGTTGCTCTAGTTTAAAAGGGGCTTCAGCTGGAGAAAAGGCACCATTTGCATCTACGCGTAGTGTCAGATCAGAGGCAGAAAAGCGTGAACGAATGCTTTTTAACAGCGATAATTCGGTCTCAAAATCAATGGCTCCTATTTTTAACTTCAAGCAGGAATAGCCTTGTTGCAATTTTTGCTCGATTTGCTCGCGCATGAATACGGCGCTTCCCATCCAAATTAGGCCATTGATGGGTATCGCTGCTGAACCTTTGGCAAAATCATTCGTGAAGGGCTTATTTAAATCGAGAAGGGCAGTCTCTAAAGCAAAGCGAAAGGAGGGTTGCTCAAAAGGGATTTCAGAGATTAGTTCAGAAATCTCTGAGGGTGATTCAATCCCTTGAAAAGGGGATAGACTCTCGATGAATGCAGGTAAGCAGTCTTCTTGAAACTCTGGACTCAGTCCAAACAAGGGACCCGCTTCTCCGATTCCCACCCGATTCCCATCCGAGACTTCCACATAATAAGATTTCTTTTTCGTTAAGACGCCCCGCGAGGTGCCTGCTTCGAAGTGAAATTGTAGTTCGTGGGGAAGAAAACGGAGACTGATTTTAGACATGATGCAATTTATTATTTTCTATTCGATTTTGTGCCCTCCCGTATTATTTTTAGCTTTAAGGTTATTATATGAAGCAGATAATCACCTTTCTTCCTTCCTTGCTTTTTGGTTTAATTACCTATGTTCGAAATAAACTCTTCGACTGGGGAATTCTGCCTTCTACCTTGTTTGATAAGCCTCGGGTGATTGTAGTGGGGAATCTGTCGGTGGGTGGTACGGGGAAGAGTCCTTTGGTGACTTATTTAGTCCAAAACTGGCGAGGGAATGATCGATTAGGCATCTTGAGTCGTGGTTATGGGCGTAAAACAAAAGGATATGTGGAGGTGAATGTGGAATCGACGGCTGATGAGGTGGGAGATGAACCTTTGGCCTATAAAACGGTATTTCCAGAGCTTCCGGTAGCAGTTTGTGAAAAACGAACAGAGGGTGTGCAACAAATGCCAGAGGTGGATGTGTTATTACTGGATGACGCCTTTCAACACCGTTCCATTAAAGGATCCGTTAATTTAGTATGTTCCACCTTTTCTCAGCCTTTTTATGCTGATTCAATGTTGCCTCAAGGGCGTTTACGAGAGTCTGCGAAAGGAATTAAACGCGCTGATGCTGTTATTGTGACACGTTGTCCGGGGATTCTGACGAAAGAGCAGAAGTCAAATTTTGCACAAGGAGTTTTACGAAATACAAAACAAGAAAAGCCTATCTTTTATACGGGTGTACGTTATGGGAAACCACAAGGTCCACGGGAACATTTGCCTACTAAATGGTCCTTATTTGCTGGAATTGCTGATCCTAAACCTTTTTTTACGCATGCATCTACTTTAGGCCAAATCCAAGATGAAGTCATTTATGGAGATCATCACCGATTTACGGAAATCGAGTTGTTAGAATTAGAACAGCAGGCCAAAATGATGTCAGGCGATGAAGGGTATTTAACTACACATAAGGATTATGTTCGTTTAATGACTCAAATTAAAGATTTACCTAATCTAGCGAATCATTTATACTATTTACCGATGGAAATGTATTTCATCGATCAAGAAGAGCAGTTTTGGGACTGGTTGGGAAAAATTTAACTTTGCAGCGTGAAATATAGATTAATATTTTTATTGTTTTTAGGTTGTTTATCGCCGCTTTTTGCTCAGAGGCCGAGGGTAGGGCAGGTACCCGTGGAGGAAAGGAATGGTTTTCCTGATCCAATGGTACCTAGAGATCCTAATACAGCAAAATCTAAAGACGCTGGTAATAAATCTGGGCGTGCAGCTTTAGACGATTCTACTAAAATGGTTTATGGACCTCAAACCATGTCTTATTTTGTGGAAGATGATGTGTTAAACGGTCGAGGAACAAAAAATTCGGTAGATACCAGTTTATACTTGTTTCACCGCTATTTATTTCAAGAACGATCGAGTTTTTTAACGGCTAATTTGGGTAATGAAGGTACTGCGGTGAGAAACCTATTTGTAAAGAAAGCTGATCAACTAGGTGCTCAAATGGGGTATAATGCCTACCTGCCATATGCTTTTGTCACCGATGAGGTTAAATATTACCAGACTAAATCGCCCTATTCGGATGTGGAATATTACTTAGGCGCAGGAGGTCAAACTCGCCTAAATTTTACTTTTGCCCGTAATGTAGATTCACTTTGGAATATTGGGTTTGAGATTCAGAGGTTGGTTTCAGATAAGTTTTTAACAGATAGTAAGTTTAAAACGGGCAATAAAACATTATCCGAACAGTGGGGGGTGTTATTGCAAACAAATTTCAGAACGCGCAATAATCGGTATCGATTGTTAACACATTTGAATTATTTTGATCTGGGCATTCAAGATCAAGGAGGTATTCAGCTGTTAAAAGGCTTAGATCCCACCACAGCATTGAAGTATGTTGATAATGCAGCGCTTTTTACTAATTCTGGCGTCCAGTCAAAAGATACTTTCATCAAGTTCCATTTCTATCATGAATTTATAGGATTCAAAGGATTGCAATTTTTTCAGCGAATTGATGTGGAGAATCGGTTGGCTAAATTTAGAGATCTTGATTTTGGCGTTAATTTATCTAATGCTTTTTATTCCAAAAATTTTGAGGCGCAGCAGGATTCACTTTACAATGAAAATCAATGGCAATCTTATGCGCACCAGACAGGCATAAAAGGGATTTTTAGAGGATTTAATTACCGTACTTATTTCAAGCAACGTTATTGGGATGTAAATAATCCAATAGCAAGAATAAATCGCAATCGATTAGAGAATTATGTGGGGTTATTTCTACAGCAGCGATTTAATGAAAAAATTGATTTTACGGCGGAAGGAGAATACTTACTAGGCTCCGATTACCGGTTGCAGGCGAATTTTATTTCTCCTTTCTTTCAAGTGAAAGCTAGTCGAATGTCTGTTAGTCCATCTGTGGCCCAAAATTGGAGCTATAATGCTTCTTTTCGTTGGGATCAATCCCTCAAAAATGTCCTTTTTGATGAGTTAACCGGTACGATTGATTTACAAACAAAAGGGGTTTATTTACGCCCAACGGCCACGATTCAGCGAATTGATAACTATGCTTATTTTGATACCTTGGCTAATGCGAAGCAAGTTGCGAATGCGATAGGTGTATTTCGCACGGGTTTTAGTGCAGGAGGGAAGCATGGCAAATTTGAATGGACTTCCCAGGTTTTTGTTAATACGAAGACAGGCCCAGATGTGATTAGAATGCCTAGCTTCGTGGCAAATGCTTCTTTAGGTCTAAATGTGCAGTACAAGAAGTTATTGTATATGCAGTTTGGTCTAGATGTGCACCATCAATCTGCCTATTTTGCGGATGCCTACATGCCTGCTATGCAACAATATCATTTGCAAGACCGCTATGAAATCCCTAACTATATTCAAGTGGATCCCTATGTAAGCTTGCGTATTAATCGAGTTAGACTCTTCTTTAAAATGCAGAATGTGACTCAAGGATTGCTTAATAATAATTATTATACTGCTTATTTACATCCAGCGATGGCTCGATCCTTTGGTTTTGGCGTTCGCTGGTTATTATTTGATTAAAATTCATTAAACCTAGATAAAATATGAAGACTATTTCACGTCGAAATTGGGTAAAAGGAATGGCACTGGCTACTTTAGGCAGCGTTGTTTTTACAGACCTAAAAGCTGCTGATGCGCCCGCCATTAAATGGAGCGCTGATCAAGATGCCTTATTAAATCAATGGATGGGAGTGATTATTCCTGAATCCAGTATTCCTGGGGCTGTATCCTTAGGAGTTCCTGCCTTTGTGAAGACGATGCTTCGCGATTGTTATGAACCCTCGACATCTGCAACGTTAACGAAGGCTTTAGCCGCTTTACCTGCCATTGAGAAGGTGTCAGAATCAGAAAAAGAACAATTATTTTTCCAAATTGAAAAAGGTAAAATGGGTTCAGATGCACAGAAAGCGATGGCTACCTTAAAAGGATTGACTATCCGGGGTTATATGACGACCGAATATGTGATGGTGAATCACCTAAATTATGTGATGGCTCCTGGATTTTTCAATGGCTGTGAACCTATTAAAAAATAAATCGACGTATGAATATTTTAACTAATGCAGAAAAACGTACGTATGGAGCGATTGTGATCGGTTCAGGAATGGCGGGCGGCTGGGCTGCTAAAGAATTTTGTGATAAAGGAATTAAGACGTTGGTGCTGGAAAGAGGGCGCCTAGTGACGCATAATGTAGATTATCCGACTACGTTAACGAGTCCATGGGAATTCGAACACCGTGGACAGTTAACGAAAGAGGAAGTGGCTGAAAATCCCATTATTTCGAAATGCTATGCTTTTAAGGAAGATGCGAAGCACTTTTTTGTCAAAGATAAGGAGCATCCTTATATCCAGGATAAGCCATTTGATTGGATTAGAGGATACCAAACGGGCGGTAAGTCACTCATGTGGGCTCGCCAAACACAGCGTTGGTCTCAACTAGATTTTGATGGTCCAGCACGAGATGGTTTTGCGGTGCCTTGGCCTATTACCTATAAGGAAATTGATCCTTGGTATTCGTATGTGGAGCATTTTGCCGGAATTTCTGGAAATAAGGATGGTTTAGATTCCTTACCAGATGGAGACTTTTTGCCACCGATGGAGTTGACTTGCGTAGAGAAGCATTTCCAAAAGGAGATGAAGCGTTTGTATTCCGATCGCCATGTGATTATAGGTCGTTGTGCGCATTTAACGGAGCCTCGCGATATTCATATCCAACAAGGTCGTGGAACCTGTATGGGGCGTAATTTATGCCAAAGAGGTTGTCCTTACGGTGGTTATTTCAGCGCCAACTCCTCTACTTTACCTTGGGCTGCGAAGACCGGTAACATGACACTCAGAACGGATTCTGTGGTTCATTCGATCATTTACGATGAAAAGAAGCAGAAAGCGGTAGGCGTACGTGTCGTAGATGCGCACACAAAAGAGATGGTGGAATATTACGCAAAGGTCATTTTTGTGACGGCAGCGGCGATAAATACTAACTTGATTTTATTGAATTCTAAATCAGCTCGTTTCCCGAATGGATTAGGTAACGATAGTGGATTATTAGGAACGCACGTTGCTTTCCATAATTACCGTGCTTCGCTATCTGCGGAATACGAAGGATTTTTAGATTATAAAACGGCTGGCGGACGCCCTAATTCAGGTTATATCCCGCGTTTTAGAAATCTGTATAAGCAAGAGACGAACTTCCTACGTGGTTATGCGGCAGGAATGAGCGGTGGAAGAGGAACACATGCGGACCAAAGTTCGGTAGGTGAAAGCTTGAAGAATTCGTTACTAAACCCGAAGTGGTCGAACTGGTACGCTGGATCACACATGATGGGGGAGACGATTCCGAAGGAAAGTAATAAAGTGACTTTGGACGCTACAAAAAAGGATGACTGGGGAATGCCGCTATTGCACATGGACGTAAGCTACGATAATAACGATGATTTAATGGTCAAAGATTTTATCGATCAATTCACTGAAATGTATGAAAAAGCAGGTTTCAAGAACATCAAAACCCGCGATACGCACGCTCCAGCTGGATTAGATATTCACGAGATGGGTGGAGTGAGAATGGGTTCAGATCCGAAGACCTCTCTTTTAAATAAGTGGAACCAAATGCACTACGTAAAGAACGTTTTCGTGACGGACGGGGCTTGCATGACTTCTACTTCTACTCAAAATCCATCGTTAACCTATATGGCCTTCACGGCGCGTGCGGTTGATTTTGCGGTGAAAGAAATGAAGAAAGGAAATCTTTAATGCAGACATTTTTAGGTAAAACGGCAGATCACCTGTTCCAAGCTTATGGCATGGAAGAGTTGAAAGATATTGCCGTGGTGATGCCCTCCCAGCGGGGTATCCTTTACCTGAAAAAGGAATTAGCGATCAGAGGGGATAGACCATTTTTGTCCCCTTCTTTTTTTACGATTGAGGAGTTTGCTTTGCAGATGACGGATTCCGTTCTGGAAGATCCGATTGATTTATTGTTCGAGGCCTATGCCTGTTTTAAGGAAGTAGATCCTAAGATTGATTTTGACCGTTTTGTTACCTGGGGCCAAATGATGTTAAAGGACTTCGACACGCTCGATCTTTACTTAGTAGATCCTTCGGCTTTATTTTCTTTTTTATCCGAGGCGAAATCAATTGAACGTTGGGGGCAAGAGTATGGTCAGGATCAGGCGGATGGGTGGATTACTCCTAATACCCAGGCCTATTTTAAGCTGTATGATTCGCTTTTAGAGGTCTATATACGCTTGAAAAGTCGCTTAGAAACGAAAGGGACGACTTATCGGGGGCTTGCGTATCGAAAATTAGTGGAACTTTTAGAGGCCGGTAAATCGCTGGGCTTTAAGCAGATTTATTTTGTCGGATTTAATGCCTTGTCTAAATCAGAGGAGACCATTATTCGTTTGCTTTTGAGAGAGAATGTGGCGCAGACGCTTTGGGATGTAGATGAATATTACCTTAAAAATAAGCACCACCGGGCGGGGAACTGGTTGAGAGATTATGCTAATCCGGGAAGTCCTGGTTATTTATCTCGTGGACCTTTTCATTGGGTGGAGCGTGATTTAATGGATAAGCCGAAGCAGGTGGAGATTATCGGTTTAGCGAATCCATCTGCACAGATTTTTGTGGCTTTGGAACAGATAAGGGCTTGGCAAGCGGAACATGGTGAGCTGGAGCAAGTGGCTTTGGTTTTAGGCGATGAGAGCCTTTTGGATTCTTTATTGCCCTATTTAGGAGAATTTAAAGATCGCTTGAATATTACGATGGGCTATTCTTTGAAGAAGTCCCAGGTTTTCTCCTTGATAGAGATGTGGTGGGCTTTAGTGCCGCTTGAGAAATATCCGGTCGCCTTAGTTAAGTCTTTGAAAGAGCATCCATTAATGCACTCCATTCCGCTTCCTTCGTGGAGGGAATCTGATTTGTACCTTTCTCAGGTTCCAGTAGGAGGGAATATTTTTATTTCCGCTTCCTCTAGCTTTCAGGAATGCCTAAGACCGCTTATTCAGCTATTAACTAGTATTTTATACAAGACGGATAAGGACGATTGGGATGCGGAATCTCAGGCCATTTTGCAGGCTTTAATCGTATTAGATAAGTTAGAAGAGATCGCAAAAGCGAATCCGTTTATTTCTATCAAAAGTGGCCATGCGCTCTGTAAACAGCTATTGCAACAGCAGAAAATGACCTTCGAAGGGGCTGAAAATCGCTCTCTTCACGTGATGGGATTGTTAGAAACGAGGACTTTGGATTTTGATCGGGTGATTGTGCTATCCTTGAATGAAGGCAGTCTGCCGGGTACGCGTAAGCGAGAAAGTTTGATACCGGTGGATATTGCGAATATGTCCGCCTTCTCACTACCAACTTTTACTCAGGCGGATGCCGTGACGAGCTATCACTTTTATCGATTATTACAGCGGCCTAAAGAAGCCATGTTAGTTTATGTGCAGAATGATTCTTCTTCTGCGGAGGTGAGTCGTTTTATACGTCAGATTCGCTATGATTGGGCCAAAACTAATCCGCATTTGATTTTGACGGAGCCAGCAGTGAAATTTAGTTCGGATACGGTAGTGGATGGTGAAGTGGAATTAAAGATTGAAAAAACGCCCGAATTGATTGCTCAAATTAAGGATTTGTTAGTGAAACGCGGGTTATCGCCCTCTTCGGTGGCGATGTTTGCGAGTTGTTCTTTGAAGTATTATTTCTCCCAAATCGTGAACCTTCAACAAGAGAAGCAGCGAGATGATGAGATGGGAGCAGATGTTTTTGGTACGTGGGTACACAAGGTGTTGGAATTGCTTGATAAAAAATTGATTGCGAACGGTGGCTGGGAAGACGGGCTTTCCGTCGCACAAAAGAAAGAGTTAATTGCCCCTCTATTGGTAGAGGCGATGGAAGCCATTAAGGAGCGAGAGGGGAATTTTGAGGTAGAGAAAGGATTTAATTATGTGCTTCAGGAGGTTGCCAAAACCCTTTTAGGCACCTATTTCGATGAATCATCCGCCTGGTATGAGGAGCGAATTAAGTTATTAGCTGTAGAGGAAGTAGTGGAAACGCTCGTTTCTGTCCCTGTAGGTTCAGAGATGTGGCCTATACGAATGAAAGGGCGGATCGACCGAATAGATCTGAAAGCAGATTCTGTATTGCGGATTGTCGATTATAAGACGGGAAAAGTAGTCAAGAAAGACGTCGATGCGGGTGAAAGTTTAGGAGAAACGCTTCGCGAGGAGGAAATGAAGGCCAAACTTTTTCAGTTGTGGATGTATAAATTCTTAGTGGCTAAAGAGTTGCAAAAATCTTCGGAGGCGAGAATTCCTAGTTTGCAGGGTCTAGATGCTGAGAGATTACTGATTCAACCCGGTATCATTTCATTCCGCAATTTTCAAGATAAATTGATTTCAGCTCCTTTAGAATTTATAGAAGGAGAATCAGTTGCCTCCTTCCTTCGGGAATCGGAGGAATTGGTGGGTTTTTGGGTGAACGCATTAATCTCCAAAGAAACCGCCTTTGAAAAAACGGTGAATTTAGATCAATGTACCTACTGTGATTTCACCTCAATTTGCCACAGAAATGTGTAGTTTGATGAAAATCAACTAATTTTGAATCCTAATTAATCAACATATGACATTTCAAGAAATCAACGAACGAATTATTGAATTAGCTGCCCAAAAAGGCGGCCAAGGCGTTTCATTTAAGTTTGCTTTCCCAGGAGGCATCATCGTGGTAGGAGCAGATGGATCAGTATCTAACGAAAATTTAGATTCGGATTGTACGATCTCTACAACAGAAGAAACATTCACTTCTATTTTAAAAGGTGAATTGAATTCTATGATGGCGGTAATGACCGGAAAAGTGAAAATCTCTGGCGATATGTCTGTCGCAATGAAGTTGACAAACTTACTGTAATTCATGAATTTTAGCGATACTATTGTCGCCTTAGCGACGCCCGCAGGGGTAGGAGCGATCGGGGTAATACGGCTTTCAGGAGATCGAGCGATCGAGATCGTGAATGAAGTATTTAAGCCCAAAGATCTTTCCACCCAAGCTTCTCACACGATTCATTATGGTCGTATTGAGTCAGCTGGGCGTGTCTATGACGAAGTGGTCGCTAGTTTATACATTGCACCTCATTCATACACGAAAGAAAACGTGGTCGAAATTTCCTGCCACGGATCTCCTTTCATCCAAGAGAGTATCCTTCAATTGTTTGTAGAACAGGGGGCTCGCTTCGCTCGCCCTGGCGAATTCACCCAGCGCGCTTTCCTAAACGGAGCTTTCGACCTAGCACAAGCCGAAGCCGTAGCAGACGTGATCGCAGCTGATTCTGCTGCCGCACAAAATGCGGCATTACACCAATTACGAGGAGGTTTTTCGAAAGAACTCGCCGCTTTACGCGAAGAATTAATCCATTTTGCGTCCTTAATTGAACTCGAATTAGACTTCGGCGAAGAGGACGTTGAATTTGCTAATCGCCAGGATTTAGAAGATTTGGTGAATCAATTATTAGCGAATATTCGTCCTTTAGTGGCGAGTTTCAGAACCGGAAATGCGGTAAAGAATGGAGTAGCTACTGTTATTGTGGGGAAACCCAATGCCGGAAAATCAACGTTATTAAATGCCCTATTAAACGAAGATAGAGCCATTGTGTCCGATATCGCTGGAACGACGCGCGACAGTCTAGAGGACGAATGGACTTTAGGCGGAATCAAATTTCGCTTAGTAGATACGGCTGGGTTACGGGAGACGACGGATGTCATCGAGGCACTAGGAGTGGAGAGAACGCAGGCGTGGGTGAAAAAGGCGCAGGTAGTGATTTACATGGCGGATGCCACATCTGAAACGCCTGCTGGATTTGCGGCCGGTGTGGAAGCACTAGGGTCTTTAGATATTCCTGTGATTAAGTTGTTGAATAAGGTGGATCAGATTGCTGATTTGTCTGCATTTCAATCGGCAATCCCTGATTTGATAGCTATTTCTGCCAAGAACCGCGAAGGACTAAACGACCTTGAAACCGCTCTATTAAACGTAATTGGTTTAGATCAAGTCAGTACTAGCGGAACTTTAGTGACGAATCTTCGCCACTACCAGCAGCTATTGCAGACGCAAGAAACGCTAGAAGGTGTTCTTGCAGCATTAAAGACAGGTTTGACTGGCGATCTCATCGCACAAGACCTTCGCTATGCCCTTCATCATCTAGGTGAGATTACGGGGCAGATATCGAATGATGATTTGCTGAAGAATATTTTTGGGAAGTTTTGTATTGGCAAATAATTTCTGCGAAGCAGAAATTATTTGCAAAGTATAGAGCATAAAGCACAAAGAATAAAGTAGGAATAAAAAAAGAGAACGAAAATCGTTCTCTTTTTTTATGGTCCGTTTTAAATATTTCAGAGATAAATCGCCGCAGGCGATACCACCTTTATTCTTTGTGATTTATGCTTTAATCTTTACGACTAATTAAAATAAGTCGTTGAATTTAAACCCGTTGGTTAATCTTTCCTTCCCCAACTTCTGATACTCCGCCAGCGCCCACAGCACAAATTCCTTCAAGAACAATTTATCAGCCGCCTCAATATTTGGTTGATAACGTACGATCAAATCCTCTAAAGGCTTAATATCATTTAATGTCGAAGCATAATCCGCCGCATTGCATTCATCATATAAAACCACACCGCCTTCGGCATAAACAGCTTCCATCAGCACTGCATAAGGACTCTCTTCGATTTTCTTTGAAAGCTTTTCAATTTTGGGGAAAAGACCAGGGAAGAAAGTTTTAATAGCAGAGCCAATCAATTGCTCGGCCACGAATGCAGCGCCTTCTTGCTCACCTTCGTAGACTAATTCTACCTTTCCTGTGATGGCTGGGATGATTCCCATGAAATCTGCTAAACGAACAGTCGTTTTTGATTCCTTATTTAACAGGGCACGTCTTTCTGCCGTACTCACTAAACTTTCTAGCATCGAGATGCTCATACGCGCACTGACGCCACTTTTGGTATCGATATACTCACTTTCTCTAGCCTCAAAAATGATTTGTTCTAATAAATCGTAGGCTAAATTCGGAACATAAACTCGATCAGATTGAGCAACATTAATGCGTGCTTCTTGAGATGATATCTTGCGTGCTATCGCAATGGTTTCTGGGTAATGGGTCAAAATTTGAGATCCAATCCGGTCCTTCAAAGGAGTCACAATGCTACCTCTGTTTGTATAATCTTCCGGATTCGCCGTGAAGATGAATTGAAGATCTAATGGTAAACGCAATTTGAAACCACGAATTTGAATATCACCTTCTTGAAGAATATTGAATAGAGCTACCTGAATACGGGCCTGTAAATCTGGAATTTCGTTAATCACGAAGATGCAACGGTTTGCTCTCGGAATCATCCCGAAGTGAATCACGCGGTCATCTGCATACGATAATTTCAAATTAGCAGCTTTGATCGGATCCACATCACCAATTAAATCTGCTACTGTTACATCTGGAGTGGCTAATTTCTCTGCAAAACGATCCGAACGGTGCAACCACGCAATCGGAGTCGCATCTCCCTGAGCTGCGATTAAATCTTGTGCGAAACGGGAAATAGGAGCCAAAGGATCATCATTAATCTCAGAACCAGCCACGTAGGGAATGTATTCATCTAATAAGTTGATCATTAATCTAGCCAAACGAGTTTTCGCCTGACCTCTTAAACCTAATAAGTTGATATTATGGCGAGATAAAATCGCGCGTTCTAATTCGGGAATAACGGAGTTTTCAAATCCGTGAACACCCTCGAAAACGGTCGTTCCCGCCTCCATGTGCTTGATTAAGTTATCCCTTAATTCGTCTTTAATCGATTTACTTGTATAGCCTGAGGCCTTTAATTCGCCTAAATTTTTGATCATCTTATTTTAGTCTTTTCTTTCTATTCGTTTCGTAATCTTGAAAAATCATTTCGCCTAAGCCCTTCAAGCCAGTATAAAAGGCCTTTCCTTGGTTTGCTTCTGTAAATTTGTCCACAAATTGCTGTAGGTAGGAATCCCTAGCAATCATAAACGTGGTAATCGGAATGTGTAATTTACGTGCCTGCGCCGCCTGCGTGTAACATTTTTCGGTTACATAGGGGTCTAGACCATTACTGTTCATATAATAGGTACCGTCTTTTTCCCGAACACAGCTCGGTTTTCCGTCGGTAATCATAAAAATCTGTTTGTTGGTATTTCGCTTTCTGCGCAGAATATCCATGGCTAATTGCAGCCCCGCCACCGTATTCGTGTGGTAAGGTCCTACTTTTAAATACGGGATATCTTTAATAGAAATACTCCAGGCATCGTTTCCGAAAACCAGAATATCGATGGTATCTTTTGGATAGCGAGTCGTTATGAGTTCTGCCAAAGCCATCGCCACTTTCTTCGCCGGTGTAATACGATCTTCTCCATACAGAATCATGGAGTGACTAATGTCGATCATTAACACGGTACTCATTTGGGATTTGAACTGCGTATCTTCTACCACTAAATCTTCCTCAGTTAGTTCGAATTCGCCTATTCCGTGATTGATTTGGGCATTTTTCAAACTCTCTGTAAGTGAGATTTTCTCTAGACTATCACCAAAATGATAGGATCTAAATTCCCCCGTCATTTCATCCCCTTGGCCAGAGGCCTTGGTTTTGTGATTCCCAGCGCCACTTTTATTTAAGTTCCCGAAAATATTCTCCAAAGCTGTCTGGCGAATGGCCCTTTCGGTTTTGGCCGTAATACCTATCCCAGAACCTCCATTCTCATCTATTTCTTCGCGGATATAACCTTTGGTCTTTAAATCTTCAATGAAATCATCAATGGTATAATTCTCATCCGTCAGCTCGTATTCTTTATCTAATTCGCGCAACCAGTCGATCGCCTCATCAAAATCCCCCGACGTATGTGTGATTAATTCCTTGAAAATCCCGAAAAGCTTATCAAAAGGGGAGACGCTCTTCTCCTCAAACTCCTTAAAATAAAATCCCTTTTTATTCATGTCTTTTAAACCCGACTAACGCTTTAATTGTTCAAATAAACGACTAAATTTGACAAAATGAGTGAACAAATTATTTCCATTCGGTTTTTATCCTTTGAAGGATTTCAAAACAAGCGTTTCGCCTTCGCTGAAATGGGTCGCTCATTCGTCCAAAAATGGCAATCAGACGGCCTTTCATTCGCTAAACATTTAGGCGTAGGCGCGGGCAACGGATTCTCCATTTGGCCTGACTTTTCTTCCTATGCTTTTCTAGGGGTTTTCGATAATCAAGCTGCGTCTGATCATTTTTTCGCGTCAAATGAGCGCTGGTTAACACTTTCTTCGCATGCATCCGCTACAAAAGGCTGGGATGCAGTCGCCATCAAGGGCCATGGAACTTGGAATGGTTCGAATCCTTTTTCTATCGTGGAAGACCCTGGAAACGGCCCGCTTTTAGTGATGACGCGTGCTAGTATCGTTTGGTACAAATCGCCCATCTTCTGGTTTTATGTCTCCCACGCCAGTAAATACTTAGAAAACAGGAAAGGATTATTATTTGCCAAAGGCGTAGGCGAATTTCCCCTCATCGAACAAGCTACTCTGAGTCTTTGGGACTCGTCAGAAAATCTAGATTCTTTTGCCTATAAAAGTAAAGAACACAAGCCTATGATTAAGAAGACGAGGACGATTGGGTGGTATTCTGAAGAAATGTTTACACGGTTTCGTGTGGTTAAAAGTCTGTAATCAGTATCCAGTAGTCGGTATCCAGTAAAAAAATAGACCGAAATCAAGCTATAAATAGTATGATTTCAGGCTAAAATAAATTCCCTGACTACTGATTACTGTATACCGACTACTGTTAATAAATCGCGAAGCGATTTATTAACGAATTGCCTCAATCCCCCTCGTCCTCGTCCTAATTCTAATAGCATCCTGCACATCATAAACGAAGATTTTTCCATCTCCCACGTTGCCCTCTGAGGCGTTGTCCAGGATGACATCTATGCACTTTTCGAGGTTTTCATCACTTACGACGCAAATGATCATCACCTTTGGCAATAAAATCATCGACTTCTCCGTACCGCGGTATATTTCTGAATAACCTTGCTGTAAACCGGCTCCACGAACGGGAACGACGGTCATACAAGGGATATCTGCATCGATCAAGCCTTTCTGAATAGCTTTTAATTTCGATGGTTTAACAATGGCTTCTACCTTTTTCATATCGTTTTTATTTAGCTATTATTCAAAAGTGGTGTATGCTTCAACTCCAAATTCCACGGCATCAATACCCGCAGATTCTGCTTTGTGACTCAATCTAATTCCTATGGTCTTTTTCAATGCCATAAATACAGCATAAGTAGTTGCGAAGGAGAAAACACTAATCACGGAAACTCCGATTAATTGAGTGATAAATTGCGCACTTTCGCCGGTGATGAATAAACCATTTTTCTGAGAGAATAAACCCACGGCAATGGTCCCAAAGAATCCATTCACCCCGTGTACCGCCACGGCACCTACTGGATCATCGACTTTCATTTTATCAACGACTACTACTGCAATATCCACAATCGTACCCGCAATGAAACCGATAATTAAGGCTGAATCTGCTGAAACAACATTACATCCGGCTGTAATAGCCACTAAACCGGCTAATACCCCATTGATTACCATGGTGATATCTACTTTCTTATAGCGCATAAAGGTATAAAGCATGGTTGCCATACCGCCTGCTGCAGAAGCTAAGAAAGTATTTGTCGCTACTGAACCGATCAAATCCCATTTGCCTACAGCTCCTAGCGTAGAACCTGGGTTAAAACCGAACCAGCCGAACCAAAGGATAAACGCACCTACTGCGGACAAGGTTAAATTATGACCAGGAATCGCATTCGCCGTTCCGTCTTCGTTGTATTTTCCTAAACGCGGTCCTAGAACGATCGCGCCTGCTAGGGCTGCAAAACCGCCCATGGCATGAATCGCAGCTGAACCTGCGAAATCGTTAAATCCTCGAGTAGCTAACCAGCCGCCCGGATTCCAAACCCAATTGGCTGCTAAAGGATATAAAATAGCACAGAATAGGGCTACATAAATGGCATATGCCCACATTTTCATTCTTTCCGCTACACCTCCTGAAACGATGGAGATGGCTGCTACTGCGAAGCCCATTTGGATGAACCAGAAAAGGGAATTTGAAATGGTCAGGCCTAAACCTAAATCGCCTTCCGTGATGCCCGTATCAAAAGCCCAATAGCCATTGGACTTGCCATAGGCAATTCCGAATCCGACTAAATAAAAGGCAACTCCTCCGAACATGATGTCAATCATGACTTTGGCAATAATACTGATGGCATTCTTAGAACGGACGAATCCGGCTTCTAGGAGGGCAAATCCTCCTTCCATTTGGAAAATTAAAGCGGCGCATAGGGCGACCCAAACTGTGTCAATAGCGTGTGTGAGTTCCACTTGCTGAGCAGCAAGCGTAGCAGATTCATTCATGGTTTTGTTATTAGTATATAATGCTTTGTCTGCAAAAATAGAAAACGATTTGGAATATTCTGCTTTTTGGCGGAACTTTAATCTTATCAAAAACCGATCTAATGAAGAAAATTTTCACCCTAATTTTAGTAAGCGTAAGCTATATTTCGCTTGCACAAAAACCAGCCATTATTCCCATTCCCTCTGAAGCCGTTTATCCATCGGGTAAGTTTGTTTTACCGGCGTCTATTTCTATCTCAGGTCCATCTGATTCTCAGCTGAAAGTGGGTTATGAGACTTTGGTAGGTAAATTAAAAAAGGCAACAGGTCGTGCAGTTAGCCTTAAATCATCGGGAGCAGCTTCCATTCAGATGCAATTAGTGAACAATGCTAAATTAGGTGCCGAAGGATATGACTTACAGGTAAATGCAAAAGGTATTACGATTAAGGCGAATAAGTCCGCGGGTTTGTTCTACGGAATTCAAACCTTACTACAGCTTTTGCCTAAAGAGATTGAATCTAAAACGGTCGTTAAAGGAGTTAATTGGGCGATTCCTTATGCAAATATTACAGACACTCCTCGCTTCGCTTGGCGTGGTCAAATGTTCGATGTGGCGCGTCACTTCTTCTCTAAGGAGGATGTCAAGAAATTCATTGACGACATGGTGGAGTATAAATACAACTTACTACACTTCCACTTAACGGATGATGAGGGCTGGAGAATTGAGATTAAGTCCTATCCTAATTTGACAAAGAAAGGGGCTTTTAATGTGAAGAAAATAGGTCGTTTTACCACTTTTTCTAATCCAGAACCGGATGAACCGCGTGATTTTGGTGGCTTCTATACGCAAGAGGACATTAAGGAATTGGTCAAATATGGCCAGGAGCGTTTTGTCAATATTGTTCCTGAAATTGATGTTCCAGGCCACTCAATGGCCGCTGTTGCGTCTTATCCGGAGCTTTCTTGTACCCCAGGAGCCGATAAATACGAAGTTATTTCTGGTGAGCCTTTCATCGATTGGTCTCACGATCATCCGGAAGCCTTATTAGACAATACACTTTGCCCTGCGAATGAGAAAGTCTATACGTTCTTAGATAAGGTAATGGGCGAGGTAGCTAGTCTTTTTCCCTATGAATACATCCACATGGGAGGCGATGAGTGCCCTAAGAACTACTGGGATAAGAATCCAGAGATTTTGGCTTTGAGAGCACGAGAGGGTTTGAAGAATTCACAGGAGGTACAGGCTTATTTTGTCCGTCGTTTAGAAAAGATTATTACCTCTAAAGGGAAGCGTATGTTAGGCTGGGACGAGATTTTAGAAGGGGGAGGATTGCCAAAGGCAACAGCGGTTATGTCTTGGCGAGGTATTAAAGGTGGTGTAGAAGCGGCTCAGTTAGGACACGAAGTAGTCATGACACCTAATGATAATGTCTATGTTGATTTAATGCAAGGTGATGCAGCTATCGAACCACCCGTTTATCGAACCGTTCGTTTAACGGATTCGTATGCCTTTAATCCGGTTCCAGCGGGTTTGGATGCTAGATTAGTTAAAGGGGGACAAGCGAATATGTGGTCAGAGCAATTGTACAATTACCGCCACTTGCAATATATGATGTGGCCGCGTGCTTTGGCGATTTCTGAGTCTTTATGGTCTCCTAACGAGAACAAGAACTGGGTCGATTTTGTAGGACGAGTTGAAGATCACTTCGCTCGTTTTGATGTGGCTGATAAAAAATATGCGCCTTCGATGTTTGAGGCCATTGTTAAGGTGACTAAAAATGCGAAAGGCGAGTTATTTGTTGAATTGAAAAACGAAATTCCTGGATTAAACATTCATTTTAGTTTTGATAATTCCTATCCAGATAATCATTATCCAGTGGCATCTGGTTTAGTAGCGGTGCCTAAGGACGCTGAACTGATGCGTATCGTTTCCTATCGCGGGACAAAAATGATGGGGCGCATGATGAATATCTCCCGTGCAGATTTAGAAAAAAGAGCTAAATAATGCTTTTAAACCTTGTTTTTAGTATTTTATTATCAGTCGGAGTGCCCAATATTTCGGGTGCCTCGACTGCTTCTACGACGAACTATCTTTCAGTTAAGAAAGGGTATGTGATGTCCTATAATGGAGTGGAAGGTAGAGCGAATTGGGTAGGCTGGACCTTAAGAGCCAGCGACGTGGGTTCAGTAGATCGAACAAATCGATTTATTCAAGACGAGTCTTTTCCACGCGGATTTAGGATTGTCGATGAAAGAGATTACGCTCATTCTGGATTTGACCGGGGTCATTTGTGCAATTCGGAGGACCGGACTTCTTCCTACTATTTAAACGAGGAGACATTTTTAATGTCTAATATGATTCCTCAGACGCCAGAATTAAATCGAGGACCTTTTAAATTTTTAGAGGAATATTGCCGAAAATTAGCGGTTAAAAGAGGACAGAATCTGTTGATTTATACAGGAGGAATCGGGTCAAAGGGACGCCTTGGTTCCGGAGTAATCGTTCCAGCCTATTGCTGGAAGGTGGTGTATACACCAGACAGAATCTGGTGTATACTATTTCCTAATGAACGAGGTTTGAATAAAAACTGGCAGACCTATTCGGTGCCTTTGGAAAAACTAGAAAAAATGACGGGCTTCCGTTTTCCGCGCAAACTATCGTAGCATGTAAATCGCTAGCTTCTTAGCAGCTAAGAAGTTTTCATATTCCAGCGGGGTTCTGCGGTTATTCGTGTACTCAGTGTACAACCAAGGATCACCCAAAGCAAATACTTTTCCTTTTCCCACTTTTGCGGTAGCCATCACAGGGTAACCTAAATGATTCACTAATGACTTTGCGTTACCGCTTAACTTAAGCGTTGTAATCTCTTTGATGTAGACCTTTTTAATCGGGTCAAAGACTTCATTACCAGCTGGAATTAACACTGCTCCTTGCTCCCAATTACGTCCTTGTACGAAGTTTAAATTAGGTGCTAAGAACTCGATACCAAAGCGCTTTGCTAGGATATTGAATTTAGGAATTTCGCAATTCGTTGTGTCATTCGCCAGCAAAATTAAATTTCCACCTGCTTTCACCCAAGCCTCGATTTCATCCGCCGCTTTAGCTGTCATGAAATTCGGTTTTGCCGTTTCTTTATAGCTATCTGGATCCACGATGATATAAACTGAAGCGCCTTTTAGGTTTTCACGGGTAGGAGAGACTCCTAAGGTATCTAATGTGGCTCCTAATTGCTCGAATTGAATTCCCCATTGATTGAAACCAGAGTCTTTGCGATCTTCCCACGTGTAGTGGAAACGGCTGCCATTCTTTGTTTCGTGGTTAAAGAAATAATCTAAAACGACTTTTTTCCCTGCGCCGATCGATAATTCTTTGGCGATTTCCATCTCTAGAGAAGCCAGAATAAACGGACCTACGCCCTTTAAATCATCCTGACGTAATGGTTCACTCAAATAATAGTCATAGGAACCATCGCGGTAGGGCACTCCACCTAAGCCTCCCACTGTGACTGTTTTCTCTAAATGAATGTAGCCCTCTGCATCTTTAGTGACGAATTCTTTTAGGATTCCTTTGTATCCTTTTTCTGCGTTCAAGCGGAATGAAGCAGGTAAATAGCCTTTTCTAACTCCTTTCGCAAAAGTATAAACGAACATATTCGATGCAGAAGCCTCGAAATAGTTACCTTTTTTACCTGGGTAACCTGGTAACTGGTACCAAACACCTGAAGCAGGATCTTGAATCTTTGCGATAGCGCCAGATAATTGATTTAATTGTTCAATTAATATCTTTCTAGAAGGATGATTTTTAGGCATGTAATCTAGTACATCGACTAATGCCATCATGTACCAACCCATCGAACGTCCCCAGAAATTAGGGGAATGTCCGTTTGTCTTATTGGCCCAAGGTTGCGCTTTGGCCTGATCGTAGGCATGGAATAAAAGACCTGTTTTAGCGTCGATGGCGCCTTTGTACATCAATTGGAACTGATTGATGATATCTGCCCAGTTGTCTTGATTCGTTATTTGTCCGTATTCTGCGTAGAATGGCTCGAGCATATACAATCCGTCTAACCACATTTGATTCGGGTATCTTTTTTTGTGCCAAAATCCGCCATCCGCATCTCTCGGCTGCTGCGTAATCTGCTTTCTTAACAGGTCCGCTGCCTTTTTATAGCGCTCATCCCCTAATTCTTGGTACAAATACAACAGCATTCGACCTGTGGTGATATTATCCGAATTGTATTCATCGAAATGGTAGGTGCGGATGTTTCCGTTGGCATCTACGAAACTGTCGATGTTCTTTTTAATGTAATTGAAATAAGTGGCATCGCCAGTTCTTTGGTAGACATGTTCCAAAGCCTTTAATACCAGCCCTTGCTCATAATCCCAACCCGCCGGTTTTCCCGGTTTCACTGTGATTGAATCCTTGTGGGTATGCATAATGGACTTCGCCATTAGCTCAGAGTAGTTTTGAGCACTGATAGCGCTGCTTAAACCTAAAAAAAGAACGATCAGTTTTTTCATGTTATCTTAAATCAGCAATTTCTGCAAAATCCATATCGGTATAATCCTTGTTCTCACCTGCCATTCCCCAAATAAAAGAGTAATTCTTCGTACCCGCTCCACTGTGAATCGACCAAGGTGGAGAAATAATGGCTTGGTGGTTGTGTACCCATATATGTTTGGTCTCTGTGGTTTCGCCCATTAAATGCAATACCGCGTGTCCTGGAGTTACATCAAAATACAAGTAAGCTTCCATTCTACGATCATGTACGTGCGCTGGCATCGTATTCCAAACCGACCCCGGCTCCAATATCGTCAAGCCCATCACTAATTGACAAGACTGAATGCCCTCGTTATGAATGTATTTATAAATAGTGCGGTGATTAGACGTTTCCAACGTGCCTAACACGACCGTGCTAACTTGCTCGCGATCTAATTTGGCATTCGGATAATTTGCGTGTGCTGGAGAAGATAATAGATAGAATTGGGCCGGATTTTCAGATGATTCTGAGCTGAAAATTACTTCCTTAACCCCACGTCCCACGTATACAGCACCTAATTTATCGATCGTAAATGGTTCACCATCTGCTTTAACAGTGCCTTTTCCACCCACATTGATGATTCCTAATTCACGTCTTTCTAAAAAGAAATTAGCTTTTAATTTTTCTGGGTTTGGAAGATTTAGTGTTTTAGATACGGGCATCGCACCACCGATGATCATTCGATCATAAATGGTGTAGGTTAATTTAATTTCATTTGCTTGAAAGATGGTTGAGATTAAGAAATTATCTCTGATCTCTTGATTCGTAAAGGTGGAAACTTCCTTTCGGCTCGCCTCAAATCTATAGTCCATTGTAATATGTTTTTTCTATTTGTTTTGTGATACAAAGCGCCATTGCGCCTAATTCTACTGTATATTTACACGTTTTATGCCAAAAGAGTTCATTAGCAGCCTTTCTCATTTTCTAATTCCTTTCGGTTTTCAATCGATAGCAGAGGGATTATGGCGTCACGAAGCCTCGAAGGTACGCATAAAAGCCATGCCTGGAAATTCAGAAGAGGGAGACATGTGTATTTGGGAAGATCAATGGCTATCTCGTCGTGAAGCGATTGAAAAACATATCATCGCTCGAACGACAACTTTACGTTCGGTTTTCGCTAGAGATACGCGAATTGTAGCCATTAGTTCTGAAGCCGCTCGTGATTTTTTAGATCAGGAACACGTAAAAGGGTTTTTAAAAGGCTCTAGCTATTATGGGTGCATTGTCCCGCCGCACCGTGTATTTCGTGGAATCGAAAGTGATTATTCTTATAAGGGGAGTCCGTTATTAGCAGTGGCGGTTTTTGGGAAATCATTCCACATGAAAGAACCTGGTTTAGAAGGCTGTTTGTCTGGCGAGCTCATAGAAATTGCGACATTATCAACGATTCGCCTAGTGGGTGGATTGACAAAATTCTTACAAGCCTATAAAGATATTCACCCAGAGCTTCACAATGTGATGACCTATGTGGACAAGGAATGGAATACAGGCAAGGGATTTTTATCGGTTGGTTTTACTAAAGTCGGGGAGACCGAGCCGATACAGTTAGAGAATCGGTTGACCAAAGGGAATTTGAAATTACGCTATGTCTACAGATAAGAAGCTCATCGTACTTTTAGGGCCCACAGCGAGTGGAAAAACGGCATTGGCAGTAGAAATTGCTTGTGCCTTAGATGCTGAAATTATTTCTGCAGATTCCCGCCAAATCTACCGCCGACTCGATATAGGCACCGGAAAGGACTTAAAAGAATATGGATTTATTCCCTATCACCTAATAGATAGTCATGAGATAGGAGAGGCCTTTTCTGTTGCTCATTTCCAAAAAGCGGCCTACGATGCCATTAATGACGTGATTTCCCGCCAAAAGCAGCCCATACTGTGCGGTGGAACGGGTTTGTATATCGAATCCTTACTCGCGAATTATCAATTCTCTCATGTACCTCATTTTCTGTCAGAGCCGCTAGATATTCAATTTCCATACGTGGTGTTTGGTTTAAATCCATCGACAGATTTACGCCGGGAAAAAATCTCTACCCGTTTCAAAGCCCGTTTAAAAGAAGGAATGTTGGAGGAGGTGCAACAGCTATTATTCGAGGGTGTGCACCCAGAGGAATTGCGTTGGATGGGTTTAGAGTATAAGTGGATTGTGAATTATGTGGAGGGGCTTATTTCCCGAGAGGAATTAGAGAAGGGGTTAGAATCAGCCATTCATCAGTTTGCGAAACGCCAAATGACCTATTTCAGAAAAATGGAACGAGCCGGAATCGAAATAAATTGGATTCCAGAGATCCTTGATTTTCAAGGGAAAAGAGATTTTATCTTGAATTTTATCTAAATTTTTAAACAGAGCTATTGCAAAATGTGGAAAAACGCCTTACTTTTGCATTCTCTTAAGGAGACAGAGAGTTGGCAGAGTGGTCGATTGCGGCAGTCTTGAAAACTGTTGACTGTTACAGGTCCGGGGGTTCGAATCCCTCACTCTCTACCAGAGCGAAAAGCGAAACGAAAGTTTCGCTTTTTTTGTTTCAGGTCATTTAATTAAATTTAGGGATGAAATTATACCTAGTACCCACGCCTATTGGAAATTTAGAGGATATCACCTTGCGTGCGATTCGAATCTTAGGCGAAGTAGATGGTATATTGGCCGAAGACACGCGTAATTCAGGTCAATTATTAAAGCACCTGAATATCTCCAAACCCCTTTATTCCCATCATGCCCACAACGAACACACGGGTGTTCCAGGAGTCATCAAGATGTTGAAAGAAGGAAAATCACTTGCTTTAATCTCCGATGCAGGTACACCTGGTATTTCTGATCCAGGTTATCTATTAGTAAAAGCTTGTGTCGACAATGGAATCGAAGTTGAGTCTCTTCCCGGAGCCACCGCCTTCGTTCCGGCACTGGTTAATTCAGGGTTTCCTACCGATCGTTTCGTTTACGAAGGTTTTTTACCCCATAAAAAAGGTCGCCAAACACGCTGGAAGGCATTAGCTGAAGAGGAGCGGACTATCGTTTTATATGAATCTCCACACCGATTAGTGAAGGCTTTGGAACAAATAATCGAGTTTATTTCGCCCGAAAGACCAGTCATGGTAGGTCGGGAGTTAAGTAAAATGCACGAACAAATGGTTCGCGGTACGGCTACTGAGGTCTTAGCGTATTTCGTGGCTCACCCGGATAAAGTGCGAGGTGAAATTGTTATTGTCATTGCTGGAAAATAGATGAAAAAGATCCTTTTATTCTTATTGATTTCTTTAGCTGCAAAGGCTCAATTGAGTTCCAAAGCAGAGGTGGTACTTATTACTGTGGCTCCAGGAAAGGAGCTACACTCCGCTTTTGGCCATACTATTTTATGGGTTAATGATCCCTTAAATGGAATTGATCGGGCTTATAGTTATGGAACCTTTGATTTTAGAACGGAGAATTTCTATCTAAAATTCTTAATGGGCACCTTGCCTTATACGATCTCCGTGCATTCCATGCAGGATGAGTTCAATTATAATGCGCAATACGAGAAGCGGGGAATGATCGCCCAAAAACTACAACTCGATTCTCTTCAGAAAAATGCCATTTTTCAGGCTTTAGAAACTAATTTATTGCCTGAAAATAGAGAATATGCCTATAAATTCTTCTATGACAATTGCTCTACACGCATTAGAGACATGATTGAAAGCAATGCGCCGGGTAAATACCGTTGGAATCAGAGCCCTTCGCTGGAGGGCAAATCCTACCGGGATTGGATGAACAAGTACTTACAACCTAATTCATGGGTTACGCTAGGGATGAATTTAGCTTTAGGTGTTCCCTCGAATGTGAAGGCGACAGCTACTCAAGCCTGTTATTTGCCAGATAATTTGGCGGCTGCCACCAATTTAGCCTCTAAATTATCTGCGAATCCAGTTAGCTTATTCGATGGCGAAGTAACGCCTGAAACAGGATTTGATTTCACGGGACCTTATGTGATTTTAGGTATACTGACAGTATTGATCGGATTCTTAACTTTCAAGAATGTTTTTCCCTATGCAGCAGATGTGGCATTATTTAGTGTAATCGGAATTTTTGCTTGGTTTGTTTTCTTCTTAGGAACCGCTACGAATCACGAGGTAATGGCTTATAATCCGGCATCCCTCATGTTGTTTCCGTTTAATTTTCCATTGGTGATTTGGTTTGCTCGAAATCCGTTGAAGTGGAAGTTTTATTTACACATGGTCACCGTATTCAGTATTATCGGCCTGATTTGGTCTGGAATGCAGTTTTTGCCGATGGTTTTAGTCGGATTACCAATATTTATCCGTTTAGTGGGCTTATCCTTCTTTAAAAAGTAAATGCGTTATCTATTCCTATTTATCACTTTCTGTAGTTTTTCGCAGGAGGTTTTCAGTCCTATTACCCCTCGGAAAGAATTTAAGCCGTTGAAGATTGAGCGTACATTAAAAGCTGATGGGTATTTAGATGAATCCGAGTGGTCTAATGCTCCTTCAACGGCCTTGGACTTTCAGGTAGAGCCGTTTCAAGGTAATAAGGCTTCGTTTTCTTCACAGGTTAAAATGCTGTACAATCAGCAATTTCTGTATGTGGCTGCCATATTAAAGGATACGATAGGGAAGAATGGATACCGAGCGCCTAATTTAAAACGTGATTATCAATTCGTTGAGAATGATTTATTTGGAATCGCCATTGATGGCTTTAACGATAAGCGTAATGCATTGGTATTGCAATCGAATGCTTACGGGGCTCAGCGAGACCTTTTGGCCTTTGATGATCGACAATTTGATATTGATTGGGATGGTTTGTACCGGGTTAGAACGCATCGGTCAGACTCTTCATGGGTAGCTGAATTTGCGATTCCTTGGCAGACACTGCGGTATCCTAAAACGGATGGAACAAAAGCCCAAGACTGGGGGATTAATTTCTTTCGTGTTAGGCGGGCAAGTAATGAATTAGCTGTTTGGTCCCCACATCCTCGTTCTATGAGTCCTTTGCGTATGGAGTATGCTGGTAAACTTAATGGGATTATTCCTCCACCCCCTACAGCGACTAATATTCGGTTTATCCCTTATTTGCTACAGGTATCGGGTAATTCACAGGGTACAGAAATAGGTAATTCCATAACGGATCAATTTAAAGCGGGTGGCGAAATCAAATGGGTGGTTAGTCCTACCTCCGTTGTAGATTTTACATTTAATACCGATTTTGCTCAGGCGGATGTCGATTTACAGGTAAATAATATTTCTAGATTCTCGGTCTTTTTTCCAGAGCGTAGGCAGTTTTTCCTAGAAAATGCCTCTCTTTTTTCTTCGGGTTTAGCACCAGTCAATGAGGTGATCGGTGGCTCCATGTATATTCAACCTTTCTTTAGTCGGACGATTGGATTAGATGCGAATGTGAATCCGATTGCCATTACAGCTGGATCTCGGTTTGTTTATCGCTCTGAAAAAAGGAATTTAGGAGGTATTTTTATGAGACAGGGAGAAGGTGACGGTGATCCCTATGCTAATTTCTTTGTGGGACGCTATTCTGAGAATTTTGGGAAACAAAATAGAATAGGTATCCTGGCAACATCAAAGTCTTCACCTACTTCAGTACAATCCACTGGCGCGGTAGACGCATTCATTCGATTCAATGATAAATTCTCTTTCAATGGAATGGGCACAATTACGCAAGATAGCCAAAGTGGAGATCAGGGATTAGCTGAGTATACTCAGTTTCTGTACAATACGAACTTTTTAAGTGCTTATTGGACACAAACGTTAGTCTCAAAAAACTACAATCCCGCCATGGGCTTTGTTTCACGTAGGGATATTCTCTCTAACTCTCAAGGCTTTGAATTTAATGTGAGAGGTAATTGGTTGCCTTCCTTTATTCGTAATTGGGGGCCTGGAATCTATACGGAGGTTTACCACAGCTTAACGACGGGTAAAATTATTGAACAACGAGCCCTTTCTGGCCCACTTTGGTTTGAACTTCAGAATGGAGGTATATTAGGTGGTTATGTAGAGGCAAGTGTTCAAAATTTGGAAGATACCTTCAGTCCTGTAGGTATTGATATTAAACCTGGTAGCTACTCTTATTTTAGAAAAGGATTTTTCTTAGCAAGTGATCCCAGTGCAAAATATTCAGGTTCTACTGAGTATGGATGGGGTGGATTTTTTAATGGTACTTTGCAGAATGTGAATACCAAATTCCGTTTAGCACCTATTCCGCATGTAAACCTAGGTTTATCTTGGAATTGGAACAAATTTGAGAATATGGGTGCTGCACGAGAGACAAAAGAGGTGAATTTATTGATTTTGGAGACACGATTAGCCATTAATCCCCGTTTACAATTGATTGGTTTTTATCAAAAAAACTCAACGGATAATTTGAACTCCTATAATGTACGCTTATCGTGGGAGTACCAACCTTTATCCTATGTGTATTTAGTATTTAACTCTTTGAATTACCAAGGAACTGATAGTACCCAGCAGAAGCAACAAAGTTTTTTAGCTAAATTGTCTTACCTAAAGCAATTTTAAAATGAAGATCGAATTACGTAGTGATACCTTTACTTTACCAACTCCAGGAATGCGGGAGGCGATGTTTTCTGCACCTTTAGGCGATGATGTGTTCGGGGAGGATCCTACAGTAAACGCGCTAGAAGCGAAATTAGCTCAGCTTTTTAACATGGAAGCTGCGCTTTTTTGTGTGTCTGGGACACAATCAAATCAGATTGCGATTTCTGTTCATGTTTCTAAAGGTCAAGAGGTTATTTGCGACGAGCTATCTCATATTTATTTATATGAAGGGGGCGGTATAATGGCGAATGCGGGTGCTTCGGTTAAATTATTGAAAGGAGATTTAGGTCGTTTAAATGTTTCAAAAATCCGCGCAGCTATTTCGCCTGATGATATTCACGCTTGCGAAAGCCGTCTGGTGAGTTTAGAAAATACGGTGAATAAAGGCGGTGGAAGCATCTATACTTCCGAGGCCTTGCAAGAGATTTCTGATTTTTGTCGTTCAGTCGGGATTCCACTGCATTTAGATGGGGCTCGTATATTTAATGCTTTAGTTGAATCGGGTCAAACACCGGCACAATTTGGTGCTTGGTTTGATTCTATTTCTGTTTGCTTATCGAAAGGATTAGGGGCTCCCATAGGCTCCGTGTTGTTAGGATCTAAAGATTTTATTAAAAAAGCCCGTCGTGTACGTAAGCGATTAGGGGGTGGTTGGCGACAAGCTGGATTATTAGCGGCTGCTGGTATATATGCTTTGGATCATCAAGTAGAACGATTGAAAGAGGACCATGCTAGAGCACGTCAGATTGCAGCGGTTTGTGAAAGATTACCTTGGGTGAAAGCGATTCTTCCAGTAGCTACTAATATTGTGATTTTGGAATTACAAGACGGATTGCCATCGGTTGATAAAGTGGCTGAATTGAAAGAGAAGGGGATTTATTGTGCTCCTTTCGGTCCAAGCTACGTGCGTTTTGTGACACATCTAGGCTTTGATGACGAGGCACTTCAAGCCTTTTCAGATAGAATCAAAGAGTAAAATTACAGCTTAAACGCCTTCTATAAGAAATCAATTCTTATGCAGCGAAAGGCGTTTAAAATGTATTTACTTCCGGGACATTCGGTAGAATACAAGAAGAGACATGAGGAAATTTGGCCCGAATTAGTCGAATTACTTCATCAAGTAGGAATTCAAAACTATTCCATTTTCCTAGACGAAAACACCCGTACCTTATATGGGTATTTAGAGGCACCTGAGTTAGCTGCTTTGGATTCTTTACCTGCTCAAGCTATTATGAAACGCTGGTGGGCTTATATGGCCGACATTATGGAGACGAATGCGGATAATTCTCCAGTATCGATTGATTTAACTCCTGTCTTTTATTTAGCCTAATGAAGAAGCTCCTGTTTTTTTTACTCCCTTTTGTGGCATTATCAGCAAAGCCAGATCGTGCTAAAGTATTGTCGAACATGCATCTCGCGAAAACTTATTTCCAAGGAGTTTGGCCTGATGTGACGAAAGTAATTGTGAGTCCGGATAAGACGCGTCCGTCGAATATTTGGACTCGTTCGGTCTTTTATGAGGGATTGATTGAATTGTATAAATTAGATCCTCGGGCTTCTGATTTAAAATACATGGAGGATTGGGGGGAATTTCATAAGTGGTCTCTTCGCAATGGTTTAAAGACAAGAAATGCGGATGACCAGGCCTGCGGTCAAGTATACTTGGATTTATTTGATCTGAAAGCTGATTCAGCTCGGATCAAACCCATAAAAGAAAATATTGATAACATGGTGGCGTCAGAAAAGGCGAATGATTGGTCTTGGATTGATTGCCTACAGATGAGTATGCCCGTATTTACACGCTTAGGAGTTCGCTTTAAGGATGATCGGTATTTTAACAAAATGCACGACTTGTATGCAGATACTAAAGGTAAATTATACAATCAGCAGGAGCATTTGTGGTGGCGTGATAAAGATTTTATTCCTCCTTATAAAGAACCCAATGGAACGAATTGTTATTGGTCTCGTGGTAATGGTTGGGTTTTTGCAGCTCTAGCCAGAACCTTGGATTTGATGCCGGCGAATGCACCTCATCGTGCGGAATATGTAAAAGATTTTCAAGACATGGCAGCTGCTTTGTTACCTCTGCAGCGCAAGGATGGATTCTATAATGTGAGTTTGACGGATGAATCTAATTATGGAGGTCCAGAATTAACAGGAACGTCACTATTTGTCTATGGAATGGCTTGGGGAATCCGTCAAGGATTATTACCTGCCTCGAAGTATCAAAAATCAGTTGATAAGGGATGGAAGGCCATCGACTCTTGCGTTCAGCCAAATGGTTTTCTGGCCTATGTACAAGGGACAGGAAAGGAACCTAAAGATGGACAACCAGTCACGAAAACCTCTGTTCCTAATTTTGAAGACTTTGGTGCGGGATGTTATTTATTAGCAGGATCAGAGATCTTAAAGGCTAAATAGTATATTTTTTAGTTGGTTTAGGATTTTATTCTTAGTTTTGCCGCTCAATAAATAAAATACCATGAAGAAAGTCATTATTGGTTCTTTGGTAGGTGGGCTAATTATCTTTATTTGGCAAACTTTATCTCATGTTGCTTTTAATTTACATGAACCGGTACAACAGCATACCGCAAAACAAGACTCTATTTTAACTTATTTAAAAAAGATTGATTTAGAACCTGGCGGCTATATGTTGCCACGTATGAGTCACAATCAGTCCATGGAGGAGCTGGAAGGTTTTACAAAATCAATTGAAGGTAAGCCATGGGGACGCGTTATTTATTATCCCTCTTATAAAACGGACATGACCATGAATATGGTGCGTGGTTTTGTACTTGATGTGTTTATGGTGTTTTTGTTGGTTTGGATCATTTCAAAATTGAAAATTCCACGAAAGTCGACCATAGTTGGTATTTCTATTGTGATAGGTTTTATTGCCTTTTGTAATACCTCCTACACGGAACACATATGGTACCCGGTTTATGATTTACGAGCACAATTAATTGATGCGGTCGTTGCTTGGGGGCTATGTGGTTTATGGTTAAGTCGGTATTTTGGTCAAAAAATTTAAATCAAAGGCTCCATCTGGAGCCTTTTTTCTTATCTTGCTTCCTAATTATTCTATTATTCCATGAAAATTAAACACCTCATCATCGGATTGTTCGCCACTTTGTCCTTACAATCTGCTTTTGCACAAGATTATCCCACCGATTATTTGAGTCCTGAATTTCATGCAGGCCGTAGAGCAGCCTTTAAAGAGAAAATGTCAGACAAAGGGGTCGGTATCTTTTTTGCCTCCCAAACGCGTCAAAGAAGTAATGATACAGAGTTCCAATACTCCCAAAACAAAAATTTTTATTATTTGACAGGTTTAGAGGAGCCTAATGCTGTTTTATTGTTATTTAAGCAACCGGTGACTTTGTTAGGAAAGACAGGAACTGAGTTTATTTTCGTACAAAACCGGGATCCATTTAAAGAACTTTGGACTGGTAAGATCTTAGGAACGGATGGTTTCAAGGCAAAGAGTAAAATGGAAAATGTGTTCATTAATGATCAATTCACATCCTCTTCAATTTCTTTAGCAGGAGTTGACTCCGTTTATACTTTGTATCGTACGGAGGGAATTTTTGCAAAATACCAAGCTAAACCTGATCCTTTAACGCGCATGGCTTCGTTAGTGGATAGTTTAGTGATTGCATCCTTTAAGCCTTTGGCATCCAGATCTACTTTAAACACCCTACGTAATTTACGTGGTATTAAGTTGCCGGAGGAGATTGCTTTGATTCAAAAAGCAGCCTCCATCAGCGTATTAGGACATAATGATGTGATGCGTGCGGTTAAACCAGGTATGAAAGAATACCAGGCGCAAGCCATTATGGAATACCATTTTAAGAAGGAAGGATCTGAATACCCCGGCTATAACAGTATTAATGGGGCGGCAGAAAATGCGTGTGTTTTGCATTATATAACGAATCTGAAGACGGTTAAAGACGGAGATCTATTGTTGAGTGATTGTGCGGCAGAATACCATGGGTATACAGCTGATGTTACGCGCACCGTTCCTGCCAATGGTAAGTTTACCGAAGCCCAAAAAACCTTGTATGAAATCGTTCTTGCAGCTCAAGATGCAGGAATTGCTGCTTGTAAGGCAGGTGCTCCTTTTGCGGATATCGATGCAGCTTCTCGGGCTGTTGTGAATGCTGGTTTAATTAAATTAGGAATTGCAGCAAATGAAAAAGAAGCACGCACTTATTTTCCGCATGGAACTTCACATCATTTAGGTCTAGATGTACATGATTTAGGCCCTCGCACTTTAGCAGCTGGGGTGGTAGTGACCGTAGAGCCTGGCATTTATATTCCTGCAGGAAGTAAATGCGATAAGAAATGGTGGAACATCGGTATTCGTATCGAAGATGATATTTTAATTACGGAGACGGGTAATGTGAATCTTTCCAAAGGTTCTCCGAGATCCGTCGCCGAAATTGAAAAAATGGCCGCACAGAAATCAATTTTTTAAATTTAATCTCAACTAATTATGTCAACAACAAAAAAAGTAATCGCTTTCCTTTTCGTAGGATTATTCATTTCATCCTTTAGTTCCTTTGCTTTAGATAATCCGGATGCTATCGTTGGTGTATGGAAAACGGGTGAGGGTAATGCCATGGTCAAGATTTATAAAAATGGAAATAAATACCAGGGCAGAGTAGTTTGGTTAAAAGAACCGATTGATCCAGAAACTGGAAAGCCGAAATTAGACAAGAACAACGCTGATCAAGCTGCCAAGTCTAAGCCCGTATTAGGACTAATTAATATTTGGGGATTTGTTCCTAAAGAGGAGAATCTTTGGGATGAAGGAAATATTTACGATCCTAAAAATGGCAATACTTATTCCTCTACCATGAAATTAATCAATGCCAACTCACTTGAAGTGCGTGGCTATATCGGTGTCTCACTCATCGGTAGAACAGATACCTGGACAAGGCAAGTAGCTAAGTAATCAGGCAATAAAAAAGGCTCCGTTAGGAGCCTTTTTTATTTAAGGAGAAACTAAGTTTAAGCTGAAATTAAAGTAGAGTGGATTTCCCAAATTACTCGTGAAATACCGATCAGCCTCTTCTTTTCCATCGTATTTGTTCATGACATCAAATCGGTAATTGTATCGTAAACCGACCTGTGCACTGAACCATAAAAATCCAGTGATTTTCTTATCCCACATGATTCTTGGTTTAAATTCTCCGCGTTGGATGTAAAATAAGTCTCTTTGCGTTCCAGGAATAGGCATGGAGAATTGATTACCCTCTAATTCAAATCCTGCTTGGATCATATTCGAAGTATTGATATTGTATCTAATAAACCCTTTAGCTGGAAGCAATAATTCCATACCCCACTTATCGTTAAATGTTTTGTTCCAAAGCAATACAGGCACATAAATCAGTCTGCCAGCTCGGTATGTTCGAGCAATACCCGCTCCAATCATATTTTTCTCTGACTTTTTCCACCCATAAATTCCAGTAGCACTGAGCGTAAGGGCATTGGATGTCACTTTTGCTTGTTCATTAAACAATCCATTCACATCAGCACTTGCTTGAAAAATGAGAAAATTAGTCTCATTGAGTGGTTTAAAAATGGTTGTATTTAGTCCCGCGCTAATGAGGGAGGATTGATTTAATTGTTTAGCGAAAGCATTGCTACCAGGATTCTCAATTTGAAACTGTGATCCCCAATAATTTGCCCCTAGTTGCCATATGATTTTGTTTGTAGCTACTACGGGAATATTCAATTGTGCCTTAATGGCATTTACTTGGCTCACATGTCGATCTTCTAGAATTGAAATAGATTCCGAAATTCGAATGTCAGGCATGTGAAATTCACCGTTGTATTCATAACCAAAACTGATGATTTTTTGAGGTGTTTGGTTAAGTACTTTCTGGGTAGCATATCTTTTTACGCCCTCAGGCTCGCCATAATTACTGTAATCTTCCAAGACTTCGGTGCTGTCTGTTTGGGAAAAAGATAAAAAGGAAAGGCTTGCAAATAAGATGGTTAAGTGTATTTTCATGTGTTGATAAGAATTAGACGGCGTAAATATATTCCAAAATGTTTAATCTAACACCAGATCATAAAAAAAGCATTCATAACCTCTTTCGAATTTATGAATGCTTGATGTAGGAATAATTGTGGAATCGGAGGGACTCGAACCCTCGTCCAAACCTAGAGAACTGCTGCTTTCTACACGTTTAGATTTGATTATTTTTCGATGTTAGATAGGTTCAAATCAGACCTTACCTAACACTTATCCTCTGGATACTACAGAACCGTTAGAGAAATCGGATTCAGCGACTCTGCATGTCGACGCTCAGAATCCCCCGTCGGCAGAGTTTGGACAGGGCTGAACGATGGCAATTGGTTAGTCTATCAGACTAAGCAGCCATGGCATACGAAGTATTGCCAGCTATAATTCGAAGGTTTTTTTAACAGGAAATGCCTACAACTCCCGACGTGCTTACAACCGGACTACATAAGCTGTCAAAACCGGTCGATCCCAAATAGAAAGACGAAGATACAAAAATTACACGGGCAATGCAGTAGTCTGTTTGATTTCATCCATCACAAATAAGGAGCTAATGTGAGCAACAGAGGGTAAAACTGCCAGTTTTTGTTGGTAAAATTGATTATAACTTTCTACATCAGCACTGACCACATTTAAATAGTAGTCAAAGTTTCCTGAAACCAAGTGACACGACGTTACCTCAGGAAAGTTTAATATAGCTGCTTCGAATTCGCGAAAGTTCTTCCGGTTTTGTTTCTCCAATGTCACCTGGCAGTGTACTAAAAGTCCTAGGTTCAATTTCTTTCGATTTAAAAGCGCCGCATATCCTTGAATATATCCCTCAGATTCCATGCGTTTTATTCGGTCATGGGTAGGGCTTAAAGATAAGTTCACTTGTTCGGATATTTCTTTGAGGGTTTTTTGGCTGTCATTCTGAATGATTCGTAAGATCTTGTGGTCTAATTCATCCAGGTTCGTGCTTTTTGCCATAAACTTTTCGGTTTAAAGGATTTTAAGTAATTAGATTTTATTATTTTTTCTGTAATTATTCAATTTTAAAGTAAATATTACTTATTATATGATTATATGCAAGATTATTTATTGTCTTATCTATATTTGTCATGTATTATACTTCATCAAAGGTAAAGGCCAGCGGATTCTTTTTTCGGTGGCCTTTCTTTTTAAAATTCGTACGTTATGATCATAGGTGTCCCTAAAGAAATTAAAATTCAGGAGTTTCGGGTAGGCTTAACTCCGGCAGGTGTTCAAGGTTTAGCGGCTAACGGACATCAGGTGTATGTGCAAGCTAGTGCTGGGGAAGGTTCTGGTTTGTCGGATGCGCAATATGTGGCTTCAGGTGCTCAAATTTTAGCTACAGCCGCAGAAGTATATGCCATTGCCGATATGATTGTGAAGGTGAAAGAACCTTTAGCAGCTGAGTATCCCCTTATAAAGCGAAATCAAATTCTATTTACGTATTTCCATTTTGCTGCCTCAAGAGAATTAACCTCAGCGATGTTAAGTTCTGGTGCGGTTTGCATTGCCTATGAAACAGTGGAATTAGCGGACCGAAGTCTGCCTTTATTGACTCCGATGTCAGAGGTGGCCGGTCGAATGGCGATTCAGGTGGGTGCTTTTTATTTAGGTAAGCCTCAAGGTGGGAAAGGAAAGCTATTAGGCGGTGTCCCTGGAGTGAAACCGGCTAATGTTCTAATTTTAGGAGGCGGTGTGGTAGGTACTCAGGCGGCTAAAATGGCAGCTGGTTTAGGCGCAAATGTCACTATTATGGATACGAATCTGGCGCGTTTACGGTATTTAGATGATGTAATGCCTGCGAATGTTTCTACTCAGTTTTCTACTTCTTATGCGATTCAAGAAGCTTTAGCCTCAGTGGATTTAGTGGTGGGTGCTGTTTTATTGCATGGGGCCAAAGCACCTCATTTAATTAAACGTGATGACTTGAAGAAGATGGCTCCAGGCACGGTTTTAGTGGATGTGGCAGTGGATCAAGGAGGTTGCATCGAGACATGCAAACCTACCACGCATGAGAATCCCATTTATGAAATAGACGGAATCGTGCATTATTGCGTGGCTAATATGCCAGGAGCGGTGCCACAAACCTCTACGATGGCATTAACGCAAGCAACATTGCCTTATGTGCTTTTGTTAGCTAATCTAGGTTGGACAGAGGCTTGCATCCAAAATGAAGCCTTAAATAAAGGATTGACGATCTATGATGGAAAATTATTCCATCCAGGTGTAGCGGCTACCTTCAATCTTTAGAAGAACCTTTCGTGAAAATTGACCAAGAATATCTCGTGTGTGGCTCTGGTAATGGCCGTGTATAGCCATCGCAGGTATTCTGGGTCGATTTGATCCTCTTTTAAATAGCCCTGATCTACAAAAACGGCTGACCATTGTCCACCTTGTGACTTATGCACAGTTAAGGCATAGGCAAATTTCACCTGCAAGGCATTTAAATAGGGATCTTTTCGAATGGCCTCTGTTCGTTCTTTTTTCTTGGGAATGTGAGCATAATCCTCGCAAACAGAGTCATATAGTTTTTTGTTTGCCTCTTTTCCTAAAGCGGATTCCGAAGAATGTAATGTTTCCAAGAGTATTTTAGCCTCAATGGTCGGATGATCTTCATAATCACATAGCCTTAAAGAAACATCTAAGAAACGCTGCCCATGCATTTCTTCTTCCCTTTTGATCTTCATAATCTCCACGAAATCGCCATTTGCTAGAAATCCCGCTGGCGAATCCTCCTCTAACCAATGGTAATTGTTCCGAACGATCATCAATAAATCGCCACTTGAAATCTCATCTTCTTGATATAAAATCGTTCTTCGGACGAATTCATTCAATTGAACAGCACTTTTATTAGATCTAGTAAGTAAAATCGTTTCCTCTTTCCCAAACTTCTTGTAGGCATAGTGCATCCCATCTTCCATTTTTTCACCCGTCATCCGGAAGATATCTTTGAAAGATTTGGTATTGAATTGAATGGCCGTTGAATTCGCTAATAGCAATTGCCTTAAGGCAGTCGCATTGTATAAAATTCCGGAGTCAAGGTCTTGGCGCATGACATCTGTTAACTCATGGTCGAGCACCTCCATGTGGAATTCAGATGAAATATAATCTCTAGAAAGTGCAGGAGAGAGGCTTTTGCCTACCGGAGGCAATTGGGCCGTATCTCCCACAAAAATTAGTTTATTACCTGTGTGTCCATTTTCTGGATTCGTAAAAACGTATTCGATTAAATCAGTTAAAAGGCTATTTGTGCCAAAATCTGATTCATCCGTTATCATCGATGCCTCATCCACAATAAAGACTGTATTCGTGGCATAATTATTCATGCGCTGAAAACTCAGTGCCCCAGAATGAGGATTACTAACTTGTCGGTAAATCTTTTTATGGATGGTACTCGCTTTTTTCTTGGCGTAATTAGCCATAACCTTTGCGGCACGACCCGTAGGTGCGATCAATTGGGTCTTGTATCCAAAAGCAGGTAAGATTTTAATCAAGGTCGAAATAACGGTTGTCTTTCCCGTTCCAGCATACCCTTTGATGATAAAAGTTAAAGCAGCCCATTCGTCTTTATTGAGCACAAAAGTGCCTAGTTTTTGAAACAAAGACGCCTGAGAGGGTGTCGGTTCAAATGGGAACTTTTGATGCAATAAAAAGCTAGGACTTTTATCCGTCGACATACCTCTTTCAATTCAATCGAATCTAGGCGATATAGGACGGCGCTAAACTCAATAATTTAGTAATACCGGCTGGATTTTGTCCCCCTGCCGTAGCTAAGAAGGGTTGCCCACCTCCGCCACCTTGTACCTCTTTGGCTAATTCACGAATGATTTTGCCGGCATCTAGTCCTTTACTTTCGACTAGACTTTTAGAGATAGAGATCGCCAAGCTTGCTTTTCCCTCAATTTCAGCCGCTAAGAGCACGAACAAATTATCTTGGTTTTCTTGCAAATCAAAAGCCAAGTTCTTCAATGCATCAGCCGTAGGTGCAGAAACTTGCTTTATAATTGAATGAACGGAACCAGTAACGATTTCCTTTAAAAGGCTATTTTTAAGTC
Organism: Aquirufa sp.; assembly: GCF_044239315.1. Lineage (GTDB taxonomy): Bacteria > Bacteroidota > Bacteroidia > Cytophagales > Spirosomataceae > Aquirufa. The sequence continues at coordinate 821 of NZ_JBIIBQ010000022.1, read as the reverse complement.
CTGAAACTTCTTTTTGCTGATAGGCAGCTACCGTTTTTTGAAGTGCGGAGTTGCTTTCAATTAAGTTAGCTACTGCTTTAACAAGATCTTTAGGCGCTTTCAGCAAGTCATTGATTTCGCTTAATAAAGCCTCTTGCTCACTAAGCAATTCATAAGCCTTTTGCGAGGTAATAGCTTCGATACGGCGAACGCCCGTAGCTACAGAACTCTCAGAGGTAATTTTGAATAAGCCGATTTCACCCGTAGATGGAACGTGAGTACCTCCGCAAAGTTCAACGGAGAAGTTCTTATCAAACGTGATGACACGAACAAAATCTCCATATTTTTCGCCAAACAAGGCCATGGCACCTTTATTTTTTGCTTCGGCAATCGGAACATTACGTTCCTCTAAAAGAGGAATGTTCTCCGCGATTTTGGCATTCACAATCTGCTCGATTTGCTTGATTTCTTCGTCAGTCACTTTTTGGAAATGAGAGAAGTCAAAACGCAATAAATCTTCATTTACTAAACTACCTTTTTGGGCCACATGCTTACCTAATACCTCCTGTAAAGCGGCTTGCATTAAGTGGGTAGAACTATGGTGGTGCGTGATCGCACGGCGACGTAGGGTTGCAATGCTCGCTTTTACAGGCTCATTTGCAAGATTTTCTATGCGAGCATCGGTTAAGATATGAACGATCAAATCGTTCTCTTTCTTAGTATCAACAACTGAAAGAGATACGCCTGATTTTTGGAAATCTAATATACCCGTGTCACCCACTTGTCCACCAGATTCAGCATAGAAAGGAGTGGTTTCTAAAACTACTTTGTATTGTATACCC
>NZ_JBIIBQ010000043.1:0-4868 GCF_044239315.1 Aquirufa sp. | reverse complement strand
GTTTGAACGATTAAATGAACGTGCGTCTTCTCCTGCAACCGCAACTAGGTTTAATCCAATTAAACAGCTAGCTAATAATAATGTCTTCTTCATATTTTTGTTATATTTATTATCTAAATCAACAATACAAAATTATTGCATTTTTTTAATATGGCAAAACTTTATTTTAGTCTATTTTGTGTTTAATTTTTCTGAAAATTCTTAAATTAGTTTCAAATTCAGAATTATTGATAAGTTTTAAGTGATAATTCAGAATAATATTTGGCTTATTATTTTAATACATTTGAATAATTCTTATTTAAAAATTACGGAAAAATTCAAATATTCTTTAAAAAGTACAATCATTGGTTGTATTTGTTCATTGTTTTGGTAAGTCCTTCAAAGCAGAATGATTCTATTATCTCCGAGGTTTTGTCTACAATAAAGGGAATGGTCTCAAATTCTGTCTCAGAAAAGTTACTCAACACGTAATCTGCTTGTCTTCCTTTGGGGAAATCACTACCAATGCCCATGCGTAAACGGGGATATTCAGAGCTAGACAGGACTTCTTCGATACTTTTTAATCCGTTATGGCCACCCGAGGAACCTTTTGGCTTTAATCGAAGTGTTTCGAAGGGTAAGGCTAGGTCATCTACTAGAACGAGCATGTTCTCCTTTTCGATCTTGAAGAAGTTTAGCCAGTGATTAACAGCCTTACCACTGAGGTTCATAAACGTGGTCGGTTTAATCAGATAAATGGTGTGCCCTTTCGCTTTATAGGATGCTACAGAGGCAAGACGATCTGTTTTGAAGTTGATGTCTTTTTGTTTGGCCAAATAATCAACCGCCATAAAACCGATATTATGCCGAGTAAATAAGTATTGCGGGCCTATGTTGCCCAATCCAACGATTAAAAAGTTCATAGGGTATTGAATTTGCATACAAATTACGCTCAAATTTTTTAGAACACCTCTTTGCGCTTACCTTCGTGAAAAATTAATTCGATGAACAAAATAGCCTGTATCACAGGTGCGAGTTCCGGAATCGGTCGCGCCACTGCTGAATCATTAGCGAAAGAAGGATTTCGTTTAATCTTGTGTGGAAGAAGAAAAGAGCGCTTAGATGAGTTGAAAGCAAGCTTAAAGGTGGATTCGACGACTCTCGTCTTTGATGTGGCGGATCAAAAATCGGTTATATCTGCATTTGAATCCTTAACAGAGGATTGGAAAAATATCGATATTCTGGTTAATAATGCGGGTAATGCGCACGGGATGTCCGCAATTCAGGATGGAGATGTCGCAGATTGGGACGCGATGATGTCGTCTAATGTAACAGGCTTATTATATGTATCGAAGGAGGTAATAAAAGGGATGGTGGACCGCCAGTCAGGACACATTATTAATTTATCCTCTATCGCAGGAAAGCAAACCTATCCTAATGGGAATGTGTACTGTGCTTCAAAGGCAGCGGTGGAAGCTTTATCAGCTGGAATGCGCCAAGACTTAAATGCTTTCGGCGTTAAGGTTTCGAATGTGGCTCCAGGGGCAGTTAATACAGAATTTTCGAATGTGCGTTTTAAAGGGGACTCAGCGAAGGCAGCCTCTGTTTATACAGGATTCGAACCTTTAGTGGCAGAAGACGTCGCAGATTTAATTCGCTATATCGTTACAGCACCTGCTCATGTGAACATTGCGGACGTGACTATTTTGCCCAAAGCCCAAGCTTCAGCCACACAAATACTTCGAAAAAATTAAATTGAACGTTGGCGAACGGTCTCGAAAATGATGACACCCGCAGCAACCGACACATTCAGTGATCCTACTTGACCTGTTTGAGGGATTTTAGCGATCTCATCTGATTTGCGGATGATTTCGTCTGTGATTCCATCTTCCTCAGATCCCATGATAATGGCGATGGGGTCCTTGTAATCCACTTCATAAATCGTGCTTTTTGCTTTTTCTGTACAAGCGACTACACGCAAACCGGAGTTTTGTAAGAAGTCGATGGTCTGAATCAAGCTATCTTCGCGGCAAACAGGAATAAAGTTCAAAGCTCCTGACGAAGTTTTCATTGCATCTGCATTGATTTGAGCAGCTCCACGGGAAGGTAAAACGATGGCATGAACACCCGCACATTCAGCGGTACGCGCAATGGCACCGAAGTTTCTAACGTCTGTAACACGGTCTAAGATCAATATGAAAGGGATTTCGCCTTTCTCAAACGTATCTGCAATGACATTCTCTAATTTGGCATAGTGAATAGCCGAAACGAAAGCGATGGCTCCTTGGTGATTTTTCCGCGTAATGCGGTTTAACTTCTCCAAAGGCACCTTCTGTACTTGAATGCCTTTTTCTTTAGCTAAATCGAGGATTTCCGTGTTTCCTAGTTCTCTTTGGACTAATAAACGATCAATTTCCTTCCCAGAACGAAGGGTTTCTAGGACAGATTGTACCCCAAAAACAAACTCTTTATTGTCTGTAACAGGAGCGGTATAATGCCTAAATGGTCTCTTAAATGGGGGTCTTGATGCGTTTTCTTCTGACACGTTGTTGCTTGAAATTTTGCACGAAGGTCGTCATTTTTTTTAACATTTCAGCTAGATAATTCCTTACCTTTGTCTTCTAATCCTTTTAGAATGTATAAAACAACCGAAATTGCTTCCTCTGATATTCCTTCAGATAACCCTGTTCACCAGCGCCTTTTATATCCTTATATCCATGTGAGTAAATTACTTTCTGGCAATATATTAGAGATCGGATGTGGAACGGGACGCGGAGTAGGCGTTTTAGCAGATTCGGTTAGCGAATATACTGGGGTTGATAAGAATACGGAATTGATGGAGAGTCTTTCAAAGACCTATCCGAAATTCAAGTTCATCGATATGTTCTTGCCTCCTTTAAAGGATTTGCCATCGAATCATTTCGATTATGTGGTGACTTTTCAGGTGATTGAGCACATCGAAAACGATGATTTCTTCTTAGCTGAGGCCGCTCGCGTGCTGAAGCCAGGAGGAAAATTGTATTTAACCACGGTGAACAAGAAGTTCTCATTAACGCGTAATCCTTGGCATGTACGCGAGTATTTAGCGCCTGAATTACGTGATTTGATGCAGAAACATTTCTCTGAGGTGATCACGGAAGGTGTACATGGGAATCAAAAAGTGATGGATTATTACGAAGAAAATAAGGTGGCAGTGAAGAAAATCACCCGATTTGATATTTTCAACCTACAATATAAATTACCAAGAACCTGGTTACAAGTGCCTTATGATATCGCGAATCGCATGAGTCGTTTATCATTGTCTAAGTCAAATGATTCGCTTGTTTCATCGATTCGAGTGGATGATTATTTCCTTAGTCAGGATCCTGATAATTCATTGGACTTCTTCTACACAGGGATTAAATAATGGAATTCATCGATGAAGGCATTGAGGAATATGCACGTTTGCATTCGGAACCAGAAAACGACTTATTAAAGGAGTTAGTTCGGGAGACCCATGCGATGGTATTGCAGCCTCGAATGCTTTCAGGTCATTTGCAAGGTCGTTTTTTGTCCTTTATTTCCAAAGTATACCAACCCGCTCTCATTCTCGAGATAGGCACCTATACCGGTTATTCTGCCCTTTGTCTTGCCGAAGGTTTAACCAAGGAAGGACGTTTAATTACGATTGATGTCAATGAGGAATTAGAAAGCTTTACAAGGTCGTTCTTTGATCGTTCTTCGTTCAAGAATCAAATCGATTACAGAATAGCAGATGCGGCTGTCGAAATCCCATCGATTTCGGGTCCCATTGATCTAGTATTCATCGATGCGGATAAGCGTAATTATGCGCTGTATTTCGATCTTGTTATTGATAAAATGCGTTCAGGAGGTCTAATCCTAGTGGACAATGTTTTGTGGAGTGGGAAGATTATCGATGAGTCAGCCAAAGACAAATCAACCCAAGCCCTGCGCGATTTCAACACGAAAGTAGCCACAGATTCACGCGTGGAGCCTTTATTGATGCCTATTCGGGATGGATTATTCCTTCTTCGGGTTATCTAATTTCTTCTTGGGAGGTAGCAGAAAATCATCTGGCGCTAGAATCTCCGGGAGCTGAAGCGAATTATCAAAAAAGGTCACCGATGATGGATGATAAATGATGTAATTCTTATCATCTGGAATGTAATCGTTCAAAATCCATGGATTGTATTTCTTCAAATCATCATAACTGACGTTTAATTCATCTGCTATTTCATAGAGGTTTTTGCCACAAGAATTGTCGTAACAGATCAATTTAGCCTGATTCGTAGGTTGGATGCCCAAGGAATCATCCTTTTTAAATTCATCTGCCCAGAATTTTTGGTAAGCTAAAAAACGCAATACGTACCAATCCGTACTGGAATCCACTTGAATATCTGATTTCCCCACCCAATCCATCACATAGGACGTTTTCTTAGCTGTTCCTAAACCCACCCGGTAGGAGAGAAGTGTACCCACCCAATTATTTAAAACGCGGTTATTGCGGGTGAAATAGTTCGCTGCGCCCCTGGTTGCCTCGATAATGTGCTTGCGCTCATCGACTTGGGAATTGACCTTCATACCTACATCTGTCGCGGTTCCTGACTTAAATTGCCAATAACCCACTGCTTGCGAACTTGAAACGGCAATCGGGTTTAATCCGCTTTCCTGAACGGAGAGGTATTTGAATTCATTAGGAATACCCGCTGATTCTAATAGGGGCTCCATGACGGGGAAATAGAAGCGCATTTTCTCCTTCATTCCCTCCACAAATTTCTTGTTGCTTCCTAAGCGTTTTTGCTCCGTTTCTAAGATGGCTTTTGCTGAGGGATGTATGAATACTTTTACATTCCCGATTAAGAGAGAATCAGGGAAGGCCGTTTTCGCAT
>NZ_JBIIBQ010000019.1:0-56440 GCF_044239315.1 Aquirufa sp. | reverse complement strand
GCACCTTGGTTCACTTCTACTTTGAACTCACGACGCATACGGTCGATGATGATCTCTAAGTGAAGCTCACCCATACCCTTGATGATCGTTTGACCAGTCTCTTCGTTTGACTCTACTTGTAACGTAGGATCTTCTTCGATCAATTTAGTGATCGCTTTAGAGAAGTTATCTGCATCAGCCGTTTTCTTAGGTTCGATTGCATAACCGATAACTGGCTCTGGGAAGTCCATTGCTTCTAATACGATTGGGTGTTTCTCATCAGAAAGAGTATCTCCCGTTTTGATGTCTTTGAAACCTACTACCGCACCGATATCACCAGCACCTAAGCGCTCGATCGCGTTTTGCTTGTTCGCGTGCATTTGGAAGATACGAGAGATACGCTCCTTATTTCCTGAACGGTTGTTCAATACATAAGAACCTGAATCTAATCCACCTGAATAGGCACGAATGAAACATAAACGACCTACGTAAGGATCTGTTGCAATTTTAAATGCCAAAGCCGCGAATGGCTCAGACTCACTTGGCTTACGCAAGATTTCAGCACCTGTATCTGGGTGAATTCCTTTAACGCCTTCTTTATCCATTGGAGATGGCAAGATAGCCATCACGTAATCCAACATCGTTTGAACACCTTTGTTTTTGAAAGATGAACCACAAAGCATTGGAACGATTTTCATAGAGATCGTAGCTGCACGTAAAGCCGCTAAGATTTCATCTTCTGAGATAGATGCTGGATCTTCGAAGTATTTCTCCATCAAAGACTCATCAAACTCAGCTACTGCTTCTAATAATTTCTCACGGTACTCAGTCGCCTCTTCTAACATATCATCTGGGATAGGTACCTCAGTGAATGTCATTCCTTTATCTGCCTCGTTCCATTTGATACCACGGAAGTTAACTAAGTCAACTACACCTTCGAATCCTTCTTCAGCTCCGATAGGCAATTGCAATGGCACTGCGTAGCTACCTAACATTTCTTTTACCTGCTTACACACGTTTAAGAAATCAGCGCCTGAACGGTCCATTTTGTTAACGAAACCGATACGTGCTACGTTGTAGTTATTTGCTAAACGCCAGTTAGTCTCTGATTGAGGCTCAACACCATCTACTGCAGAGAATAAAAATACTAGACCATCTAATACACGTAAAGAACGGTTTACCTCTACTGTAAAGTCAACGTGACCTGGAGTATCGATAATGTTGATGTGGTAATCTTGATCGCGGTATTTCCAACCTACTGTCGTTGCAGCAGAAGTGATCGTGATACCACGCTCTTGCTCTTGCTCCATCCAGTCCATTGTTGCCGCACCATCGTGTACCTCACCAATTTTGTGGGAAACCCCTGCATAATACAGGATACGTTCCGTAGTGGTGGTTTTACCCGCATCAATGTGCGCAGCAATACCGATGTTTCTAGTGAATTTTAAATCGCGTGCCATTTTAAAAGGTTAATTATGAAATGATTTTTTTAATCCGTTTGTGAATTGTTTGGTAATTACCAAGTACTTGGACAACATTCTCGTTCGAGTACTTGTTTAGGGGTGCAAAATTACTGAAACTTAGTTAAATACAAAAGTTTTTTCTAAATGATTAATACCTTTTTACAATTACTTTATCCCAAATGTTGTTTTGCCTGCGATCAAGTCCTAATTCGGTCTGAAAATTGGATCTGTACTCGCTGCCGATTCGAACTGCCTAGCCCCGGATTATTCCTAGAACAGCCTAATTGGATCTCACACAAGCTTGATGGCTTGATTGAATACGATCGAGTGCATGCTTATTTTTTGTTTGCCCAGGGAGGGAAGGTCCAACATTTGCTGCACCAGGTTAAATACAAAGGTCAGCAGGAATTAGGGAAATACTTGGGGGCCTGTGTGGGGCGGTCTTTTTCGTTGGCCGATTATGATGTAATTATCCCTATGCCTTTGCACTCATCGCGTTTGAAAGAGCGAGGCTATAATCAGGCGGCTTGTATTGCGAAAGGGATGGCAAGCGAGTCTGGTATTCCGTTTTCTGAAACACATTTATGGCGAACTAAACAAGGGGTTTCATTGATTGGGTTGAATCGAGCAGAGCGTTACGCTAGCTTAGAGGAGGTTTTTGAGATCAAGCGTCCAGAGGAGTTAGATGGGAAGCGAATATTACTAGTTGATGATACGCTGACGACGGGCGCGACTTTTTTAGCGGCAGGGGCAAAAATAAAAGCAGCCAGCACGGGGGAATTGTCTTTCCTGGCGCTGGCTGCTTTAAAGTGAATGGCTTATTTTGTGAATGGCTTATTTTCTCTTGGCGCCCGTAGCAATCATGGCACAACGGAACCCGATGGTTGAAGTAGCTGAGTCCTCATCTAAGAAACGACGCGTTCCTGGCGCTAACCAGAAGGGTAAGTCAGACCATGAACCTCCTTTATAAACACGAATCTTATTATCAATTAAGGATTGATTGTTCTTTTTATCATACTTGTCAGCTTTATCTAAGTCGTCATTTAAACGAACTGGATTTAAGTCGTTGAAGTCCTGATAAGATAACGGGCGATAAAGGTCAGCAACCCACTCGTTTACATTTCCTGCCATTTGGTATAGACCAAAATCGTTAGGGGAATAGCTGTAAATTTCTGCCGTGATAATAGCACCATCATTGTTTCTTCCAGCTAAACCAACATAGTCTCCTCGTCCTCTTTTGAAATTAGCCATCATCATACCTCTATTTTTTCCTAGTGGCTGACGCATCGAAGGGCCATCCCATGGATAAATACGCTGATTACTCTGATTTTCATCCTCTTGTTGCGTTCCGATCATTGCCTTCGCAGCATATTCCCATTCCGCCTCGGTAGGTAAACGGAAAGGAGGAAGTAGTCTACCCGAGGCTACATCTAACTCTTTTTTATTTTTTTTAGGCTTTTTGCCTTTAACATCTTTTTGGATATTGTTGATGGAATTATTTACCGCTGTGGTTCTCCATTTGCAGAAGTCATTGGCTTGTTTCCAAGACACGCCTACAACAGGATATAATCTAAATCCAGGATGTCTAAGGTATTGTTCTACATAGGGGTCATTATAGGCTAACTGATTTAACCAGACAGTGGTGTCTGGTAAGGCAGCCTCGTAGAATTCTTGAGTGGAATCTTTTTGAACAGCATTTAAATATTCCAAATAGTGAATATTCGCCATCTCTGTTTCGTCAATATAAAAGGACTGTATAGTGACTGTACGTTGGTAATTATCGTGTTTCCCTAAAACATCCTCGTCAGTCGCTCCCATGGTAAATCGCCCCCCTTCTATAAAGACAAGATTAGGACCTACCATGTCACCCACAAATTTAGAATTCGTTTGAAATCCGCCTTTCTTGTTGTAATCTACACCCGAAATACTAGAAGTTTTTCCAGGAGATAAGCTATTAGGCTTCTCGTTTTTCTTTAATTTGTTACAAGAGCTTAAGGCTCCGATGGCAAGAGAAATGAAAAGTATTAGTCTAAATTGAGTACGCATTTATATTCCTTTTACAATAGAATTAATTAACAAAGGTATTAATTACCCTAAAATATCCACTAAAATAGTATTTAATTCTTTAATACTACTCACCTTATCGATTTGTAAGATCATTTTTCCTGCTTTTTCTCTTAACTGACAAAGGCCTTTTTTGTTATTTACAAACGAAATCACTTTAACCACTAGGCTTTGATCAAGTGGTCGAGCGGACTCTGATGAAACGAAATGAAACTTCAGATTATTGTTTTTCAACAGGATTTTTTCAATTCCCAAAACCTGAGCCTTCCAACGACACTTCACTAATTCAATCATATCGTTCACCTCTTGAGGCAAATCGCCAAAACGGTCTTTGATTTCTTTAATAAAGGTGGCAAGTGTTTCTTCGTCTTCGATTTCATCCAAACGCGTATAGAGGGCAAGGCGTTCAGATATGCTCGTCACATATTCCTCCGGAATTAACACGCGCAAATCGGTTTCGATGGTGCAATCCACTTTCAAGCTTTCAGCCACCTGCTCTAAATCTACTTCGAAAAGTTTCCTAAACTCATTTTCCTTCAATTCCTGAACAGCCTCATCGAGTATTTTATGGTACATGTCGTATCCCAAATCATTGATAAATCCGCTTTGCTCCGCACCTAACAGGTTTCCGGCACCCCGAATATCCAAGTCGCGCATGGCCACCTTAATTCCATCGCCTAAATCGGAGAACTCCTCTAAGGCACTCAAACGCTTCCGCGCATCGCTGGTTAAATTCGCTAGGGATGGAGTCGCTAAGAAGCAATAGGCTTTCTTGTTTGACCGGCCTACGCGACCGCGCATTTGGTGTAAGTCTGAAAGCCCGAAATTATTCGCATTCAAAATGAAGATCGTATTTGCGTTCGGGATGTCGAGGCCAGATTCGATGATGTTCGTCGCCACAAGTACATCGTAATGGCCCTCGATGAAGCCCATCATGATTTTTTCGAGCTGGTCGCCTTCCATTTGGCCGTGTGCCACAGCGATTTTTGCATCTGGGACTAGGCGTAGGATGCGGTTCGCGATGCTTTCTAGTTCCCCTATTCGGTTGTAGACGACAAAAACTTGTCCTCCGCGACTGATTTCTTCTCGTACCCCATCACGCAAGACTTCATCTGATAAGACAATTAATTTGGTTTCAACCGGCTGGCGGTTTGGTGGTGGCGTCGCAATAATACTTAAATCGCGGGCCCCCATCAAAGAGAAATGGAGTGTTCTCGGTATAGGCGTCGCCGTTAAGGTCAACACATCCACATCCACACGCATCTCCTTCAGACGGTCCTTTACTTTCACCCCGAATTTTTGTTCTTCGTCGATGATCATCAATCCTAAACTCTTGAATTGCACATCCTTATTTACTAATCGGTGTGTCCCGATCAATATATCAGTTTGTCCGCTCGCAACTCGGGCCAGGGTCTCATTGATTTGTTTCGTTGATTTAAAGCGATTGATGTATTCCACTTTGCAAGGGAATGCAGCCAGACGATCATGGAAGGTACGGTAATGCTGCATCGCTAATACGGTCGTGGGCACAAGGACAGCGACTTGTTTCGAATCCGCTACGGCCTTGAAGGCAGCTCGAATGGCTATTTCTGTCTTCCCAAAACCTACATCCCCACACACCAATCGATCCATTGGGTGCGGTTTCTCCATATCGGCTTTCACGTCGATGGTTGCTTTCGCCTGATCTGGTGTGTCTTCATATAGGAAGGACGATTCAAGTTCTGCTTGTAAATAGGTATCAGGCGAGAAGGAAAAACCGGGTGCATTCTTACGCTTGGCGTAGAGAGATATGAGCTCTTTGGCAATATCCTTTACCTGCTTCTTCACCCGAGATTTCTTGTTGTCCCAGTCAGGTGAGCCTAGTTTCGACATGGAAGGAGGGGCTCCTTCCTTGCCAGAGTATTTCGAAATCTTATGTAGAGAATGAATTGAAACCGATAAGACGTCGTCGTCGCGGTAGATCAATCGAATGACTTCCTGCTCTCCGTTCGCGGTTTCAATTAAATTTAAACCGGCAAAACGCCCGATTCCATAGTCAATGTGCGTCACGAAATCGCCTACCTGAAGGGAACGTAATTCCTTTAAGGTTAAGGCCTTGTTCTTGGAGAACTTGTTCTTTTCCTTGTAGCGGTGGTAGCGTTCAAACAGCTGGTGGTCTGGGTAAAAGGCCACCTTTGTTTGTTCATCTACAAAGCCCTCGCGCAAGGAGATCTGCAAAGGTTTGAATTGAATACTCGTATTAATCTCGTTAAAAATCACCTCGAGGCGTTCTAATTGCCGCGGTGATTCCGAACTGATGATATTGTGAAAACCGTGTGTTTGGTTGTCTAATAAAGTCGTGGCTAGACGCTCAAAGTCCTTTTGGAATGCGCCCGGATTCTTCGAGGGAAATACGATGGTCTCTGAATTTTTCAGGTGGGATCGTTTGCCAAACTCGACACAGCCAAATCCTTGCAAAGATTTTTTAATCGTCTTCGCCGTTTCCCAGCGTTCCTCAGGCTTATTCAACAGATTGATGTCAGAGGAGGAATTGACCTCATAGACCATCGTCCCTTTTTCAAAATTCTCCGACAATACATCGCTCAGGATACTTAGATCTTTGATCCAGATCTTGGTGTTATCGGGCAAAAAGGTGAAGAAAGATTCCCGTGTTTCTTGAATCAGCTTCGTCTGCACATCGGGAATGAGGTGCATGGCAGAAACGGATTGAATGGAAAGCTGGGTTTCTGGGTGAAATGTTCGGATGCTATCGACTTCATCGCCGAAGAAGTCAAGTCGATAGGGGTATTCCGCGGCATACGAGAAAACGTCCAAAATTCCTCCACGCACCGAATATTGGCCTGCTTCGTAGACAAAATCGGTTCGTTCAAAATCGTATTCGTTCAGCGTTTCGGCCACGAAATTGCGGTCGATTTTATCTCCTACACGAATGGATAGGGTATTTTTCACTAAAGACTTTCGGTTAATCACCTTCTCGGTCATCGCCGCGGGGTAGCTGACGATGGCGAGGCTTTGGCCATTGTAATTACTTAACATGTTGAGCACTTCTGCTCGCAATAACACATTCGCGTTGTCCACTTCCTCCCATTCATAGGGTTTCTTGTGGGACATCGGGAATAGGATCACAGAAGTGTCACCTACGAGCGACTGAAGATCGTTGTAAATGTATTGAGCTTCCTCTTTTTCCTCGCAAATAATCAGAAAGGGCTGTTGCTCCTTTAAAAGGGCAGACATCAAAACGGTGTCGAGGGAGCCGCAGAGGCCTTTTAGGTGGAGGGATTCGCCCGGTTTGGACGTAGTTATTTTATCAGAAATGCTTTGGACAATTCCGTCGCTCTGGTAGATACTTAGAAATTCTTTGACGATCATACGTTCAAAAATCCCCCACAAAATTTACGTAGGGCTTGCAAAGGTAGGAAATTTTGTATCTTTGTGCATCTACAAAAAGGGGTGCCCGTAAAAAAGGCTGAGATTATACCCATTGAACCTGATGCGGGTAGTGCCGTCGAAGGGATTTTGTCGAGTTTTTAGCGCTGAAAACTCAAAAAAATCGTCAATGTAAGGGTTAAAAAGTTAAATCATAACAGGATTTGGCTCCTTTACCTGTTGCTAAAATTTCAAAAAAATGAAAAAGGCAACAACGCTTATTATTACGCTTATTTTATGTGCGCAAACTCTTTTTGCGCAACGACTACAAGGAATCGTTTTCGATCAGGAGACTAAAGCTCCTTTATGGGGTGCTTCCGTTTCAGTGAAAGGATCTCCTAAAGGGAATGTAACTGATTCGAAAGGACGGTTTCAACTCGCAATTTCACCTAATTCAACTATTGCTGTGAGCTTTGTGGGCTATGAGCCGGTAGAAGTTTCGGCAGATCAAGCGAACAAAATCGGGCTGAAAAAATCCAATTACTTACAAGACGAAGTCGTAGTCCGCGCCACCCGGGCGGATGAAAATTCGGCGATGGCCTATTCTAACGTCTCTGCAGAAGAATTAGGGAAGTCAAACCTAGGTCAAGACATGCCTATGTTGTTAAACTTTACTCCTTCGGTGGTCACTACTTCTGATGCGGGTGCGGGTATTGGTTACACCGGAATTCGTATTCGGGGATCAGATGCCACCCGTGTCAATGTAACCGTGAATGGTATTCCGATTAACGATTCAGAGTCTCAAGGTACCTTCTGGGTGAATATGCCAGACTTTGCGAGTTCAGTGAATTCAGTTCAAATCCAGCGCGGGGTAGGAACGTCTACGAATGGCGCCGGTGCTTTTGGAGGTTCAGTTAATATGCAGACGAATACCTTTGAGTCCGAGGCGCATGGAGAGGTACATGCCTCTGGTGGGTCTTTTGGAACGCTTAAAACAACACTTAAGGGAGGTTCAGGGCTTTTAGGAGGGAAATTTACACTAGATGGTCGATTATCCCGCATCGAATCCGATGGTTTTATCGACCGCGCCTCGTCAGATTTAGTGTCCGCTTATTTCTCTGCGGGCTATTTTGGCAAAAAAAGCTTCGCCCGTTTTAACTACTTTACCGGAAACGAAAAGACTTATCAGTCTTGGTATGGAACTCCAGAAAGTAGAATCACTGGTTCTGTAGCTGAAATGCAGGCCTTTATCGATCGCAATTATTTAAGCCCCCAGGATGCCGATAATTTATTGAAAAGTGGTCGTACCTATAATTTTTATACCTACGATAATCAGACCGATAATTATGCGCAGGATCACTTTCAACTCATCACGAATCACCGATTGACGGAGGCTTGGAACTTGGATTTGAATGCACATTATACGTATGGTCGCGGGTACTTTGAAGAATTTAGACCTGGTACTGATCTGAACAATTATGGCATTGCATCTTCGCTAAAAAGCGTGGACCTTATTCGCCGCAAATGGTTAGATAATGATTTTTATGGATCGACTTTTGCTTTGCATTATACCGGTTCTCAGAAAATTAAATTTACGTTCGGAGGAGCATGGAATCGCTATATTGGACGCCATTTTGGGGTATTGCAGGATCCATTTCCGGGAAGAGAGTGGTACCGTAGTCGATCTCAAAAAACAGATTTAAACTTGTATGCAAAAGGGAATATCATTTTGTCTTCGGCGTGGAACGCCTATGTAGATATGCAATACCGAACGGTAGGCTATCGCATGTTAGGAACAGCAGATAAGTTTTTATCGATAGATTCTGATAATACGTACTCCTTTTTCAATCCTAAATTTGGTCTGACTCATCAACTTTCAGAAAAATCAAAAGTGTACGGTTCTGTCTCAGCAGGAAGTAAAGAGCCGAGTCGCCAGGATTTTGTAGATAATGCAGCCGGGGCTCCTCGTCCGGAATATCTGCAAGATTACGAGTTAGGTTATGAGCGTTCAGGCCAAAAATATGGATTGCAATTGAATGGTTATTTCATGAATTACCAGGATCAATTGGTGTTGACAGGGGCTGTCAATTCAACTGGCGATGCCATTCGGACAAATGTGGAATCGAGTTACCGTCTAGGTTTAGAGACCATGCTTAACATCCAAATTTCAAAGCGCCTAGTTTGGAGTGGAAATGTGACAGTAAGCCAAAACCGGATCCGTCAATTCAAGGAGGAAATCGTTGATTATGATACCTATGATATGGCTTTTATTGATCATGAAAACACAGATATTGCCTTTTCTCCTTCGGTCATTTATGGAAGTACGTTAACCTATACGGCAGGGGCTTTTGAAGCAAGTCTGTTACGTAAATATGTAGGGAAGCAGTATTTAGATAATACATCAGATGATGCTCGATCGCTCGCTGCCTATAACACACATGATATTCGATTGAAATACACGCTGAAGAAAGGGCCAGTTTTCACGCTATTGTTAAACAATGTGTTAAATGAGCAGTATTCATCTAATGGCTACACCTATTCATACCGTTACGCAGGTGCTATGACAACAGAAAACTTCTACTATCCGCAAGCCGGATTTAATTTCTTAGTAGGAGCGAGTATACGCTTTTAAACATTAATTAATTTTTTCTAATCAATATTTCCATTTAATAAACGTTTTTTTAAATATATCACGTATACATCTGATATTCAAGTATTTGCATAATTATTTTTTTTGACAATATATTGAAATAGTAATATTTTGTTATCTAAAAATTATATATTTGGAAAAAATCATTTATTAAACTAAACTTATTAATTATGAAAAATTTTTTAACATCAACTCAATTTGCCTGGATAATTAATGGTTTATCCTGGATTGTATTTGTCCTTACTGATAATCACGGACTTGAAATTCTGATGGGTTTATTATGTGGGTATGCTGCTTACGTTGGATACAGTAACTCAGATAAAAAATTATTAAGTGCCTCACTTTTTGATATGGCTTGGATGTTTTTATGGGGATTTGGGATAATGTAAAAGGTATTTAATTTTTAAAAAATAATCTGATGAAAAATCTACAATTATTTGCGATGGTGTTAATCGCGTTTGTCTTATTGGTTTCTTGCTCCTCCAAGACTCCCACTCTCTGTGATTGCTTGACAGATTCAAAATATGCACAAGTTGGAGACAGTAATTATAAAAAATGTCAAGAAGTTTTTAAAGATCATTATGGAACTTCAGATCCATCTTTAGATCAAATGAGAGATGATTATAACGAATGTAAATCCAAACAATAGACTAAATTTTAAATGATATGAAAAATATAGTAACAATTTTATGTTTGTCCCTATTATTGATTGCTTGTGATTCCAAGAAGTCGGATTCAGACTCGTCATCCCAATCAACAGAATCAACAACATCATCATCATCTTCTTCTTCTTCTGATCCTTGCGAAGATATGAGAAGTTATGATGCCGGTTTAGACTATGGTAAAAATGATAAAAAAGGGGCTGAAATTTCAGGAAATTCTATTTCTACCTGTGACGAAGTACTTCAAATTTACAATGACAATTATAATCAAGAATGCTTTTGTACTGGATTCTATAAAGGTCAGTCAGAAAACTAAATCATGTGTTGTTTACAACAAAAAAGCCTCAGATCTGTCGAAAGTCTGAGGCTTTTTTTTATTAGTTCATTAAATCCCATTTCCATCCCCACTTTGCGAGGCGGTAACGGACAGAATACCAAAGTACACCCAATCCATAGATCGAGCTTCGCTTGAAGTTGATCGAGGAGGCCTCGTCGAAGTATTTCGTTGGGCAAGTCACCTCACCTACTTCGAAACCTTTCCAGAAAAGCTGTAAGATCATTTGGTTATCAAAAATAAAATCGTCGTCGCATTTCGTGAACTTCACTGCCTCTAAGGCTTCTTTTGAGAACGCACGGTAACCGGTATGGTATTCGGAAAGCTTTTGGTCGATTAGGATATTTTGGAATAAAGTCAATAAGCGATTCGCGATGTACTTGTAAATAGGCATTCCGCCTTTTAATGCGCCTTTACCTAAAATACGGGACGCGAAAACGACGGGATATAAGCCGTTTCCGATGATCGAAATCATCGCTTTTAAAAGCATAGGCGTGTATTGGTAATCTGGATGCAACATGATGACAATGTCACCACCTAGTTCCAAAGCCTTCGTATAGCAAGTCTTTTGATTTCCCCCATAGCCCAGGTTTTTATCGTGTCTAATGACGTGCTTGATGCCTACCGCTTTCGCCACTTCTACCGTATTATCTGGGCTGTGGTCATCGACTAAAATCACCTCGTCCACCCAATCGTGCGGGATTTCATGGTATGTTTTCTCCAGGGTGAGCGCTGCCTTGTATGCGGGCATAACGACGATGACCTTTTTACCTTCGTACATAAATTTTCTGAGCTATTTTTGCGACCTTTGTGGGGCCAAAGTGTAAAATTAAATATTTATGAGCGAAACGCTATTTTTTCTTCTTTTTTCAGTGGGTGTGATGGCTGTCATGCTGATCGACCTAGGCATTTTTAAAAAGGATACCAGTGAAGAAGTAACTTTCAAGGAAGCGGGTTTCTGGACGGGGATGTGGGTTTTATTAGCGATTATGTTCTATATTTTCCTGGGCTATAATGGCGCGATGGTACATGGGATTACAGATATGCAAAGTCTAAAAGCGGTTCAGCAGGCCTATGCATCCCATATTGATTTAGGGACTGGGTCTTACCTGAAAGCCCTAGCTATATTCCAGGACAATCTATCGTTAGAGTTTATAACAGGCTACCTAGTAGAGTATTCTTTGTCGGCAGATAATGTGTTCGTCTTTATTTTAATTTTCAATTCCTTCGGTGTTCAAAAGCGTTACTACAAGAAAATCCTTGTTTGGGGCATCTTGGGAGCCATTATTTTGCGCTTAGTATTTATATTCCTGGGTGCGGCCTTATTGCAGAAATTTGATTGGATTATCTATGTTTTCGGTTCATTCTTAGTCTATACAGGGGTGAAGATTTTGTTTTCGAAACACGAAGAGGAAGAGATTGATACGGCTAATCATCCCGTAGTCCGTTTATTATCTCGTTTTTTCAATGTGTATAGAAGAAACGTGATCGGACATTTCTTTGTTCGGATGAAGAACACGGGTAAACTGTTTATTACACCCATTTTCGTTGTGGTTGTGGTGATTGCTTTTACGGATATTATTTTCGCAGTGGATTCGATTCCAGCCATTTTTTCTATTTCGAAAGACCCGTATATTGTCTTCTTTTCTAACGTTTTTGCGGTGATGGGCCTACGTTCACTCTTCTTTTTCCTGTCTAGTTTAATGGGCTTATTCCGCTTCTTACCGATGGGTTTAGGAGTCTTATTGAGCTTTGTAGGGGGAAAAATGCTGGCTCATTCGAAGTTAGAGGAGTGGGGATTTGGGACGCTATCTTCTTTAGCAGTGATCGTTGGGATTTTGACGATTAGTATTTTGTTAAGCCTTGCATTTCCGGAGAAGAAAAAGGCCTAGTGCCATTCCTTGACCATTTTACGGTATTGAAGAGGTGGGGTTTTCATCCAGGTTTTGAACTGTTTATTAAAATGAGATAGATTGCCAAAACCGCTCTCAAAACACACCTCAATCATTGGTTTGCTAGTTGTACGCAATAAGGTACAAGCATGTTTTACCCTAAATTCGGTCACTAATTCCACAAACGTTTTATTGGTCACTTTCTTGAAATAACGGCAAAAAGCCGTTTCGGTCATATTCGCTAAATGCGCTACCTCATCTAAGTGAACGTCCTGTGTATAATTGGCAATTACATAGGCATAAACCCTGTTGATTCGCTCTAAGTCACCTTCTGCGATCGCATAGTTCCCTTCCGTGGTATCAATAGCCTGAACATCTGCTGTTGAAATTCCGATCGTATGTAATATTTGCAAAAAGGAGATTAGTTGTGGGAATGGAGGCATGTCTACTAGTGTTAACATTTCTCTTGCGATGCGATCTTGTGTAGGCCCTACGATGGAGAATCCAGTTTTGGCTTTTTCTAATAGGTTTTTCAATCCGATACAAGCCTCATTTGAAAGAAAATCTTCTCCTAAAAAATCACGCTTAAAATGAATAACCAAAGCTTGGGCACCATCCGATTCGACCTCTTCTAGTAACCAATCTTTCCGGTGATTTTGCCAGCAATGGGGTAAGTTTTCCCCCAAAAGCACTAAGTCCCCCGGTCTGAAATCGCTAATCTGATTCCCTACAAAACGCTTTCCTTCCCCAGCAATGATTAGCGTTAATTCTAACTCAGGATGAAAATGGTAAGGTGCATCAAAACGTGCTTGTTTCACATGTTTGATTTGAAATCCGGAGCTGAGTTGTTCGAGCTGTGCTTTCATATAATTTTATCCTATTGGGGTGCTTAGATTCGCAGAAGGGTAAAATTGCATCTTTTTTGGCCAAAATAAAGGTAGACTGCTGAAATAATTTTTGAAATCTTTGCAAGAAAAAACAAATGCTACATCAGTCCTTATCCGTTTCGCATGAGCAAGCCGCTTATTTTAATGCAAACGGCCACGCCTACATTCCGGGCTTAATTTCAGCTGCAGAATTACAACCCTACCGCCAAGCGATTCTAGATTGGGCGGCGGACTTTCGCGCTCAGCAAAAACCAATGGAAGAGCGGGATACTTATGGAAAAGCTTTTTTACAGATGATGAATCTGTGGGAAACGTCAAAAACGATAAAGGAATTTACTTTAGCGAAGCGCTTTGCAGGGGTAGCTGCTCAATTACTAGGAGTTAAAAATGTTCGCCTTTACCACGACCAAGCACTTTTTAAAGAGCCGGGTGGTGGCCATACACCTTGGCATCAAGATCAATATTATTGGCCCATCGATACGCCTAAAACGGTAACGATGTGGATGCCCTTGGTAGATATTGAAGAAGGAATGGGAATGCTCACTTTTGCCTCCAAGTCTTCTGGAGCAGACCTTCCTAAGTTAGAAATATCAGACGAATCTGAATCATTGATTGGCGATTACGTAGCTAAACAAGGATATGAAATTGTGGCTCAAAAATCCATGAAAGCCGGCGATGCCACCTTCCACCTGGGTTGGACGCTACACAATGCGCCAGGGAATGAATCAACTAAAATGCGGGAGGTGATGACGATCATCTATATGGATGCGGAGGCTCGAGTGATGGAGCCCCAAAATCCGAATCAAGAAGCCGATCGCCAGCGTTGGTTACAGGGTTTAGCCCCAGGATTACCTGCTGCCTCTGCCCTAAATCCACTTATTTGAGGTTAGGGCAGTCGCAGTCGTTTTTCTTAAATAAGGACCATTTTTTCTTGTAAAGCTTAGGCTGGCGTTGACTCGCACAGGAGCCAGCAAGTAAGCCGATACAGAGAATAAGTAGTAGATAACGCATTATTTTAAACGTGCTTTAAAGTAATTTATCGCTAATCCCCAAGCCTCTTCCGTAGCTGCTTTATCATAAGCGGGGTTCGAAGGATTAGCAAAAGCGTGTTGCGCATCGAAGATTTTTGTTTGGATTCCTTTACCTGCCGTTTTCATGTTGGCTTCGAATTCCTTCACCACCGTCGGGTTGATAAATTGCTCTTTACCCGCAAAAAGGCCTAAAACATCCGTCTGTAATAATTTCAATTGCTCCACATCTTTCACTGGCATTCCATAATACATCACACAAGCTGCCGCTTGTTTACCTGCTAAAATAGATGCTTTCAAGGATAAAGCTCCGCCAAAACACCAACCCACCGTCGCAATCTTCGCTTTCGGTCCCACATAGGCAATGGCTCCTTTAATGATCGCTTCTAAACGAGCAGGATTCGCACCTCCCATATATTTCGCGGCATCTTCTCTGGTAGTTGCTACTTTTCCATCATACATATCGATGGCTAACACATTTACATTGCCTAAAGTGCTGTAGAAATGTTCTGCCTCTCTTTTGATATGGTCATTTAAACCCCACCATTCTTGAAAAACGAATAAGGTAATATCAGAAGGCTTATCAGCAGGGATATAAAATCCTTTCGCCATCTGATCATCTGGCGTCTTAAATTCGACCATTACTCCACCTGCTTTGCTGACGTGGTGATAAGGCTTCGGAAGTGCATGTGATTTAACAAAGTTTTTATTGGAGGCCAAAAGCTGCATTCCGTCTTTCTTTACGAAGCAACAAGAGACTTGAGAAAAGGCGAAAAACGAGGCGAAAACGAGTGCCAAGGTTATGATATATTTTTTCATAGCTCGATTTGAGAAATTTTTTCTTAAAAGTAGCCGAAAATTTCTGTTTTGCGCTAACTTTGTCCCAAACCTATTTATTTTAAACATGAAAAATTCCTCGTTCGGAATCCTCCGAATCACTCTCATTTTTGCCTTATTGGTTTCAACGCTTTCTGTCTTTGCACAAGCTGGTAACCCTTTAGCTGGTAAGAAAATTTTAGTTTTCTCTTCTACGAAGGGATTCCGCCACTCGTCCATTAAACCTGGACAAATTGCCTTGTTCAAAATGGCGTCAGAAAAAGGATTTTCAGTGGACACCACAGAGAATGCAGCCAATTTTACAGAGAAAAATTTGAAGCAATACCGCATTGTGGTGTTTTTAAACACGACATCTAATGTGTTAAATGACGTGCAACAAATTGCTTTTGAGCGCTATATTCAAGCGGGTGGAGCGTATTTTGGCATTCATGCAGCTACTGATACTGAATACGATTGGCCTTGGTATACAAAGTTAGCGGGTGGTCAATTCGCGTCTCACCCAGGTCGTCCAAATGTCCAAAAGGGAACATTTACAGCAGTTGACCGCACACACATTTCTACAGCACACATGCCGGAAACGTTCGATCGCACGGATGAGTTTTATGATACGAAGAACTTCAATAAAGATGTTAAAGTATTAATTACCTTAGACGAAAAGTCATATAAGGATGGTAAAATGGGCGATTTTCACCCAATGGCTTGGTACCATGAATACGATGGTGGCCGTGCATTCTACACGAATTGGGGACATACGCATGAGTCTTTTGAGGAGCCGATTGTGGTACAGCATATTTGGGGTGCGTTGCAATGGTTAGCGTCTGGTCGTCCTCAAGATTATACGAAAAAATTACGTTCAGAATTGCCACCAGAGGAAAATCGTTTCACGAAAGTGATTTTGGATCGCAATTTAGATGAGCCTACAGAACTTGCGGTGACTGATGGAGGAAAAATCTTCTTTGGAGAGCGCAAGGGTAAATTAAAGATGTATGATCCGAAAAAGGGGAAGACAAAGGTCGTTGCTGATTTGGACGTATTCTCGAAATTTGAATATGGTTTAATGGGGGTTAATATTGATCCTGATTACAATAAGAACCACTGGTTATATTTATTTTATTCTCCTCAAACAGGCAAAGCAGATACGGCTCAACACCTATCTCGATTTACCTACGACGACGTAAAGGATACCTTGCTAATGGATACCGAAAAGGTATTATTACGTGTGCCTGTAAAGCGTGACGGATGTTGCCATACAGGTGGTTCGATCGCTTGGGACAAATCAGGAAACTTGTTCTTGTCCACGGGTGATGACACAAATCCATTTGATTCTAATGGATACGGACCTATGGACAACCGTCCAGGTCGTGCAGGTTGGGATGCGCGTGCAACATCCTCTAACACCAATGATTTAAGAGGAAAGATTTTACGTATCAAGCCTACACCAGAGGGTGGTTACACTATTCCGGAAGGCAATTTGTATCCAGCGGGGATCTACCATGCTAAACCAGAGATTTATGTGATGGGTAATCGTAATCCATACCGTATCTCTGTCGATAAGCGTACCGGTTTCTTGTATTGGGGCGAAGTAGGTCCAGATGCGGGTGAAGATTCAAAGAAATATGGTCCACGTGGACATGATGAAGTGAATCAAGCGCGTCAGGCAGGTTACTTCGGTTGGCCATTATTCGTGGCGGATAACCGTCCTTATAACCAGCGTGATTTTGCAAAAGACAGCACTTGGGCTACGTTTAATCCCAAAGCTCCTATAAACACTTCCCCTCACAATACGGGATTTGCTCATTTGCCTGCAGCTCAGAAAGCATTCATTTATTACCCTTATGCTGATTCTCCAGAATTTGGCCCAGTAATCTCCAAGGGTTCTCGTAACGCGATGGCTGGTCCGATTTATTACCGTGATGATTTTCCGGCTACTTCGAAGACTAAATTCCCAGCCTATTATGATGGGAAATTCTTCGCTTATGATTGGTCTCGTGATATGATTTATACGGTATCCATGAATGCAAAAGGAGACTTCGTTCAAATGGAGCGTTTCTTGCCTAATACGACTTTCTCTCATCCAATGGATTTAGAGTTCGATAACAAGGGCACAATGTATGGATTAGAATATGGGCCGAATTGGTTTGCGGCTAGTGAGGATGCAGCACTCTATAAAATTGAGTACAATGCGGGAAATAGAACTCCTAAGGTGATGGTTTCAGTAGACAAGCCAGTGGGTGCTTTGCCTTTGAGTGTTAAATTCTCTTCTAAAGGAACGATTGACTATGATGGAGACGCGATTAAATATGCGTGGAATTTTGGGGATGGAGGAACAAGCTCCTCTGCTAATCCAACACATGTATTTACAAAAGCGGGAATTTACAATGTGAAGTTAACTGTGAAAGATGCGGCTGGAAATTCGAATACGGAAATGGTTAAAATCACAGCGGGTAATGAAGTGCCAGCGGTAGATGTAACTATTGAGGGAAACAAATCATTCTATTGGAACGACAAGCCGATAACTTATAAAGTATCGGTGCAAGATAAAGAGGATGGAAGTTTAGCGAATAAGAAGATTGCAGAGGACGAAGTTGTGATGCAAATCGATTATCTAGAAGGATTTGACAAAACAATCATTGCGCAAGGGCACCAAGCGAATACCTCATTCTCTGCAGGTAAGCGTCTGATTGATTTATCAGATTGCAAGACTTGTCACGCGGTTGAAAAGAAATCTATTGGACCATCTTACACAGATATCAGTAAGAAATACCGTGCGAGCTCACAAAACATCGATGAATTATCAAAGAAGATTATCGCTGGTGGTGGTGGAGTTTGGGGCGAGAATGCCATGGCAGCTCACCCACAAATTTCGGTAGCTGATTCACGTGAAATGGTTAAATACATTTTAGGTTTATCTGACAAAAAGAAAGCATCCAAGCCAGTGGCTGGACAATATATTCCTCAAGACAAAGGAAAGCCAGGAACATTTATCTTCCGTGCGATGTACACAGACAAAGGAGCAGGCAAAATTGCCCCAGTAACAGGCTCTAAAGTCGTGACTTTACGTGATGCGAAGTTCCCAGCTGTAAGTGCAGATGCAACCGCTAAAACGATGAAGTATAAAGTAGATGGTATCGGAGAAATTTTAGTTTCGACGGGTCCAGGTGGATATGCGCGTTATGATGCAATCGACTTAACTGGGATAAAGAATCTATCTGTTATGGCTACTTATATGGCCGGCCAAACGGTAGGTGGTCAATTAGAGCTTAGAACAGGTAGCGTCACAGGTCCATTAGTGGGGTCTGTTGAAGTAAACGCAACGAAGGCTTACGACTTCCCAATAAATATGTCAGGTGTTCATGATGTCTACTTAGTATTTGTGAATGACAAAGTGAAAGAAGGAGCCTTGTATGCTCTGATGAATTTGAACTTCCAGAATTAAGCTGGAAGTCTTATACGAAAAAAGCCCCGAGCGATCGGGGCTTTTTTTATGCTCTTTCGGATAACTCGAGCCAGCGCATTTCCTTTTCTTCTAAGGTATTTTTGATATCCTCGATGGCCTTGGCCCAATCGGTTAATAATTGGAAGTCGTCCGAGCCTTGGTTAAGTTTTTCAACGAGTGCTTCTTTTTCAGCTTCGAGAGACGCCATCTCTTTCTCTATTTCTTCGAATTCCTTCTGTTCCTTGAAGCTAAGCTTAGGTCCTTTCGGGGCTGTGGGAGCAGCAGTCGAAGGCGCTTTAACCGGACTTTGCTTTGTTGCTGGTTCATCCTCTTTATTCTCCAGGGCAATGCGATAATCCGTATAGTTTCCGTTGAAGAATTTTACCTCTCCTTCGCCTTCCACCAGGATCAATTGATCTACTAGATTATCCATGAAATAACGATCATGGGAAACCAGTAAAAGACAACCTTGGAATTCAGTTAAGAAGTCTTCTAAGAGTTGTAAGGTATCTAAGTCTAAATCGTTTGTGGGCTCATCCAGAATCAAGAAGTTAGGATTCTTCACGAGCACACGCATTAATTGCAAGCGTTTTTTCTCGCCACCACTTAGCTTCTCCACTGGGGTATATTGCTGAGCGGTAGTGAAGAGGAATTTGCTTAAAAACTGGCTTGGGCTCAGTGATTCGTTCTTTCCGTAAGGAATGACTTCGGCGATCTCTGTGATCGTGTCGATAACGCGTTGTTCTGGGCGGAAATCGAAAGGGATTTGGGTATAATAACCCACCACAAGTGTTTCGCCTGGATCGATGGTTCCTGAATCAGGTTGTTCTAATCCGGTTAGGAGTTGTAAGAATGTTGTTTTGCCGGCGCCGTTTTTACCTACGATTCCGATGCGGTCTTTCTTCTTAAAGGTGTAGGTAAAGTCGTTGATAATCTTCTTGTCTCCCCAAGCCTTTTTTAGGTGGTTGATTTCGATGATCTTATTGCCGAGACGGGACATTTGGATGTTGAGTTCCAGTTTGCTGTCGTCTAATTTTTTGTTCGCTTTTTCTTCTGTTTCGTAGAAGGCATCAATGCGGGACTGGGACTTGGTTCCACGCGCTTTCGGTTGCTTGCGCATCCACTCAAGTTCTTTACGGTAGAGGTTTTTTGCTTTCGAAATGCTGCTGGCATCTGAGGCTTCGCGTTCGGCTTTTTTCTCTAAGAAATAGGCGTAATTGCCTTCGTAGGTGTAGATGGATCCGTCGGCTAATTCCATCATTTTATTACAGACCTTATCCAGGAAATAACGGTCGTGGGAAACGACTAAAACGGTGACGTTAGGGCCGGACATGATGCCTTCTAACCATTCGATGGTTTCGATGTCCAAATGGTTCGTCGGCTCATCCAGAATCATAATGTCTGGACTCTCGATCAAAAGTTTGGCGAGGGAGAGGCGTTTCTTTTGGCCCCCAGATAAAGTCGATACTTTTTGATCTCCATCCGGAATGCCTAAGCGGCTAATGATTTGCTTTGCACGTGCCTCGTAATCCCAGGCGTTATGAGCCTCCATTAAAGCAAAGGCATCTTCCAGTTCTTTCGAATCACCTGAAAGCATTGCTTTTTCATAGGATTTGATGGCTACCGCGCTAGGTAAATCGTCTGAGAAAAGATAATTAAGCACTTGTTCGTTTTCGGCGAAAATGGGATTCTGCGGTAGATAGCCCACACGAATTCCTTTGCGGATAGAAATATTTCCCTCGTCCGGAGTTTGCATGCCCATGAGGGATTCCATCAAGGTGGTTTTACCTGTCCCATTCTTTCCGATGAGGGCTACTTTTTCCCCTTTTTGGAGGCCAAAAAATAGTCCTTTAAACACCCATCTTTCGCCTAGGTTGCGTGATATGTTTTCCGCCGATAAATAATTCATTCGTTTGTTGTTGAGAATTCAATTAAGAATTCGATTCCATCTCTTCTTGTTTCATTTTACGCTTCAAGACGCGGCCTGAAACGCCGATACTGATCTCATACAAACCCAAAAGTGGAAACGCCACTAAGAGTTGTGAAATCACATCCGGAGAAGGAGTGATGATCGCCGCCACGATAAAAATGACAATAAGGGCATGTCTACGGTATTCCCGCATGAAGGACGGGGTTAAAATGCCTACTTGAGATAGCACAAAGGCAATCATCGGTAATTGGAAGGTAATTCCACATGCCAGGGTTAACATCGCTAACAATGAAATGTAGTCGTTGATATCGAACTGGTTTTGTATGGTCGGGTCTAATTTAAAGTTCGCCAGAAAGTTAATGGCCATGGGAGATACCACATAATAGCCAAAAGCCACTCCGCTAAAAAACAAAAGCGAAACCCAGAAAACCGCACCTCTGGCCGCCTGCAATTCCTTGCTCTTTAAACCCGGTTTGATGAAGCGCCACAATTCGTGGAACATATAAGGGAATGCGAATAAAAGACCAACGATGATGGACTGTGTTAGTGCCATCATAAACTGGCCTGATACCTCTCTACTTTGAAGAATAAAATCGGCTCTTTGCATGCACAAGCTAGGCATATTGAAGAGTTCAGCGGCTTTGCACAGGATTTGGTTCGTATAAAAATCCGTCTTCGTAGGCCCTAAAATGATCGAGCTGAAGATGAATTCGCGGAAGAACCAAGCGGCTACCGCAAAGACAAAAAAGGAAGCAACAGATCGCAGAATATGCCATCTTAATTCCTCTAGGTGACCCAGGAAGGACATTTCTGTTCCATCCGATGCGTCATCGTCGTCGAAATCGTCAAAATCTTGATCTGCAGCCATGTGTTATTATAGGTATAATGGGAATTGCTTCACCCACTCATTTACTTCTGTTTTGATTGATTTCAATACCGCCTCGTTATCGTGGTTCATCAAGGCTTTATCGACCATGTCCACAATTTGAGACATATCGCCTTCTTTCAATCCTCTTGTTGTCATCGCCGCTGTTCCCACACGCATACCTGAAGTAACGAATGGTGACTTGTCGTCGAATGGAACCATGTTTTTGTTAATCGTAATATCTGCTTGAATCAAGGTGTTCTCCGCTAATTTACCGCTTAAGCCTTTCGGACGTAAGTCGATTAACATCAAGTGATTGTCTGTACCTCCTGAGATGATATCATATCCTTTCGTTAAAAAGGCCTTCGCCATCGCCTGCGCATTTAACTGCACTTGCTTCGCGTAGTCTGCAAATGTAGGTGTCAAAGCCTCTGCAAACGCAATCGCTTTCGCCGCAATCACGTGCTCTAATGGTCCACCCTGTGTTCCAGGGAAAACAGCAGCGTCTAAGCAGGCAGACATCATTTTTAATTCGCCTTTCAAGGTTTTAAATCCAAACGGATTCTCGAAATCATTTCCCATCATAATCAAACCACCACGTGGTCCACGAAGCGTTTTGTGCGTCGTCGTCGTTATGATGTGGCAATGTTGAACTGGGTTATTTAATAAACCCTTCGCGATTAACGCAGATGGGTGAGAAATATCAGCTAATAGGATGGCACCTACGGAGTCAGCGATGGAACGAAGTCTTGCATAATCCCAATCACGAGAATAAGCAGACGCCCCGCAAATTAGTAATCTTGGTTTTTCTTTTAACGCAGTAGCTTCTACCTTATCCCAATCGATTAATCCCGTCTCTTTTTCTACGCCGTAGAAGAAAGCTTGGAAATATTTTCCCGAGAAATTTACTGGGGAACCGTGCGAAAGGTGACCACCGTGAGATAAATCAAATCCTAAGATTTTATCACCTGGGTTTAAGAAAGATAAAAATACGGCCGCATTCGCTTGTGCTCCAGAGTGAGGTTGAACGTTCGCCCAAGCCGCTCCAAATAATTTCTTCGCACGTTCGATCGCTAGGGTTTCCACTTCATCCACTACTTCACAACCCCCATAATAACGCTTTCCTGGAAGACCTTCGGCGTATTTATTCGTTAAAACACTTCCCTGTGCTTCCATCACCTGAGGAGATGTGAAGTTTTCAGAGGCGATTAATTCAATGCCAAATTCTTGACGATGCGCCTCCTGGTTAATCAGGTCAAAAATCTCTTTGTCTCGTTGTGTAGGAAAAGTGGATGCCATAAAAATAAATGCTTTCTGGATTACAATTTGAAAGGTCAAAAGTACGTTTTTTTCTCCAAATTGAAAAACGAAAAGCCGGTATAATAAGACAAATATCACACGCGTTTCCGCGCTTTTTTCTTAATTTTGGTTTTGCATTTTGAGACAAACATGAAATTAAAGTATATCGCCTTTCTTTTGTTCGCATTTATGGCCATCCCGGCTCTCGCACAAAAGATTACACCCGCTAAGTGGTCTTGGTCCATCAAACCTGCAAACCCGAAAGTGGGGGAGCAAGCCGAGGTCATTTTCAAAGTGGCTATTGAAAAGGACTGGTATCTGTATTCATCTGATTTTGACAAAGATTTAGGCCCCACGGTAACTACCGTTACTTTCAAGCCGGGTGCCGGATATCAAACCATCGGTGGATTGAAAGCCATTAACCCACATTCGAAAAATGACACGGAGATTTGGAATGGTACCTATACCTATTTTACAGGGCAAGGGGAATTCCGCCAAAAGATTAAAATAACCGCCCCGGAGTATAAGATCGAGGGTTCTTATGATTCACAGTCATGCTCGAATGTTTCTGGACTTTGTGTGCCTATAAGGGGGATATTTAGTTTAGAGGGCAAGGCGGAAGCTATCGCGGGAAAAGATACGGCGGCCGCCCCTCCAATTTCTTTGGATTCGGTGGTAGAAGCACCAGCAGTACAAGCAGCTCCTGTTGCTCCTACTGTTCCATCCGTTCAAGCACCACAAGAGGAATCCTTATTCGCCTTCTTCTGGATTGCTTTAGGTGCCGGATTCCTAGCTCTTTTAACTCCCTGTGTTTATCCATTGATCCCGATGACCGTGAGTTTCTTCACGAAACAAAAGGGCGGAAAAGGCCTGGCGTTCTTATATGGTGGATTTATCGTGCTAATCTATGTGTTTTTTGGAACGTTATTAGCCTTCTTCGCGGGGGCTAGTTTTGCGAACTTCTTGAGTACGCACTGGATTCCGAATATGCTCTTCTTTACGATATTTATCTTGTTCGGTATTTCGTTCTTAGGCGCATTTGAAATTGTATTGCCATCAAATTTAGTGAACACAGTGGATGCGAAATCGGACAAAGGCGGGTTCATCGGCGTCTTCTTTATGGCCTTCACGTTGGTATTGGTTTCGTTCTCTTGCACGGGGCCTTTAGCTGGATCCATCTTGATTGCGGCCTCACAGGGTGCTTTCTTGAAACCGATCATCGGGATGCTGGGCTTCTCTTTAGCCTTCGCTATTCCTTTTACAATGTTCGCGATTTTCCCTGGATTCATGCAGAAGTTGCCTAAGTCGGGTAATTGGATGAATGAAGTAAAGGTGGTTTTAGGTTTCTTAGAAATTGCCTTAGCATTCAAATTCTTAAGTGTAGCAGATCAGGTATACCACTGGCATTTATTGGATCGCGAGATATTCTTGGCGATTTGGATTGCGATTTTCACCGCCTTGACCTTGTATTTATTCGGGAAGATTTCCTTGCCACACGATGGGCCTGCCAAGAACCTTTCGGTTCCACGTACCTTGTTTGCGACGGCGGTTTTAGCTTTTGTGATTTACTTGGTTCCGGGGATGTTCGGAGCGCCGTTGAAAGGACTTTCGGGTTGGTTGCCTCCGATGAATTCGCAGGATTTCAAAGGGTCGCAAGCAACAGAGTCTTCCACGCAAAACAGTGAAGCATTATATAGCGATTTCTTAGAGTTGCCTTTGGGCTTGACGGGTTATTTCGATTTCGAGCAAGCGAAAGCCGCAGCCTTGAAAGCGAACAAACCTTTGTTCATCGACTTCACCGGACACGGCTGTGTGAATTGTCGGAAGATGGAGGAGTATGTTTGGTCTGATCCGGCTGTGCTTCAGCGTCTGAAACAAGATTACGTGGTAGTGGCTTTGTATTGCGATGACAAGACGGAGTTGCCGGCAAACAAGTGGTATACCTCGAAAGTGGATGGTCAAGAGAAGAAGACCTTAGGGGACCAAAATCTTGACTTCCAAATCACCCGCTTCAACTCGAACGCTCAACCGCATTATGTTTTATTAGATCCGCGCAATGACGCAAAGCCAATGGTGACTCCTGTTGCTTTTGATGCGAATGTTGCGCATTTTGTCACTTTCTTAGATCAAGGAAAGACCATCTATCAATCCGCAAAATAATGTCTTGGGCAGCCTATTCTGGTGTAATGATCGCCACGGGATTGAAGTTTATTGCGGGACCTATCACGGGTTTCAGCCTTGGCTTAACCTGGTATGAAACGGTACTTTTTACATGGTTAGGGGCGATGGCTACAGTAACGATTATTGTTACGTTAGGCAAAGCCATCTTGGGCTTGATTGCCAAATACCGAACAACAAAACCGAAGATTTTTTCTAAACGTATCCGCTATGCGGTGGATATCTGGCAGCGATTTGGAATGAAAGGAATTGCAGCCCTAACTCCTTTAATCTTTACGCCCATCGGTGGAAGTTTATTATCGCTGTCTTTTAAAGTGCCCACGCCTCGTATTCTATTCTTGATGGGAATCTCATCACTGATTTGGTCCTTGATCTATGTGGCCGGTATCTACCAATTGACTTTCTTGCGGGATATGCTCGTTCATTAGCCCGAGGAATAAGGCCACAAAAAAAGCCGGATAAACCGGCTTCTTAAAATCTATATTCTCAGGAATTAGTTTCCTTGGTTGATTGCTTTTCCTTTGAATAATTTCTCGCGGATTGCATTTGCTTTTACTTCTAACTCAGGTTTTGCATCGTAAGTTAACTTAGTTTGAACCGCTGCGCTGTCTGGGTGAACACCATAAACGTATTCGTCATCTTTACGTACGTCTTTTTGTTTAATCGTGTTATTTTTTTGGTAATCACAAGAAGTCGCTACCGCTAAAATGGCTACTAAAGAAAGTAAATTTGATAATTTCATAAGGCTGTGTCAATAATTATTTGCAAAAATAAGGAATGGGACTTCGTTTGCCTAACTTTCCTCCAATTTTTTAAGTTGATCTGCTAAAAAGTTCATCAATTCTTGAATATAGGGCTTGCTGAAATTGAATTCGATTCCAGCTGTCGCATAAATCGTTTTCATCGGCTGTGTATAGCCAAGAGAAAGTGCGGCGATGTATTGCTCGAGGGCTTTTTTCGGGTTTTGGCAATAATTACGCCAAACCGCCAGCGCCCCTAACTGCGCTATTGCATATTCAATATAGTAGAACGGCACTTCGAATAGGTGCAATTGTTTTTGCCAAATATTCGATCGCACCTCCGCTAATCCATCCCAATCAGTCACCGAATCTGAGAAACGAGAAACGATCTCATTCCACTTCTCTTCCCGTTGCGCTACTGAATGTGTAGGGTTTTCATACACCCAGTGCTGGAATGCATCGATCGTCGCCACCCAAGGTAAGGTTTCCAAGATGTCTTCCAAGTGTTTAATCTTCGCTCTTTTTGCTTCCTCCGGATTCGCAAAATAATGTCCCCACAGGTCCATAGTCATCAATTCCATGCTCATGGAAGCTAATTCAGCCACCTCAGAAGGGAAATTTCGGAAGGAGTTTAAGGCGAGGTCTTTGGTCAAAATACTGTGCACCGCGTGCCCGCCTTCGTGTAACAAAGTCACTACATCACGCACCGTTCCCGCCGCATTCATGAAGATGAACGGGTAACCTGTTTCTTCCAAAGGATAATTATATCCGCCCGGGTTCTTTCCCTTACGGGAATCCAAATCGAAGCGATCCAAAGTCACCATTTCCTTCAGGCAATTACCCAAGAACGGATCCATCTCGTCGAACACTTCGATTGTTTTCTCTAGTAATTCTTCGCCCGTTTCAAAAGGTTTCAAAGGACCACGACCAAAAGGGTCTACTGCTTTGTCCCAAGGCTTCAAGGCATCAATCCCCATTTCTTGCTTGCGCTTCGTAGCGGCCTCATTTAACAAAGGAACCACGGTTTCAGCCACCGCCTCATGGAATTCAAAGCATTCCGCCGGACCGTAGTCGAAGCGACCCAAACTAGCGAAAGCATAGTCACGGTAGTTTTCGAAATCTGCATTCTGAGCGACTTGATGGCGCTTTTCGATCAGCGAAGTATATAAGTCGTTCAGCTCCGTTTTGATACTTAAACGTTTCTCCACCATCGTGCGATAGACTGATTCGCGTTCTGCACGGTCAGTGGACTCTAAAAGGGCGCCCGCTTGCTGCAAAGTTTTCTCTTCGCCTTTAATTGTTACCATTAAGGCGCCAGTTAAGGCTCCGTAATTGGTTTCTAAATTCTGCAATTCGGTGAATAAAGGAATATTCTCTTCGCGGAAGATTTCGATGGCCTTTTTCATGCCGCGTAACATCACCGGGTAGCCCGTTTCTTTTAGCTCTGAAACAAAGGGACTTTCGATCACCTTCTTGTTCCACGCGTCGTCGAAAACAGAGGCGTTCGGCATGATCTCGTTGACAAACTGTGCGTAGCTCGTTTGCAAAGTCTCATTTTGGTTATCGCAAGACATTTTGATGTAGCGCCACGCGAAGTTTTCCGAGAGGTAGGATTCTAATTCGGATCTATTCGCGCAAAAAGCACGTAAATCAGAAATGCTAGCGATTTCCGTCGCGCTCAATTTTTCAAAATAGGGCAACACCGATTCCCATGTACTCAACTGAAAATCTGCCGGCAAAAATGTTCTATTTCTCATATTAATCTAAGTCAATCACCACCCCAGCGCTCAATGGATGCGCCACGCAGGTTAAAATATAGCCTTTCGCGATTTCGCCCGGGGTTAAGCCGTCTTCCTCGTCCATTCCCACTTTTCCGTTAGAACAAAGGCCCATACAAGCCGTGCACATTCCTGCTTGGCAGGAATAAGGGATATCAATATCAGCCTCTAATGCGGCTTCTAAAATAGTTTCGCTTGGTTGAACGGTAATTTTATGTTCTTTCCCCTCGTAAATCAGGGTCACTTCTTGGGTTTGCAATGACCCATCCTCTTCCGCTTGCTCCATGGCTTCACTGGCCACCACCCCAAAAGATTCTTGGTGAATCTGACCCGTCGGCACATCAAACATCGCTAAAGACGATTGTACCTCTGTCATCATCCCTTGCGGTCCGCACAAATAATAGTGAGCAGACGCGATGTCCAGTCCTAATTCCTGCTTTAAATAATACACGATGGAGGCTTGGTTAATTCGACCTTTTAAGCCTGGCCAATTAACTGCAGGTTGAGAGATGACATGCAATACTTTCAAGCGATCAGTGTGCACGCTCTCTAATGAGTCCAATACTTTTTTGAAGATGATTTGGTCTTCATGACGAGAGCCATAAATTAGGTGAATCTTTGATAAAGGCTCACCGTGTAGGATCGTTTTGATCATCGATAGCAAGGGTGTAATGCCAGATCCAGCTCCCACGAACACGTAGTTTTTAGAAGCAGTAGAATCGGGTTCCACGGAAAAATTTCCCATCGGTTCGAGCACCTCTAAGCTGTCACCCACCTGAAGGGTATCACATAAAAAATTAGATACTAAGCCACCCTCGATACGTTTTACGGTGATCGCCGGAGACATATCGGTCTTGGAAGAAGAAGATAAACTATAACTTCTGCGGACTTTTTTACCTTCGATCTCGGGAATGACGGTTAAAAATTGACCCGATAGATAATGCAAAGCATCGTGAATGGGCTGCCAAAAATGGATCGTCTTCGTGTCGATCGTTTCGTCGGTGATTTCTTTAATTTTTAAATGCATATTAATCGCTGCTAACGGGTTTAATCCAAGCTATGGCACTCGGTCTGCTTTCGTTGTGCAGTCTATCGAAGGCTGTCACTGTAAATCCATAACCCGGTTTAAGGTCATCTTGTTCTAAAATTAATTCATTTGCTTTACCCTTGTATACGATATTGCTTGGGTCTTCCAGGTATTTTTTGTCTTGCTTCGGAATTCGGTAGACCACATAATAGGAAACTGGATCACCATCATCGGATTCCTCTCCAGCCTGCCATTTCAGTTTATTTGTTGTCAAAAACACTTGTGTAGGGGCGTGAGGGGCAATACTATCTAGCCAGGGTGTGGTAGGTAGTAAAGCGGGATGAGCGAAATAATTCGAGCGAAGGGTGTCTCGGAATGCTTTCTTATTTTTAGTCAAAGAAGTCGAGCTATAAAAAATCAATCCTGCGCCTTGAGACATGTTTCGGCTAATCTCCACCTGTTTTTTCATCTCCTTATTTGTCCAAACATCCCCTAAATGATAGGACGCCATCCCAAAATAGACCGGTTTTCCATACGAATGCGCATTCCACCATTCTGCTAAAGGCTTAAAAGGCGCCACCCGATGTGCTGTATCCCAATACAATTGGGGCGCGATA
Organism: Aquirufa sp.; assembly: GCF_044239315.1. Classification (GTDB taxonomy): domain Bacteria; phylum Bacteroidota; class Bacteroidia; order Cytophagales; family Spirosomataceae; genus Aquirufa. Next base: position 27,408 of record NZ_JBIIBQ010000019.1, on the reverse strand, counting down.
TAATCTAACCAGCCTTGTTTCAGCCAATGATCCGTATCCGCATATAAATCATCATAGGATTGCAAGCCCTTCACGGTAGGCATGCCATTCACTGGATCAGACGTTTTATGTCGCCAAATCCCAAAAGGACTAATTCCAAATTTAATCTTTGGATTCGTCTTCCGAATAGTCTCCGATATTTCCTGAATCAAGGCACTCGTATTTCGTCGTCTCCAGTCTGCCTTAGACTCGCCAGCATGCCGGTACTGCAAGTACGTTTCTTCATCATTTAATTTTGATTTTGGATCGGGATACGGATAGAAATAATCATCAAAGTGAATTCCATCCACGTCGTAATTCAAGATGATGTTCCGCACTAAGCCTGCGATGTAGTGACGTGCGGCCGGCATCCCAAAATCGAATAATAACTGCCCATTATACGATAAAAGCCATTCTGGATGTTTTCTAGCCACGTGCTCAGAACTTAAAAGTGACCGCGACGACATGGTGGCACGATTCAAGTTTAACCACGCATGAAATTCCATACCTCTTGCGTGGGTCTGATCAATCATGAATTCCAAAGGATCGTAATAGGGACTAGGCGCCTTCCCTTGTTTTCCAGACAGGTAAGTCGTCCAGGGTTCCGCACTTTTCGCGTAGAGCGCATCTGAAGCGGTTCTGACTTGTACAAAAAGTGCGTTGATTCCCGTTTTCTGGTGGGAATTCACTAGCTCGATAAATTCGGATTTTTGTTTTGCCCCGTCGTAATTGCGTGGACTGGGCCAATCGATGTTTTGGACGGTCGCCACCCAAACTCCCCTCAACTCGCGTTTAGGCCCCTGAGCTAAAACACAGGTAGAAAAAAGACAAAAAACAAGGATTGAAATTAGGCGCATCATTCGGGATGCAATTTACCTAAAAATGGGCAATTAGGCCTTCTCGATTGAAAATAAATAGCCTACTCCCTTTAACGTTTTGATGTAATATTCGGGGATTTTCTCGCGCAATTTGCGAATATGCACATCCACGGTACGTTCCACGACGAAAACATCTGACCCCCAAACCTTCTCCAATAACTCATCTCGGTTAAACACCTTGTTCGGATTTTTTGCTAGGAATGAAAGTAATTCAAATTCCTTTTTAGGTAAAATCAAGGCGCGGCCTTGGAATGTCGCGGCATATTGCACGCGGTCGATAACCAAATCGCCAATAGAAATAACGTCGTTTTTCGATTCAGGAACAGCTGCTTCGCGCGTTAGTAACGCATTAATTCGGCTGATTAAAGCACGCAATTTGATGGGTTTTACCACGTAATCAGTGGCTCCGCTCTCAAAGGCGGCTATTTCAGTATACTCTTCACCTCGTGCTGTTAGGAACAGAATGAGGGTGTTTTTGAATTCGGGATTTGATTTGATTTGACGAGCTGCCTCGATGCCATCCATCTCTGGCATCATCACATCCATGATGATTAAATGGGGTTGGAAGGATTTCGCCGCTGCAATAGCTTCTTTTCCATTCGTCGCTTTTGCTAAAAGAAAGTTTTCTTTTAGTAAATTGTATTCCAATAACTCCAAAATGTCTACATCATCATCTACGAGTAGAATTTTGTATGCTTTAGAAGCTGTTGCCATAATTGTTCAAAGGATTACCTGACAAATATAGAAAGATGTATGTTATGGAATTGTTAATTTATTAAATATGTCAAACCACATTGCTTACTCGTCTAGATTATCGAGTTCCCTCTTGTCGATGGCCTTGATTATTGCTGCGGCTTATTTATTACAAGACCTATTGATTTTGCTTTCTTTCGCTCTCGTCTTGTCTCTTTTGCTATTGCCTGCGAGTAAGTGGATGGAGGCCAAAGGTTTTCCCCGATCTCTTGCCATCTTCATCGCTATCCTTTTAACCTTCGCACTTATTTCTACTTTGCTCTTTGTGGCAGGAGTACAAATTATGGAATTCTCATCTGAGTTTCCTCTCTTTGCAAAAAAAGCTGAAAAGTGGATATCTAGCTTGCAATCCTTTATTTCTGCTAATTTCAATATCTCACGTCGGAAGCAAATGCTGGAGTTAAGTAGTGAGTTGATGGCCTTGTTAAAAAACTCCGGTGTCATCATTAGCACTACGTTTTCGACGGCTTTGCACGCCATAACTGCTTTAATTTTAGTACCTGTATTTACCTTTTTCTTCTTGTTTTACCGCGATTTCTTTGAAAGCTTTTTGCAAAAAGTCTTTCCTAAAACGGAAGCTGAAGTCTTAACGAAAGTGATTGAGAAAACGGGGTCGGTGGTCCAAGGATATTTAGTAGGATTATTAGTGGTTATGCTGATTGTGGGGGTGTTGAATTCGGTCGGTTTTTGGTGGATTGGTGTGGAATATCCGGTGTTTTTTGGGTTTTTGACGGGAATATTGTTGTTGATTCCCTACATCGGTATTTGGATAGGAGCATTGTTACCCATATTATTAAGCTTAGTGACCCTGAGTCCATCGCACGCCTTAGCTGTGGTGGCATGGGTGGCGGCTGCACAGTTTATTGAAGCTAATTTCATTACGCCTTTAGTGGTGGGCTCTAAAGTAAGTATGAATCCGATGGTCGCGATGCTGGCATTGTTGTGCGGGGAATTGCTCTGGGGAATTCCAGGTTTGATTTTAGCCCTTCCGCTGACGGCCGTTATGAAAGTAATTTTTGACTCCGTCCCTACTTTAGAACCCTATGGATTCTTGTTAGGTGAGGCTCCTTCCAGAGCTAAAGAGACAAAAGCTCCTTAAAACGGATCGATTGACGACGCGAGATTTCGATTTTTTCTGCTTTTTCTCCTTTTAAAGTCACCTGCAATCCGCCAGAGAACCAGGGTTCGATCTTCTCAATGAAGTTCAAGTTCACAATGTGTTTACGGTTGCAACGGAAGAATAATTTCGGATCTAAGCGTTCCTCTAAAGAATTGAGGGATTTTAGTACGAGAGGTTTTTGGTCGTCAAAAAACAAACGTACATAATTACCCATCGATTCACATAAGCGAACACGGTCCAGACGTACGAACCAACATTTCTCCCCGTCTTTCACGAATATTTGATCATTTCCTCCTAAAACATGGTTAGTAGTCGCCGATTTTTCTGTTCGTGTAGGTCGCTGAAAACGAGATTCTAATTTCTGAATGCTTTCACTTAAACGCGCTAATTCGATGGGTTTTAATACGTAATCCAAAGCGTTCACCTCGAATGCCTTCAACGCATATTCATCAAAAGCCGTCGTGAAGATGATCTCCGGGAGAAAGCCATCCCATTCTTCTAACCACTCAAAACCTGTTTTACCAGGCATCTGTATGTCTAAAAATGCCACATCTGGCTGCAATTCCTCGATCAACTGGCTAGCTTCTTCGGTATTCGATGCCTCGCCCACGACTTCGATGGATGGGAAATTTTCTAATAAACGTTTCAGTTCATTTCTGGCTAGGCGTTCGTCGTCTACGATGATGGCTCTCATGGGAATTAGGCTATTGTTTCAACAAGATAAGGAATCGTTACAGAAGCAAGTACGCGATTTTTGTCCAAAGGCTTTAAGTCAATATGAGCGGTCTCCCCAAACAATAAGGAAAGGCGGTTTTGGGAGTTGACTAATCCAATTCCGGTTGATTCCTCTTTATCTTTTAAATGTCCTGGATTAATAACTTGTAAATGAATCATTTCTGAAGCCATCTCTCCTGTGATTTGGATTAAACCTTCTTTCGCGGAATGTGCGATCCCGTGTTTGATCGCATTTTCCACTAAGGTTTGTAATAACATGGGAGGTATTTGTGCTTGGTGAATTTCTTTAGAGACGTCGATTTTCCAGGTAAGGCGTTCCTCGTAGCGGATTTTTTCCAAATGTAAATAGTCCAAAATGGTATCTAATTCTTCTGCGATGGAGATTGTCTTCTTTCGTTCAGTTAATAAAGAACTTCGAAGAAGTTTAGAGAGTTGATTGATTCCTTTTTTGGCCTTCGACGGATCTTCCGTAATTAACGCACGAATACTGTTTAGGGCATTAAAGACGAAATGAGGATTCATTTGTGCTCGCAATACTTTCCCCTCTGTCTCTTGAATAGCGCGTTCTAATTGATTATTCTCCCTTTCCATCTCGAGTTGTTTTTTCGAATATTGAAAGAAGAAATAGATCAACATCCAAATTGCTAGCGGCTTCATAAAGTTGAATAGGTACTGGGTGATGATGAAGGGACTAATTTGGACCTCAAAATTCTCCCCCAACAAGTATTGATCGATAGGTAAATTGAGCGCAACCAAGCAAGTTGCCATGAAGCAAAGGGCAAAAAAATGGTTACGTATCATCTGGATGAGCGGTAAATCCTGCCATGCATAGCGTTTCGTAATGTGCTTATATTGATGGGTTAATAGTATCGCCAAGGAGATATTTGCGATGGATGCATACAACCAAGCCCAATGCCAGCCATATTGATTCGTGTAAAGAACCGCCTCGTTAAGCATCCAGGCGAACCAACCGCTTAAAGTCAAAACCCAATACATGTGTTTTCTCAGCATATTACATGGACTCCGGTAAGTCGGCTAGATGGATGATGCAATTGCCTTTTACCAGGCGAAATTCTTTTGCGCTATAATCGTATTGTATATGGTATAGGCACAGGTTTTGGTGTGCATAGTTGTCCATATGATGTAAAGGTGCGTTGAATAAGTGGGTGAGTAAAACCCGCATCGCACGACCATGCATCGCGATTAATATGGACTTTTCCTCTGGTCTGGAAAGAAGGAGGTTGACAACTGGTTTTTGACGCTCTAACACTTCCACCGGGCTTTCTCCCTGATCAGACTGCACGTGAATATGGCCCTCTCTCCAAGTTTTTGTTAAATTTTTATAATATAAATCGTCCTCTGTATTAGGCGACTTTCCTTCTTTACTTCCCCAGGAAATCTCATTTAAACCTTCGTGCTGCTCCCAAGGCAAGCCTTTTTCGATAAAGCCTTTGACGGATTGATGTGTTCTTTTCAGCGCTGAAGTATAAATTTTATCAATCGGAAGATCTTGGTAGTGCGCGAAGAAGGCTTCTGCTTGTCTTTGGCCTAATGCATTTAAATCTGCATCTATCCCACTGCCTTGCACGACCCCCTTGCGATTGTATTCCGTTTCGCCATGGCGAATCAGGTAAATATCTTTCACTAAATCAGGCCGAGCTTGCATATTAATCGTATTTTATTCCGAATTTTAGCCAAAATTACGAAATATATGTTTAATACTTCCATCTCGCTGGAGACATTGAATTCGATGTCAAAAGGCAATATGATCGAACATCTGGGGATTGAGTTTATTGAAGTTCAAGCTGGATATATTAAGGCAAAAATGCCTGTCGACCACCGAACAAAACAGCCTTTAGGTTTGTTACATGGGGGAGCATCTGTCGTTTTAGCAGAAACCATCGGAAGTACTGCCGTGGTTTTAGCTTTGAAAGATCCCATGAAGGAAACGGGAGTAGGGGTTGAGATCAATGCGAACCATTTAAAGTCTGCTCGAGGTGGCTACGTAATAGGTACTTGTGTGCCATTGCGCATCGGTCGCACTTTACATGTTTATGAGATTAAAATTCACGACGAAGAAGAAAATTTGATTTGTGCGAGCCGTTTAACGGTAGCGATTATACCGATAAAATGAAACAAGGATTAGCGTGGGAGGAGGGAATAGCTAGAGGGGCAGCGATAGCAACCTGGCGCTTGCCGCAGGGGAATGAGGCTTTTCTTTTGCAAGATTTTTCTGGGGGATCTACACTAGCGGAAGGGTGGAATTTAAGTGAATTGTCTGCTGGATTTTTAGCCGCTCCCTTCATCGGTCTACCTTATTTTCTGCGAGCAGATTCATTAACCACTTTCCCCATTCAGCTAGCTGAAACTACCACAGCATATACAGCACCTGCCGAAAATACAGCCAAGAAAAGTGAATTTATGACCTGGGTGGCTCAAGCGATTGAAGCCATCAAACAAGGGCCTTTGCAGAAAGTGGTTGTATCCCGAACGGATGAAAAAGAGTTGCCGGCTGATTTTAATGTCATGAAGGCTTTGGAAGATTTAGCTTCCGCCTATCCCAATGCTTTTGTATGTGCCCTGTATATTCCAGCGCTTGAAGGAGTTTGGATGTGTGCGACCCCGGAAATTTTGGTCGAACAAAATGAGGAGGGGATTTTTCGAACGATTTCTTTAGCCGGCACACAATCTGGAGTAGACCTAGACGGGTTACCGATATCTCCTTCGCAGGCGCGCTGGTCTCAAAAAGAGATCGAAGAGCAAGCCTTCGTCAGTCGCTACATTATCGATTGTTTCAAAAAGATTCGCTTGCGAGAATACACAGAAATAGGGCCTAAGACGATCTCTACCGGAAATCTATTGCACCTTAAAACGGATTATATTGTCGAAACGAAGGCAATGGATTTTCCGCAATTGCCAGGTTTGATGTTAGGCTTATTGCATCCCACCTCCGCGGTTTGTGGTACACCTAAGCAGGAGGCAATTGATTTTATTTCAGCGACAGAAAGACACGATCGTTCGATGTATTCTGGCTATTTAGGGCCAGTTAATTTGATGAACGCCACGTATTTATTTGTGAATTTGCGAACCGTGGAAATCAAGGAAAATCACGCAGTATTCTATGCCGGTTGTGGCATCACGGAAGATTCTGATCCGGAAAAGGAATGGCAGGAAACTCAGATGAAATGTCAGACCCTTCAGCGGGTATTAATGCAGTAATTCCGAAGAGGGAGCTGGAGTAATCTTGCCGGTTATCAGTACTTTAACCGTATCAATTCTAGCGTCAGTCGTCGTTAAGATTTGGAATTGAAAAGGCGCTAAGGTAATCATCTCATTTACTTGCGGAATATCTTCATACAAGCTAATTAACATCCCTCCCAAGGTTTCATAATCCCCTTCAGGCAGATTCCATTCGTATTTTTCGTTCAAATAATCAATCTCGTGACGGCCAGAAAGCACGAAAGTCGTTTCATCGATTTGCTTCTCAATCCAGTCTTCAGAGTCGTCGTATTCGTCTTGAATCTCGCCAAAAATCTGTTCCATCACATCCTCCATACTCACTAATCCACTTGTTGACCCGAATTCGTCCACGACTAAGGCCAGCGACTTACGCTCCTTCGAGAACTTGATCATTAAATCATTCGCAGGCATCGCCTCTGGTACGATGGGAATGCTGGTCAGGATGGATTGTAAATCTTTAGGTTTTTTAAATAGGGCCAAAGAATGGCAATAACCAATCACCTCTTCTAAGGTCTCTTTGTAAACTAATACCTTCGAGTGGCCACTTTCTAAAAAGACTTCCTTCAGTTTTTCGATCCCGTCCTCTAGGTCGATAGCCGTGATTTCCGTCCGAGGAATCATGCAATCACGCACTTTTACTTGCTTAAACTCGAGGGCATTGTGGAAAATCTTGTGATCTACTTCGGCTTCCTGTTCGGTAGAGACTTTGCGGTTCAGATTTTGGAGGTAATGATTTAAATCCGTTAAACCGAAGGCCGGTTTCTCCTCTGAATAACTCAAACGCAAGACTTTCGTGATAAACCATTTCGATAATCCCACTGTTACCCAAACCAAAGGAAACATCAAGGTGTATATTACCCAAATCGGAATGGCAAGAAACTCTAAAATGGCATCTGGGTTAATCAAGAAGACACTTTTAGGCGTGAATTCTGATGTCATCAAAATCAAGATGGTTGCTACAATCGTGGCAATCAAACGCGCCAAAATCTCATTGATAGACAGGAAATGCAACACCACGTGGTGCAAAAATTCCTCCATAAAAATACCATAGGCCACTAGGGAAAGGGTATTGCCGATTAGCATCGTTCCAATGAATCGAGACGGATGTTGGTTGAAGTTGGCAATGATTTTTGCGCTCAGGATATCCTGTTTAGCCTTCAGTTCGAAGTATAATTTATTCGAAGAAACGAAGGCCATCTCGACTCCAGAAAAGAAGGCGGAGAAAACCATCGATGCGACGATCCCGATGATTTGGGCATTATCTAAACTGATATTACTTTCTGTCATCTTTTTCTTTCTTAATGCGTTCGTTCTTCGCGTATTGGTAGTAGAACAAGCAAGCTACCCCATACATTAACCAGCCATAATGATAAAATATTCCTGCCCAAAACTGCCCCTTCAACTCTGCAGGTGTCGGGCTATTCAAGTCGATGATCCAGATGAGGATAAATCCGATGGCCGCAGCTAAACTTAAGATTTCTTTCTTTCCCATATTAGGCAGCGATAGCAGGTTTTAAGCGTCGATAGGTGGCTATAAACAAACCGATAAACACGAGGATAGATCCGATCCACACTAAGTTGATATAGGGTTTTTCCAAGGCTTTCACGACGATTAATTCTTGTTGCGTCGTATTCCACGCAAACCCAAATTCCTGTGATTGTGGGTTAATGCCAGTAAATTTAATCTTAATTCCAGTTTCTTCACTTTCAAAAGCAGGCATGGCGACCATTCCTCCTTTGATGACGAAAATAGGGCTCAGCGTAAACTGTTGTGAGTTCTTGCCTAATACTTGGAAGTTCGCTTGAACCGCGGCATCATTTGCGCCTAATTCAACTCCATCGACATTCGTCACGCGGTTTACCTCTTTCAGAATGGCCACGAAGTCGTTAATGAACAAGGTATCTCCTGTCGTAACCGTTTGCTCCTCCGTTTGAGACCACTGTTTTTCTGAGCCGGCTTCTGCCGCTAGACGTGGATCTAGTGAAACGTAGGTGTAAATGTCGTGGTTCCAGGCATGCTTCACATCAGGGGAAATAGCGGTTCCCATTTTCGGATTTACTTGCCATCTCGGGAATAGAGAAACGGCTTTACCTTCCTCGTTCTTAAATTCTAATTCGTAATAGGTATTCTCTGGTTCCACCGTCACGGTGTCCCCTTTGCTAGCGATTTTTACACTATCCCGGATGATGTTTTTCAAAGCCACCGCGTGGAAATCCCCCTCAATAATCTCAAAATCGTTCTTATTGAAATAACCCTTTTGACCCCGAACCTCGATCCGGCGACCTTTGTATGTTACTAAGTAATCCTGCATTTGGGCGCCTTGACCTAGCCAAAGCGGTAAGTTTTCCTTGTTTTCTTTGTTGTTATCCTTCGTGAATTCCTCCACTTTCGTGCTAATCGCGAAGCCGGAGCGGTTTAACGATACGACTTTGGAATAACCTGCTGAGAATAAAATACCGATCAACATGATCGCTAAACCGACGTGTGCCACTGCACCACCTACCAATGAGAACTTTTCACGGATGAGGAACCAAAGGATTTTGAAGTTCGCGAAAACAGCGAATAATCCACTCCACAATAAGATGATGTAGGGGATCGTGTAAATCTTACCAATGTTGATGAACACGACACTCAAAAATGTCGCCATCAAAGCCGGATTGATCAAAGGCTTGAAGCTCGTGCTTTGCTTGATTTTTCCCCACCACACATATTGACCGATGCCACTCAAAATAGCAACGGCTACGAATATCCAAATTTGAATCTTGCTATAATGTTCTGCCTGATCAGCCGGTAACGCGATATTAGAGAGAAGGCCAAAAGCCTCTGCAATCTTATTGTACACCGGGATCGAAGTCGTAAACGTTAATTGGAAGGCAGATAAGCCTAAAATAGCCGCACCTACGAATACCCAAAACTCGCGGTTATAGGTCCCTAGTTCTTTGGTATCCTGAGGCAAATCCTTCCAACGGTAAATGGACATAGCAATGGCCACAAAAAGGAAGGTTCCCATGTACAATAAGAGCTGGCCAGAAAGGCCCAAATCCGTAAAGGAGTGCACAGAAGCATTTCCTAGGATTCCAGAACGGTTCAAGAAGGTCGAGTACAAGACTAAGATGAAGGTCGCAATGACTAAGATAATCGAGGTCTTTAGCGCAGAACTAGATGTTTTGTGTGCGATCATCGTATGGATGGCACCTAACAAAACTAACCAAGGCACAAACGAGGCATTCTCCACCGGATCCCAGTTCCAATATCCCCCAAAATTCAAGGTCTCATAGGCCCAATAAGCACCCATCATGATACCAATTCCTAGTACCCCTGCGGCAAAAAGCGCCCAAGGCAAGGCCGGCAGCACCCATTCCGTTAATTTCTTCTTCCACAATCCAGCGATCAAATACGCAAACGGAACGAGCGTCAAGGCAAAACCTAAGAACAAGGTAGGCGGGTGAATCACCATCCAATAGTTTTGTAAAAGAGGATTTAATCCACGTCCGTCTTTAGGAATAAAATTCGGCTGCATACTCCAAACCGGAAGATCTGGCTGTGCCTCACGCAATAATAAGAACGGAGAAGAGCCGATTTTCAAGTCGATCCAAGGGATAATGACGCCCAAGATCATCGAGGTTAAAAACGTCTGCACAAGCGCAAAAACCGTCATCACAGGCGACTCCCATTTCGGATTTTTGATCATCAATAACAGACCTAAAATCGCTTGCCAGAAGATCCACAACAAAAACGAACCCTCTTGGCCCTCCCAATAACAGGAGATCATAAACATCGTAGGCAATTGCAACGAGGAGTGCGTGAAGGCGTAATGGTACTCGAAATAGTGGTTATAAATAATGACGAAGAGGCTGCCCGCCACTACAATCACTGATATCAAATGCAGCCCAAACAACACGCGTGCCGTTAATTTCCAATCATTCTCTAATTCGTTCGTGGATTGAGCTGATTTGAAATACGCAAACGTCGCTAGAAGCGCCGTTACGAAGGAAATAATGACAAATAAATGTCCAACCGAACCGATGGTTTCGTGTATCATATTTAATTTTTTACCGCTACTGAGGCAATGGAGTCTGCTGAAATTTCACCTTCTTGGTACTTGGAAGGGCACTTTAATAGAATTTTATCGCAGTAGAATACCTTATCGGAATGCATACTGCCCACTAAAACAATCTTCTCGGATTTCTCAAAGTCTTGAGGCTTTGGCGCTGCATAGACTACTTGATTCTCGCGTCCTAAACTGTCTTGAACTAGAAATTCCAAGTGATTGGCATCAACGGCAGGATTGTAATTTAATCCTACAATTTTACCTGCAGCATCTTTTCTTAAAGTTCCCACCACGTGTACTTTCTGATTCGGATCTTGCTGAGAAATGCTTTCTGCCTCATCAAAACCCACATAGGTGCTCGCATCCCCCGTCGTAATCATAATGATTCCGATGGCAACCGCAATTAATATCAATCCGATGATGTGTGTCTTTTTCATTTGTTGCGTTTTTCTAAGGCTGAAACTTTACTTTCTAAACGGAATAAATAAGCAAATAATCCGATCAGCACGACGCTAATCACCGCAATCACTACATAGATTTTTCCGTCAGCGCGGAATTGATCTGCCATCTCGATGTCGCTAGCTTGTGCACTAGCCGTAAAAGCAGTAAGACTGAATAAGAATAAAAGGAATGCTTTCATTATAACTCGTTTTGTTGTTCTAAATTCTTAATTCGAATGCGGATTTGCGCAATCCAATAACCTAGTAATGTCCAACCGACAATCGCAGGATAAAAGACCAGGCGCATCCGGTTATCTAAGTCCATCTTCGAAAAAGCGGGGTTTCCGCCGTTTCCAGGGTGCAAGGAATCTGTCATGCGTGGCAAAATCCAAATCAATACCATGAAGATCACGAAAGCAAAGATGTTGTAAACCGACGAAATTCGCGCTTTCTGCATCTCATCTGGCATCGATGATCTAACTAGCGAATAGGCTAGGTAAATAAGTAAACCAATAGCGACTGAATTTAGTTTCGGGTCATTTGTCCACCAATCTCCCCAAGTAAATTTCGCCCAAACACTCCCCGTAATTAAGCCTAAGATCGCAAACACCATTCCAACTTCCACATAGGTGCTCGAAATCAGGTCTGATTTCAGATCAGATTTACGCAGGTATTGAATGGAATGATACACCGATGTCCCTAAAAGGAAAATCATGCTGAACCACATGGTCACGTGAAAATACAGATTGCGAATCGTCTCGTTCAAAATAGGTTGACGCGGCACCTCTCCGTTTAACCCGGCATAGACCGTGTAAATCAATAAAATGATCGACAAAATCTTCCAATATTGGCGTTTTAATGTTTCCATATGTAAGGGAATAAGATCCCAGAAAATACAATAACAATGATATCTAGCGCTCCTAAAATAGCGATCTCATCCCAGTTCTCTGCTAGTGAAATTCCGTCTAGGGCACTTTTGGACAATTTTAATAATAACAACAACAAGGGAATGAGCAAAGGAAAGCTCATCACTGCCATCAAAGTGGCTGAATTCTCTCCCTGAGCGGCAATTCCTGCCACCAATGAAAGGGTTGAAGCAAAACCGATTGCTCCTAAAACCAGCGATAGGAGATAGAGCGGCATGTTGCCAACAGGATTACCCATCACCCAAGAATAAAAGAAAATACCGATGAAAGACACCCCCAGCATCACCAACGTATTGTAGATGATTTTGCTAAAAATGACCGATTCTGGCTTGGCAAACGTATAATAAAAGATATTTCGATTCGCTGATTCTTGCGTGAAACTCTTGCCTACCGCATTCACGGCAGAGAAAAGTAAGATGATCCAAAACAACGTATTCCACATAATCGGATGGATCGATTGTTGTTTCGCTTTGAAGGACAAATAACAGATGAAAATAGTCGCGGCTAAGTACAGCACTAGACCGTGGATCGCATATTTATTGCGCCACTCTAATTGCATTTCTTTGCGAATCAACACGAAAATTTCAGTTAAGGCCATGAACCTGCAATTTACGACAGAAAAAACTATTTGTATCATTTTTTAGCTCAGAAATACTTAGTACATTTGTGTCTAATTTTGAATTATTCTAAATAGTGAACATGGCAAATTTGGCCGACTTGAAGATTGGTGAAAAGGGGGAGATAGTGGGCTTCACGGACGAATTGCTTTCGTTAAAACTATTAGAGATGGGTTGTTTGCCAGGAACTGAGGTAATTTTGACCCATTTGGCTCCTTTTGGCGATCCCATCGCGATTCGGGTTTCAGGCTCTTATACCTTGTCCATGAGACGGGAGGAAGCAGAAACGATGCTGATTAAAAGAACATAAATTTTGGCAAAAACACCTAAAATAGCGCTGATTGGGAATCCCAATGCAGGAAAGTCGTCTCTCTTTAATTCCTTAACGGGGTTGAATCAGAAGACAGGGAATTTTCCGGGAGTAACCATGGAGAAGCGGACGGGGATTTGGGAACTAGAACCCAAGCGTTCCGTGGAAATTTTAGATTTGCCTGGTATTTATAGTATTTATCCGAAGTCCATCGACGAGGAATTAGTCATCAACATTTTAGGAGATCCGAAGCATCCAGATTTTCCGGATATGGCCATCGTGGTGGCGGACGCCTCTAATTTAAAGCGAAATTTATTGCTTTTCTCGCAGGTTCGCGACTTAGGAATCCCTACGGTGCTGGCCTTGAATATGATCGACGTAGCGGAGAACGAGGGTTATGTCATCAACTCGATCAAGCTTGCTCGCGAATTAAATGTAGAAGTAGCCGAAGTGAATGCCAAAAAGGGTATCGGACTTAACGGCCTGAAATTATCGGTAGTCAAGACGCTTCAAAACCGTTTCGCATCTAACGACGCATTGCCTTTGCCTATTTCAGAGGAACTTATTCAAGATATTCAAGCAGAATTTGGTGAGGCAGAGCCATATCGTTCTCTCTTGTGGTTGATGGAACATGATCGGATGAAGATGTTCTCGAAAAAGCAATGCGAGGTATTGGATGCCATTCAAAATAAACATCAATTTTCCGGTAAAAAATACCAGTCACAAGAAACGGTCAAGCGCTACGAGCAAATCACCGAGGTGGTGGATCGTTGTGTGATTAATTTGAACCGCCAATGGGATGCTCCACCCGTCCGCACTTGGACGGATCGCTTAGATAAATTCTTCTTGCACCCAGTCGGAGGTTATGTGTTCTTTTTAGCGATTCTATTTGTGATGTTCCAGGCTGTATTCACCTGGGCGACCTATCCGATGGATTTGATTGATGGTGGAGTTGCGGCGCTGAATGATTGGTTAAAAGGGGTGTTGCCGGAATCGGCTTTGACGGCTTTGTTAACCGATGGATTGATTGCTGGAATTGGTGGGGTTTTAATCTTCATTCCACAGATTGCCTTTTTGTTTTTATTCATCTCTTTGTTAGAAGAGACCGGTTATATGTCGCGCGTGATGTTCATTATGGACAAATTGATGCGCCGTTTTGGTTTGAATGGAAAGTCAGTGGTGCCCTTGATTTCTGGGGTGGCGTGTGCAGTTCCGGCGATCATGAGTACGCGGTCGATTGGTTCTTGGAAGGATCGTTTGATTACGATTTTAGTTACGCCTTTGATGTCTTGTTCGGCGCGTTTGCCTATTTATACGGTTTTGATTGCTTTAGTGGTGCCAGAGAAAAATACGCTATTCGGGCTATTTAATCTGCAAGGAGTAGCCCTTTTCGGCCTTTATCTATTGGGCTTCTTCATGGCGTTGGTTTCTGCGTGGGTAATGAAGGTGATTTTACAGGCCAAAGAAAAGAGTTATTTCATCATGGAATTACCCACCTACAAAGGGCCGCGATTTAAGCACGTGGCGCTGACTATTTGGAATTCCGTGAATGCCTTTGTATTTGAGGCGGGTAAAATTATTGTTGCCATTTCGATTGTATTATGGGTTTTAGCGAGCTATGGTCCGGGAGATAAAATTGCACAGTCTGAAGCGCGTGTTCGTCAAGAAAACCCGACTCTACAGGGAGTAGAATTAGCTAACAAGATTTCAGCGCAGAAGCTAGAGAACTCGTATGCGGGTCACTTTGGTCACTTTGTAGAGCCTGTTATTCGTCCGCTCGGCTATGACTGGAAGATCGGGATTGCGTTGATTACTTCTTTCGCAGCTCGCGAAGTGTTCGTGGGAACGATGTCCACTATTTACAGTATGGGTGGAGAAGTAGACGATGAAAATGCGACGATTAAAAATCGGATGCGCGCTGAAATAAATCCAGCCACAGGTAAACCGATGTACGATGTTGCCTTGGGATTCTCTCTTTTGATATTTTATGCTTTTGCGATGCAGTGCATGAGTACATTGGCTACGACCTACCGCGAGACGAAATCGTGGAAATATCCGTTAATCCAATTTACCTACATGACGGCTTTGGCTTACTTATCAGCCTTCGCCGTCTACCAACTTCTATCTTAGAAAGAAAAAGGAATCGAAGTCGCCGCTAGATTACTCACGCCTTTTGCTAACAATTTGCCTTCCGCATTGTGCAATTTAGCCTCTATGTTAGCGATTTTTTTACCTACCCGGTGAACTTCCGTTGTTACGGTAATCTTTTCATTAGCCTTAGCTCCGAATAGGAAATCGATGTACAAATTGATGGTCACATATAGATGATCAATTTTGACTGTAATTAAAGTCATACCCATCATCTCATCGAGCATCGCAGAAATCACGCCACCGTGAATGACACCCGCATGATTTAATTGATCTGGGCGAACCACAAATTCAGCCGTTAATTTCCCCGCTTCGGCTTTTACTAACGTGCCATCTAACCATTTTCCAATGGGAGCAGGGTTTCCGTCGGCAATCTTTTTGTGTAAATTTTGATTGAGGTAGGCTACTACTTGTTCGTTTGGTTCCATTTTAGGCGGTTATTGTGATTAAGATCGAGTCCAGGTAGATGTTCTGCCAAACATCGGGGTACCCACAAAACCCCGAATATCCAATGTTTTGTTCCCGTCTTTAACTTTTAATATGCAATCGTAGGTCTTGCCAGTATTGGGATCATAGATAGTTCCATTTTCCCAAGCAGATCCAGTGAATTTAAAATTCTTTAATATAACCGTTCCCAGTAAATCACGGCTGCGTAATTTTTCATCTGGATTTTTAGTGTCTTTCATTCCGGTTTTTTTCCCCCAGGAGATTTTGCCAAAGTACTGATCACCCTGTTTGAAAATGGTGATTTTACCATCTTTTTCTTGTGAAAGCCATTCACCTAAAATGGCATCAACGCCTGAATTTGCAAAGGTGGAAATGGAAATAAATAGGAGGGTAATAAACGATAAAATTCCTTTTTTCATGGTTGATGAAGGTTTAATGTGACAAATATACGAACGATTCTAGCATAATCAGGTTTGTGGCTATCAATAGGAATGCTTATTTTTGTACATATTTGGCACAAAACCGTACCAATCCATTAATAAACTATATGAATTATCATTTAAATCAAATTCCTGAACGTACAACTAAACCACGTCAAAAAGGTTTAACGATGGTGATGGATAAAGGACTAAGTCTTCGTCAAGTGGAGGATTTCCTAGAGACAGGCGCAGATTATACAGATATCGTTAAATTAGGCTGGGCGACTTCTTATGTGACTCCTAATTTAAAAGAGAAGTTAGCTTTATATAAATCAGCTGGCATTCCGGTATATTTTGGAGGCACGCTATTTGAAGCCTTTTATATTCGTGGTCAATTCGAGGATTACCGTCGTCTATTAGACGAATTTGGTATGGAGCATGCGGAGGTTTCGGATGGTTCCATCGAAATGGAGTCTGATATTAAGTGTGAATTAATCCGCACGTTGGCCACTCAAGTAACTGTTCTTTCAGAAGTGGGTTCCAAGGACGAAGCAAAAATTATCCCTCCTTACAAGTGGATCAAATTGATGCGTATGGAATTAGAGGCGGGTGCCTGGAAGGTAATTGGAGAGGCGCGTGAAGGAGGTAATGTGGGGCTATTTCGTGCATCTGGAGAGGTTCGCCAAGGTTTAGTAGAAGAAATTTTAACGGAGATTCCAGAGGAGAAAATCATCTGGGAGGCACCGCAAAAATCACAGCAAGTTTGGTTCGTAAAACTCGTAGGAGCGAACGTAAACGTAGGAAATATTGCTCCTCAGGAAGTAGTTTCACTAGAAACGATACGTTTAGGATTACGTGGCGATACATTTGACCACTTCTTAACGAAATAAGTTCAATGCTGCAGCTTCTTCTTGATCTCTTGAGGGATCCTTTGACTTTTTTGTCTGAATTCATTGCCGCTCATGGCGCATTGACCTACGGTCTATTGTTCCTGATCGTGTTCGTGGAAACAGGCTTAGTCGTGATGCCCTTTTTACCTGGTGATTCACTCTTATTTTCGGTCGGTTTGCTTGCGGCCGCGAGTGGCGAATTATCGCTAGCTACCGTGATTCCTTTGTTAATCGGAGCTGCCCTTCTGGGCGATCAGGTGAATTATTTCATCGGAAAATATTTTAGTGGGATCATTCGCGAACGCGAAAAGGTTTTGTTTTTAAAGCGCGAGCATATCGAGGAGACGGAAGCGTTTTATGCCAAATACGGCCCCAAAACAGTCATTCTTGCCCGCTTTATTCCTATTGTACGTACCGTTGCCCCTTTCGTAGCGGGTGCCGGACGCATGTCCTATCCGGTCTATTTATTGTACGGCTTTTTAGGGGCGACACTTTGGGTAAGCAGTATTTCTACGGCTGGTTATTTCTTAGGAGACAATGAATTTGTGAAAGCAAATTTCGAAAAAGTGGTCCTAGGTATCGTGGGCGTGTCTGTATTGCCTATTGTTTGGGGATTGATTACAAAACGTAAATAAGATGGCCATCTCTCACTTATATGGTCTAATTGGATATCCCTTAGGCCATTCTTTTTCCAAAGCCTATTTCACTGAGAAATTCGAGAAGCTAGGTCTTTCGCAGACACACGCTTACGAACAATTCCCGATTCCAAGTATCGAAGAATTCAAAGATATTCTAGCGGCAAATCCAAATCTAAAAGGTTTGAACGTGACCATTCCCTACAAGCAGGCCGTGATGCCTCTTTTAGACGAAATCGATTTAGCTGCTGCTACGATTGGTGCGGTGAATACCATTAAAATTGCACCTGATGGATATACCCGAGGGTATAATACCGATTATTGGGGATTCCGGACGACGGTAGAGTTTTGGGATAAATTCAAAAACTTCGAATCATTGAAGGCCTGTGTTTTAGGTCAAGGTGGAGCTGCGAAAGCGATCATTGTGGCCTTGGAAGATATGGGGTTTGAGGTAATCAAGGTATCCCGTCAAGCATCAGACGAAACGGTGAATTACGAAGCTATGCCTTCACTACTGGAGGAAATCGGCCTTATCGTGAATACAACACCGCTGGGAATGTTTCCAAAAGTGGATGACAAGCCGCCTATCCCTTATGATTTATTGAACAAGCAGCATTATTTATACGATATCGTTTATAATCCGTTGGAGACCGCTTTTTTAAAGGCCGGATTGGAAAATGGCGTAGGTGGAATCTACACTGGATTAGAGATGTTGCATGGCCAGGCCGATAAGGCTTGGGAAATTTGGCAGAAAAACTAAGCTAAATACACCCCTCTTTTTGCTGTATCGCTCAAGATGACCTGCACGTGCTCAGAAAGCGTGGTCGAAAGTTCGTATCCTTTGTAGTCAGCAGAAATCGGGAAACGCTTGTAATTCCGATCCACAATCACGGCTACCTGAATACGTTTTACGTGCATGCTTAAGAAAGGCGCCAGGCTATAGGAGAACGTACGTCCTGTATTCAATACGTCGTCGACCACAATGATAACCTTGTTTTCCAACGCATCGGTACCACCCTCGAATTTCACCGGACGCTCGTAAGGTTGCTCCTTATTCAAATCAATTTTAACGGGGATTGCCTTGATCTTCGAAATGCCTTTGATCTCTTCACAGAGCATTTCCGCAAACGTAAAACCCTCGCCCACGATTCCCGCTATAACAATTTCCGACTCCTCGAAGTTATTCTCATAGATTTGGAAAGCAATTCTACGGATCTTTTGTAGAAGGGCAGGGCCATCAAGTACTTGTTTAGCGGACATAGCGAATGCTTTAATTCAAATTGTACGCTTTAAAATTACCAAAATTATCCAATTTTCGTACCTTTACCCCTTAAATAGCGTTTAAAATCATTCAATTATGTCTAAAATGTACGGTGCTCAACAGCGCCAAATGCAAGCACCTTCGAATCCTCTAGCCATTAAGACAAAGAAATTTGCCTTGGAAAAAAATAAGTTTGTGGGTTTGTGCATGCGTCAACTTTTCTCGAACCAATGGAAATTTGCGTTCATTCCATTAGCCTTAGTGCTGGGGAATGTGGCTTTGAACCTAACTGGAACCTATAAAAACTACTGGATCTATATTTTTATCGCCGTAGGTGTGATTGGATATATTCTTTTCTGGTTAATTCAATTTACAGGAATCACGCAATTAGCACAATACAAGCAACTTTTTGACAAGTACCGTTACGAAATCGATAGCCGGCAAATCTTTATGAAGCTTTCTGACAAAGAAGGCGGAATGATCAAATGGGATATGATTGTAGGGGCTTACAAGGATAAAGATGCTTATATTTTGGAAATGGGTAAATACCAATTCTTGCACTTGCCATTTAGCGTATTCAATAATGATAACGACAAGAAATTACTAGATAAAATCTTGCGTGACAAGGGGTTTTTAATTTCCTAAGATGGGGCGTATTCTAGCCATTGATTTTGGGTTAAAAAGGACGGGGATTGCAGTCACAGATCCCTTGCAGATTATCGCAAATGGGTTAGAAACGGTTTCTACGCATACTTTATTAGCTTTTCTTCAAAGCTATTTTGCAAAAGAGACGGTGGACCAAGTAGTTATCGGAATGCCTAAAAACCTCGATAACACCGATACCGATTCCACAGCAGGCGTTCGTATTTTTATTAAAAGCTTTCGAAAGAAGTTTCCCATGATTCCTCTAGAAGAGCATGATGAGCGTTTCACCTCGAAATTAGCGATGCAAGCGATGATTGCGGGAGGTATGTCGAAGAAAGACCGAAGAGAAAAAGGAACGGTGGATCGGGTATCCGCCACGATTATATTGCAATCGTATTTAGAATCTAAATCATAAAAAAAGCGGCCCTTCGAAAAGAGCCGCTTTTTTTATTTCGTTACTACTTTCGCAAAGCGGTGGTAGAATGGAGTCTTACTTTGATCTGTTTTCGGTTTGTATTTTCCGGTGATAATGGGAACATACATGACGCGTCGACGGGATTTTTCACCCACATTAGGAGAAACCTCTACTCTGTGCCATAAACGGCCATCGTGTATCGTTAAATCCCCACGTTCAATTTCAAACGCTGCTTCTCTTGGATCTGGTTTATGGTCTATGAATTGCTTCTTTCCGAATAGCAACTTCAATACTCCTTGCGTATGTGTGCCTGGAAGTACGCGTAAACCACCGTTAGAAGAAGGACAATTATCTAGGTGAATCCCTACGTTTAACATCGGAAGGATTTTTTGGCCTAAGAATAAATCACGCGGGCTATCTGTGTGCCAGCCCATTTGGCTGAACTTGGAATTGGGCTCATTGATGTAGTGATTGAAAACTAAGCCATCTTTTTCATCCTCACTGATACGTCCTTCGTAAGGGGCTAACAATTCGATTAATAATTGCAAGCGTGGATCTCTGATTAATTCTGCTAAAACATGGCTAAATTGATTCGTAAAGCACATGCGCTGAATCATCGGGTTTCCTAGGTGGTCTTTACCAAACTTTAATGGAATCCCTTTTACTTTTTCAATACCTTCCTCTAGCCACTGCTTTTCGATTTTCGCTAATTCCGAAATGAAAATTTCTGCTGTTTCAGGCTCAATAAACTTCTTAAATTGAATTACTCCATACTTCTTGAAGTATTCTTTCTGCTCCTCAGTCAGTTTCTCACCTAACGTAAAGGTTTTGTTTTCAAATTTCGCAGATGGTTTTCTCATAAGATAATGGTAATGAATCCGAGGTGCAATTTACGGCAATATGAATGAATTATAGTTATCGTAATCTGATTTTCTATTCAAAATCAAGTTTTTGGCATAAAAAACACCGACCTTAGCCAATTGAATTTTTAATAACCCCAATGAAAAAAGCTCTTTTTATTGCCTTATTCAGTTTGTTTAGTCTTACTTCTTTTTCTCAACAAACGAATAAAAAAGGCTCATATTATATCACTTGGGGGTATAATCGTTCTAGCTACGCCAATTCGGATATTCGTTTTGTAGGTCCAGGTTATGATTTTACGTTGTTAAATGCAAAGGCTTTGGATTTTCCTACCCCCATTAGGGACTTCAAAACCTATGTTAATCCTGAATTGTTATCCATTCCACAGTTTAATTTCCATGCAGGCTATTTTATAAAAGACAATCTTTCGATTAGTATTGGTTGGGATCACATGAAATACGTGGTAACAGATGACCAAATAGTTCGAGTGACTGGCTTTATTAATCCGCAAACTTCAACTCCAGCCATTACAGTTAATCCAGCTTACGTGGGGACCTTTAACCAAACACCCTTAGAATTAGATCCGGATGAATTTGTCCATTTAGAACATACGGATGGCTACAACTACGCTTCAATTGAAATCGAGCACTATAAATCTCTTTTTCAGAGTAAAAAGAGTCGTTTTGCAATTGACTGGATACGCGGAGTTGGAATTGGTGCCTTAGTTCCTCGTTCCGATGTCCATGTTTTTGGTGTTGGTAAAAATAATTATTGGAATCTGGCAGGTGGTGGAGCTTCCTTGAAGACAGGTTTAAAGTTCAATTTCTCTAAACTTTTATTCTTTGAAACGACCATCAAGACAGGCGCGACTAAATTATGGGATATTCGCACGACGGGTCGCTCAGTTGATCATGCGGAGCAGGCTATCTATTTTATGGAATTCTATGGCGCTTTAGGATTCACCATAAAAGGTTCTTCTAAATAAATTTTTAGACTAGACTAAAAAATACTATCTTCGAGTGTGGTTACTCGAATTGCATTCTTTTTGTTCTTGTCTTTCACCGCTCTTGCACAAAGTGAGGGACGTATTGAAACTGATCGTCCAGATCAAACGGAATGCCCTTTCATAGTAAAAAAAGGATATGTGCAAGGCGAATTGGGCTTTAATCGATCTACTTCAGAATATCTTTTTCCTACTTCCTTGTTGAAATATGGCTTAAGTAAGCGATTAGAATTGCGCTATGTTTCCGTATTGTCTCAAGAACCGGGAATGCAAACCCGTTTTCAAACGGAGGCCGTCGGATTTAAGTGGGCCCTATTTCAGCCTTCAGGATTTCAATCTTCAGCTTGGATACCCCGCACATCTGTCATCGTCCATTATAATTGGGACCACCAAAACCGGGATTTTTCTGAGAAAAACTTGCGTGGCCACTCGATTGGTGACGTGGTTTTTACCATGCAAAATGATTTCAATGAGCGCTCTGGTATTGGGTACAATGTAGGAGCCGAACTACATTCAAATGGATCCTTAGAGGGAATTTATCGGGTGGCACCGAATGTATTGATTGGTAAAAAGGGCTATGCCTATGTCGAGGTTTTTGGAAGGTTTCCCGCTTCTGAATTTGCGGATCATTCATATGACGCCGGATTTGCCTATTATGTGAATGATGACTTAAAATTAGATATATCGGCTGGCCAAAGTTTACTTCACCCCGAGGATTATTACATTGCTGTCGGACTATCTTTTCGCTTTCGAATCATACGATGATGCGGACATTGAACCAGGATTTCTTAAATTGCAGCAATGAGGCGTTTTTTCTATTTCTTCTGGGTCTTTTTGCTCGCTATCACCGAGTTGAGTGCTCAAGCCACACTCGTGGTAGGGGAGAAATCAATCACGTTAGAAGAGAACTTTTCTTTGTCTTTCATTATTAAATCAGCTAATGCGAGTATTGAGACACCCATTTTTAAATTTCCAGAATTGCCTGGATTGCGAAAATTAGGAGTTTCCAGGTCTAAAGCGACCGATATTCAAAATGGGGAGTCGGTTTATTCCTATACTTTCTCCCAATATTATCAAGCATCGGCCACCGGCTCACTACTCATACCACCAGCTGAGGTTATCGTTAATCAGCAATCCTTAAAAACAGAAGCCTTTGCTTTGCAGATTAGTGAATCAGCGCAAAAAGAAGAGGTAGTAGAAGATACCAAGGAGCAAATAGAGGATTTATTTAAGGGCCAAAGTTCACTAATTCTCGCCCTTACCTCCACTCAATTTCAGCCATTCGTGGGCCAAGGATTCACGTTGAAATTTTCTTTATTTATTCCCGATGATAATTCGACGCGCTACAGTTTTGATCGAAATGATATTCAAATCCCTGCGCTGATTCAGAAAATAAGGCCGAAGAACTGTTGGGAAGAAAGTTTTGGCTTACAGGAAGTAAAAGTATCCAAGGTCGTTTATAAGAATAAAAAATATACAGAATATCGCTTCTTTCAGTCCACCTTTTTTGCATTGGACGCGAAGAAAATAGTGATACCTTCCTTGAGTTTGCAATTATTAAAAAATAACGAGAAGGTAGTATTTAGTTCGAAACCCATCGTGATAAGTCCGAAGGAATTGCCTAATCATCCGTTGAAAGGGAAGATTCCTGTGGGGGATTTTCACCTTGAAGAGACTTTGTCGCGGGCTCAAGTTCAGACAGGGGACACCGTAGTTTATGTTTCAAGTGTGGTGGGCGACGGGAATAGCATCCTTTGGGATTCGAAATTAATTGAGTCGGATTACTTTCTCAATTTCTTCCCAATTGGGACTCAAAGTTCCGTTTATCCCTATGGAGACAAAATGTTCGGCAATAAAACCGAGAAAATACTGATTATTCCATCGCAACCGGGTAAATTTGCACTGAAATCCTATTTTAATTGGATTTTCTTTAATACCCGGACAGCGACTTACGACACTTTGCGTTCTGAGTCAATTTTAGCGGTAAGTGGTCAGCCTTCAGATCGTTATTTGAATACGCAATCGGAAACGATGTTGCTTTATCGGGGACTCGAAAAGTTAGCAGCGGATAAGTTGATAGGTTATCGCTGGATGGATTGGAAACAGATTTTTAATGCTTTATTAGGGCTAGTTTTACTCTGGCTTTTCATTTTGATAATTAAGGCCAAATATAAATAGTATGGGCAGTATTTACGGTAAAATATTTCAAATTAGCACCTTTGGTGAATCTCATGGCGCTGCGGTAGGCGTTGTGGTCACGGGTTGTCCAGCAGGAGTCGATTTTGATATGGATTTCATTCAATCAGAATTGGATCGCCGTAAACCAGGCCAATCGCGCATTACTACCCAACGCAAAGAAGCAGATTCAGTGGAAGTCGTATCAGGTGTTTTCGAAGGAAAAACAACAGGTACGCCCATTGCGATGTTAGTTTGGAATGGAGATCAACGATCGAAAGACTATTCGCATATTGCGGATCAATTCCGTCCTTCGCACGCCGATTTTACCTACCAAGAAAAATATGGTATTCGCGATTACCGCGGAGGCGGACGTAGCTCAGCCAGAGAAACGGTGGCGCGGGTGGCTGCGGGAGCTTTGGCGAAATTAGTATTAAATCAGTTAGGTGTAAAAATAACCGCTTACGTTTCACAGGTAGGAACCTTGAAATTAACAACGCCCGTAGAGCAACTGGATTTATCTGTGGCAGAAACAAACGCCGTGCGTTGTCCTGATACAAAATTAGCCGAAGAAATGTTCACTTATATCGATGAAATCCGCAAGCAAGGGGATTCCGTGGGGGGCGTCGTTTCTGCTTACATCACGGGTTGCCCAGTGGGTTTAGGCGAACCGGTTTTTGATAAATTGCACGCGGAGTTAGGCAAGGCAATGCTAAGTATTAATGCCGTAAAAGGGTTTGAATACGGTTCTGGATTCGAAGGAGTAGAATTACGAGGATCTCAACATAACGATATAATTATAAAAGACGAAGCAGGAAAAGTTAGCACCGTCACAAATCATTCAGGGGGTATTCAGGGGGGTATTTCGAATGGAGAGCCCATCTATTTCCGGGTAGGATTCAAGCCAGTGGCTACCATTATGCAGGATCAGGATAGTTTGAACAATTCTGGCGAAAAAATTGTTGTATCAGGCAAAGGTCGCCATGATCCTTGCGTAGTACCGCGAGCGGTGCCTATCGTGGAAGCGATGTCAGCGATTGTGTTATTGGATTTCTATTTGCGTCATCGCTTGACGAAATTAGCTGACGTATTATGATTCCAAACGAGGATGAATATTACATGAGCCTCGCGCTGAAACAGGCGGAGAGGGCTTTAGAAGACGAAGAGATTCCGGTAGGGGCGGTCGTAGTTTGCCAAGGTAAAATAGTGGCAAAGGCCTACAACCAAACGGAAATTTTGACCGATGTAACGGCTCACGCAGAGATGATAGCAATTACCTCTGCCGCCCAAACCATCGGCGCTAAATATTTAAAAGATTGCACGCTCTATGTGACCTTGGAGCCTTGCCTAATGTGTGCAGGAGCCATTTACTGGTCACAACTGGGGCGATTAGTGTACGGTGCTTCAGAAGAGAAGCGCGGTTTTGAAAAGTTAGGAAAAGGAATTTTACACCCGAAGACAGAGATTGTTGGAGGGGTTTTGGCAAATGAATCAGAACAACTTTTAAAGGAGTTCTTTTCCATGCGACGCTAAATAATGGTAAATGGTGAGTGGTAAATGGTGAATGTTTTTTTGCTTTTCATTTACCATTCACCATTTACCATTCACCATTTAAAACACCATTAATCATTCACCATTAAATTAGATATTATGTCATTCACATTAGCCCCATTACCGTATGCAAACAATGCGTTAGAGCCGCATTTTGATGCATTAACGATGGAAATCCACCATGATCGTCACCACAATGCGTACGTGACTAACCTAAACGCAGCGGTGGCTGGAACAGAGTTAGAAGGTAAGTCTTTAGAGGAATTATTCACTTCTATCTCTACATTATCTCCGGCAGTTCGTAATAACGGCGGTGGTCACTTTAACCACGATTTATTCTGGAATATCTTGTCGCCAAATGGCGGTGGTGCTCCAGTAGGAACTTTAGCAAAAGCGATCGATGCGAAATTCGGTTCTTTTGATGCCTTCAAAGAGGAGTTCAAGAAAGCAGGTTTAACGCGTTTCGGTTCTGGCTGGGCATGGTTAGTAGCGCAGAAAGATGGTTCAGTAGCGGTTTCTAGCACACCTAACCAAGACAATCCTATAATGGATGTCGCCGATGTAAAAGGCTTCCCAGTGATTGGATTAGATGTTTGGGAGCATGCTTACTACTTGAAATTCCAAAATAAGCGTCCAGATTACATTGATGCATTTTGGAGCGTAGTGGATTGGAACAAAGCGGAAGCGCGTTACCAAGCTGCTCAGAAGTAATTTATTAGAACGGGAGGGTGAAAATTCTCCCGTTTTTTTCGGCTTTCTTTTGCAATATTGGAAGCTTTGCGTATTTTTGCAGTCCCAAATGGCGGTTGTAGCTCACTCGGTTAGAGCACTGGTTTGTGGTACCAGGGGTAGTGGGTTCGAATCCCATCATCCGCCCAAAATGCCTCAGTAGAAATGCTGGGGCTTTTTTTGTGTTATTTTTTCTACATTTGTAGCGAAAACAAGTATATGAATCCTGTATTTTTAAAACGTTTTTTAATCATATTGTATGCTTCCGGTCTCATCGGGATGCATTTGCCTGCGACTGCAGCCTTATTTACCTCTTTAGTTCCTTTAACACTTTGGTTTACAGCCTTTATTTGTCTGGTTTATTTTCCCAAGCCCTCGTTTCAAGCCTATCTTTTTTTAGTAGCTCTAGCCATAGCTGGTTGGTTTTTAGAAGTGCAGGGAGTCAGAACGGGTCAAATTTTCGGAGTATATTCATATGGAAAAACGTTAGGATTTCAATTGCTCAGAGCGCCGCTAACCATTGGCTTGAATTGGCTAGTGCTTGTCTTAGCTACGAGTGCCTTAGTGGAAGAATGGAATATTGCTGGTAAAATCAGCAAAGCGGCGATAGGAGCTGGTCTGATGACAGCCTTGGATTTTTTAATTGAGCCGGTGGCTGTGCATTTTGATTTTTGGACTTGGGCTGGAATTCAGGTGCCTACACAAAACTTTTTGGCGTGGTGGATGGCCTCTTTCTTTTTTCATTTAGCCTATCAAAATACGCCATTTCCTTCCAAATCAAGCCTTTTTCGACTTATTGCTGCCTTGCAATTTTTATTCTTTTTAGGTCATTGGTTAATTCTTCAGTGGAATTCGTAAACAATTTATACGTTAGGATGTTACCATGTGGATGAACGTCTACTCGATTAAAGATTTAGAGAACTTCAGTGGTATCAAAGCTCATACGATTCGTATCTGGGAGCAGCGGTATAACTTACTTCAGCCTGTTCGGACTGAAACGGGGATTCGTACCTATACTGACAATGAGTTAAAGCGAATTTTGAATATTGCGACCCTTCAAAATAAAGGAGGAATCAAGATTTCCAAGATTGCCGAATTATCTGAAGCCGAAATTTCCGAGAAAATTCTGGAGCTTTCCGG
>NZ_JBIIBQ010000006.1:0-122796 GCF_044239315.1 Aquirufa sp. | reverse complement strand
GAACATATTCAAGCCATTACAGTGGCGATGATGGACTTGGACGAGTATCGTTTCCAAGAGTTAGCGAAGTCTATTACGGAGGCATATGGTTTTGAGAACTTTATGCTAAAGGTTATTTATCCATTTTTGACCCGTTTAGGTACCTTGTGGCTTTCTGGTTCGGTGGGACCAGCTCAGGAGCACTTTATTACGCACTTGATTCGTCAGAAAATTATTGCAGCCATTGATTCCCAAATGGCAAAACCGAAAGCGAATGCAAAGAAATTCTTATTGTATCTGCCAGAAGGTGAAATGCACGAAATTGGATTACTATTTGCGAGTTATTTAATCCGTGCTCGCCAGCATTCAGCGGTTTATTTAGGTCAGTCGCTTCCTTTTGATGAATTATGTTTGGCCTATGAAATACACCAACCTGATTATGTTTTCAGTGTTTTTACAACTGAACCATCACAGGATGTATTGCCCGCTTATGTGGCAGAATTAGACAAGCATCTTCCAGATGCGCATATATTATTGACAGGATACAATGTATTGCACTCTCCTGAACCTATTCCGGCTAGAATTCAATTGATTGGAGATTTCAATACCTTGATTGAAATGATTGAATCTTAACTGAAGCTAGTGTCTAGCTTTGTCGCATCTTCCACGAATTGTTTCACTTGTTGCTCCTGGTCTTTGGGACAAATCATTAATACATTACCGTGTTCAGCTACGATGTAATTCGATAAGCCGTGAATCACCACTAATTTATCTTTAGGTGCCTTAATGATGCAATCGTTTGTTTGGTATAACATCGCGTTCGCATCGACTGCATTTAGTTGATCATCTTTTTCATTGATCTCATGCAAAGATTTCCACGTTCCTAAATCTGACCAGCCGATATCCGCCAAAATCACTTTTACATCACGTGCTTTTTCCATCACCCCATTGTCCATTGAAATGCTCTTGCAAACGGCATAGACTTTTTTGATAAATCCAGGCTCTTCTTCGGTGTAATAAAAGGCTCGACCTTCTTCGAATTGCTCAGCAAGTCGAGAAAGGTGTTTGGTTAGTTCATGTTTGAAGGTGGGAATGGAGAAAATAAAAATTCCAGCGTTCCATACATAGTCGCCACTTTCTAAAAAAGCCTCAGCTAATTCTAAGTTAGGCTTCTCCGTAAATGTTTTTACCGTTTTTGCAGCTACTGCGGAGTCTTGGTATTGAATATACCCATAACCTGTATCAGGGCGCGTAGGAACGATTCCTAAAGTCACTAATACGGGTTCATTTTTAGCCACTTCAATGGCTTCCTCAATCCGGGATTTAAATGCCTCCTCTTTTAAAATCACATGATCGGCTGGGGCTACAATTAGCTTTGCTTTCGGGTGCTTTTTGCTAATCTTGTAGGCAGCATAAGCGATACAAGGAGCTGTATTTTTACGCTGAGGTTCTTTTAAAATCTGATCCGGGCTAAGAAAAGGTAGTTGTTCTTGAACGATCCCTGCGAATTCTTCACTGGTTACGACATAGATATTTTCTTTCGCTACAATTCCATCAAAACGTTCTGCGGTTTGTTGCAGCATCGTTTTTCCTACGCCTAAAACGTCGTGGAATTGTTTAGGATAATTACTTCTAGAGATGGGCCAAAACCGGGTTCCGATTCCGCCCGCCATAATTACGAGGCAGTTAGGCATATGCTTATTTTTGGCTGAGGAACGTGTTTACACGTAATACAGCGTTTTCTCTAATATTTTGGTAGTATAAATTGATGTCCGCTTTGTGCCAGTTTTTCAATTTGACAAAAGAACGACCAGGGACATAGGGCGTGTTCGTCCACAAGACACCTAAATGGTTTTGCGCATCCGCAAATTCTTTCACGTATTTGAATCCATAGGACACACCTCCTATGTTCTTCTCTTTGGAGGCAAAAACCTCATCTGTGGACCAAGTTAATGGATTGACCGAAGCCAATTCCGTCACCGTTCCTGGATGCCAAGGAGGTAAATAACCTTGTAAAAAAGTAGTATAGGCTATAAAGCAACCGGTTTGATTCGGGCTTGTGCAAACCGGTATTTGGGTAAAAATATTTTTAGGAGTCGCAATTCCAATGATGTAGGCTGCCACCAGTTGCTTGCCTAATTCTTTTCCATCAAAGTATTCTTTTAATAATCTGGTGGCGTGAACGGTACCTTGGCTGTGACCTGCAATGATGATAGGACGACCCTTGTTTTCTTTGGCCAAATAATACTCAAAAGCTCTTTTCACATCAGAATAAGCTACATCTAATGCAGCTTCTTTGTCCTCTTTGAATTCGGTGACAAAAGCATGGTAATGTGCCTGACGATAGCGCGGGGCAAAAACTCGGCCTGCTGCATTAAATGCAGTGGCTTGATTTAAGATGGTCGAGCTGTCTGTGCTTCTATTTAAAGCTACATCTGACATAGACGCATTCCAAACGTATTCGTTTTCAGGTTTATAGGTAAATATGGTGGGGTGAATAAAGAATACATCGGCTTTAGATTCCGCCTGATTATCTTTCAAAGAGGACTTGCGTGGGACTAAATCTGCCGCATCAAAGCGAGAAGGCAAGGCTGACCAGGAATTCGGATCTGCATAATCAGCTGCGGCAGGTTGTGGAGAATCCTTAAAACGAGCGGATAAGACATGATAGGTCTGATTACTTGCGCATGCACTTAAAAGGAATAGGGACAAAATGAAGAGTGCTCTCATTGGTTAAATTTATAGACAAAGCTACTACTTAAATGTTTTGTACTAACGAAATCATTCATTTATTGTTTTAATTCGAGTACCTAATTTGGAAAAAATAGGCACCAGATTTTCAAATTTCTTGACAGTATTTGGCTGTTTTTGCCTCAACTGTGCAAGAGCTTGTAACGCTATTAAAATTAGTTTGAGTCTGACCCTTTATGTGCAGTCTCTTTTTTTGTACCTTTGTGGATCGATCGATTCCCAACCTATGGCTTCAAACGCGTCTGATTCTACCGGATTTTCCCACATTCAAGTGCTGGGTGCACGCGAGCATAATTTAAAGAATATTGACGTCTCCATTCCGCGCAACCAGCTTGTAGTGGTGACAGGTATTTCGGGGTCAGGAAAGTCATCTTTAGCCTTTGATACGATATATGCAGAGGGCCAAAGACGTTACATGGAATCCTTCTCCGCCTACGCCCGTTCCTTTTTAGGAAACATGGAACGCCCAGACGTAGATAAGATTGAAGGGCTTTCGCCGGTGATCTCCATCGAACAAAAGACAACCTCTAAAAACCCCCGTTCTACGGTAGGAACGACCACTGAAATCTATGATTTCTTGCGTCTACTCTATGCGCGTGCAGGGGAAGCCTTCTCTTACCTTTCAGGGGAGAAAATGGTGAAGCAGTCGGTCGATCAAATCATTGAGACCTTATTAACCCAATTCAATAAAGGTAAAGTGGTGTTACTCGCGCCCGTAGTTAAAGGCCGTAAAGGACATTACCGCGAACTATTCGTACAAATCGCGAAGTGGGGGTATACGAAGGTGCGCATAGATGGGGAAATAATGGACATCGAACCTAAGATGCAGGTCGATCGTTTTAAAGTACACGATATCGAAATAGTGGTCGATCGTTTAGTGGTAGCCGAAGATGAACGCTTGCGTTTATCCCAAAGCCTACAGACAGCGATGAACCAAGGCAAAGGACAAGTTTACGTCCTAGATGCCAAGAATAAATTACATTACTTCTCTCAGACCTTAATGGATCCGGCGACAGGTTTGTCCTATGATGAACCAGCACCTAATACTTTCTCGTTTAATAGTCCTTATGGCGCTTGCCCTTGTTGCAATGGACTAGGAGTCGTGGAAGAAATTACGGAGGATTCGGTGATTCCAGATCGTTCTTTGAGTATTATTCGCGGGGCTATTGCACCGATAGGGGAATACCGGGAGCTTTGGATATTCAAGCAATTAGAGGTGCTTCTGAAGCCCTTTAAAGTGGGCCTTTCTACCCCTATCGCGAAGTTCCCAGCGGAGGCCGTGGAATTAATGTTGTATGGTTCTGATGCGCCTGTTGCAGTGCCATCGAAGAAATACGAGGGAACAGAATGGAATACGAAATATGATGGCATTGTTAATTTCTTGAAGCGCCAGCAAGAGTCTGGTTCTGAAAAGACCCAGGATTGGCTGAAGGATTTCATGATCATCAAGAAATGTCCAGAATGCGATGGCTTTCGATTGAAAAAAGAATCCTTGCACTTCCGTATCGCAGATAAACATATTGGGCAATTAGCCCAAATGGATATTACTGAACTGGAGGCCTGGTTCGCGGATGTGGAAACACGTATGAGCGATCGCCAGCAGCAGATCGGGGTGGAAGTCTTGAAAGAAATCAGAAAGCGCGTGGGCTTTTTGACCCAAATTGGTTTAACCTATTTAACGCTCGATCGACCGATGAAAAGTCTATCAGGTGGAGAGGCACAGCGGATTCGTTTAGCGACTCAAATAGGGACGCAGCTCGTGGGTGTTTTATATATTATGGATGAGCCGAGTATCGGTTTGCACCAGCGAGATAATGAGAAATTGATTCAAGCGCTGAAGGATTTGCGCGATTTAGGCAATTCAGTCTTGGTCGTAGAACATGACAAAGACATGATGCTGGAATCGGACTATATTTTAGATATTGGCCCAGGTGCAGGCCGTCATGGAGGAAATGTGGTGGGTTCAGGTACGCCTGCTGAGTTTTTGAAATTGAAGACGCCTACGGCAGCTTATTTAAACGGTGCGCTGGAGATTACAATACCATCTGTTCGCCGCAAAGGAAATGGTCTGAGCATCGAATTAAAAGGGGCGACAGGGAATAATTTGAAGAATGTGTCGGTGAAATTACCATTGGGTACTTTTACGGTGGTGACGGGTGTTTCTGGTTCCGGTAAATCGACTTTGATCCACGATACTTTGGTCTTGAAATTAAAGCAGCATTTCGATCGCACGAAGCGCGATGCGATGCCGCATAAGTTGATTACTGGTTTAGAGAATATCGATAAGGTGATTGAGGTGGACCAAAGTCCCATCGGACGAACCCCTCGTTCTAACCCAGCGACTTATACGAATATGTACAGCGACATTCGCACATTGTATTGCGAACTACCCGAGTCTAAGATTCGCGGATATAAAGCTGGACGGTTTAGCTTTAATGTGAAAGGTGGCCGTTGTGAAGGTTGTGAGGGAGCGGGTCGCAAAAAGATTGAGATGGAGTTCTTGCCAGATGTGTTAGTGGAATGCGAAACATGCAAGGGGAAACGATTTAACCGCGAGACCTTAGAGGTAAGATTCAAAGGTAAATCGATTTCTGATGTGCTCGATATGACGGTGGAGCAGGCTTTGGAATTCTTCGAAAATCAGCCGCGCATTTTCCGTAGAGTACAGACCTTAGCAGAGGTAGGCTTAGGTTACATCACCTTAGGACAACATGCCACTACACTTTCTGGTGGAGAGGCACAACGTGTAAAGCTTGCAGAAGAACTTTCGAAAAAGGATACGGGTAAGACGCTATATGTCTTAGATGAGCCTACGACTGGTTTGCACTTTCAAGACGTGCGACTTCTCTTAGATGTATTGCAGAAATTAGTCGATAAAGGAAATACGGTGTTGATTATCGAACACAATATGGACGTGATCAAAGTGGCTGATTACCTGATTGATATGGGTCCTGAAGGAGGAAACGCAGGGGGGCAATTGTTAGCGAGTGGTACGCCAGAGCAGATTGCAAAGGAGAAAAATAGTCATACGGGACGCTTTTTGAAAAAGGAATTATCGTAGATTTTTTCTACATTTATGCACTTTCTACATCAACGATGAACTATCTGCCTCAACTCGCATTTATCGCCCTTTTAGGGGGTATGTCCTACTTGATTTACCAGCGATTCGCGCTTATTATTCAAACCATACGCCTGGCACGCCCAGTTAACTTAAATGATCATCCCTCGGAGCGATTTAAGCGCATGGCGCTTTTGGCTTTTGGTCAAAAGAAGATGTTTACTAAGCCCCTAGTTGGCTTTTTTCACTTCCTGCTCTACATCGGATTTGTTTTAATCAATATCGAAGTTTTAGAGATTGTATTGGATGGTATTTTAGGAACACACCGTCTTTTCGCTCCTTTTTTAGGGAGTTTCTACGTCGGTTTAATGAACTTTTTTGAGCTCTTAGCGGGGGGTGTTTTTGTAGCCTGTTTGTTCTTTTTTCTCCGTCGAGGGGTATTTCGCACAAGTCGTTTACAGGCATCAAATCACAAAGAATTAACAGGTTTTCCAGTTAAGGATGCCTACCAAATTTTACTCATTGAGGTCGTTTTGATGGTAGCCTTGTGGACCATGAACGGAACAGATGCCGTCTTACAATCCAGAGGTGTGGAACATTACGAAAAGGTGGGTTCTTTCCTTATTTCGGGTCAATTGATGGGCCTTTTTACACCGCTTTCTACTTCTGCTTTGATCGTGCTTGAACGGGCTGCCTGGTGGTTTCACATTATCGGGATTTTGTCATTTGCCTTGTATGTGACGTATTCGAAACACTTGCATATATTCTTTGCATTCCCTTCCGCTTATTTCTCTAGTTTAGAATCATCAGCGAAGATGTCTGCTATGCCTTCGGTGACACACGAAGTTAAGTTAATGTTAGGTCAGCCGGTAGAGGAGCAGGCGGCTAGTACGGCGAAGTTTGGAGCGAAAGATGTGGTGGATTTGACCTGGAAGAACGCATTGGATGCGTATTCTTGCACGGAATGTGGTCGTTGCACAGAACAATGTCCAGCGAATCAAACGGGTCGTGCACTTTCCCCACGTAAGATTATGATGGATACCCGCGATCGCCTAGAGGAAGTAGGGGGTATTTTGAAGGCGAATAAAGGGACTTTTGTAGAGGATGGAAAATCCTTATTTGATCGAATTTCTGCCGAAGAGTTGCGCGCCTGTACGTCTTGTCAGGCCTGTGTGGAGGCATGCCCGATGGAGCTGTCACCTTTAAGTATCATATTAGAAATGCGTCGTTACCAAATCATGGAACTATCGGATGCGCCAGGGGCTTGGAATGCCATGTTCGCGAATGTGGAAACAAACCAAAGTCCGTGGAAATTTAATCCAGCTGATCGTCTGAATTGGGCTAAAGAATAAACTATGAAGAAAATATTGGTCGTTTTAGTTCTATTAGTAAGCGCCTATTTTATAGGTCCTAAACCAGAGGCACCCGTTTTAGCTGGTCAAGCTAGTTGGACGGATATTCCGGATTCCGTTCAAGCCATGGACGCCTACATTGCATCTAAAGAATCAGCTACTGTATTGAAGCCAGGGAATGAGGCGCGCATTATTTGGGCAGATTCAGCGCAACCTAAGAAGACGAAAGTGGTCTTCATGTATGTTCATGGTTTTTCTGCTTCACCGATGGAGGGAGATCCAGTGCACCGCGAAGTGGCGAAGAAATTCGGCGCTAATTTACTTTTAGCTCGCGTGGCAGGTCACGGGGTGCCGGATTCCGATTCAACTTTTGCGAAAGTGACGGCGGATGAATATTACCAAAGCGTCGAAAACTACTATGCCATCGCAAAGAAATTAGGCAATGAGGTGGTGGTGTTAGGGACGTCTTTTGGTGGCGCCATGTCACTAATCTTAGCCTCGAAGCATCCAGAGATTAAGGCTTTAATGCTGTATGGTCCTTGTATCGCGATTAAAGATCCGAATGCAACGCTTTTAGATAATCCTTGGGGCTTGCAAATGGCTCATTTAATCACAGGAAGTGATTACCGTGACATTCCGGTGATGGCGAAAGGTCATGCGGAGAACTGGAGTCTGCATTACCGCTTAGAGGGTGTAGTAGCTGTCCAAAATCTGTTAACGCACGCGATGACTAAGGAGGTTTTCGAAAAGGTGAAAATACCCGTATTTATGGGCTATTACTACAAGGATGAGGAGCATCAAGATAATGTCGTTTCCGTGGATGCGATGAAGGAGATGTTTGAACAATTGGGTACGCCTGCTAGTTTGAAGAAGTCGGAGGCCTTTCCTAACTCAGGTAATCATGTCATTACGTCTAACCTGTTAGGAAAGCTGACGGATGCACCGATTGCTTCGTCTGAAGCCTTTTTACGAAACGTTGTTAAACTAAACTAAGATGGGTCCTACCTTGATTTTATATGCGGTTCCTTTTTTCCTGTTCACGGTCTTGCTGGAGTCCTATATCCTGTACAAGACACACCGCGACTATGTGGAGGCGAAGGATTCGATGACCTCGATTGGTTTAGGTTTGGGCAATTTAGGAATCGGATTTGTGACGAAAGCGATTACCATAGGCGCTTCGTTTTATGTCTATAATAATTGGAAACTATTTGATTTAGGCCAAACCTGGCCCGTTTGGGTGCTTGCCTTTTTTGGGGAGGATTTAACCTATTATTGGGTGCATCGCATCTCGCATGTCGTTCGCTTCTACTGGGCATCGCACATGGTACATCATTCTTCGCCTAAGTACAATCTAGCTGCTGCTCTCCGCCAGACGTGGACAGGCAATCTATCCGGTGGTTTTATCTTTTGGCTTTGGTTGCCCTTGATCGGTGTTCATCCGTTCATCGTCATGTTCTTCCAACAAACCAGTTTATTGTATCAGTATTGGATACACACCGAATTGATCAATAAGATGCCACGTTGGTTCGAATATATTTTGAACACGCCGTCACATCACCGCGTGCACCATGGCACGGATTTAGATTATTTGGATACGAATTATGCGGGGGTATTGATCATTTGGGATCGAATGTTCGGCTCGTTTGTATCCGAGAATCAACGTCCTCAATACGGTTTAACGAAGCAGATTGAAAGCTATAATCCGGCTAAAATTGCCTTTTACGAATGGGTTCAGATGGTGAAAGATGTAGCCAAAGCTAAAAGTATAAAGGCTGCCTTTGGTTATGTTTTTGGGCCTCCAGGATGGAGTGATGATGGAAGTCGATTAACGGTAACACAAATGCGAGAGCAACAAAAGAGCTAATGGAAAAGATCAAAACCATGGCTGAATTCGCCGCAGCGGGGGAGCAGCCGGAATTTCTTTTTTGGGTAGGATGTGCGGGGTCATTTGATGATCGCCACAAGAAAGTAACGCGAGCCTTTTCAGGGATCTTGCAAAAAGTGGGTATCTCTTTTGCGGTTTTAGGCACAGAAGAGTCTTGTACAGGTGATCCAGCGAGAAGAGCAGGGAATGAGTTTTTATTCCAAATGCAAGCGATGGCGAACATCGAGGTCTTGAACCTCTATGCCGTGAAGAAAATTGTAACGGCTTGTCCGCATTGTTTTAATACGTTAAAAAATGAATACCCAGGCCTAGGCGGCACTTATGAGGTGATTCACCATAGCCAACTTTTGGCAGAATTAATCAGCGCCGGAAAAATTAAAGCCTCAGATGATACGTCATTAGAGCAAGTGGCTTACCATGATTCCTGCTACTTAGGCAGAGCCAATGGAGTATATGAGGCCCCTCGCGAAATCATTTCCGGATTAAAAAAGGAACTAATCGAGTTGAAAAGTTGTCGAACCAAAGGACTTTGCTGTGGAGCCGGTGGTGCGCAGGTATTTAAAGAGCCAGAAACAGGAGGCGAAGACGTGCAAGTGAAAAGAGTGCAAGAAATGGTGGACTCTGGCGTCACAAAGGTAGCCTTAGCCTGCCCATTCTGCATGGTTATGGTCCAAGATGGCCTAAATAAAGTAGGCAAAGATAAACACATCCAAGTAGTCGATTTAGCTGAACTCGTTCAGCAATCCATGTAAAATTATGTACTTACCGATAGAACAAATGCCCGATCATTCCCGCGTGTGGGTATATCAGGCGAACCGACCTTTTTCTACGTCTGAAATCCAAGCGATTGAAAACTACCTAGCCCCTGCCTTAACCCAATGGGCGGCGCATGGAGCAGGTTTGAATGCTTCCTATGAAATTCGTTTTCAGCAAGTAATCGTGATCGCGGTAGATGAAACAATAAATGCAGCCTCCGGTTGTTCGATAGACGCTTCAACGCGCTGGTTTAAAGAGATGGGCGCTGAATTAGGTATTGATTTCTTCGATAGAAGTACAGCTGTAGTAAACGGGGACGAGGTGACTTTGATTCCATTGACGGCGTTAAAGAATAACCCTTTTCTGACCCCTTCGAAAGACGTGATCCCTTTGCAAACCGAATCATTAGGAGCCTACCGCTCAGGCTGGTTACAAAGAGCGGATACGACTTGGTTAAAACGATATTTCGCATAAGATGGCAGAGGATCTAATCAAAATCGAGGGAAGCCGCAAGGAGAAATACGTCTCACTTTATCCCCAAATTCAATCTCTATTAGCAGGAGAGACAGATAAATACGCCAACCTAGCAAACATCGCTGCGGCGGTGCACGAGGTGTTTGGCTTTTTCTGGGTAGGGTTTTATCTCACGAAAGAAAATCAATTAGTTTTAGGGCCATTTCAGGGTCCAGTGGCTTGCACCCGAATTCCTTTTCACAAAGGTGTTTGCGGACATGCCTATACGACTCGTGAGACGATTTTAGTTCCGGATGTGGAGGCTTTCCCTGGGCATATTGCCTGTGCGTCAGCTTCGAAATCGGAGATCGTTTTGCCTGCCATCGTGAATGGGGAGGTCGTGCTTGTTTTTGATCTGGATTCAGATCAATTAGCCGACTTCACTGAAGTGGATCAGGAAGGTCTGGAAAAAATTATCAAGTTGATTGAGGAGTCTTGGACTTCGTGGTCCTAAGCTAATTTAGCAATTACCGTTTCGCCTCCTACCGGTTTGTCATCGATATTCACACAGATTTCTGCGTCTAATGGCAAGTAGATATCGATACGGCTACCAAATTTAATGAAGCCGAATTCCGTTCCTTGAACGACAGCATCCCCTTCTTTTGCATACCAGCAAATACGCTTTGCTAAAGCACCTGCAATCTGGCGGAACAATACCTCAGTGCCATTTTCATGCTTGACTACGTAGGTGGTACGTTCGTTTTCTGTGCTTGATTTAGGATGCCAAGCCACTAAGAACTTGCCTGGGTGGTACTTGAAATAAGATACGATTCCTGAGATAGGGTTGAAGTTTACGTGCACGTTAATCGGCGACATAAAGATCGACACCTGGCGGCGTGGGCCCTTAAAATATTCTGTTTCTATGGTTTCTTCAATTACAACGACTTTCCCGTCCGCTGGGGCGATGATGTGTTTCGGGTTAATCTCCGTCACGCGCTTAGGAACACGGAAAAATTGTAAGATGATTAGATAGAATAATGAGGTGATGACCACGATGGTCTCTCTCAAATAGACATTTTCAGGGAAGAAATACGCAACCAGGCCATTAATACCTAATACGATAAGTAATGAAGTGAATAATAGGGTCCGTCCTTCTCTGTGTAATGTCATACGTTGAATGCTAAATAACCTTGTTAATTTACAAAATTAGTTATTTTTGAGGACGCAACCACATCTAAATGCTAAAAAAAGCAATTCTGTTCTTCTTATTCTTTACCCAAATAGCCTTCAGTGGCCTGGGACAGTATATTAAATGGCAGGAGGATCACTCCGTAAATTATTTACGTTTAAACGTTATTACACGTGTAATTGAACGCTTTAGTCATAAGACCGGTTGGCTAAAGTTAGATACCATAAAGTCTAGTAATGTAGATTTTAGAGAAATTCTACCCACAGCAGAGGGAGTTCACGAGTTTCAAATTAATCAAGGTTCTACCTATTACTTAACGATACATTGCACGGGCCAGGTGTATGTTTTAGATAAATCTAATTGGACCTTGAATCGATTAGATAAAACATTTTTTCGAGGGGCTAATTGCAAGAACAGTTTCTTCAAGCGGGGAGATGATTTATACTCTTTTGGCGGATATGGATTTTGGCGATCTACGAATTTGTTAACTAAGTATGATTTTATTGCCAAAGAATGGTTGAGTATCGGTGCTGAAGGAGATGTACCTGGTTCGATTTTTGATGGGTTGGCGGGGTATTCACCTAAAAAAGATCGCTTCTATCTTTTGAGTACCGTTGAGATGAATGATACGGAGAAGAAAACAGCTTTTAATCGGGATTACGGTATCTATGAATATGATTTTTTTAATCATAAATTCACCCGTTTGGGAGAAATTAAACTTGAAATCGTCCGGAATTTCTTAGACTCTAAAGAAACCAAACCTTTTGTATTTAATGGGCGCTATTTTATTATTTCCGATAAGCCTAATAAAGAATTTGCTTACGATACGATGTTCATTATTGATGTGGAGGATAACTTTAAGGTATATCAATGGCAAAACCCACACCGTATCTACTTAAATGCACAACGAGGGGATGATGCTGAATCCTATATGCATGTTAGTGGAGATTCTTTGGTTTGGGCTAATAATTTAGTGAAATCCTCTCTGGAAGAGCCAGGTTATTCGGTAGCTTCAGTACAAACATTACTCAATGAGTCGGTCTATATAGGTACGTTAGACGAAGGTACTTGGGTGGAAAAATTCTCCTTTCTGGCTGGAATTTCAATAGGAACGCTAACCTTACTATTGTTATTTATCTTATACCGTCGATATCGGTTGAATAGGTTAAATCAATCCATTCGAATGACGCTGGGTGCAAATGAGCGCCTATTCTTGGATTTCCTAATTTTGAACTACGAACAAGGCTTTGTGAGCGGGCATCAGATAATCGCTTTTTTTGGCAAACATAAAAGCTCACCTGAATCGCAAAGACAATTTAGGGCGAAATTGATTGAAAATTTCACCAAAACCTTGAGTCTAATTTTTAAAAATCAAGAAATACTGGATGTGCAATTAGATGAGCGTGATCAACGTATGTTTACGTATCGCTTGCATTCCGAAATATACAAGAAACTGAAGAATCTTTAGTCCTTGAAGATGATGATGGGATCCGTTTCAATCGTATTGCTTTGATTGAATGCGTTATCTCTGATGAAAATCTTGAACTTTAACGTATCATTCTTCGCTGTAAATTGGGGGCTATATCCCTTATAAAAAGCATAGACAAATTGTGTGGAATAGTCGATGCTGCCCTCAATAGGTCCTGCTTTTTGATTGGGCTTAAAGTTGAAATTCATCAATCCGCCTAGTGCAGGAGTGAACGTGATAGGAATAAAGACCCCATTCTTCCTTAGTAGAACTGATACATCGAAATTGCGAAAATCCTTGTATTTAACGTCCGATTTTAGTTGAGATTCCGTTAATCCTAAATCGCCTTCTGCGTCTTGAAAATTGATACTCATAATGACTGAATCGATTTTCGTCGTTCCGCCAAAACCATCATTACTCGTTTTCGTAATCTTCTGAATTGACTTAAATGAAATCACAGGCGTGGAACTAAAGTTAGGTTCTTGTATACAAGCTCCTAGACTCAGTAAAATAATCGCTACAATTCCGGCTAATTTTCGCATTGATTCATTCGAATTTCGACAGTAAAGTTAATGATTTGCGTTAATTTTGCGCAACATCAGGTAAAATCAAATGGATCAAGCGATCACAAAAGAAAGGGAAAGTTTAAAAAGGCGTGTCTTGCATATGCAAGAATCTGAATTTGAGGCGCTGGCTTTGGACGTATTTCGTTTTCAAGTTGCTAATAATCCACTTTATCAGCAGTATGTGCAAATGTCAGGTGTTTCACCAGAAAAGGTAGGGCATTGGACATCAATTCCCTTTTTGCCCATCGAACTATTTAAATCCCACCAGGTATTAACAGGATCTTTACCGGTTTTATTTTCTTTCGAAAGCTCTAGCACGACCGGTCAAATTCCCTCGAAGCACCCCGTTTGCGATCCCGGATTTTACCAGCAGATTTCTACTATCGCCTTTGAGCGGGAGTATGGACCGCTGAGTGATTACCATATTTTTGCCTTGCTGCCATC
This sequence comes from Aquirufa sp., assembly GCF_044239315.1. GTDB lineage: Bacteria > Bacteroidota > Bacteroidia > Cytophagales > Spirosomataceae > Aquirufa. Next base: position 108,895 of record NZ_JBIIBQ010000006.1, on the reverse strand, counting down.
CTATTTAGAGCGCTCTACTTCCTCGCTTGTCTTCATGATGGATCATTTCATCAAGGCATCCGGCTCCGAGTTATCTGGATTTTATTTGAATCAATATGCTTCTGTGGTGGATGCTTTGCGCATCGCGTTAGCGACAGATAAAAAGGTGTGGTTGATGGGTGTTACTTTTGGGTTGTTGGATTTAGTAGATTCTGGAATTGATTTAACTTTTCTAAAGGAGCACAAAGATCGATTGATCGTGATGGAAACGGGCGGAATGAAAGGTCGTCGCGAAGAGTGGATTCGGGACAAGGTGCATGCTTATCTGCAAGAAAAGATGGGGCTTGATTCGATTGCTTCAGAGTATGGAATGACCGAATTGTTTTCCCAAGGCTATGCTAAATCGCAGGGAATATTTACGCCGGCATATACGATGCGCGTTTGTTTGCGGGAGGTGAGTGATCCCTTTGCACAAGTTACTCAGCCACATAAAACAGGAGGGATCAAAATCGCTGATTTAGGTAATATCGACTCCTGTGCGTTTATTGAAACACGCGATTTAGGTTCGCTGGAGGAAGATGGAGTGCGATTTAAAGTCTTAGGCCGTTTCGATAATTCCGAAATGCGCGGTTGCAGTTTGATGGTTTCAGGGATGGGGAACTAACCAGGATGATGCGTCCTCATAAAATTCATTTTTCCAAATAGGTACTTCCTTTTTTAAGGTATCGATCAGCCATTCACAAGCTTTGAATGCTTCAGCGCGATGAACCGAAGTAACACCGATTAAAACGGCAATGTCTCCGATTTCTAAAGGACCAGTTCTGTGAACTAGCGCAATGCGTTCAACCGGCCATTTCGAGGCTGCTTGTTCACACAATAATTCGATTTGTTTTAGCGCCATGGGAGGGTAGGCCTCCATCGTCAATGCTTTGACGTCTTTTCCTTGATTCTTATTTCTAATCGTACCTATAAACAGACAAATGCCACCCGCCACCGGATCCTGCAGGAATTGGTAGTAAGGGTCGATCGAAATGGCCTCAACACTTAAGTCGATTTTGTGAATCATTTTCTGCTGTAAGTCAAATAGCTGTATTGGTAGGTGTTTTTCTCATCGGTCACGCCGCGTTCTTTTTCGGTAACGGTCCATTGATCCGCTGAAATTTCTGGAAAAAAGGCATCGCCCTCGAAAATATCATGTAATTGTGTCACCAAAATCTGGTCAGCGACTGCTAAAGACAAAGCATAAATTTCAGCACCTCCCACGATGAAAATGTCTTCGCGGCTGAGTGATTTAGCCTTTAAAATAGCTTCCTCGATGGAGGTGGTACAGATAACACCTTCGATTTTTAAGCCGGGTGTGCGGGATATAACGATAGTGGTTCGGTAAGGGAGGGGTTTGCCTATGGAATCATAGGTTTTTCTTCCCATGATAATTACGTGACCGGTCGTTAAGGCCTTGAATCTTTTCAGATCTGCAGGTAAGTGCCAAATCAGTTCATTGTTTTTTCCAATGACTCTGTTTTCATCAAAAGCTACAAGTATTTTTATCACGATTTTTACAATTTGTTGTCAAAAATAAGGGAATTTTTGGGTTCTGCCTCACCTACACAAAAGTCTCTTTTTTATTTTGTAAATCGACCCTAAAACGCTAACTTTGCACAATTTTGGAGCTTAACCAAAAGCATCCAAAAAGACATATACATTCAGCTTTTAATTTATACCTCCTGTGCCTAAAGATTCCTCGATTAAATCCGTCCTAATTATTGGTTCTGGTCCTATTGTGATTGGTCAAGCTTGTGAATTTGACTACTCTGGTTCCCAAGCCGCCCGTTCCTTACGGGAAGAAGGTATTGAGGTGATCTTAATTAACTCGAATCCAGCGACAATCATGACCGATCCGATGAACGCGGATCACGTGTATTTGAAGCCTTTAGAGAAGGCTTCTATCATTCATATTTTAGAAAATCACAAAGTAGATGCGGTTTTACCTACCATGGGTGGTCAAACTGCCTTGAACCTTGCGATTGACTGTGATGCTGCTGGGATTTGGGAGAAATATGGGGTTCGAATCATCGGAGTAGATATTAAAGCTATCGAGACGACGGAAGATCGCGAGAAATTCCGTTTGAAGATGATCGAAATCGGGGTAGGCGTTTGTAAGGGACGTACCGCTCGTTCGTTCCTCGAAGGTAAAGAGATTGCACAAGAAACAGGATTCCCTTTGGTAATCCGTCCTTCGTTTACCTTAGGTGGAACCGGTGGAGGTTTCGTGCACGATCCGAAAGATTTTGATGCAGCCTTGAACAAAGGTTTGCACGCATCCCCTACCCACGAGGTTTTAGTGGAGCAATCCATCATGGGTTGGCAAGAATATGAATTAGAATTATTACGCGATAATTTAGGGAACGTGATCATTATCTGTTCGATCGAAAATTTCGATCCAATGGGTATTCACACGGGAGATTCCATCACGGTGGCGCCAGCGATGACGCTTCCAGATACGATCTACCAACGCATGCGTGACATGGCCATTAAGATGATGAACGCCATCGGTCAGTTTTCGGGTGGGTGTAATGTTCAGTTCTCTTTGAATCCAGAGACAGATGAGATTATCGCGATTGAAGTTAATCCGCGGGTGTCTCGCTCTTCGGCTTTGGCCTCTAAAGCAACAGGTTATCCGATTGCTAAGATTGCTGCGAAAATGGCCATCGGTTTTAATTTAGATGAATTAACGAATGCTATTACTGGAACGACGTCTGCATATTTCGAGCCGGCATTAGACTACGTGATTGTGAAAGTGCCGCGTTGGAATTTTGACAAATTCAAAGGCGCAGATCGTACTTTAGGATTACAGATGAAATCGGTGGGTGAAACCATGGGGATCGGCCGTAATTTCCAAGAAGCCTTACAAAAAGCGTGTCAATCTCTAGAGATCAAGCGTAATGGAATGGGTGCGGATGGAAAAGAATTACGCGATCAAGATGCGATTTTATATTCCTTAGCGAATCCATCATGGAACCGTTTGTTCCACATCTATGATGCCTTTAAAATGGGCATTTCCTTCAAGACGATTCAGCAGTTAACGAAGATCAACAAATGGTTCTTGAACCAAATTGAGGATTTAGTGCGCGTGGAGAAAGAGATGGAGAAATATTCCATTCACAATATCCCTACGATATTATTGGAAGAAGCGAAGCACAAAGGTTTCGCAGATCGCCAAATCGCTCACACGCTTCGTTGCCTAGAATCAGAAGTCTACGACAAGCGTAACGCGGTAGGCATCAAGCGTATTTACAAATGTGTGGATACGTGTGCGGCAGAGTTTGAAGCAAAGACACCGTATTACTACTCGACTTTTGGTCAAGAAGGAGCGTCGGCTGTTTTAGATAACGAATCTGTTTCTTCGACGAAGAAGAAAGTAGTGGTATTAGGTTCTGGTCCTAACCGCATCGGTCAAGGTATCGAGTTTGACTACTCGTGTGTGCATGGCGTTTTAGCGGCGAAAGAAGCAGGATACGAAACGATTATGATTAACTCGAATCCAGAAACGGTTTCGACAGACTTTGACATCGCAGATAAATTATACTTCGAACCTGTATTCTGGGAGCACGTGTATGATATTATTCAACACGAAAAACCAGAAGGCGTTATCGTTCAATTAGGTGGCCAAACAGCTCTGAAACTAGCCGAGAAACTGTCGAAATACGGTATCAAAATTTTAGGTACTTCGTTCGAAGCCTTAGATTTAGCGGAAGACCGCGGTGCATTCTCAAGTTTATTGAAAGATTTAGGTATTCCGTATCCGAAATTTGGGGTATGTGAAGATGCAGACAATGCGGTGGTTTTAGGTCGCGAATTAGGCTATCCATTGCTTGTGCGCCCTTCGTATGTATTGGGAGGTCAATCCATGAAAATCGTCATTAATGAACAAGAATTAGAGCAACACGTTGTAGATATTTTGCGCGATATTCCGGGGAATAAAATCTTATTAGATCACTTCTTAGAGAACGCGATCGAGGCGGAGGCAGATGCCATCTGTGACGGAGAGGATGTTTACATTATCGGATTGATGGAGCACATCGAGCCGGCGGGGATCCACTCGGGGGACTCCCACTCCGTATTACCTCCATTCGATTTATCGGATAACGTGATCAAGCAAATCGAAGATCATACGCGTAAAATTGCGGTGGCTTTGAAAACAAAAGGTTTATTGAACATCCAGTTTGCCGTAAAGGACGAAGTTGTGTACATCATCGAAGCGAACCCACGTGCGTCTAGAACGGTTCCATTTATTTGTAAAGCCTACCAAGAGCCGTATGTAAATTATGCAACCAAGGTCATGTTAGGGGATAAGAAAGTGAAAGATTTCAACTTCAAACCAGTGAAAAAAGGATTTGCGATTAAGATTCCTGTGTTTTCTTTCAGTAAATTCCCGAACGTAAACATGGAATTAGGGCCAGAAATGAAGTCAACGGGTGAGGCAATCTATTTCATTGATGATTTGAAAGATGATTTCTTCCGCAAAGTATATGGTGAACGAAATTTATACTTAAGTAGGTAAAATGTTAAAACTTATTGCCCTTATTTTAGTTTTTATTTACGTGGTGATTCCATTGCTTCGTTTTTTAATGAAGGCATTTGTCATCACGCAGGTGCATAAGAAGATGTCTGAGCAAGATATTCGAGCGAAGCAAGCTGCCTCGAAAGCTCGCAAAGAGGGTACGATAGATGTGGATTATGTTCCACCGAAATCAAAGTCCAAGTCAGATGAAGTGGGGGGAGATTATGTCCCGTATGAAGAAATAAAAGATTAATATGTTCAAACGCATTTTGCTTTATTTCATGTTGTTTACCAGTCTTTTAACAAAAGATGGGCTTTCCTATGCATTCGATGTTTTAAAGAAGACGGTAGATGTATCTGTCTTGTCTGACCCTCCCTGCGAAGATTCCATGGAGGAAGAAGGAGTGCCAGAAGATTGGTGTAGTCATGCAGCCTCAATAAACGTAGTTCTACAATTGCAAATACCTAACCTGAAAAAGACTTCGTTTCCTGAGTGGAATGAGTCTGAATTGAACGTGCTCCTCGAGCAAGTGAGTCCCCCTCCCCGCATGGTGTAGTTACCCATGTAATTAGAAACAAAATCATAAAATCTTCTTGTCTTCTATGCGGTTAAACGCGTAGAATCTTAATATTATGAAAACATACGCCATGGTGTCTATGTTTATTTGCACGGTTTTTGTTGGCTTCAGCCAAGAAAAAAACTACAAAAATCAGATAAACCGGACTTTGACCGAAAAAATTAATTTGCAACGCAGCGTGGAGGAAAAAGAAAGTAAGCCTTCGACACAAACACCTAAATACCAGCCTAAATCATCTAATGTGGAATGGATAGATACGGTGAAAAAGAAAAATCAACCGCCTTCCTATAAGCAACATGGAGGAAGGCCTAACTAAGTAGAAATGAAAAAATATTTAATTGGATTGCTGCTTTTAAGCGCTTGTACTGCTAAAAAAGAAGAAACTGTTGACGTACAAACGCTTGAAGTTTCATCTCCTATTTCCATCGATACAACGATACAGCAGGAGTTTGTAGCTGATATTAACGCCGTTCAAAATGTGGAGATTCGTGCACGGGTCAAAGGCTACCTAGATCGAATTTTAGTTGACGAAGGAAAACAAGTTAAAAAAGGTCAGATCATGTTCACGATAAATAGTCAGGAATATGTAACTGATTTAGCTCAAGCAAAAGCTGTACTTAGTCAAGCATCTGCGGAGTTAAAAGCGGAGGAATTGACCTTAGTCAATACACGTTTGCTCGTGGATAAAAATGTCATTTCTAAAAACCAATTAGCTATTTCGCTAGCGAAGGTAGACGGTTTAGCGGCGAAGCGCGAAGAAGCACGGGCCCATGTCCAAGCCGCCGAATTAAAAGTAGAAAATTCGAATATTCGTGCACCATTTGATGGAATTGTTGACCGTTTGCCATTTAAAAGAGGAAGTTTAGTGGATGAAGGTACTTTGTTGACGACCCTTTCGGACAACCAAAATGTATATGCGTATTTCAACGTTTCCGAACAGGAGTACTTAGCATTTAGTGATCAAGGTGGGGTTAATAAGTCTGCTACAGTTGATTTGGTTTTAGTCAATGGCGAAATGTATCCCCAAAAGGGTTTAGTCGAAACCATCGAAGGAGAGTTTGATAAAAACACAGGAAATATTGCTTTCCGTGCGCGTTTCTCAAATCCGAATAAGTTACTTCGACACGGAGCATCCGGAAAGGTACAATTACCGAAGAAGGTATCTGGTTATTGGGCTATTCCTCAGAAGTCTGTTTTCGAAATTCAAGAGAAAAGTTACGTGTTCGTCAAGGATGCAAGTGGTATTGTCAAGATGAAAAGTATTGTCCCCGACTTACGCATTCCGCATTTTTATTTAGTTAAATCGGGTTTTTCGGCGAAGGACACCGTCCTAATTGAGGGTATCCAGTTAGTAAAACAAGGTCAAAAAATCAAGTCGACTTTCAAGCCGATGCGCCAATTATTAACGGAATATAAAGCTCTTTAAGATGATCCAACAGTTCATTACCCGACCGGTATTGTCGATCGTTGTATCGATCTTTATTGTGATTTTAGGTGTGATTGCTATGAAGCAATTGCCCATTACACAATTCCCTGATATTGCTCCGCCTGCGGTAACCGTGACCACGAAGTATACGGGAGCAAATGCGGAAGTTTGTGCCAAAGCCGTGGTAACACCGCTCGAACGCGCCATCAACGGCGTAGCTGGAATGGCTTACATGACGTCTGTTTCAGGAAACGATGGAACCAGTATTATTCAAGTCTACTTTAAAGTGGGTACAGATCCCGATGTGGCAGCTGTAAACGTGCAAACTCGTGTGCAAACTGTGCTCGATGAATTGCCCGAAGAGGTTATTAAAGCAGGGGTAATCACCGAGAAAGAGGTGAATAGTATGTTGCTGTATGTGAATCTTTTGAGTGAGGATAAAGACATCGATGAGAAGTTTATTTATAATTTTGCGGACATCAATGTGCTTTCAGAATTGAAGCGTATTGATGGTGTAGGTTTTGCAGATATCATGGGTTCACGTGAATACGCTATGCGTATTTGGTTGCATCCAGATCGTTTATTTGCCTATAAATTATCTGCGGATGATGTTGTTCAGGCTTTGCGGAATCAAAACGTGGAAGCTGCCCCGGGTAAAATTGGGGAGAGTTCCGGTAAACATCCGCAAGCTTTGCAATATGTCATGCGGTATACGGGGAAGTTTACGCAGGTGGCTCAATATGAAAATTTAGTGATTAAGGCGACGGAGACTGGGCAGATTTTGCGCTTGAAAGATTTAGCCGATGTGGAATTTGGGTCGCTGGATTATGATGTGCTTTCAAAAGAAAATGGCCGACCGTCCGCTGCGATTTTATTGAAGCAGCGTCCCGGTTCTAATGCCGCGGAGGTTATTGCCAATGTGAAGAAACGCTTAGGGGAATTAAAGACAACGACCTTCCCTCCGGGCATGGGTTTTACCATTTCATATGACGTTTCCCGCTTTTTAGATGCCTCCATTCAGGAAGTAATCAAGACTTTATTGGAGGCATTTTTACTCGTTGCCTTGGTGGTGTTTATCTTCTTGCAGGATTGGCGGGCAACATTAGTTCCGATTATCGCGGTACCCGTTTCCTTGGTAGGTACGTTTGCGTTTATGTTGGCCTTCGGTTTTTCGATTAACTTATTGACCCTATTTTCGTTGGTATTAGCCATCGGTATTGTGGTGGATAACGCGATTGTCGTCGTGGAGGCGGTCCATGCCAAAATGGAAGAAAAAGACATGCCCGTTTTGGCCGCCACGCAAGAGGCGATGCACGAAATTTCTGGTGCGATTCTAGCGATCACCTTGGTGATGGGAGCCGTATTTGTTCCGGTAGCGTTTCTTTCAGGGCCGATCGGTGTGTTTTTCCGACAGTTCTCGGTAACCATGGCGATATCGATTGCTTTGTCTGGCTTAACTGCCTTAACCTTAACGCCAGCACTTTGTGTATTGCTTCTGAAAAAGCCGGAGCATAATCAGAAGAACTGGCTGGGTAAATTCTTCCATGCCTTCAATCACCGCTATGATCAAATCGCTCAAAAATATTTGGTTTGGGTAGGTGTCTTGATTAGCAAGCGTCTATTGATGTGGTTGATTTTACTCGGATCTGTGGTGGGTACGGCCGTTTTATCTGGCATCGTTCCGAGTGGATTTATTCCATCTGAAGATCAGGGTACATTGTATGTGAATGCGACGACTCCGGCTGGCGCGACATTAGAGCGTACAGAAAGTGTGATGGATCAAGTCTATAAATCGATTAAAGGGGTAGATGCGATTGAGTCCTTTTCTACCTTGGCTGGATTTAGTTTGTTGACCGATGGTTCTGGAGCCTCTTATGGTACAGGTATTATCACCCTGAAACCTTGGGAAGAGCGTAAGGAAACCGTAGACGAATTAACGGAAATCATTCGTTCAAAGACGAATGGAATCAAGGATGCGAGTATTCAGTTTTTTCCGCCGCCGGCCGTTCCAGGTTTTGGAAATGCGTCTGGTTTTGAGTTCCGTATTCAGGATCGAACAGGTTCCGGGGATTTACAGAAGTTGGCTGGCGTAGCGAATGAGTTTGCTAAGAAATTAAATGAGGTTCCTGAGATTCAAAACACCTTCTCGAGTTTTGACCCATCCTTTCCACAGTACATGTTGGAAGTAGACCAAGAAGCCGCTGCACAAAAAGGAGTTAATGTCTTGCCTGCGATGGATAACCTGCAGACCTTGTTGGGTAGTTTTTATGCTACCAACTTCATTCGTTTTGGCCAAATGTACAAAGTTATGGTTCAGGTGGATCCGCGTTACCGCGCGCATCCGGATGATGTGTTGAAGTTTTACGCCAAAAACAAGGATGGCGAAATGGTTCCTTACTCTTCATTTGTGAAGATGAAGCGTGTCTATGGACCGGAGCAGTTTACGCGTTACAACATGTTTACTTCGGCGATGGTGAATGGCGAACCTGCCCCTGGATTTAGTTCGGGTGCGGTTTTGGATATTATCCGTGCACAAGCCTTGAAGAGCCTACCGCGTGGGTATACGCTAGAATGGTCAGGCATGACACGGGAGGAAGATTTAGCGGGTAATCAAGCCATTTTCATTTTTGCGATCTGTTTGTTATTCGTATATCTATTGCTGGCCGCGCAATATGAATCCTTCTTATTGCCATTCCCTGTTTTATTATTCCTACCTATGGGAGCCATGGGGACCTATGCATTCTTGTACCTATTCGGCTTGCAAAACAATATTTATGCGCAAGTCGCGCTCGTGATGTTAATCGGTTTGTTAGGAAAGAATGCCATTCTAATCGTTGAGTTCGCCATTGCGAAACAGAAGGAAGGCGCCTCGATTATCGAGGCTGCCAAAGAAGGAGCATTCTCTCGTTTGCGTCCTATTTTGATGACTTCCTTTGCCTTTGTCGCGGGCTTAATTCCATTGATGTTGGCTTCTGGCGCAGGTGCGATCGGTAATCGGACAATTGGTACAGCTTCCGCTGGAGGAATGATTTTAGGTACGGTAGGAGGTTTATTGGTAATCCCGGGATTGTATGTGGTTTTCGCCACACTCTCGGCTAAATGGTCTACAAATGAAAAATAGTTTATATGCCCTGTGTTTGGTGTTTGTATTGGGTTCATGCACCTCAGGTTTGATAAAAGAGCAGTACAAATTACAAGCTGAACTAGGTACTTACCGAGAACCTGAAGAGGAAAAGTCGGTAGCAGATGTGCAGGAATGCTGGAAGCGAGATACCTTATTAGTGCAGTTGATTGATTCGGTTCTAGTTAGAAGCAATGATATTAAGATTGGATTTCTGCAATTAGCGATGGCAAAGGCTGATTTTGGCTACCAAAGAGGCTTGCTTAAACCTGCCGTCAATGGAATTGTTCAACCTAGTATGCGTCGATTTGGAAAATATACCATGGATGGTATAGGTAATTTTGATACCAATTTCTCTCCCAATATTACCGATGACCAAATTATTCCTAAAAATCTTCCCGATCTACAAATCGGTCTACAGTCGAGTTGGGAGTTGGATATTTGGGGTAAGCTAGCTAAAAGAAGAAAGGCTAGTGCCCTTCGTTATTTAGCTACTGAGTCAGGCCAACAATGGCTAATTACTTCTTTAGTGGCAGACGTAGCCAGTTCCTATGGGCAGTTAATCGCTTTAGACAAAGAATTAGATATTTTGAAAAACAATATTGAAATTCAGCGTAAGGCCTTCGAATTAGTCCAGGTACAAAAAGAGGCAGGTTCGGTCAATGAATCAGCCGTCCAACAATTGGAAGCGCAGTGGTTAAACTCGCGCGCGCAAGAAGGCAATGTGTTGCAGCAAATCACCACGTTAGAGAATGATATTCGATTCCTTTTAAATAAGCCTACGGCAACGATTCATCGATCTAAATTTCCGTTTCAATGCGCTTTGGATACCAGCTTGTTTACCCGTTTAAAGATTGATCAATTAGGGCGTAGACCAGATGTAAAACAGGCAAAATTAAATCTGATGGCTGCTTTTGAAACAAAAGAAAGTGCTGCATTAGCTTTAAAGCCTTCCATTGTTCTTTCTGGAATTTTAGGTGTACAGGGTTTTCAGCCAGCTTATTTGTTCCAGCTACCTGCGTCGATGGCTTATCAATTATTGGGAGGAATTACTGCGCCATGGTTGAATAGATCAGCCATTACTTCGGAGATGTTGCGTACAGAGTCCTCTTGGAAGGCGCAAGATTTAGCCTACCAAAATGCCCTAGTCAAAGGTTATTTAGAATGGGATACCCAGGTAAAGTCTTTGACCTATTTACAGACCCAACAGCAACTGAAGCAACGCGAGGTATTATTAACAAAAGGGGCAATCAACACCGTAGGAACCTTATTTTTAACGGCAAACGCCAGTTATTTAGAGGTATTAACAGCCCAGCAAAACGCCTTGAGATCTGAATTAGAACTATTGGAAATATCGCGTAATCAATGGATGCGCGCCATTAATTTGTACAGAGTTTTAGGAGGAGGCTGGTAAAACAAGCGATTCGATCACTCGAGGGAAATCGCGGTGCTCGAGTACCTGACCTTTTTTAGCAACATCTTCTGGAGTATCACTCGGCAACACCGGGAAAGAGCTCTGGAAGATGGTTGCACCTTCATCATAGTGCTCGTTTACGTAGTGAATAGTTATCCCCGATTCCTTTTCGCCTGCTGCTACAACTGCCTCATGTACGAAATGTCCGTACATGCCTTTCCCCCCAAACTTAGGCAATAAAGCCGGGTGAATATTGACGATTTTTTGTGGAAATGCCTTCACGAAATCAGCAGGAACTAACCACAAGAAACCCGCTAAAATGATCCAATCTGTTCGTAGCGATTGAACTTCTTTTAACACCGTTCCGTTCTTATAGGATTCTCGGTCAAAAACCCGGCATGGCACACCTAGTCGTTCTGCGCGCTGAATGATGCCTGCAGAAGGGTTATTGCAGTAAATGTGGGTGATTTGGACTTGATCGGAACCTTTGAAATGTTCGAAAATTTTTTCGGCATTAGAACCCGAACCGGAAGCAAATAAGACGAGATTTTTCAAAGGTTATCAGTTGTTTAACACAAATTTACATTCTTTCAGCTAAATTTAAGGCATGAAAATAGGGATCGTTTGTTATCCGACGTATGGCGGAAGTGGTGTAGTGGCGACAGAATTAGGTAAGGCTTTGGCCTTAGCAGGTCATCAAGTGCACTTTATCACGTATACGCAACCCCCGCGTTTGGATATTTTTTCCGAGAATATCTTCTACCACGAAGTTTCTGTGGCATCCTATCCTTTATTTGAATACCTGCCTTATGAGTCTGCATTAGCCAGTAAAATGGTGGATGTGACCATCAACGAGAAGTTGGATTTAATCCACGTTCATTATGCCATTCCGCACGCTTCGGCGGCTTATTTAGCGAAGCAAATATTAAAATACAAAGGTATTCACGTGCCGGTTATTACAACCTTGCACGGAACGGATATAACTCTTGTAGGACGTGATCCGTCTTTCGAGCCGGTGGTTACGTTTTCGATTAATGAATCGGATGGCGTCACGGCGGTTTCGGAGAGTTTGAAGAATGACACCTATAATGAGTTTGAGATTTTAAGTCATATTGAGGTAATTCCGAATTTTATTGATCTTAATCGGTTCCAAAAACGTCCCCACGAACACTTTAAGAAATCACTTTGTCCGAATGGCGAAAAGCTATTAATGCACACCTCGAACTTTAGAAAAGTGAAGCGTATTCAGGATATTGTGAAAGTTTTTGCGCTCGTTCGCAAGAAGATTCCAGCGAAATTAGTCTTGATAGGGGATGGTCCAGAACGTTCAGGCATCGAGGCTTTATGTCGTGAATTAGAGGTGCAAAATGATGTCCGTTTTTTAGGTAAAATGGACGGTATTGAGGAGGCTTTATCGCTGGCTGATCTGTTCTTGTTGACTTCCGAAAAAGAGAGTTTCGGCTTAGCCGCCCTAGAGGCAATGGCCTGCGAAGTTCCGGTTATTTCCTCGAATGCGGGTGGTATTCCTGAGGTAAATATTCACGGTGTCACGGGTTTTGTTAGCGAGGTAGGGGATGTGAACGATATGGCAGCGAATGCCATTAAGATGCTGAGTGATCCTATTTTACATGATAATATGAAGGCGAATGCCTTAGCGCGTGCGAAAGAATTTGACATTGTTAAAATTCTTCCTTTGTACGAAAAGTTCTACGAGCGCGTTACCTCGAAGAGTTGGAAATTTCCTAAACAGAACGATTAACCTGGCTGGAATCTGTGCAGGAGTCTAGCAGTTCCACCATTGATTTCCCCGAAGTCGGGTCTACATAAAAAGGCGCAATTTCCGCTAAAGGTGTCAAGATAAATTTACGATCAGCAATCCGCGGGTGAGGAACGGTTAAATCTTCCTCTGCAATCGTTACATCACTGTAATAAAGTATATCTAAATCCAGTGTTCGAGGACCCCAGCGTTCTTTCCGCTCTCTACAAAATTCCTTTTCAATCGCTAACATTTCTTTTAAACAGGCTTGTGGAGGGAGGGTCGTACTCACTAAAATAACCTGATTCAGAAAGTCTGCTTGTGGGATGGGACCCCAGGCTTCGGTTTGATAAATGGAGGAGTAAACCGAAATTTTTCCTATTTTTTTTTCAATAAGCGGGTAGGCCCCCTCGAATATTTCCCGGGTATTTCCTAGATTGCCGCCTAAAGAGAGGAAGAGCTGATTGATCATCTCTTAAAATTACTAATTTCTGCGCTATGCACCCGAATTATTCTGTGGAGGATTTAGAACCTGGCATGCTTTTGTTAGCTGAGCCCTTCTTAGAGGACCCGTCGTTTCATCGTTCGGTCATTTTACTTTGTGAGCATACCAATGCCCATTCGTTCGGTTTAGTGCTGAATAATAAGCAGGAAATTGTCTTTGATTCTTTTGTGGATGAGAAGGTGCTGGAGGATGTTCCTTTGTATTCCGGAGGCCCGGTGGATCCTACGATTATGCAGTTTGTGCATCGTAGACCTGATTTAATTCCAGATGGGGTCTTGATAGGTCCGGGGATTTTTTGGTCTGGAAGCTTCGAAGTAGCAATCGATAAGGTGGTAGCTGGTGAGATCGGATTTGATGAAATCAAATTTTTCATTGGCTATTCCGGCTGGGGAGCGGGGCAATTAGCGCGTGAGGTGAAGTCGAATGCGTGGATTTTGCATCCGGGGAATGATAAATTGGTTTTTGATGAATCGCATGAGTCGTTGTGGCGGAAGATTATGTATGCCAAAGGGGGTGATTTCAGAGTTCTCTCCACTTATCCAGATGACCCTACTTTAAACTAGGATATTCTCGCCCAGTTGGTGGTGTCTTTGCGCTGTGAACGTACTTGTTCGCGAATCATTTGGTAGCCTGGCTTTTCTAGGTTAGGATCTTCTTCTAAGATTTTTTGCGCCGTTTCTCTAGCTACCTTTAGAATTTCACCATCTTTTGCGAGGTCAGCGATCATCAGGTCGATGGCGCCACTTTGGCGAGTGCCCGAAATATCCCCGGGACCACGTAATTGCAAATCCACCTCTGCGATTTCGAATCCATTGTTCGTTTTAACCATGGTGTCGATGCGTTTCTTTGTATCTGCCGATATTTTATAGCCCGTCATCAAGATGCAATAACTCTGTTCAGCACCCCGACCTACGCGGCCTCTCAGCTGATGCAATTGGGATAAGCCGAATCTTTCCGCACTTTCGATGATCATAATGGAAGCGTTCGGTACGTTTACCCCCACCTCGATGACGGTTGTGGCCACCATGATCTTGGTTTCGTTTTTCACGAAACGGGCCATCTCGATATCCTTGTCCGCGGGCTTCATTTTTCCATGCAAAATGCCCAAAGGCACCTCCGGGAAGGCTCTTGATATACTCTCGTAACCATCCATCAGGTCTTTGAAGTCCATTTTTTCGGATTCCTCGATCAACGGATAGACGATATAAATCTGACGCCCCTTGCTTAACTCGTTTTGGATGAAACCGAAAACCTGCAAGCGGTGGCTATCGTAGCGATGTGTAGTCTGAATAGGCTTGCGACCCACGGGTAATTCGTTAATTATCGAAATATCTAAATCTCCATAAAGTGTCATCGCTAAAGTCCGTGGAATCGGCGTCGCCGTCATCACTAAAATGTGCGGATGAAACTCCTTATTCTTATCCCAAAGCTTAGCCCGCTGTGCTACCCCGAACCGGTGCTGCTCATCGATGATGCACATTCCCAGGTTTTTGAACTGAACAGAATCCTCGAATAAGGCATGCGTTCCCACTAGAATCTGCAATTTACCGGACTGTAAATCCTCGTGCAGTCCCACTCGATCCTTCTTTTTCACAGAGCCGGTCAACTTCGCAATCGTCAAACCTAATAAGTCCGCGAACTTCTTCAAACCTTGGTAATGTTGATCTGCTAAAATCTCCGTAGGCGCCATCAAGCAGGCCTGAGTCCCGTTATCAATCGCCAAAAGCATCGAAATAAACGCCACAATCGTCTTTCCAGATCCCACATCCCCCTGCAATAAACGGTTCATCTGTTGACCCGATCGCATGTCAGCAAAAATCTCCCGAATCACCTGCTTCTGTGCATTCGTTAATTCGAATGGCATGTGCTCTTGGTAGAACTTGGTTAAAAGTGCCGCCGAAGAAAAAACTTGACCCGGGAAAGCCACTTTGCGAATCAAATTCTGCTTAATCAGTCGCAGTTGATTATAAAAAAGTTCCTCAAATTTCAGTCGCCTTCTCGCTTGGTGCAGCCAGTTTTCGCTTTGGGGTAAATGAATATGGTACAGCGCCTCTTGCTTTGAGATCAACTTAAACTGCGCATTGACTTCTGCAGGTAAGGTTTCGCGTATGTAGGGAAATGCAATCTCTAACAGGTTTTTCTGCAGTGTGGCTATGGCTTTACTGTCGATGTATTTCTTGCGCAGCTTCTCCGTTAAGGGATAAACGGGTTGGAAATATTTCCCTGTCGCTTGTTCTCCTTTGTAGACCTCCATCTCTGGATGGGTCATTTGAAGTTGTCCGTTAAAGCTAGTCGGCTTGCCGTAAAAGAGGTAGTCGACTCCGGTGTTTAAGGATTTTTCAAGCCATTTGACTCCCTGAAACCAAACAATTTCTATGCAGCCTGACGCGTCGCAAACTTGCGCAACGATGCGCTGGCGGTGGCCTGCGCCTATTTTTTCTTTGAACCGAATTCGGCCGATGAACTGTGCATGGTCCATATCGTCCGTTATCGAGCCGATGGGGTGAACCAGGGTTCTGTCTTCGTAGCGGAAGGGGAAATACTGAATCAAGTCGCCGTAGTTGAACATCCCGAGTTCCGTCTGCAATAGCGATAGCTTCGCGGGGGTCATCCCACGGAGTTTGGCTAAATCAGTATCGAAAAAAGCTGCGAGCGACATAGACGAAAAATTTTGTGAATTTAGGTATATTTACAGAACGATTGCGAAAATACCCCCAAACATGAAGAGTTTTTTAGACCAAGAATTTGAATCCGATGGCTTTGTGTTGAGCAATGTAGAGGATTTATTTAATTGGGCTCGGGCGAGTTCGCTTTGGCCGATGAGTTTTGGTTTAGCGTGTTGCGCGATTGAAATGATGCAGGCTTTTGCCTCTGGTTATGATTTAGATCGTTTTGGGGTGTTTCCTCGGCCTTCCCCGCGCCAATCTGACGTAATGATTGTGGCCGGAACCGTGACCTTTAAAATGGCTGATCGCATCCGCCGTCTCTACGAACAAATGCCAGAACCGCGTTATGTGATTTCCATGGGATCATGTGCAAATTGTGGCGGACCTTATTGGGAGCACGGGTATCACGTAGTAAAAGGGGTGGATAAAATCATTCCGGTTGATGTGTATGTTCCCGGTTGCCCACCGCGTCCAGAAGCCTTGTTAGGCGGGATCATTAAATTACAGCAAAAGATTAATCAAGAGAGTTTAGTGGTGCCTAAGCGTATTCTAGCTGCCTTAAATAAATAAGATGGATTTAATATCGATCAAAGATTTAGTTCAAACGCAATTCAAATTCGAAGCCGAATGGGAAGAGGATATGGGGCGTTTGACCTTACCGGCTGAGCATATTTTGCCTGTCTGCGAGTTTCTTTGGAAGAATCCGTCTACCTATTTTGATTCCCTTTCCTGTCTGACAGCCATCGATCAAGGCCCAGAAGCAGGGAAAATGGAAGTCATTTATACTCTGTATTCGATCCCAAATCACGTAACCTTTCACTTGCGCGTGATCTTAGATCGATCAAAGCCCACTGTATCTTCTGTTTCATCTGTCTGGAGAACAGCGGATTGGCATGAGCGCGAAGCCTTTGATTTTTATGGAATTCAATTTAAGGGTCATCCTGATTTACGTAGAATATTGCTTCCAGAGGACTGGGAAGGTCATCCATTGCGTAAAGATTACGTAGAACAATCGAAATACCACGGTATTCAAGTGAAATACGATCGATGAAAATAGCGGGCTTTACCTTTATTCGAAATGCGGTGAAGAACGATTATGCGATCGTGGAAGCTATCACCTCTATTTTGTCCCTCTGCGATGAATTTGTAGTGGCAGTAGGCAATTCAGAAGATGATACTTTGGCCTTAATTCAAGGTATTCCTTCGGATAAAATCAAGATTGTGGAGACGGTTTGGGATGATACGAAACGCGAGGGTGGAGCGACTTTTGCCTTAGAAACGGATAAAGCGCTTCAGGCAATTTCCAAAGACATCGATTGGGCTTTCTATATTCAGGGCGACGAATGTGTCCACGAGGCTGATCTGCCTATCGTTAAAGCAGCGATGGAAGCGAACTTAAGGAATGATAACGTCGAAGGATTGCTTTTCCATTATCGACATTTCTATGGATCTTATCAGCATGTGGCGGTGTCAAGACGCTGGTACAGAAGAGAAATTCGGGTGGTGAAAATGCACCCAGGTGTTCATTCCTACAAAGATGCGCAGGGTTTCAGAAAGGACGGCAACAAGATGAAAGTGAAGCTGATTCCCGCTTACATCAACCATTATGGCTGGGTAAAACCGCCCGAAGGACTGAATAATAAGGTGCGAAACTTTACTCAATTCTACCATGAAGATGCTTGGTTAGCAGAAAATGTTCCAGCAGATTATCAGTTTGATTATGGTAATGCAGAGCGACTTTTCCGTTTTGAGGGTACACACCCGGCCGTGATGGCGGATCGCGTGGCCCTTTCTAACTGGCCTTTCTATTTCGATCCAATAGAATTAGAGATGAAAATGAGCCTGCGTCGTAAAATCTTACAGAAAATCGAGGACCTAACGGGTTACCGTGTTGGGGAATATAAAAATTACCGCCTGCTGTAATGGAAGAGTCGATTCAATTTTTCCCTGCTGCGAAGGCGCCCCAAAAGCCCTATTTCTCCATCCTCATTCCATCTTGGAATAATTTAGCCTATTTACAATTATGCGTGGAGGCGATCAGAAAACATTCAACAACATCCTATGAAATCGTCTTGCATCTGAATGAATCAAACGATGGTTCGAAAGAGTGGGTTGAATCACAAAAAGATATCGCATTTTCTTATAGTTCCATTAACGTGGGCGTTTGCTATGCGATGAACGCGATGGTGGAGCTAGCACGTGCAGATTATTTCTTGTATTTGAATGATGATATGTACGTGCTGCCTAATTGGGATGGCTTTCTGAAGGAGGAGATCCTGAAAATAGGACATACAGAATTCTTTTTATCCGCTACAGCCATCGAGCCTAAAGCTCAGAGTGCTTGCTCCATTCAGGCTGATTTCGGTCGTTCGATTGCCACTTTCGAAGAGGCGAGATTATTAGAAACATATAATTCATTACCTTTCCACGATTGGCAGGGAGCGACTTGGCCACCTAATGTGGTTCACCGTTCTTTGTGGGAAAAGGTAGGAGGTTATTCGAATGAATTCACCCCTGGGATGTATTCAGATCCCGATTTTTCGATGAAATGCTGGCAGGCGGGAGTTCGTTTATTTAAGGGGATTTCTCGGAGTAGAGTGTATCATTTTGGATCCATCTCCGTGAAACGAGTGAAGCAGAATAAGGGATATTACCAGTTTATTCGCAAATGGGGAATGACCTCGTCTACCTTGTCGAAGTATTATTTAAGAAGAGGCGACCGTTTTGATGGTCCGTTAGAACAACGTCCGATTCCTGTGACAGTTCAGTTGAAAAATCTGTATTACCGCCTGAGTCTTCCGTTTAGAAAATAGCTTTTAGTAAATTGAAATTAGAAGTTTGAAGCTATATAGGAAACTGCCCAATGGAGATTTCCCTTTGTAGGCTAGCATCGCACGGTGGTGTTTCATTAAAATGATTACACGCTTGATTCTATCATTTATCGAATAACCCGCACAAGCTTGTGCAAAGTTTTTTAATATCACTTTATCATCACCTTCTGGGCATCTTTCGTAGATAAGCTGTAGACGCAAATTGATGAGATGATTACGCTCTTTTTTCGTTTTATAAGGTTTTGTAGCATTCTTTAAATTTGCCCCTATGGTATTAGTGGCATGCTGACGATAATGAACGAGAGATTTAGGCAGATAGGTGATTCCTCCAGCACAGGTGGCTGCAAATCCAATTAAATAATCATGCGCTACGTAATCAACTACGGGCAAGGCAAAGTGAAGCAAATCCTTTCGAAATAACATACTATGTCCAGGAGCCCAAGCTCCAAAAGTGTACATTAATGGACTGCTATAAGCTATTTGGCGCTTAATGTCAGACATTTTTTTGCCTATAAATTTGCCAGAATCATCCACTAACGCTGAGTCGGAATAAATCAAGGAATAATCACCAATTGAGTTGGCTAGTTCAGTAATTTTTGAAGGTAGCCAATAATCGTCCTGATCAGATAAGGCGATGAATTCACCTTTAGCTTTTAAGATGCCCTTCTCAAACGTTTTGCGATAGCCTTGATTAACGGAGTTTTCTATGAGCTGAATGCGCGAATCACGAGCGGCATAATCGCGCAAAATAGTAAGAGTCCCGTCTGTCGAGGCGTCGTCCACAAAAATAAATTCCAAATAAGGATAGCTTTGCAAGAGCAGGCTGTCCACCTGTTCCCGGAGGTATTTCTCCCCGTTATAGGTGGCCATCACAATGGAAATTAAGGGTGACATTCGGAGTAGTTTCTGAAAATTGTCGTAATTTGACCAAAATTTTGATAAAAAGCCGCATTGAAAACATATTTTCGCTTACTAAGCTATGCCGTTTCGATCCGTAAGTATGTTTTTCCATACTTCGGATTTTCCTTACTAGCGAGTTTGTTTGGCATTCTAAATTTTACCTTGCTGATTCCTCTTTTGAATGTTTTGTTCAATCAGTCAGCTCCGGAAAACATGCAGATTTACCGTGTGCTACCCGCTTTTTCGCTAACGCCTTCTTATTTCTCTTTCGTGTTCAATCACTATTTTTATGGTGCTTTGGAGAATTTTGGTCGAATTGGAGCGCTGCAATATGCCTGCGGAGCTATTTTGGTTTCAGTGATTTTGGCGAATTTTTTCCGTTATTTCTCTCAACGAGTTCTCAAAAGGGTGGAAGCGGATACCATTTTTTCGTTACGCCAAGCCGTTTTTGAACGTGCCATCCGTTTAGATTTAAGCTATTTCACAGAGCAGAAAAAAGGAAACTTAATGTCTCGTCTGACCACCGATGTGCAAGAAGTGGAAAATAGTATAGGTCGCGCATTTACTGCCACGTTTAAAGAGCTATTTACTTTGATTTTGTTCTTTGTTTTTCTGGCAAGTATGTCCATTAAATTAACCTTGTTTTCTCTGATTATATTACCACTCTCAGGTTCAGTTATAGCCACCATTTCGCGAAGATTACGACGTGCAGCATCAGAGGTACAACAGCACTTAAGTGGAATCATTAGTTTATTAGATGAGACATTTGGGGCGATGCGTGTGGTGAAGGCATTTCGGGCGGAGAGAATGATGGATGCCCGCTTTAGAGCTGGCAATGATCGGTACCGACATTCACTTTTGAAGATGGTTTTTCGGCAAGAATTAACGTCACCTACCTCTGAAACTTTAGGGGTATTCGTTCTGACAGGCATTTTGTTGTACGGAGGTAGTTTGGTAATCAGTGGAGAAGGTGAATTGTCAGCTTCCACCTTTATTGCCTTTATTGCTACTTTTTCTCAGGTCATGCGTCCTGCTAAATCCATTGCCGATGCTTTTAGCGGCATTCAACGTGGAATGGCTTCTGCAGATCGCATTATTGAAATCCTAGATACACCATCAGAAATTGTAGCGGAAGAGCCTATCACTGCCGTGAAAGAATTTAAAGATAAGATCTCCTTTGATAATGTTGGTTTTGAATATGTGAAAGGTCGCTCAATCCTTCAAAAAATTAGTTTTGATATTCCAAGAGGTAAGACGATTGCCCTAGTGGGAACTTCAGGAGGCGGAAAGTCTACACTTGCGGATTTACTGCCCCGCTTTTACGATACTTCAACGGGGAAAATTACGTTAGATGGAGTGAACTTGAAGAACATTCCTTTGGACGACTTAAGAGGCTTAATGGGTATTGTAACCCAGGAATCTGTCTTATTTAACGATACCATTTTCAATAACATCGCCTTTGGGACGGAAGCCTCGTTAGAAGAAGTGAAAGCGGCAGCGAAAATCGCGAATGCGCATGATTTTATTGTTGCGAATCCGGAGGGATATGAAACGGTGATAGGGGATCGAGGGTCTAAATTATCAGGTGGCCAAAGACAGCGCATCTCCATCGCCCGCGCCGTTCTCAAAAATCCACCTATTTTAATTTTAGACGAAGCGACTAGTGCATTAGATAATGAATCCGAAAAACTTGTACAAGAAGCACTAAATCATTTGATGGAGAACCGCACCGTGCTAGTGATAGCCCATCGCTTATCTACAATTCAACATGCGGATCAGATTTTAGTCGTCCAAAAAGGCGAAATCATCGAACGCGGCACCCATGAAGAATTGTTGAAGAACAAGAAAGGGGCCTACGCGGTTTTGGCACAAGGCATTACAGCCTAATTTTTACACATTTTATTAGCTTATCCGTTCGCAAAAAAGTAATTTTGCTACCGTTTTTATATACAAATATTCGTTTCTAGATACCATGTCACAAGCACAATTAGCCCAAAGAATTCAAGCATTAGAAGAATCATCTACGTTAGGGATGACCAAAAAAGCGCGTGAATTAGCAGCCCAAGGTCACAAAGTAATCAGTCTTTCTGTAGGAGAGCCAGATTTTAAAACACCTGCTCACATCTGTGAGGCAGCGAAAAAGGCGATTGATGATGGTTTCCACGGGTACTCACCCGTAGCTGGTTATCCTGACTTGCGCATGGCAATTGCGAATAAATTAAAGCGTGATAACAACTTGGAGTGGGGTTCTGAAAACATCGTCGTGAGCACCGGGGCAAAACACTCCTTAGCAAACGCGATTGCAGCTTTAATTAACCCAGGCGACGAAGTAATCATCTTCTCTCCTTATTGGGTTTCTTACTCAGAGATGGTGAAACTTGCAGAAGGAACTTCGGTCATCGTACAAGGTGCTTTTGATAACAATTTCAAAGTGACTCCAGAGCAATTCGAAGCAGCCATCACGCCTAAAACGAAGATGGTGATGTTCGCATCTCCTAACAATCCGACTGGATCGGTTTACACAGAATCAGAATTACGTGATATCGCGAACGTGGTAGCGCGTCATGAAAATATTTATGTCCTAGCGGATGAAATTTACGAGTACATCAACTTCACGCAAGGTGGTCACTTCTCGATCGGTTCTATTCCAGAAATCAAAGAGCGCGTTATCACGGTAAACGGGGTAGCGAAAGGCCATGCGATGACTGGTTGGAGAATTGGATTTATTGCTGCAGCGAAATGGATCGCAGACGGTATCGAAAAATTACAAGGTCAAGTGACTTCAGGGACGAACTCTATCGCTCAAAAAGCGGCAGTGGCTGCCTTTAACGGAGGCTTGGATCATGCTTACGAAATGAAAGCGGCCTACGATCGCCGCCGTAAATTAGTAGTAGAGAAATTACGCGAGATCCCAGGTTTCAAAGTGAATATGCCAGAAGGCGCATTCTATGCCTTCCCAGATATTTCTTATTACTTCGGTAAATCAGATGGTACTACCATGATCAATGATTCAGATGATTTCTGTTCTTGGTTATTAGCAGATTCGTTTGTTGCTACCGTGGCTGGTTCAGGTTTCGGTGCACCAGATTGTATGCGTATTTCAACTGCTGCAGCTGATGAGCAACTAGTAGAAGCTTGCGATCGCATCAAAGCGGCCGTGGCTAAATTAAAATAAGATGGGAATTGCGTCCATACTTATCTTCCTTGTAGGCTATTTAGCTATTGCTTTCGAGCATCCTTTGAAGATAAATAAGACAGCCTCTGCATTAGTTACAGGCGTTTTAGTGTGGACCATGTATGCGATTTCAACAGGTTCAACTACGGAATTAGGTCATCACTTAGCTTCGACTTCGGAGATTTTGTTCTTCCTGTTAGGTGCGATGACCCTGGTGGAATTAGTGGATGCCCATCAAGGATTTTATTTCGTTTCGAGATTGATTAAAACAGATAAGGTGATTAAGCTGCTTTGGATAGTGGGTTTGATCACCTTCTTTATGTCCGCTGTATTGGACAATTTGACCACTGCGATTGTGATGGTCACCTTGTTACGGAAGTTGATAAGCAATAAGGAAACCCGCAAGTATTTTGTCGGTATAGTAGTTATCGCCGCGAATGCTGGTGGTGCTTGGTCGCCCATTGGTGATGTCACGACTACAATGTTGTGGATAGGTGGCCAAATATCAGCCTTAGGAATCATCCAGGTCTTATTCTTACCTGCTTTAGTCTCCTTAGTGGTGCCTTTAGGCATGGCATCCTATGTCTTGAAAAACCAGACGATCGGTCAGCCGCTTGGCACTGAGCAATTAACATCACAAGAGCAAAGAGATGGAAAAATCATGCTTTTCGCTGGCGCAGGTTCCTTATTAGGCGTTCCTGTATTTAAGTCTCTCACCCATTTGCCCCCTTATATGGGTATTTTGTTGGCCTTGGGATTGGTTTGGATTTTGTCTGAACTATTGCATTCAGAAAAGGACGAAGCAGCTAAAAAACACTTAAGTGTGGGATACGCACTAACTAAAATAGATACGTCTAGCATTCTCTTTTTCTTAGGAATACTTTTAGCCATAGGAGGTTTAGAATCTTTTGGTTATCTACATGCACTTTCAGATCAGTTAGCTCAAACTTTAGGTAACCAAAACCTAATTGTCACCATCATAGGTTTAGCTTCTGCGGTGGTAGATAATGTACCGTTAGTCGCGGCTACAATGGGGATGTATTCGTTAACCGATTTTCCTATGGATCACGCGATGTGGGAATACCTCGCTTTCTGTGCTGGAACGGGTGGTAGTATCCTGATTATTGGTTCTGCGGCAGGTGTTGCCGTGATGGGAATGGAGAAAATCGAATTTGGCTGGTACCTGAAAAAAATAGGCTTTCTTGCCTTAGTGGGGTATTTCGCAGGTGCAGGACTCTATTTACTTTTGCATTAAAAACCAACAGTCACACTCGCACCGTAATACGCTGGTGATACTTGAGGAGTCAAGGTAAATCGATTCAGTTTTTGCCAATGAGTACGCACTTTCGGGTATAAAATATAGGCTAATTCTGCCGAAGCAATACCTATCGCGGATCCCATCAACACGTCTGTTACCCAATGTTTATTATTCGCGATGCGTAAAGCGCCAGTGGCAGCTGCAAGCGTATACCCAGCAATGACCAATTCAGGATGGGTATCCATGTACTCATGTGCTAAAACGGTCGCCCCGAAAAAGGCAGTCGCGGTATGTCCAGAGGAAAAAGTTTTTGCAGATCCATCGGGTCTTGGTTCTGTGATGGCCGCTTTTAATCCATACGTAGTTGCCGCATAAATTCCCGTCCCAATAAGAAAAACCCCTGCCTGATCAAAAGCAGCCTCCGTACTTTTAAATTTGGCAATATTCAAGCCCACATACAGGGCAGCAGGACCATATTGAATATATCCATCTAAAGGCGTTAATTTTCCAGGCGCCACTATGTTTGATTGAATCTGCTTTGCAAATGGGTTGTAGGTAATGCCACTAGCAATTCCCAAGGCTAGTGGTGTCATCCATTTTTTTACGGAAGGTTTTTCAGCCTGAGCTGTCAAAGAAATCAAACAAAGTAAGGCGAGAACT
The DNA here is from genome assembly GCF_044239315.1 of Aquirufa sp. GTDB lineage: Bacteria > Bacteroidota > Bacteroidia > Cytophagales > Spirosomataceae > Aquirufa. The sequence goes on along the minus strand of NZ_JBIIBQ010000006.1, from coordinate 84,065 downwards.
CTCATTATTTTTCAGCTAAAAGGCTCTGAACAGTTTGCTCAAAATCTGAGATCCAATCCGCATAATATTTTCCGGTACCAGGTCCTGAGAAACCGGTATGAATCTCTCTCACGATTCCCTTTCTATCAATGATAAAAGTGGTTGGATAGCCGTTCATTTTACTCAGCATCGGTAGCACTTGCGCAATGGTTTTATCCTCTGCCGTGCCTGCAAATAGGAGGGGATAACTGATACCGATTTTCTTTTGGAAATTATTGATTTTCGGACCTGAAATCGCCAAATCTGCCGAATTTTCAAAAGCAAGACCTATCACTTCTACTCCTTTATCCTTGTATTTATTGTAAAAGGGAGACAAATACCTGGATTCATCCAAACAGTTTGGGCACCAAGATCCCATTAATTCAATAACGACCACTTTATTCTTGAAGCGCTCATCTTGTAAACTAATTAACTCACCTGATGTGGTGGGTAATTTGAAATCGATTCGATCGTAACCAGGTTTTAGGAAGCTTAATTTCTTCAGATCAGGTAAGGCTGCATTTGGATCAAATGTCGCTTCCACTGTTCTTACCACACTTAATCCAGAAGTATATCGGCCAGTAAAATGCGTTCCGTTTACTTTTGCTCTTAACATGTTGACACCACTACCATCGAAATAGCTTAGAAATAAACTGTCACCACTGACATTTCCTTGTAAAAACCGGTAATCGCCAGAGGTACGCAAAAAAGTCCCGGTCACCTTGTTTCCTATTTGTTCGAAGACTCCCACGCCAGGGCTGTGATTTGTGGCATCACTAAAGAAATCTGCCATCCATTTGCCGCTTACCTTTACACTGGAAGGTTTTAGGTTTGTAAATCTGTCTGTCTCGCCAGCAAGTGCAGAAATGGCCAGGCGATAAGCCGTTTTGCCATTTCTTTTTTTGACGAAAAACCCGCTCATCTCAGTCGTTTTTGTTACCCTAAATACAAGTTCAGCGTCGTACAGGTCGAATGGAATGACAAGAGAATCAGCTCTAAAATACGATTCACCAAGAGTAGATTTTTCGGCTCCATTGATCAATTTGATATCTAGATTACCGGATTTAGAGCCGGCATTTATTTCGAAATGTATCGGTAGAGCTCCTCCATGTGTAGAAATTTCTGCTCGCCAAATTCCTGAAACAGGCACCTGAGCAAGGCTCAATAAGGGGGCAAATAAGAGTGTAAACAAAGTCTTTTTCATACAAGAATATAAATGGCGTTTGGGCAAAGATACGCGTTCGAAACTTGCCACAAAAAAAACGGGTACAAATTCGCAAATTGGTGGCATAGCCGAGGGATAATTTGTATTTTTGTTTTCGTCCAAAATTATGCCAGAAAACACCTACCATACCTCCGTCATGTTGCCTGAATGCATCGATGGTTTACACATAAATCCTTCGGGAACCTATGTGGATGTGACCTTTGGAGGAGGCGGGCATTCGAAAGCTATTTTAGCGAAGCTGGGTCCGGAAGGCAGGTTATTTTCTTTTGATCAAGATCCGGATGCCTGGGAGCAAGCAGAAAAGATCGATGATGATCGCTTAACGCTAATCACGGCAAATTTTCGCTACTTAGAAAAATATTTACGCTTACATCGCGTTAAACAGGTGGATGGAATTTTAGCGGATTTTGGGGTGTCATCCTTTCAATTGGACGCCCCTGAAAGAGGATTTTCAATTCGTTTTGATGGGCCTTTGGACATGCGGATGGGTCCCTCGGCATCCATGACTGCTGCAGAATTATTGAATACATATTCTGCGGAGGAATTACAGCGCATTTTGGGAATGTATGGGGAAGTGAAGAATGCCCGAACTTTGGCCCAAGCTATTATTCAAGCCCGGACCAGAAAAGCCCTAGAGACCACGCAGGAATTTAAAGAAATTTTGAATAAATTAGCTCCTAAACACCGGGAGTTTAAATACTTCGCTCAGGTCTTTCAGGCGATTCGAATTGAAGTGAATCAAGAGCTAGCCGTCATCGAAGAATTTTTAGTACAGTCCCCGGCGGTTTTGAAGCCAGAAGGCAGATTAGTCATCATGTCGTTTCACTCGTTAGAGGATCGTTTGGTGAAGAATTTTATCAAAGCCGGAAATGTGCAAGGGAAAGAGGATAAGGATTTGTACGGGGTGGTACACCGCCCCTTGGAGTCTGTGATTCGCAAACCAATCACCGCCTCTGAAGAAGAATTGAAATTAAACCCGCGCTCAAGAAGCGCTAAACTACGAATAGCGTCTAAATTATAATATGGCAACACCGATCGAACCAAAGGAGGAAGGGGCTAAGCGAATTTCATCACCTAAAAAAGAGGGGATCTTTGATTCCATCTTCAATATCGATTATTTCACGGGCGGTGAGCTGCCAGTCATGTGGGTGAAAAGAATTGCTTTCGTAGCCTTTTTGACCCTCGTAAATATCTATTATTCGATGTTAGCGGATGGTAAACTACATCAAATACAGAAGGAAAAAAGTGCGTTAGAAGAGGATCGAGCTGATTATACAACGCAAAAAGCGGAGTACATGAAGGTAAGTAAGCAAAGTAATTTGGAAGAAACCTTAAGACGTTATCAAATAGGTGTAAGCACGATTCCTCCTACTAAAATCATCATTAAAGTAGACAAAGATAAGTAATGGCTAAAGAGAAAAGACCTAATATTCGGGGCTTAATTACAAGACGTTTTTACACGTTTTTTATTATCATTTTGGCTGTTTTCTTGTACCTGCTATTCAGTTTGTATAAGGTGGTTGTTTTGAAAGGACCCAGATTTCGGTCGGAGGCAATGGCTACCTATGTAAAGAAGCGAAAAATCGAGGCGACCCGAGGAAATATCTACTCAGATGATGGTAGTTTATTGTCTACTACTTTGCCTAAATATCGTTTAGGGATGGACCCGTCTGTATTGACAGGGAACGCGAAAGCAGATGAGTTTTACAAGCAGCACATTGATGGTCTAGCTGCGGCGCTTTCTAATTTCTTTAAAGATCGCACAGCAGATGAATACAAGGAAAAAATAGCGGCAGCCAGACGCAGTGGTCGAACGTATTTGCTCTTGAATAATCGCCTATTGGATTACCAAGAAAAGAAGAAGGTATTGAGTTTCCCATTGTTTAAGGATGCGAAAACATCGAATCAATCGGGGGTTGTTTTTGATAAAATTAATGTGCGTTACGCACCCTTTGGCCAAATGGCATATAGAACTGTTGGATACTTAAAAGATTTGCGTGATAAAGGCCGTGTTGGAATTGAAAATAGTTTTGATAAAGAATTAAGGGGAGAATTTGGAGAGGGCATGTATGAGAAAATGGATAATAATACCTGGCGTCCAGAGCCTGGCGATGAGCCTAAGCTGCCGGTGGCTGGCGTGGACTTGCACTCTACGATAGACATAAATATCCAAGAGATAGTGGAATCTGCCCTTTTAAATGGGATGAAAATCTTTAAGGGAAATTACGCTGTGGCGATCGTGATGGAGACCTCGACAGGTAAAATTAAGGCCTTGTCGAATATTGCGGCTAATCCCCTTTCGCCCACCGGATATTCTGAAACCTATAATTATGCATTATTAGAGGCACGCGACCCTGGATCGGTATTTAAATTGCCTTCCATTATGGCGGTATTAGAGGAAAAGAATTACCCACTGACTAAGATGGTGAACACAGGTGATGGTAAATTTCGTTTGTACAATGGGGTCATGTCAGACTCCCACCCATTAGGTACGATATCGTTAGAGCAAGTGATTACAAGTTCCTCTAATGTGGGAACGATGAAGCTGGTTCAGGAGGCTTTTGGTACATCGAATAATGAGAAGTTTTACAATTACTTGAAGAAATACCATTTGATTGAATCCTTGGACTTTCAGTTGAAGCCTAGTCGAAAACCCGTTTTCCCTGTACCTTCTAAATGGGATGGATTGCAGTTATTGTGGTCTTCAGTAGGCTATTCGACTCAATATACTCCATTACAAATTTTAGCTTTTTATAATGCTATTGCGAACAATGGGTATTGGATTCAGCCTATTGTGGTAAGTAAGGCTACTCGGGGTGATGAAGTGGTAACAGATTTTACTGCTTCACAAATTCGTGACTCGAAGCCTTTATGTTCGCCGGAGACCTTACAGAAATTGAAAATTATGTTAGAGGGTGTTGTGACGAAAGGAACAGCTAACAATATTAAGGGTTCGGTTTATGGCATCGCTGGTAAAACAGGTACTGCTCAAAGAACGGTTACGGGAGCCAAAGGCTATCGAAAAGGAAATTACTACACCACCTTTGCGGGCTATTTCCCAGTGAAGAATCCTAAGTATACCATGATTATCGCCGTGGATGAGCCTAAGGGAAGTGCAGAGGGAACGTATGCACGCCAAGTAACAGCCCCTGTATTTAAGGAGATTTCTGACCGAATTTATTTGCGCGACATGAAATTGCAGCAAACACTACGGGGTTATTTGCCTGATTCATTGAATAAAAACAAATTAGCACATACCATCCATCCAGGCGATCAAAACATCTTATTCTCCCGATTAGGCCTACCTAAAGTGGAAGAAAATGGACAGTGGTTGAACTTTAATTTGGAGAAGAAAACGGTGAAAAATCAAGCGATCACCATGACTCCTAAGACGGTTCCTAATGTGGTGGGGATGAATTTACGCGATGCCTTGTTTGCGTTAGAAAATAAGGGTTTGAAGGTTCGGGCGAATGGTTTTGGGACGGTAACGAATCAATCTATTCCTGCCGGCTCTGCCGCTGCAAAAAACAGTTTAGTCTTTATACAATTGCATTAATATGGCTCAAATCTCTTTATTTCCAGGTGTTGACATTGAGAATTTGTGCTTTGATTCCCGGAAAGCAACTGCCGGTTCCGTATTTTTTGCCATTCCTGGAACGCAGGTGGATGGTCATTCTTTTTTGCCTCAAGTATATGAGCAAGGCTGCACCTTTTGGGTGGTAGAAAAACGACCATCAAATGTCCCATCAGATGTACAATGTGTTCAAGTTGCTGATTCAAATGAGGCTTTAGCGGAGGCAGCGGCTGAGTTTTTTGGTCATCCTTCGAAGAAATTAAAGTTAGTGGGGATAACGGGTACCAATGGAAAAACGACCACCGTTACCTTATTATTTGAATTGTTTAAGCGTTTGGGTCATCGGTGTGGATTGATTTCGACGGTGGTAAATAAGATTGAAGACAAGGTCATTCCTTCGACGCACACGACGCCGGATGCCTTGAGTTTAAATGCCTTGCTTGCGGATATGGTTTCGGCGGGTTGTAGTCATGCCTTTATGGAGGTGAGTTCTCATGCGGTAGTTCAGAAACGTATTCATGGTGTGCAATTTTCAGGTGCCATTTTCTCGAATATTACCCGCGATCATTTAGATTTCCACGAGACTTTTGACGAATACATTAAGGCCAAAAAAGGCTTCTTCGACGCCCTCCCCGCATCTTCCTTCGCGTTAACAAACGTAGATGACAAGCGTGGAATGGTGATGTTACAAAACACGGCAGCAAAGAAATACGGTTTCGGATTATTAAACGCAGCAGACTTTAAGGCGAAGATTATCAGCAACGGCGTGGGCGGTTTGCAATTAGAGATCGACCACCAGCAAGTGCACGCACAGTTAATAGGGACTTTTAACGCTTATAATTTATTGGGAATTTATGCGGCGGCACTCTTATTAGGCGAAGAATCACACGAAGTATTGGTGCAGATTTCGGCCCTTAAAACAGCACCTGGCCGGTTTGAGCAATTAGCGGGATCTCAAAATAAAATGGGGATAGTGGATTATGCCCATACCCCAGATGCTTTAGAAAATGTCTTGAAAACAATTCAAACGATTCGAGATAAATCTCAAAGAATCATTACAGTAGTGGGTTGTGGTGGGAATCGCGACACAGGTAAGCGACCTATTATGGCCGAATTAGCTGCAAAATACAGTGATTCAGTGGTGTTAACCTCTGATAATCCACGCAAGGAAGATCCGGAATTGATTTTAGACCAAATGGAGGTAGGTGTTCCAGTGGAGTTAAAATCCAAGGTGCACCGCGTTTCAGATCGTAAAGACGCAATTTTTTATGCGGTTCGGGAATTAGCAGGTGCAGGAGATATCATTTTAGTGGCAGGGAAAGGCCATGAAAACTACCAAGACATTCAGGGTGTGAAATATGACTTTGATGATAAAATAGTCCTTGGGGAGGCCTTTAGCTGAGTTTGAATTCCCCTCGAATTTTTGCAATTTTATAAATTAAAATCCATTTAGATGCTTTATTACCTCTTTGAATACCTAGACAAGACCTTGAATATTCCGGGCGCCGGTGTTTTTCAATACATCACCTTCCGTGCTTTTGCGGCGATCATTACGTCTTTAGGTATTGCAGCGATTTGGGGTAAATCCGTGATATACCGTTTGCAAAGATTGCAAATCGGAGAAGAAATTCGGGATTTAGGATTAGAAGGCCAAATGGCAAAAAAAGGCACTCCTACGATGGGAGGCTTTATTATTTTGTTGTCATTATTGATTCCTACCTTATTATTTTCGAAGATTACGAATGTGTACATTGTGCTCTTGGTGACTTCAGCTATTTGGTTAGGAGCGGTTGGTTTTGCAGATGATTACATTAAAGTATTCAAGAAAAATAAAGAGGGTTTATCGGGCAAATTTAAGGTGATAGGTCAAATTGGCTTAGGTATCATTGTAGGTTTAACCATGTATTTTAATCAGCACATCAAGGTTCGAGAGTTTGCTACCGATGGCACCTTTATTGATCATAAATCACTGGTAACAACGGTTCCTTTTATGAAGGATAACCAGTTCGATTATAACATGCTATTGCCTAGCTTTATTCCAGATGAATATGTGTGGATAGTATACGTTTTAGTTGTCATTTTCATCATTACGGCCGTTTCAAATGGCGCCAATATCACAGATGGGATTGATGGTTTAGCGGCTGGAACTTCAGTGATTATTGGTATTGCCTTAGCCATCTTAGCGTACGTTTCTGGTAATAAAGTGATTTCACAGTATTTGAATGTGATGTTTATTCCTAACTCAGGGGAGCTCGCCGTTTTTTGTGCTGCTTTTGTGGGGGCCTGTATCGGATTCCTTTGGTATAATGCCTATCCGGCCCAGGTTTTCATGGGCGATACGGGAAGCTTAATGTTAGGTGGAGTAATCGCTACTTTAGCGATTGTTATTCGAAAAGAAATGTTGATTCCGGTCTTATGTGGAATCTTTCTAATAGAAAATATGTCCGTCATTATCCAGGTGGCCTACTTTAAATATACGAAACGCAAATATGGAGAAGGGCGACGCGTCTTTTTGATGTCGCCACTGCACCACCATTTCCAAAAGAAAAATTACCACGAATCGAAAATCGTTATTCGCTTTTTGATCGTCGGAATTATCTTAGCCGTTCTGTCATTAGTCACTTTAAAATTGCGTTAGTCGCAGGTTAGTTTTGAGTCAAATTACGTTATTTCCACGCACGTCTTCTTTTTCGGAGATTATTCCTTTGCCCGCTTCTAAGTCTGAGAGCAACCGGGCCTTAATTATCAATGCCCTTGCGAAAGGATCTTTAGATAATCTCTCGAATTTAGCGGAAGCTCGTGACACCCAAACGATGATTCGTTTGTTGTCCGAGAATGGTGCGGAGGCAGATGTGTTAGATGCGGGAACGACGATGCGCTTCTTAACAGCCTATTATGCGGTGACAGGTACCCCGAAAAAGATGACAGGAACACCGCGGATGTGCGAGCGCCCTATTGGTATTTTAGTGGATGCATTAAGAACGCTGGGAGCTGATATTACCTATTTGAATCAAGAAGGTTATCCTCCGCTACAATTAAATGGTTTTTCATTTCAAGGCAATCGCGAAATCGCCATTCGTGGAGACGTAAGTTCGCAGTTTATTTCGGCAATCTTGATGGTGGCACCCTTGCTGCCTGAAGGTCTGAAATTGCAAATCACGGGTGCTTTAGGATCGAAGCCTTATATCGAGATGACGTTGGCTCAGATGAAGCATTTTGGTATTCAGGCCAAGACGGATTGGGCCAACGGTACGATTGAAATTCCTACTCAAAAATACACTTTGCAGCCTTTTGCCGTGGAATCGGATTGGTCTGGTGCCAGCTATTGGTATTCGATGGTGGCTTTGTCTCCATTCGAAGATAGCTCATTGGAATTGTTGGGCTTGAAAGAAGCTTCCTTGCAAGGGGATTCGGAAATTAAAGCCATTATGGAGCCTTTAGGCGTGAAAAGTACATATACCGGCCGTGGTTATTTGTTGACCAAAATTCCTGCGCAAACTTCATTAGCTTGGGACTTCACTGATTGCCCAGATTTAGCCCAAACCATCTGCGTTGTAGCTGCAGTCAAGAATATTTCCTTGACCTTAACGGGATTAGAGTCCTTGAAAGTGAAGGAAACTGATCGCGTGCTTGCCTTGCAGAATGAATTGAAGAAATTAGGGGCAAGTTTAGTAGAAGTGCAAACTAATCACAAATATGAAGTCCGTGGTGATTTCTCTAGCGTATCGATGATCGAACCCATCGAGACATATGACGATCACCGCATGGCCATGGCTTTTGCTCCGGTAGCCATGCAAAAAGAAATTACCCTATTGGATCCTTCGGTAGTGAATAAAAGCTATCCAAGTTTCTGGAAACATGTTTCAACCTTAATTACATCTAAACTATGAAAAAAGTATTGACCCTGGGCTTAAGCCTACTAGCATTCGCTGGTTTTGCCCAAAAGACCATTTTACACTGCGGTTCTTTGATTGACGTGAAAACGCAAACGGTTTTGAAGAACCGTTCGATTGTAGTGGAAGGAAAGAAAATTGTTGCCGTTTCAGATGGCTTTATGAGTCCTGGAAAAGGAGATGTCGTGATCAATTTGAAAGACAGAACGGTGATGCCGGGCTTGATCGATTCACACGTGCATCTTGAATCAGAAACAAATCCAGGCGCCTATTTAGATCGCTTTGTGAAGAATCCAGGTGATGTGGCTTATCAAGCTTTAGTGTACGCTAAAAGAAATTTGATGGCTGGATTCACAACGGTACGTGATTTAGGAGGCACCCATGTAGTGATTAGTCTTCGTAATGCGATTAACAAAGGTCTGGTTGAAGGTCCACGTATTTTTACGGCGGGTGTTACCATCGGAACTACCGGTGGTCACGCGGATGACACGAATGGAATTAATGAAACATTCAAAAAGGATTTGGGTCCTGAAGATGGTGTGGTGAATGGAGTAGCAGATGCGGCGAAAGCGGTGCGTCAACGCTACAAGGAAGGTTCTGATTTAATTAAAATCACGGCAACTGGCGGTGTATTGAGTTATGCCAAAGATGGTTCAGGAGCCCAATTTACGGATGAAGAAATACGCGCGATCGTTCAAACGGCGAAAGATTACGGGTATAAGGTAGCCGCTCATGCCCATGGAAAAGAAGGTATGAAGCGCGCAATCTTAGGCGGCGTTACCTCTATTGAACATGGAACGTTCATGGACGAAGAGCTAATGGAATTGATGAAAAAGATGGGGACTTATTATGTGCCTACGGTAATTGCCGGACGTTCTTCAGCAGATTCTTCCAAGATTCCGAATTATTACCCAGAAATGGTGGCGAAGAAAGCCGCAGCTATTGGACCAGTTATTCAAGGAACTTTTGCTAAAGCGTACAAGGCTGGGGTGAAGATAGCATTTGGTACTGATGCGGGCGTTTTTGGCCATGGTAAAAATGGCTATGAGTTCGTACTGATGAATGAAGGAGGGATGCCTGTTTTAGAGGCGATTAAATCAGCGACAGTCACTGCAGCAGATTTATTAGGCCAAAGTGATTTGATCGGATCCATCGAAGTAGGAAAGGTGGCAGATATTGTTGCGGTGCCTGGTGACCCTGTGGCAGATGTAAAATTGATGACTAAGGTAAACTTTGTGATGAAAGACGGAAAGGTCTACAAAAACTAGAATTGAATAAACAAAAAAGGGTCGGCTCGCATCTGCAAGCCGACCCTTTTTTTATGTCTTTTATATTCTAGCGCAAGGCTGGAACTTGTTTTTTCAATACTTCAAATGCTCCGAAGAACAATCCAGAGAATAAGAATTGACTAGCAATCGTATTTTTTAAGAAAGGAATACCTGCAGCGTAGCAGTTCATTAATCCTGTGATGTCTTTACTGTAAGCGATTTCAGATCCTGCCCAAACCGCGAAGTTTGAAATGAAGAAGAATCCCATGGCTGCCGCTAAGTTAGTGCCGATGAAACGAGAGGCGCTTGCCGTCGTGTTTGGACCCAATAAAGAGATCAAGGCAAACAATCCCATGTGAACCGCGTCAATTCCGAAGGAGAACCCAGGAAAAAAGGAATCATATAACGTGTTATTCAGGATCAAATTCGATCCCCAAACCGCTAATAAAGTCCAAGCTATCGCTTGCTTGCGATTGTGTAAATACGCCCCAACAAAAAGGGCCATAGATGCCATAGGTGAGAAGTTAGCCCAACCTGGTCCGGCTAAAATCAATAAACGACTCGCAATAGCAAGCAATATAAAAGCGATAATCGTAGAATTTCTTTTTGACATGGTCTTTAATTGGATTCCAACAAGAATATTTTTTCTCGAGGTGTAAATAATTTCCAAAGGTAAAACAAAAGCCGTAATTTTACCCATTGAATTCGAATTTATGTCTACTTCACTTCCCAAAATCGGATTATTAGGCGGCGGCCAACTAGGAAGAATGCTGTTACAGGCAGCCATCGACTTAGATTTGCAAATCGCCTGCCTTGATCCAGATCCAGAAGCTTCTTGTCACACCTTGACGACCCAATTCACACAGGGCTCATTTCAGGATTTTGACACGGTATATGCCTTTGGGAAGCAGTTTGACCTAATTAGCATCGAAATTGAGCATGTCAATATTGAAGCATTAGAACAACTAGAAGCAGAGGGAATTAAGGTTTATCCACAACCTCATTTGCTTCGAATGATTCAAGACAAACGCATCCAAAAGACCTTTTTTCAAACCCACGGTTTTCCCACCGCAGACTTCAGATTAATTGAATCTGCGGCAGAAATTGTAGCAAATGAAGATTTTTTGCCGGCATTTAATAAACTAGGCAAAGGAGGATACGATGGCAAAGGGGTGCAATACATCGGTTCAGCAGCCGATGCCTCGAAAGGATTTACAGAACCTGGGCTTTTAGAGAAGGCGATTGATTTTGACAAGGAACTAGCCGTTATTGTTGCTAGGAATCCGCAAGGAGAGATTAAGGCATTTCCTGCCGTGGAGATGGTATTTCACCCAGTCCAAAACCTAGTCGAGTTTTTAGTGTCACCAGCCGCCATTTCACGCGAAATTGAGCGGGAAGCTGAGCAAATTGCCGTTAGCCTAATTGATAAAATGGGATTAGTGGGCGTTTTAGCGGTAGAAATGTTTTTAACGAAAGACGGTAAAATCCTCATAAATGAAGTCGCGCCACGACCACATAATTCAGGCCATCAAACGATTAGAGCGAATGATACGTCACAATATGAACAACATTTGAGAGCGATTACGGGGCTTCCTTTGGGAGATACCTATGCGCATAGTTACTCTGGGATGCTGAATTTATTAGGCGCTGAAGGATATACGGGACCGGCGAAATACGAAGGCTTGGATACGATTTTAGGTATTCCTGGCGTTCATCCTTTCTTGTACGGAAAGAAAATAACGAAACCTTTTCGAAAGATGGGGCACATTACGATACTAGCGGCCTCTCGAGAGGAGATCGAACAAAAAGCAGAATTAGTAAAACAAAGCATACGCGTAATCGCATAAATTGATAGCTATGGTAGGAATTATAATGGGCAGCAGCTCAGACTTAGGAGTGATGCAAGATGCCATTCAAGTCTGCAAAGATTTTGGGGTGGCCTATGAAGTAGACATCGTTTCAGCACATCGCACACCAGTGAAAATGATGACCTATGCGCAGCAGGCGAAGTCCCGCGGCATCAAGGTGATCATTGCGGGAGCCGGCGGTGCGGCACATTTACCAGGAATGATTGCTTCAGCAACCATTTTGCCGGTGATAGGTGTACCTGTTAAATCATCTAATTCAATAGATGGTTGGGATTCGGTTCTATCTATTTTACAAATGCCAAATGGTGTTCCAGTTGCAACGGTAGCCCTCAATGCGGCAAAAAATGCGGGTCTTTTAGCTATCCAAATGTTGGCAATTTCGGATGATTCTTTGGCAGAAAAATATACCGCTTACAAAGCGGAATTAGAAGATAAAGTGGCTGATATGAGCCAAGAAACGAAAGCTAAATTTTCAAAATAATGAGCGAGAACGAAGAAAGCAGTAAACTGCCCGTGATCACCTTGGGTATTCTTTTATTGACACTTGTCGGATTAATTGCAGTGGGTTTCGAACACTTTGTGAGTCCTGATAAGGATGAATTAATCAAGGCAGAGAAATTTGTAGAAATAGAGGAAGAGGTGTTACCAGAAGCGTCCCAAGTGGTGATAGATTCAGTCCAAGATCCAGCAGATTCATTAATTGTGCCAAAAGATTCTATAATCAGAAAGTCAGACGAGGAAGAATTAGCGGAGCAAAAGAAAGAAGCAGAGGCTGAAGTCGTTCCAGAGGTAGCGACTCCTGCAGGAAAATCTCATTCCATTACGGTAGAAAAAGGGGAGACCTTCTCTGCTGTTGCCAGAAAATTTGGTTTGAAAGTAGATCAATTGAAAGCTTTAAATCCAGGAGTGAATCCAGACGGAATAAAAAGCGGATCGACTAAATTAAATGTGAAGATTCAAGCCGTTCATACGGTGGGGCCTGGTGATATATTACGTAAAGTAGCCGAAAAATACGGTGTCAGTAAAGAGGCGATCATGGAGGCTAACCACAAGAAAGATGATGTTACACTTCGTGGCGAAGTGCTGATCATTCCATTAAAAAAATGATTCTAATTGGTTTGCTACCACTTTTGTGGTTCTTTTTGAGTTTTAGTGATTTAGATGCTGAACAACGTATTTGTGAGCCTGTCCCATTAGAATCGCTGGATTGGGAGGAGTTCAAGTGGCTTTATAAGCAGCAAGATTCAACCTTTTCAGGGGATTCCGTTGCGAACTATGTCTTTATTCGGATTAATCCGGATGGTACGCGTGAGGCGCGTGAAGTAGCTGAATTACATCGGCCGTGGACAGATCTCTTAGCGGCTGAAATTGATTCCTTTGAAATAAAGCGGGATAGCTTAATCAAGCGTATACATTTCCCCTATCGCTTACGGTATACCTCTACCACTCGTAATAAGAAGCAACAATTAGCGCTACAGAAGAGGGGTTTTTCGAAAGCGTTCATTTCCTTTCATAATTTTGGTTTAGCTGCGGATGGAGCCATTTCTAGAAAAGGCAAACATTTGCGACATGGCGCTATTTACGATCAATATGGTGCCAAAGCAAAGGGAATAGGCTTGTATTGGGGCGGTGATTTTGTGGGATTCCCAGATCCTGGCCACATTCAAGCCTTTTCAAACAGTGCAAGCTTGATTCAAAAATATCCGGAGGTAGCCTTGGAATATGAGCCATTTAAGAATGCCTATGAACGGAATTACTTTAAAAAGGTGGATATTGGTAGAGAAGAATTGGTGGAGGATTCGCGTGATTTATTGAATGAATTAAATAAGCTGCGCGACAATAAGCCATGCGCATGCTCTCAAGCGATTCCTTTTCCGAGTTCAGCAAAGAACCTTACCTTGAAATCCTACACCGTTACCGTTTTAGCGAACTTACAGGAGAATTATATTTTCATCCAAAAAGGCTCCTATGGCTACTTTTATTCGACGGGTCGCTGGAAATTAGTTAGAAATTAAAGTTGTATCCGCGTAAAAATTCGTCGATCTTAAGCCGTTTTTTACCCTCCATCTGCCACTCTAAGATCTTAATATACCCATCCTTGCAACCTACCCGCAAGAACGTTTTTTTATCTGTATCCCAAACCCCCAGCCCTAGATCGGGGATGATTTCTGGATGAAATTCGACGGCAATTAATTTGCAATTTTTGCCCTGAAAAACAGTATGTGCTCCTGGAAAAGGATGCATTCCTCTCACTAAATTAACGATGTTCTGTCCATCCTGCGTCCAATGAACTTCGCCCGTGCTTCGATCTAGCTTAGGAGCGGATTTTAGTTCAGCTATTTCTTGTTGTGGAGTCGGGTGAATATCGCCAGATTCGATGGCTTTGGCCGTTTTGACCACCAAAGCACCGCCTTTGTTCATCAAGCGTTCATAAAGTTCCCCCGTTGTATCTGTCTCCGAGATAGGTTCCTTTTCTTGAAATAAGAGGTCCCCTGTATCTATTTCATGTTGCAGAAAGAAGGTCGTAATTCCCGTTTCCATCTCTCCATTGATGACCGCCCAGTGAATAGGCGCCGCACCACGGTATTGAGGAAGTAAGGAGGCATGTAAATTAAACGTACCCATCGGCGGCATATTCCAAACCGCTTCCGGAAGCATTCTAAAGGCTACTATGATTTGTAAGTCAGCTTTGTAAGCCGCTAGTTCCTCTAAAAATACAGGGTCTTTTAGTTTTAAAGGCTGTAAAACAGGGATGCCACAGGACAAAGCATAGGCCTTGATTGGGGAGGATTGCATCTGCTGTCCACGTCCCGCTGGCTTATCTGGTGCGGTTACGACGGCAACCACCTCCATCTTAGCCTCAACTAAGGCCTGTAAACTAGCTACTGCAAATTCTGGGGTTCCAAAAAATATAATCCGCATCCTTGATTTTGATAGTTTGTGGAATCCGTCTGAATTTTTATTATCTTTGTCCCCTACAAAACAACCCTTGCGTGCTGTTAGAAAAACAAAAACTTTAGTTGCGAACCCGAAACAAAACTACAAATAAATTAGGTAGAACGGTCGGAGGCCGTTCTATTTTGTTTTTAAGCACAGAGGTAAAACCCTAAAAAGAGAATGGCAAAGTTTCAATATTATACGGCAGAGGCGCTCGATAAATTAAAAGCGGAATTACATTATTTGAAGATTACAGGTCGTTCAGATATGGCCAAACAAATCGCAGAGGCGCGTGATAAAGGTGATTTAAGTGAGAACGCCGAATACGATGCGGCGAAAGATGCACAAGGCTTATTGGAATTGAAGATCTCTAAAATGGAGGAAATCATTTCTATAGCCCGTGTATTGGATGAGTCGACAATCGATTTATCGGTGGTTTCGATCTATTCAATTGTTCAAATCAAAAACACGAAAAGTGGAATGACCGTAACCTATACGATTGTTTCTGAAGAAGAGGCAGATTTGAAATTGGGAAAAATCTCGGTTTCGTCTCCTTTTGGAAAAGGTTTATTAGGCAAGAAGGTAGGGGATTTAGCTGAAATTACAGCTCCTGCTGGTAAGCTTGAATTTGAGATTATGTCCTTAACGCGTTAGTGACGAGGGCCATAGATCGCAGAACCTACGCGTACTAAAGTGGCTCCTAGTTCTGCTGCGATCAAGTAATCTCCCGACATACCCATGGACAATTCAGTCCATTCAACAAGACCGGTCGAAACACCGGTTTTGTTGTTTTTAAGCTGTTGAAAAAAATCAGCTAAACTCGTGAACTCCTTTCGAATTTGTGATTCATTTTCAGTAAAACTAGCCATACCCATTAATCCTACGATGCGAATATGTTGCATTTGCGCAAAAGCTGGATCCGCTAGCAAAGACTCCGCCTCTGCGAAATCTAATCCAAACTTACTTTCCTCAGTCGCAATAAATAGTTGAAGTAAGCAATTGATTACCCGGTTGTTCTTTGCCCCTTGCTTATTAATCTCCTGTAATAAATTCAGCGAATCCACGGAGTGAATTAAGTGAACGAAAGGGGCAATATACTTTACTTTATTCGTCTGCAGGTGACCTATTTGATGCCAAAGAATGTCCTTAGGCAACACCGCCTGCTTTTCCACCATCTCTTGCACCCGGTTTTCCCCAAACTCCATCGCCCCAGCTGCATACGTTTCTTGCAATTCTTCGATGCTTCTTGTTTTAGTAACCACAATAAGACGAGCATTGCTGTCGTTTAATTGCTTGTTAATCAAGGAAATTTGTTCTGCGATGGCCATGGGGCTTGGAGTATAAATTTTGTTTGGGCTAAAAAATATTATTAAAATTAATTTATTATTTTTGATTCAAGAGTATAAGATCAAATAAAGCAGATTAAATGGAATCCGAGAATACAAAGGTAAAGGAGAGTGGCTTGAAGCGGCGTGTATTGCTTTTGACAATTTTGGTCTGCTTATTAGTAGGTTGGATTCTCGTAGACAAGTTAGTATTTAGTACAGGGAAATCGCAGCCATCTCAAGACGAATTCGTCGAAAATGCGCAGGATAAACTAGATTCAGTCTCTGAGCAATTGAATTTGCGTTTGATTCAAATCAAGAAATTAGGTGGGAAAGTAAATGAGCTAGAAACGGCCAAGGCGCAAATTTTGGGCGACCAAGCACACTTAGAGGATATCGATCCGGCCGAATTTCAAAAAAAGATCAGTTTTTATGTTCACCTTTTAGGACTAAAGGATGCAGAGATTAAAAAGCTTACGAAAGAGAATGTTAACTTAACAAAACGTAATGATTCGCTTAGCAGGGAAGCTCAAAATCTAAAAGTAGGCTTAGTTACTATTCAAAAGGCTCTTAAGGATTCCAGCAAGACCTTTGGTTTAAAAGCAAGAGAGTTAAGTGAGAGATCCCGTGTTTTGGAAATCAAGAACAAAGAGTTAGCAGACAAAGTGAGTGCCGCAGCAGCCTTGCGTGCAGAAGGCGTGAATGTATACGCTATTTCTTCTAGAGGGAAAGAGGCCACAGTGAATAATCAGAAAGCAAAGAAAGTAGATAAAATACGGGTGATGTTTCATCTGCAAGAAAACACACTTGCTTCGAAAGAAATTAAGACAATTTTTCTCCGTATCATTGAGCCTACCGGTTCCACCATCTCAGATTACAATTTAGGTTCAGGTTCCTTTGAATTTAAAGGCCGGGATTTGACCTTTACGAGCCGCCAGCGAATATTCTATGAAAATAACCATCAATCGGTGGAGTTTATCTATACGAGACCCAATGGATTTAAAAATGGGAAGCATGAAATCGAACTTTATGCAGAAGGTTATTTGATCGGCTTGGGCACTTTCGAAGTGCGCTAATTCCAAAATTTTGTTGTTAACGTTTTGATTGTGAAGGAATTTTTGTACCTTTGCATTCCAAATTTTTACCAGTTTTTAAACAACAATTTTTTTATGGAATTAAAAAACTATGAGACGGTGTTCATTTTAACTCCCGTTTTGTCTGAACAACAGACAAAGGACACTGTTGAGAAATTCAAGAATCTGTTGGTAGAAAACGGTGCGCAAATCGTTCATGAAGACGCTTGGGGCTTACGTAAGTTAGCTTACCCGATTCAGAACAAGCACACCGGATATTACCAAATTTTCGAATTCGCAGCAGCTCCTACCTTAGTCGCTAAATTAGAATTAGAATACAAGCGTGATGAGCGCGTGATTCGTTTCTTAACTTTAGCGGTAGATAAGCACGCTTTAGCGTACAATGAAAAAAAGAGAAAAGGATTAGTAGGTAGAAAACCAGAAAAAACAGAAGAATAATATGACACTAGTTAACGAACCTGTAGATAAGAACGGTAACCGTAAGAAATATTGCCGTTTCAAGAAATCTGGTATTCAATATATTGATTTCAAAAACCCAGACTATTTATTGAAGTTAGTGAATGAGCAAGGTAAAATCTTACCTCGTCGTATCACTGGAACTTCATTGAAATTCCAACGTCGTGTGGCACAAGCTATTAAGCGTGCTCGTCATTTGGCATTGATGCCTTACGTGGCTGACGGTTTAAAATAGATCCTTATCCAATAAACATTTGATTGTATACATAAGATGGAAATTATATTAAAAACAGATATTGCTGGATTAGGTTATAAGAACGATATCGTTGCAGTGAAAGCTGGTTACGGTCGTAATTACTTAATTCCACAAGGATTCGCTATCATGGCGACTCCGTCTAACCGCAAGGTTGTAGCGGAAAACATCAAGCAAGCTGCTCACAAAGTGGAGAAAGTTCGCCAAGATGCTTTCGATTTAGCTACAGCGATCGGTGAAATGACATTGACTATTCCTGCGAAGACAGGTGATAGTGGAAAAATCTTTGGTCGTGTGACTAGCCTTCAAGTTTCAGAAATGCTGAAAGAAAAAGGCTTTGATATCGATCGTAAGAAAATTTCATTTGATACAGAAGTGAAGACTATCGGCGATTACGCTGCTACGCTTGACTTACACAAGGAAGTAAAGCACAAGATTGCTTTCTCTGTGGTTTCAGAATAGTATTTGAAACAAAACGATAAGTAGGAATCGCGCTGAGCAATCGGCGCGATTTTTTTTGGCCTAAGCCAAAAAAAATCTAGTCGCTAGTCGCCGCAAAGCGGCTTAGTTGTCCTGCGGACTTAGTCATCGCTGCGCGATTTAGTCGTGACTGCGTCGCTTAGTCGTCCTGCGGACTTAGTCATCATCGCTGCGCGATTTAGTCGCGACTGCGTCGCTTAGTCGTCCTGCGGACTTAGTCATCGCTGCGCGATTTAGTCGTGACTGCGTCGCCTAGTCGAAAAAAAGCAAAAAAAATCCGGAAAGGAATTTCTTCCCCTCCGGACTCTTTGACTAAGACGAAGTCGACTAAGTCTCGCAGAGACGACTCTTTGACTAAGTTGCGAAGCAACGACTAAGTCTCGTAGAGACGACTTTTCTCCGACTAAGCGACGAAGTCGCGACTGAGCCGCCTGCGGCGACTACGCTAGCGCTGCCTTCAAATTCGTATCTAAAGCCTCTAAGAACTCTTCTGTATATAAGTAGTGCTCTCCGTGGTTTACTTTGTTTCCATGGATACAAACGGCTAAGTCTTTGGTCATCTTACCAGACTCCACTGTAGCCACGCAAACTTTTTCCAAAGTTTGGCAGAAATTAATCAACGCCGCATTGTTATCTAATTTACCGCGGAACTCTAAACCACGTGTCCAAGCGAAGATAGACGCGATTGGATTCGTAGAAGTAGGCTTTCCAGCTTGGTGATCGCGGTAGTGACGAGTCACCGTTCCGTGAGCAGCTTCCGCTTCCATCACTTTTCCGTCTGGAGTAATCAATACAGACGTCATTAAACCTAATGAACCGAAACCTTGCGCAACGGTATCTGATTGAACGTCTCCATCATAGTTTTTACAAGCCCAAACGAAGTTACCATTCCACTTTAACGCAGATGCAACCATGTCATCGATTAAACGATGCTCATAAACGATACCCTTAGCATCGAATTGTGCTTTGTAATCCGCTAAGTAGATTTCTTCGAAGATATCTTTGAAACGACCATCGTATTTCTTCAAGATCGTGTTCTTAGTCGATAAATATAGAGGCCATCCTTTGCTCAATGCCATGTTGAAGCATGAGTGCGCGAAACCTTTGATAGACTCATCTGTGTTGTACATGGTCATCGCAACACCATCGCCTTTAAAGTTATATACTTCGAAAGTTTGAGCAGCACCACCATCTTCTGGTTGGAATGTAACGGTTAATTTACCTTTCCCTTTTGTAACGAAATCGGTTGCTCTGTATTGATCACCAAAAGCGTGACGACCGATCATGATCGGAGCAGTCCAGTTTGGTACTAAACGAGGAACATTTGCACAAACGATAGGCTCACGGAAAACAGTGCCATCTAGAATGTTACGGATGGTTCCGTTAGGAGATTTCCACATTTGCTTCAAATCAAATTCTGAAACACGCGCCTCATCTGGAGTGATGGTAGCACATTTGATACCTACACCGTATTTTTTGATTGCCTCAGCAGCCTCGATCGTTACTTGGTCATTCGTCTCATCGCGGTATTCTACGCCTAAATCATAGTACTTAATGTCTAGATCTAAATAAGGCAAGATTAATTTGTCTTTGATGAATTTCCAGATGATTCGAGTCATTTCGTCGCCGTCTAATTCAACGACTGGGTTGGCAACTTTAATTTTTTCCATTTTTATAATATCAAAATTTTGATAGGTTATGTTAATCCTGCAAAGGTAAAGACTAAATCTTTTTTCCTCCATTATTTTGGGGTATTTTTGTCCAAATGTTGGATATTTTTTTGAGTAAAAGGGGCAGGTAAAGTTCAGTTCGTTTATTTGATTAAAATTTGTCCGAAAAAACGTAAATTGCAGTCCTTTTTTTAGATACTATGTTTGAGAATTTAAGTTCGAAGTTGACCACTGCTATGCGTACCCTGAAGGGGAACGGCAGAATTACAGATATTAACGTTGCTGCTACGGTGAAGGAAATTCGCCGCGCCTTGATGGATGCGGACGTTAACTACAAGGTCGCAAAAGAAATCACGGATAGAATTAAGGATCAGGCGATGGGCCAAAAAATCCTTATCGCCGTCGAGCCAGGTCAATTATTGACTAAGATTGTGCACGACGAACTAACCCAATTGATGGGTGGTCAAAAGCAGGATATTAACCTGAAAGGGGAGCCAGCCGTTGTTTTGATCGCTGGTTTACAAGGTTCTGGTAAGACAACTTTTTCGGGAAAATTAGCTCAATACATTAAAAAAGGGGGTCGCAATGTGCTTTTAGTAGCCTGCGATATTTACCGTCCTGCCGCGATTGACCAATTGAAAGTATTGGGAGAACAGGTGGGTGTGGAGGTATATGCTGAGCCGGAAAATAAGAATGCAGTTAGCATCGCAGAAAATGCGTTGTCTTATGCTCGCAAGATGGGCAAGAAAGTAGTTATCGTCGATACGGCTGGACGTTTAGCCGTAGATGAGGTGATGATGAATGAGATTGCAGCCGTGAAGGACGCGATTAAGCCGACCGAGATTTTGTTCGTTGTGGATTCCATGACGGGTCAGGATGCGGTGAATACAGCAAAGACTTTTAATGATCGCTTGAATTTTGATGGTGTTGTTTTAACGAAATTAGATGGTGATTCGCGAGGTGGTGCGGCACTTTCGATTCGTCAAATCGTAGATAAGCCAATTAAATTCATCTCTACTGGGGAGAAAATGGAGGCCTTGGATCAGTTCTATCCTGATCGTATGGCGAACCGTATCTTGGGAATGGGGGACGTTTTATCGTTAGTGGAGCGTGCTCAGCAGGCTTTTGACGAAGATGAGGCGGCTCGTTTAAATAAGAAGATACGCCAAAATAACTTCACCTTCGAAGACTTCTACGCGCAATTACAGCAAATCAAAAAGATGGGTAACATCAAGGATTTGATGGGAATGGTGCCGGGAATGGGTCAGGCGGTGAAAGATGTAGATATTTCCAATGATTCCTTTAAGCCGATCGAAGCGATCATCAATTCGATGACAGCAAAAGAGCGTCAGAATCCGGATATTTTAAATCCATCACGTAAGAATCGCATTGTGGCTGGTTCTGGAACGTCGATTCAAGAGGTAAATAACCTATTGAAGCAGTTCGAGGACATGCGCAAAATGATGAAGATGATGAACAAGGTACAAGATGGAAAGATGAAGATGCCTAATTTAGGGGGCATGTTCAAGCGATAATTATTTTCTAATTATCGCACCGATTTCCTTCTCAAATCCTTTCATTAAGCGATCCATAGTCGATTCGATGACCTTATCTGTTAAGGTTTGAGACTCGTCTTGTAGCGTGAAGCTGACAGAATAAGCTTTCTTTCCTTCACCTAGGTTCTTGCCTTCGTACACATCGAAGATGGATACGTTTTTCAACAAAGTCTTCTCGTATTGCTCGGCTAGTTTACGAATCGCCTGGTAGCTCACGGTTTTGTCAATCACCAGTGATAAATCGCGACGCACCTCCGGGAACTTAGAAATCTCCTGGTACACGAAGTCAGCTTTCTCTTGCTTCACCCAATAATCCCAATCGAAATCCGCAAAGAATACTTCTTGTTTCACCTCCCATTTGCTGGCTAGATTCGGGTGAATCATACCTACCTCTAAACAAGCTTTTTTGTTAATCGAGATGCGTAAACCGAACGCGAATACACTCGAATTCTCAATCGTGTCTGTCTCGAATTGTGTTACCCCTAAAGAGCGCATGATCTCGATACTCACTTGGTATAAGTGGTGCAAAGCGGTTTTAGTGGTAGCACTAGACCAGGTTTCTCCGGCCCACAATCCCGTAGTAAATAAGGCTAAATGCTTCTTTTCGATGTATTTAGCGCCTTTTTTATGGTATGTTTTGCCAAATTCAAAGACCTTTAGATCTTTTTGGCGACGGTTAATATTGTGTGCTAATACTTCCAATCCGGCGAAGGACATGTGCTGTCTCATGACGCCTAAATCTTCTGAAAGACGATTCAGGATTTCTACCGTTTCGAATTGTAAATCTTTTGCAATCGCTGCGTGTGCATCGGCTTTCGTTAGCGAGTTGGTGATGATTTCTTGGAAACCTTTGGCCGTCAAAATCTGTGAGATATTTAACTGAACGCGCTCTTTATCTAACAAAGGAAATTCCGAAATGAAATTAGCACTTAAATGATCCGATAACGGAATGTTATCTAAACCATGGATACGTAAAATCTCTTCAATGATATCTGCCTCTCTGGTGACATCTACGCGGTATGCGGGTGCAATGGCTGTGAAATCATCGCCTTTTTCAGCCTCAATTTTGAAATCCAAAAGTGTCAAAATTTCTTTAATTCGATCTGCCGCTAATTCAACACCGATGTATTGTTGAACACGTTGAACGCTAACTGGAATATGAACTAAAGAAACAGGTGTAGGATAATAATCAATCGGCTCGGATGTGATTTTACCGCCGGCTAATTCTTGAATTAATTGGGCTGCGTATTCTAATGCGAACAATTTCGCTTGGATATCTGTCCCACGTTCAAACCGGAAAGAGGCATCTGTTTTCAGGCCATGGATTTGGCTCGCTTTACGAATGCGTTCTGGCTTGAAGTGGGCCACTTCTAAGAAAACGCGTGACGTAGTATCTTTAATACTAGAATGTTCTCCGCCCATGACACCGGCTAATCCGATCGCACCTGAAGCGTCGCAGATCATTAATTCTTCCCCTGTTAACTTGCGTTCTACGCCGTCTAAGGTTTTGAATAAGGTGCCCGCAGGTAAGCTATCAACGATTAATTTACCACCTTTGATCTCATGCCAATCATACGCGTGCATCGGCTGTCCTAAGCCGTGGCAGATGAAGTTAGTGATGTCCACCACATTGTTGATGGGGCGCAAGCCGATAGCAGCTAAGCGTTCCTGTAACCAAGAAGGGGATGGTGCCACTTGAATGCCATCTAGCGTAATTCCGCAGAAACGATCACAACCAGTGTCTTTAATTTCTACTTTAATTGGATGAGCGTTGCTCTCAATGACTAAAGCAGGCGAAGGCAATTGAATCGGAAGACCTGTTACGGCACGAATATCGCGAGCCACGCCCCAGTGAGAGGCAGCGTCCGCGCGGTTTGGCGTTAATCCAATCTCCAAAACTAAATCGCCAGCAATGTCGAAAAACGAGGCAGCAGGAGTTCCGTTAGGCGCGTCTGTATCCAAGACTAAAATGCCGTCATGAGACGTGCCAATTCCGATTTCGTCTTCTGCACAGATCATTCCCTCTGAAGGCTGTCCGTAGACTTTACGCTTCTCAATCGTGAACAATTCTTTACCGTCCTTATCGTATAATTGGGTGCCGGGAGTTGCTACGATTACTTTTTGGCCGGCAGCTACATTCGCAGCTCCACAAACAATGGTTAATATTTCATCTACACCAGCATCTACGGTTGTTAAGCTTAAAGTCTTTTCTTTTACTTCAAATTTCTCACAGGTTAAAACTTCCCCTACCACAAATCCTTTTAAGCCACCTGGAATCTTGTCATGAGGTTCGATTCCCTCCACTTCTAAGCCCGTGTTTGTTAATAAAACGTCTAATTCTTCTGGGCTGCCTTTTGCAGGAAGCTTCGAAATATCAATAAAATCGCGTAACCAATTAAGGGAAATTTTCATCTGTCTAATTAACGGGTAAGTTTCATTTTGTAATCCACGGAAACTTTTCCTCTCGTGATATCACTTAACTTATTTTTGATAAGGCGCTTTTTCACGGGATTCAAATGATCTGTGAACAAAATGCCTTCGATATGATCGTATTCGTGTTGGATAATACGGGCGGCTAAACTTTCGAATAGGTCGGTTCTTTCCTCGCCTTGCTCCGTCCAATAGTGGATTTTTACATATTCTGGGCGATACACTTCGCCGCGAATGCCGGGAATAGAAAGGCAACCCTCTTCAAAACCCCATTCGTCGCCTGTTTCTTCTAAAATGGTGGGATTGACGAACACCTTTTTGAAACCAATTAATGACTGATCTACATCCTCGTCTTTTTCTCCTTCGTTCATGGGGCGTCCATCCACTACAAATAAGCGAATGTCCATGCCTATTTGAGGGGCAGCTAATCCTACTCCACTAGCAGCATACATCGTTTCAAACATGTCTTCCGATAGTTTGATTAAATCGATACTACCTAATTGTATAGGGGATGCGACTTTTCTTAAAACGGGATCCCCGTAGGGTATAATTGGATAAATCATGTCTATTAACGCAATGCAAACAACAAATTTAGCAGAATTTATCCTTTGTTTTTCGTAATTTGCAGGGATTTTTAACCTAAGTGAGATTTATTAAATTGATTATGAATAGAAACTTCTTTAAGGCACATCCTTGGCATGGCGTTCAAATAGGTGATCAAATGCCTGAATTAGTGACCGCGTTTATTGAAATTGTACCTACTGATACGGTAAAGTACGAAATTGATAAGCAGACGGGCTATTTAAAGATTGATCGTCCGCAGAAGTTCTCGAACATTGTCCCCGCTTTATATGGATTTTTGCCACAAACCTATTGTTCTGATGGAATCGCGGAATTAGCACGTAAATATTCGGGAAAGGATATTGAAAGAGGGGATGGGGATCCATTAGATATTTTAGTGCTTTCAGAGCGTGCGATTACGCATGGCGATATTTTATGTCAAGCGATTCCAATTGGAGGAATTCGCATGATTGATAAGGGAGAGGCGGATGATAAAATTATTGCGGTATTGAAGGATGATCCGATTTATGGCAAATGGAAAGATATTTCTGATGCGCCCAAGGCTATTGTAGAGCGATTGAGGCATTATTTTTGGACCTATAAAATGTTACCAGGTGAAACTACCTCAAATACGGTAGATATTGATGATATTTATGGTCGCGAAGTAGCTTATGAAGTGATTCGTCAAGCGCGCGAGGATTACCGTAAAAACTTTGGTTAGAAACTTATAAAAAATAAGATTATGTGGCAATTTGTCAAGTATTCATTAGCGACTGTTTTTGGTCTTTTCTTATTTGCAATCGTCTCTATATTGCTTTTAGCTGGCGTGGGTGCCGCTATTGGTAGTTCAGACGAGGTATACGAATTGAAAGATAATTCCGTTCTAAGGTTGGATTTGAATCGGCCTATCGTGGAAAATGCATCGACAGAGGATAATCCATTTTCAGCTTTAACAGATGCGTATTTTGCTCCTACTGAAAATCTGGGTCTGATTCAATTATTGTCCGCTTTAGAGCGCGCAAAAGTAGACCCTAAAATCAAGGGAATCTATTTAGATGCTAGTTTTCCAATGGCTGGATATGCTCAGTTATCGGAGATTCGGGAGGCGATTCAGAAGTTTCAAAAGTCTGGTAAATTCGTCTATGCTTATGCCAATTCCTACACAGAGAAAGGCTATTACATCTCTTCCGTGGCGGATCAGACTTATTTAAATCCGAATGGTTTATTGGATTTTAATGGAATTAGCGTTCAGTACACTTTCTATAAGAAGGCTTTGGACAAATTAGACATCGAACCATTAGTATTTCGCGTAGGAACCTATAAATCAGCGGTGGAGCCCTTCATTCGTGAAGATATGAGCGAGGAAAGCAAGGCACAGACCTCGTCTTTCTTGCAATCCATTAACACCTATATTTTTGATAAAATAGCCCGTAGTAAAAATATCCCGGTGCGTAAATTAGATCAAATTGCGGATAGTCTTCAAGCGTTTGAGCCATCATCAGCAGAGAAATTAGGCATGATTAAGCAAGGATATTGGGATGAGTTTGAGGCTTTATTGAAAAAGGCGTCGGGGGAAAAGGAAAAAGTGATTTATGTGTCTTTGAATAACTATTTAAAAGCAAAAAATCCAATTGATGAAGTCGAAGGGAAAGATCGTATTGCGGTTTTAGTAGCGGAAGGGGAGATTTCTGGAACGAGAGCCAGTGAAGGAAACATTGGTTCAGATGATTTTGTGAAAGAGTTGAAGAAACTTCGCGAGAGCAAATCAGTAAAGGCGATTGTGCTTCGTATTGATTCTCCAGGAGGTTCCTCTCTGGCTTCAGATATCATGTGGCGCGAGATTGAGTTAACAAAGAAAGTAAAGCCAATTATCTCATCCATGTCTAATTATGCTGCCTCAGGTGGTTATTATATGGCAATGGGTACAGATGTGATTGTAGCTCAGCCGACGACTATTACCGGTTCGATAGGTATTTTTGCGGCTTGGTTTAATGTAGATAATTTCTTGAAAAACACGCTTGGTATTACGCAAGATCACGTAGATACGCATGCTAATTCTAATTTTATGAATTCGGCTGGCGCACTAACTGATTTCCAAAAATCAGTCGTTCAAAACTCCGTGAACAAAGGCTATTTATCGTTTACAACGAAAGCAGCGGCAGGTCGTAAGATGACCCTACAACGTTTGCAGTCATTAGCAGGCGGTCGTGTTTGGACAGGTGCACAAGCGAAGCAAATTGGTTTAGTGGATGAGTTAGGAGGATTAGACAAGGCCATTGAAATCGCAGCATCGAAAGCGAAATTAAAGCCAGGTGCTTATAAAGTCGCGGTTTATCCGAAGGCTAAATCGTTTGTAGATGAATTACTTAGTTCTGCAACTTCGGAGACGTCGTTGTCAGAGCGTTTGTTGTCCAAAAACATCCCTTGGGCCTCCTCCGTTTTAGAGGTGAACCGTTGGAAAAAAAGAGAAGGCTTCTTAGCAATGATGCCTTATTTAATGGAGTTTGAATAGAAATTAAAGTTGATATGGTACGTAATAATTGGACTCGCGAAGAGGTAGAAAAAATTTACAACCAACCCTTTTTGGACTTGGTCTATCAGGCTGCGACGGTGCACCGCGAGAATTTTGACCCGAATGAGGTGCAGATCTCAACCCTTCTTTCGATTAAGACGGGTGGCTGCCCGGAAGATTGTTCTTATTGCTCACAAGCGGCGCGTTACCATACAAATGTCAAGGTGCAAAAATTACTTCCGTATGAGGAAGTAATCCAAGCGGCAAATCGTGCAAAAGACAATGGAAGTTCTCGTTTCTGTATGGGAGCGGCTTGGCGCGAGGTGCGTGATAACAAGGACTTTGACCGGGTACTTGATATGGTCAAAGGAGTAAACTCCTTAGGCATGGAAGTCTGCTGTACCTTAGGCATGTTATCCGAGGAGCAAGCACAGAAATTAAAAGATGCAGGATTGTACGCTTACAATCACAACATCGATACCAGTGAGGAATATTATGAAGACGTGATTTCAACACGTACCTACGACGATCGTTTAGAGACCTTAGGAAACGTGCGTAAGGCGAATTTATCCGTTTGTTCTGGTGGAATCATCGGAATGGGCGAAAGTGCGGGAGATCGCATCGGAATGCTTTTAACGCTGGCTAACTTACCTGAGCATCCTGAATCAGTTCCGGTGAACAATTTAGTGCCCGTAGAGGGAACGCCTTTTGAGAATCAAAAGACGGCGTCAGTTTGGGATTTAGTTCGCGTGATTGCTACTGCTAGAATCATGATGCCAAAGTCTGCGGTTCGTTTATCTGCCGGCCGTTTAGAATTAAATTACGAAGGCCAGGCTTTCTGCTTCATGGCAGGGGCGAATTCGATCTTCTCTGGCGATGTGTTATTAACTACTCCTAATCCGGACACGAAATCGGATGAAGAATTATTCCAAATCTTGAGCATCAAACCAAAGGCAGCCTTCAAAGATGCGCGTAAGCCTGGAATTGAATTCAACCAGATTCCGAGCGCTCAAGGTTTAGAGCATACGCATTAATAGAAAATATTAAATGAAGAGGCGCTATTCCGGAAGTTTTAGCGCTTTTTTCATGCGGTAATGTTGGATTTCCCCAAACAACAGATAAGATTCAGCTATAATACAATATCCAATAGCCTGATAGAAGGGTACCGCATTTTCTCTAGCCTCTAGGACGATTTCTGTCCAACCTTTCGTCTTAGCTTGATCTTCCAAGTAGGCCATGATGGCTTTACCGATCCCCTTTCCTTGCGCTGCTGTAGCAATGGCTACACAACGAACTTGACCTTGGTTCGGAGAAGATTCGTGCATGCGTGCTACACCTTGCACCTCCCCATTCTTTACCGCAATGGCATGTATGGCCTGGTCTTCATCGGCTAAAACCTCGGATCCGAGGGGCTGATTCCAAGGCTCACGCAGCACGTTAAAGCGCAAGGCGTAATAGGCTTTCCATTCAGAGTCGGTTTGAGGAGCTTTGATTTCCATGTACTAGAGGGATAAAAAAATGGCGCAGCCCGCAGGGCTGCGCCATAAATATACTCGATTTCGATCCTATTTTGCAAAGTTTACGGCGCGCATTTCGCGAATCACCGTTACTTTAATTTGACCTGGATATTGCATCTCTTTCTCGATTTTTTGAGAAATGTCAAACGATAAGTTCGAAGCCTTTTCGTCGCTTACGTTCTCGGAATCAACCATGATACGTAGCTCACGACCCGCTTGGATCGCATAACATTTCTGTACGCCATCGAAGGAAGTAGCTAAAGCCTCTAAATCGCGTAAACGCTTCATATAGGACTCCATCATCTCGCGGCGAGCACCTGGACGAGATCCAGAGATTGCATCACATACCTGAATAATAGGTGAGATCATTGAAGTCATCTCGCACTCGTCGTGGTGAGCTCCGATAGCATTACAAACCTCTGGATGCTCTTTGTATTTCTGAGCCAGTTCCATTCCAAGTAAAGCGTGAGGAAGTTCTGGTTCTTCATGCCAAACCTTACCAATATCATGCAATAGACCTGCACGCTTCGCTAGTTTCGCATTCAATCCTAATTCCGCTGCCATCGTTGCACAAAGTTTCGCGACTTCGCGGGAGTGTTGCAATAGGTTTTGGCCATAAGAAGAACGGAAACGCATGCGACCGATCATCTTGATTAATTCCGGATGTAAACCGTGAATATCTAAGTCGATTACGGTCTTCTCACCGATTTCGATAATCTCATCGTCGATGTTCTTTCGGGTCTTGTTCACCACCTCTTCAATACGAGCTGGGTGAATACGACCATCCTGAACTAAACGGTGAAGTGACAAACGAGCGATCTCGCGACGGACAGGATCAAATCCAGAGATGATAATTGCTTCTGGCGTATCATCCACGATGAACTCCACTCCAGTAGCTGCTTCCAGCGCACGGATGTTACGTCCTTCACGTCCGATGATTTTACCCTTGATATCATCTGATTCGATGTTGAAAACAGAGACGCAGTTTTCAATCGCATTCTCTGCGGCAGTTCTTTGAATCGTTTCGATAACAATTTTTTTCGCCTCTTTTGTTGCGGTTAATTTTGCTTCTTCGATAGCTTGCTTCACTAAGGAACTCGCTTTCGATTCTGCCTCTGCCTTTAGGGCATCCATGATCTGCTGGCGTGCTTCATCTGCTGATAGCCCTGCAATCTTCTCTAGTTGGCTGATTTGATTCGCTAGCATCACTTCTGCTTCTTCGCGTTTCTTATCTACATCTTCTAGCTTCTTGCGGTAATTTTCTTCTTTCGATTGTACGCTTTGTTTTGCTGATTGTAATTCTTGTTCAGCTACGCGTTGTTGTTCCGCTTGTTGTGCTAATACGCGTTCTTTTTCCCGCAATTTTTGTTCGTTTTCTACGAGAATTCCTTTTTTGTTTTGGGACTCTTCTTCGAATTCGGAGCGAAGGCGTAGGAAGTTTTCCTTCGCCTCTAGCATACGGTCTCTCTTGATGTTCTCTGCAGTGATTTCTGCATTTTTAACGATATCCTCCGCTTTGCGTTGGGCATCTGTTTCGATGTTTTTATTTACCTTGGAGTAGAACACTTTTCCGGCAAATAGTCCTCCCGCCGCGGCGATGAGGGGTAGAATAAAAGTTAATATAGTCGACATATAGAACGAATGTGTGTTTATACATTAGTTCCCTGAAAAATCGAAAAAAAAGGAAAATTATACCGTGAACTCGGCCGCTAGGGTTAACAATTCGTTGTTTTCATCCAGCACGTCGGCCTGGAGCGAATTATGTTCTGCGTCAAATTTCAAACCACACATGGCTAAATCAAGTGCCACCATCGCCATCACGGCTGCGGGATCTGAGCTATTTGTTTGTTGTTCGTAATAACGAACCATTTTGTTCACTAATGATGCTGCATTTCGTACGTAAGCCTCCTCGCCCGGACTAACCTTTAAGGCGATACTTTGTATGCCTACGATCAGATTACAAGGGATTTTAGGATTCATGGATTGCGTAATTGGTCAATGCAATGATCTATTTTTGTAATATATTCTTCTAACTTTTGTTTCAACTCAGCGGTGGGAACTGCTGTGTTATCTGTACTAGCTACAATTTTAGCGAAATTATCTGATTTTTTAAAGTTTTTCTCCAATTCTTTTAGGCGTCTTTGGGATTTAGCTAGCTCCTCTGATTTAACAGCGAGTTTTTGTTGGAGATCTTCCAGTTCAGCTTCTTTTTGTACGAGAGTACCTTGAAATTCGTGTAAACGCGCCACCATCCCGCTGATCTTCAGCTTGAGATTTAGGTATTGCATTTTTAGTTCACTTTTCATTTCAGAGCTAAGCTAGGTTTTCCGTTTTTCCAGGAGAATTCTTTGACAATAATGTAGGCCAAAATACAAATAAATCCGATGTTTTGGCTGATGAGTAGTGGAATTTGTAAGCTCGCAAAAATGGACCCTGATAGAATCGCCAAAACCCCTAAAGCAATGTACCCGATTGCAGCCATCCAGCGGTAGGGTGCGGGGTCGAATTTTTGGCCCCCTACGTAACACAATAAAGTCATCACGATTGAAGAAGCTAGGAATGAATAAGCGCAGGCCATATAGCCATAAACGGGGATAAACAGCACGTTGCCTACTAAAGTAACTACGAGCCCTAAAACCGTAATGACCGTTCCCATGTAGGTTCTATTCGTCTTTTTAAACCAAACGGATTGCGTGTAATACACCCCTAAAAACAAGTTGGCAAGAAGCAAAACAGGGACTACACCTATGCCTTCCCAATAAATAGGCTGGCGTAAAAACAACCCTTGAATCCAGAACAAATTAGAACTCACACCTACCCATAAAATCAGGCAAACGATGACAAACCAGTGGCTGACTAAGGCTAAATTAGCTTGACTATTTTCCGCGGATTTAGAACCTAAAAAGAAAGGTTCCGCGGCATATTTGAAAGCTTGGATCGCTAGACTCATAAACACTGAAAGTTTGTAGCAATTACCATAAATACCCAACGCATCTTCGGATGTCCTTCCCGCATAAAATCCATCGGGTAAAAATTCTTCTAGCAACAATCGGTCAAACATCAAGTTGAACATCGCCGCTAAACTCATGAACATAATGGGGTAGGAATAGACCCATAATTTCTTCAATTCAGTGCCATCCCAAGTCCATTTGAAATCAGCAAAAGAAGAACGCAACCAATAAAACAGACTTGCGTTAGCCAGTAAATTAGCTAAGAAAATATAGCCAGCACCGATGCTTGGAAAATAGAGATTCTGAATAAATACGGGCCCCCAATGTCCTTCGTGCATCGGTTTTAATAAGGCTAAAAAGAATAGGTTCAATCCGACGTTGATTAGGATAGAAACGATTTTGGCCTTGACAAACAATTGAATTTTTTGTTCTAATCGTAGGCGGGCAAAGGGAATCGCCGTCACCGCATCGATGGCTAAAATCAAGGCTAACCAACGCATAAACTGACCTTTTCCTTCATAGCCTAATTGCGCCATTAAAGGGTCTGCAAAGACAAATAAACCCAGCGTGAATAGTCCGGAGGTAAGAATGATAGCCGTTAGGATGATATTATAATAGCGTTCGGGAGCTTCCTTTGCGTAGCGGAAATAGGCCGTTTCCATCCCGTAAGTGTAGATGATATTGGCGATGGCTACATAACCATACAATTTCACATTAACGCCCAAGGCAGCCGGCATAAAGGCGGCGGTGTGAATGAAAACCAATAAAAAATTTAGGGAGCGTCCCAGGATGGTACTGAATCCGTAGGAAAGTGTTTCGCCAGCTAATTTTTTAAGAATGGACATGCGTGAATGTTCGGTCAATTCTCAAAGTTACAATTTATTGCTTTTGATAGCCGATGATTTGGTAAAAATGCTCAGAATAACTTTCGCTGATCGGAATGTGGTTCTCGCCTATTTTGATTTTTTGGCTGCGAATAGACTCCATCTTGCTAAGCGAAACAATGAACGATTTGTGCACCCGAATGAAATCAGTGGACGGCAATTTTTCCTCGATAGATTTCATTGTCATACGACAAACTACTGGGAATTTTTGGGTTCTTAGGTGGATTTTAATGTAGTCTTTTAAGCCTTCTATGTAGAGGATATCCTCAAGCATAATCTTCATCAAGGAATAATCTGCATGAATGAATATGAACTCTAATTTAGGTGCTTCTGTCGGTTTAAATGCTAATTGCTTGCTCTTGTAATAGTCTAAAGCTTTATGACTCGCCTTTAGGAAACGCTCGAAATTGATCGGTTTAAGAACGTAGTCTATCACGTCTAAGTTAAATCCATCCAGCGCGTATTGTTGGTAAGCAGTCACGAAAATGACCATGGGTCTTGTCGTCAAACTTTCTAGAAATTGAAGCCCAGTCATGCCTGGCATTTGGATGTCTAGAAACAGCAAATCCACCGGATTGTTCTCTAAGTATTCTACCGCCTCCATCGCATTTCTGCAACGCTTAACCAGCTGAAGAAATGGAACTTTGGAAATATTATCCTCCACTAAATCCAAGGCTAAACTCTCATCGTCCACCGCTAAACACTTTAAAACGGTACCAGGAATTTCAATTAGGTTTTCCTCTGACATATTAGACGTGTTTAATGGTGAGGGTAATTTCGAATTCCGAATCCGTTTCTTTAATCACTAACTCATGGTTAGAGGGGTATAACAACTCAAGACGACGATTTACATTCGCTAATCCGATACCTGAGCTCTCGTCTTTTTTCTCATTTAAGGTGGCACCTTTCTTGTTTGCCACATGAAAAATTAGCTCTTTAGCCGAATCTTTTAACTCAATTTCAATGGTCGGATTTTCAATGAATCCCACACCGTGTTTGAATGCATTCTCCACAAATGGAATCAATAACATCGGTTCAATGCTGCTCGATGTAGGCCCTAGTTCATGTGTGAAATTGATTTGTATATCATCCCCAAAACGTATCCTTTGTAAGTCAATATAGCTTTCCAAATAGGCTAATTCCTTACTAATGGGAACAATGGAATCATTCGTTTCATAGATCATGTAGCGCATTAATTCTGATAATTTCACGACTACCGGCTCTACCATTTCAGGTTTTCTACGCGATAATGAAACCACACTATTCAACACATTGAACATAAAATGTGGACTGATTTGCGAACGCAAAAAGGAGAGCTCCGATTTCAAACGCTCGTTTTCTTGTTCCTTGATTTCCTCATCTTCCTTCATTCGATCTGAAATCAATCGATAGGATGTACCAATGGCCGCATAAAATAATAATTGGAAAATCATTCGCATTAATCCGCCTCTTCTTGGACCTCCAGATCCGCTACCTTGACCTTCCGGGTGGATGAAATTAGAATAAACCCAGTGGAATAACTCTTCATGGACCCAAAGCATGAAAACGATAGCTCCAGTTAATGTCACCAAGTAAATTATAACGCCTTTTGCTCGCAGTAACTTAGGAAGTAAAATCTCCGTGTTTAAGTAAAAGAAGGGGATGTTAATGACAGTGAAACTAGTCATGTAGAAGATCCAAAAATAGGAGCGTCGAATCTCTTCTGGATTGTTCGAATTAGTATTTGGCCCTAACAAAATGGGAAGAGCAATCAGGAATGCCCAAAAAAAGAGGTGCAATAACAGGTTCCTGAATTTAAACGTCTTATTTATCATTGGGTTTTATTTTGCTTTTTGTATTCAGCGAATTCAAATTAAGAGAATCTTCCTTATATTTCCTGAATATTTTCTACCACTATCCTGATTGTGCCGATGAAAAGGCAGAATGATTTTAGGTAGATTTGCTTAAACCTTGTTTTAACCATGAAAAAAATCCTCTTTTTTTTGCTGCTCGCCGCACCTATTTGTGCCTGGGCTCAGCAATCGATTCCCCTCACTGATTTAACCGCTTTTGATCAACCCAGTAAGAACTGGACCATTGAGCAATCGGTTTTTGCCACGTATTCAGATACGCTATTTCAGGTAAGCCCAGGTAAAGGGATTTTAGTAAATACGCTAAGAAGTGGTAAATACCACCGGACGGATGATTTGAAGTCCAAAATGGAGCATGGTGATATTCGATTGTTAGTGGATTTTATGTTGCCTAAAGGAATGAATTCCGGCATCTACTTGCAAGGTCGCTATGAAGTGCAATTATATGATTCATGGGGCAAGAAGACGGTGAAATTCGGTGATTGTGGGGGAATTTATGAGCGTTGGGATGATGCACGTGGTAAAGGGAAAGAGGGTTATGAGGGGTATGCTCCTCGCCAAAATGCGAGCAAAGCTCCTGGTTTATGGCAAACTTTGGAAATTGATTTTCAAGCACCTCGTTTTGATGCGAATGGTCGAAAAATAGCGAATGCCATTTTCAAGAAAGTGATTTTAAATGGACTTGTTGTTCAAGAAAATATCGAAGTTTCTGGAATGACTCGCGGAGCGATATTTGATAAAGAAGCCCCTTTTGGCCCTCTCCTGATTCAAGGGGATCACGGACCAGTGGCCTTTAGAAATTTACGTTATGAGACGTATGAAAAACCAACAGCCAGTTTAGGCGAGGTTTCTTATGACTACTATACCGGTAAATTTATCGATCCTATCGTACCTAAGTCAAGCCCGGTAAAATCAGGTAAAATACCCGCCTTAACGTACCGCGTTATTCCTGTAAATAACGATTATTTAATTCATTACAAGGCAGAATTAACCATTCCAGAAGACGATAACTATGAATTCATAACCTATTGGACAGGATCTGGTGAATTGAAAATTGATGGCAAGGTATTGAACCAGGGTGCCCATTGGTACAATGAAATGGTACCAGCATCTACTTTTCTAAAGGCTGGGAAACACCAGTTAGAAATTGTTCATATTAAAGATTTTCCTTGGGGTCCTAAGGCCTTAGGATTACAGGTAAAGCGGATAGGTGCTCGCTTAGTTTCTTTGCATGAAAGGACTTCTTTGTTAGATCCAGATGCAGTGGGTTTAATCGAGGTGAAAGCAAATGCAGAGCCAGTTTTACAACGTTCATTCGCCTTTCATTTAGGGAAGAAAAAGACCCATGTGATTCAGGTGGGTGATCCTGCAGGAGTACATTATAGTTATGACTTGAAGCAGGGGGCTATTCTACAAGTGTGGAGGGGTAAATTCCTTGATGCTACCCAAATGTGGGATAACCGTGGCGAGCCTCAAACATCCGAGCCATTAGGTTTAAATGTAGTTCAAGATGGTAAATTCCCACTCGTATTATCGCACCAATCACAGCCTGATTCAACCGAATTAGTGTACAAAGGCTATCGATTAGAAGCAGGTCGTCCAATATTTATGTACGAATGGCCGGGGGCTAAATTACGTTTGGAAGATCGCATTCAGCCAGCAGGAAACGGACTTCGTAGAACATTAACACTCTTGGGTGCGAGTCCTCAAAAAAGTGATGTGGAAGTAGTTTTAGCCAATGGACACCACTTATCAATTTTACAAAATGGCCTGGCATCTCAACCGGGTAACTTTATTGAATGGAAGGGTGCCACGGCAGAATTATTAAAATCAGCCTCAGGAGCTCAACAAATTCGCGTGCTATTTACGGGGGCACAATTCACCTATGATTTGATTTGGTAATGATGAAAAAATATACAGCTTTCGTACTCTTGTTTGTAGTCGCGCTAGGCGCATTTGCACAAACAAAACCTGTTTCTAAGAAAGAGCAAGATTATTATGAGATTAAGACTCTACCGATCCCGAAAGAGATCTATTTAGAAGTGGGTGGCTTGGCTACAATGCCGGATGGCCGTTTAGCGGTGAGTACGCGTCGGGGTGAGATTTGGATCGTAGAAAATCCGTATCAAAAAACGAGCCATCAAACCTATTACCGTCGTTTTGCAAGTGGTTTGCACGAGGTTTTAGGACTTGCCTACAAGGATGGCGCTTTTTATTGCTCACAACGTGGTGAGTTGACGAAGATTACTGACACCGATCGCGATGGTGTGGCTGATTTATATGAGCCTATTTATCAGTTTGATCTATCGGGCAATTACCACGAGTATACCTACGGTCCCGTGATCGATAAAAATGGAGATATGTGGGTGAGTTTGAATTTAGCGTGGGTAGGTTTTGGTGAAGGTAAGTTTGCCAAATGGCGTGGATGGTTCGTTAAAATCTCCCCAGACGGTAAAATGGAGCCTTTTGCCGGAGGTTTACGTTCTCCAGCTGGCTATAGTTTTAACGAGGAAGGAGACCTTTTTTATGGTGAAAACCAAGGCGACTGGGTAGGCTCAGGTCGTGTGACGCATTTAGCTAAAGGTGAATTCGCAGGGAATCCAGGTGGTCTAAAATGGGCGAAAGAGCCGAATAGTCCCTTAAAATTAAGTTTAGAAGAGATTCAAGATAATGGTTCACCTATGTTCGAGGCGGCAAAGAAAAATCCAAAGATCAAATTGCCAGCTGTATGGTTCCCTCACGCTATCATGGGAATTTCCACCTCAGACATCTTGCAAGACACCACAAAGGGCAAATTTAGCCCGTTCCCAGGACAGTATTTCGTAGCTGATCAAGGCCAATCGAAAGTGATGCGGATGGGTCTGGAGAAAGTGAACGGTGTTTATCAAGGTTTTGCGATTAATTACCGTGAAGGTTTCCAGTCGGGTATATTACGTGAGCGCTTTGGTTTAGATGGCAGTATGTTTGTAGGCATGACATCTCGCGGATGGGGAAGTACGGGTAAGGACGATTTTGGTTTACAACGTTTATTTTGGAATGGAATTATGCCTTTCGAAATCGATATGATTAAAGCTAAATCAGATGGATTCGAATTTAGCTTCACACAGCCAGTGGACGCGAATTCAGTTAAGAAAGCGGCTTCTTATGCGATTCGATCGTATATCTACAAATACCAACACCAATACGGCTCTCCGATTATCGAGTTAAAAGACTTGAAAATTAAGGGGGTAGAAGTTTCAGCAGATCGCAAGAAAGTTCGCATTTCCATCGATGGGATTCGCCAGTTTTTCATCCATGAATTTACCTTGAAAGGGGTATTGAATGAGAAAGGGGAGCCTTTATTGCATGAAACTGCTTACTATACGTTGAATGAAATTCCAGCGGGTCCTGCTTTAGTGGCGGCGGCGCCTCAGGATCAAATCTTCACGAAGGTGACAGAAGTTAAGGTTGTTAAAAATTCGATGGGCTATGAATTAGGCATCGCAGGATTATTAAAGAAACACACTTGCTCTGCTTGCCACGCGAAAGACAGCAAATTAATTGGACCTGCCTTCACTGAGATTGCCAAACGCAATTATTCGAACCAGAAGATCTTAGAATTAGTATACAAACCAAATCCGCAAAACTGGCCTGATTACGCTACAGAAATGGCTCCTATGAGTCATGTGCCTAAGGCGGATGTGCTGAAGATTGCAGGTTGGATTAATGGCCTGCGGGAAACAGAAGGTCTGAAGAACCGCGACTAAATAAAAAAGCTCTCTGCGATTAACAGAGAGCTTTTTTATTGTACTGAATAAAGTTTATTACTTGGATGTAACGTTACCCTGAATCGCTAAAATGATTTGAGAAACCTGGCCGTTATTCATTACGGTTACCGTTTTATTGAAGTTTCCTGGGCGTCCAGCTGAGTTGTAAGAAGCGGTTACTTTACCTGTTTTACCTGGCATAACTGGCTCTCTTGTCCATTCTGGTGTAGTACATCCGCAAGATGGTTGAACGTTTGAAATAACGACTGGAGTTTTTCCTGTATTCGTAAATTCAAAGCTATAAGTGGCTACAGTTCCTTCTTTGATCGTTCCAAAATCGTGCTTCTCTTGTTTGAATTTTAAAGCTCCTTGCGCATTCGATGCGAAGGCAAAGCCTAAAACAAGCGCAAATAGGGCGATTATTTTTTTCATAACTTATTTTTTTATTGTTTTATTACGTCTCAAATCTATAAACAATAAAAGATTTCTGCAAGTTTCTTGTCTGTATTCTCTTTGGACGCAGAGGATTTTGTTGTATTTTTACGTGTTTAATAACACCAAGCATTTGAATCCAGTCACCTTCACAAACCCTAACCTTTCGTTCGATCCTGCCCAGGTACTCGATGACTATCGTTTAGCGGTTATCAGCCGTGCATGTAGTCTTTTAGTGCGCAAAGAGGTGTTTTCAGGTCGAGCAAAATTTGGTATTTACGGAGATGGAAAGGAGCTTTGCCAAATTGCCTTAGCGCGTTCGATGCGCCCCGGGGATTATATTTCGGGTTATTATAGAGATCAGACGATTGGCGCTGCCATTGGAGATTTAACTTGGCCACAATATTTTGCCCAATTATACGGACATCCAGATATACAATTTGATCCGCATTCCGGTGGTCGCCAGATGAATAATCACCACGCGACACGCTGGTTAGATGAAGACGGAAAATGGTTAGATCAAACTTCTCGTTACAATTCGGTGGCGGGAATTTCGTCTACAGCTGGTCAAATACCTCGTGCTTTAGGCATTGCCTATGCTTCTAAAATGTATCGTGAAAGAGCTGATTTAAAAGATCATGGAGCACTTTTTTCGAAAAATGGTCAAGAGGTTTGTTTCACAACCATCGGCGATGCCTCTACCTCTGAAGGGATGTTTTTGGAGTGTATCAATGCTGCTGGGGTTTTACAGATTCCGATCGTCTTTTCAGTCTGGGATGATGGGTATGGTATCTCGGTTCCCATTGAATTTCAAACGACTAAATCGTCCATTTCAAAAGCTTTAGCGGGTTATCAACGCAATGAGCAGGAGAAAGGATTAGAAATAATCCAAGTGAAAGCTTGGGATTACCCGGGATTAACAGCTGCTTATCAAAAGGCAGCGGAATTAGCTCGTACCGAATTTGTGCCCTGCCTTGTTCATGTCATCGAATGCACGCAGCCGCAAGGTCACTCAGCTTCTGGCTCTCATGAACGTTATAAGTCGGCCGAACGTTTGGCTTGGGAGCAGGATGTGGATTGCAATGTGTTATTCCGTCAATGGATACTCGAGCAAAAAATAGCCTCAGAAGAGCAATTGAAGGCTTTCGATGTGGAGGCTGTCGTTTTAGCTCGCAAATACCAGAGAGAAGCTTTTTCGGCCTATATGGCCTCTGTTGAGGTAGATAAAAAAGGTTTCTTACGCATCGCCAAGAACCTTTTAGAGTCCACGAATGAGCCTAGTTTATTGCAGCCCATCCTTGATGAGTTGAACGCACTGCCTTATCCTATTTTTAGTGATTTAGTTCGAGCGGGTCGTAAGACTTTACGCGCCTTCCGATTCTACCAAGGGCCAGCGGTTAAGTTGCTGCGCAAATGGTTAGATGACTTAGAAAAATTGAATCGCAGACGCTTTAGCTCGCATCAAACCAGCGAGTCAGACGAGTCCCCTTTGTTAATTCAAGGAATACAACCTACCTACGAAAAGGAACCCTCTTTAGTCGATGGGAGAGAGATATTGAATAAGGCGTTTTCACAGTTTTTAACCGATCCGCGGGTATTTATTTTAGGCGAAGATGTAGGGAAAATAGGGGATGTTAATCAAACCTTAGCTGGATTACAGGATATTTATGGGCCGCTAAAAGTGACTGATACCGGTATTCGAGAGGTGAGTATTGTGGGTCAAGGAATTGGGGCAGCCATGCGTGGTTTGAAACCTATTGTAGAGATTCAATATTTGGATTATATTTTTTACCCATTCCCGATTCTTTCCGATGATTGGGCCTGTTTACATTACCGAACAGCAGGAGGCCAAAAAGCCCCGATGATTCTTCGAACTAGGGGTCATCGTTTGGAGGGGATTTGGCATTCTGGAAGCCCTATGGCTGTTTTAATTAATGGATTGCGCGGAGTACATTTCTGTGTTCCAAGGAATATGACTCAGGCGGCAGGGATATATCGGACGTTGATAAAAGGCGATGATCCGGGTATTGTGATTGAATGTTTGAACGGATATCGCTTGAAAGAGCCGATGCCGTCTAATTTAGACGAGATTGAGGTGCCTTTAGGTATTCCTGAAATCTTACGTGAAGGAACAGATATTACGGTGGTGACCTATGGTTCTATGTGTCGAATTGTGATGGAGGCGGCAGAAACATTGGCGGGATTAGGCATTTCGGTGGAAGTCATTGATGCCCAAACTTTATTGCCTTTTGATCGCTACCACAGTATCTTAGCCTCTATTCAAAAGACACACCGCGTCATCTTTGCAGATGAGGATATGCCGGGTGGAGCATCAGCCTATATGATGCAGGAGGTTTTAGACAAACAGGGGGCATTTACTTGGTTAGAAAGTCCAGCGGTTTGTATCGCTGCGACGGCTCACCGACCTGCTTACAGCTCAGATGGGGATTACTTCTCCAAGCCGAATACTGAGAATGTCGTGGATACGGTGTATGAAATTATGCGTGAATCTGATCCATCGACTTATCCAGCTATTTATTTTTAAAATGAAACCCTATTTTCAGGCTATTTGGGACGGAATTC
This sequence comes from Aquirufa sp., assembly GCF_044239315.1. Classification (GTDB taxonomy): domain Bacteria; phylum Bacteroidota; class Bacteroidia; order Cytophagales; family Spirosomataceae; genus Aquirufa. The sequence goes on along the minus strand of NZ_JBIIBQ010000006.1, from coordinate 42,982 downwards.
AGAGCACTCGAAAGGGGATGGCTCTGACGTGGAAGCATGCCTGGGCTGCACGCAACCAGCGCAGCATTCACAATGTCCAAGATCCTGATTATTTTAATCAAAAAGCTGGTATTGTCACCTTGCAATATCCGCAGCAGCAAATTCCCACACCCGTTAACGGACGCTATCAATTACACAACGAGATGGACGATTGTATCGTCTGTGATAAGTGTGTTAAAGTTTGCCCGGTGGATTGTATAGAGATCGATCCGATCAAAGCAACTGGTCTAGTAGGAACGGCCTCCGATGGCTCACCTATTCGTTTGTATGCGGCTAAGTTTGATATCGATATGTCCAAATGCTGCTTCTGCGGCCTTTGTACGACGGTTTGTCCTACGGAATGTTTGACGATGACATCGGAATATGATTTCTCGGTCTTTGACGTAAAGGAACATAATTTTGAATTCGCGAATTTGACGCCAGAACAAGCTGCTGAAAAGCGCGCATTGTACGAGCAATTCGTAAAAGAAAAGGAGGCGTTAAAAGAAGCAGCGAAAACAGCAGAACCAGCGACAGAGACCTCAGAGGAAAAGCCTGCGCCTAAACCAGCCTTCAAGCCGGCTTTCAAACCTAGCTTCAAACCCAAGCCTAAACCAGACCCAGAATGAGCCCGCTTGTAATTGCCTTTTTGGTGTTGGCCTTATTGACCTGTGGAAGCGCGCTGTCGATGTTGTGGACGAAGAATTTATTGCACGCGGCTTTGGCGATGTTTCTTACGATGCTCGGTTTAGCCGGATTGTACGTGTTAGCCTATGCGGATGTCTTAGCAGTTGCACACTTATTAGTATATGTGGGAGGGGTGTTAATCTTGATTCTGTTCGGTATCATGCTAACGAATCAGACAGACCCAGCCACAGGAAAGAATCATTTAATGACACGGGAATCAAGTCGATTATTCCCCTTGTCTATCGGTCTATCCTTTTTTCTAGGTCTTTTCTGGTTATTTACCAAAGGCCCTTGGATAAACAACTTACCGGTAACGGGGGAATCTAAATTGAGAGAAGTGGGTTTGGGCTTACTGACCGAATATGCCTTTCCGTTCGAATTAGCAGGAGTATTTTTATTGATTGCCTTGATCGGCGCCACTTTTGTCGCGAAGAGCCATGACTGATATTCCGGTTATCTATTTTTTGTGGGTGTCTGCTTTTCTTTTAGCGACGGGTTTAGCGATTTTGTTGTTAAAGAAGAATACGATTTTCATTTTGATGGGAATCGAATTGATTTTGAATGCGGCAAACTTGAATTTGGTTGCCTTTTCTAAGAATGATCCGTCGCTACAAGGATTATATCTGAGTATATTCGTCTTAGTCGTGGGTGTTTGCGAGATGGCGATTGCATTAGCGATTGTATTGCAAGTATATCGAAATTACCGCGCGATAGAAGTGGATCAGTTCAAATCTGAATACTAGAGATTTTCTAATTGCTTTTTGAATTTGAGGGCTTTCATTTTGCCTAGGACTTTGGCCAAATCCTCTTCTGACGCCTCCTTCAGCTGTGCCACCGTCCCAAAAGCTTTTAATAACTTCGCCGCCGTCAACTTCCCAATCCCATCCATCGTCTCCAACTGCGATACAATGAAGTTCTTGCTCCTTTTGTTTCTATGCGCCGTAATTCCGAACCGGTGCGCTTCATCCCGCAACTGCTGAATCAGCTTTAACGATTCCGATTTCTTATCGATATACAAAGGCAAACTATCCTCTGGGAAATAAATCTCCTCTAAACGCTTCGCGATACCAATGATGGGGATTTTGCCATATAATCCGATGGCCTTCAGTGCATCACAAGCGGAACTCAACTGGCCTTTTCCCCCGTCGACGATGATCAAATCAGGTAATTCAGCCTCTTCTTCCAGTAAACGTGTATACCGACGCGTGATCACCTCGTACATCGTGGCAAAATCATCAGGACCCTCCACCGTTTTAGGAGTAAACGTGCGGTAATCCTTTTTAGATGGGAGTGAATTTTTAAAACACACCATCGCGGAGACGGGATTTGTCCCTTGTAAATTCGAGTTATCGAAACATTCGATATGTTTAGGCAAGTCATTTAGGCGCAAATCATTTTTCAATTTGATCATCACACGCATCTTGCGATCGCCACCACTTTCTTCGGCCGCTTTGCGATCCGCCTTCTCTTTCCTAAAATACAAGACGTTCTTTAGTGACATATCAAGGAGCTTCCGTTTATCGCCTTGACTCGGCAGCGTATTTTTTGCGCCTTCGAATTCGATGGACATGGGTATGTTAGTGATAATCTCTTTGGCCTTACTCTGAAACTGATCGCGTTTCTCCCAAATCAACATCGTCAACAATTCTGCCTCATCTTCCTCTAATTTCTTTTTGACTTCCCAGGTCTGCGACTGCAAAATCGTTCCGTTGATGACCTTCATGAAGTTAATATAGGCCAAAGACTCATCAGACACCATCGAAAACACATCCACATCGTGGATTGATGGATTAACGACGGTAGACTTCGCTTGAAAATTTTCTAAAAGCTGCCATTTTTCTTTCCACTCCTGCGCTTTTTCAAAGGACAGAAGGCTGGAGGCTTCCTGCATTTGAGTAATGAAAAAGCTTTTAGCCTTTTGGTAATTACCCTTTAGAATCTGAGATACTTGATCAATATATTCCATATACCGAACCTCCTCCTCTAAGCCTTCACATGGCCCCTTGCAATTACCAATATGGTATTCTAAGCAAACTTTGTATTTCCCCGCTTCTATGTTAGTCTCCTTCAGATTCAATGCACAAGTCCTTAAAGGATACAGTTGATGTAATATTTCCAGTAAGGCATTCATCAGCTTCGGGTTTGCATAGGGCCCAAAAAACGTCCCAATCGCATGATTAATCCTCCGCTCGGTGATCAGTCGTGGGAAACGCTCGCGGGTTAAACAAATAAAGGGATAAGTCTTATCATCCCTTAATAAGATATTATACTTAGGTTGAAACTGCTTTATCAGCGTGTTTTCCAGCAATAGTGCATCGAATTCAGAATGTACAATCGTAAACTCCAGGTTGCGGATTTGTGAAACGAGTCGCCGCGTTTTATTATCCTTACCTTTCGTATTCGTGAAATAAGAGCTAACCCTATTTTTTAAATTCTTCGCCTTGCCTATATAGATGATAACACCGCTTTCATCGAAATAGCGATACACACCCGGTTCTTCGGGTAAGGTAGGCAGGATAGATTTAGGATCGAAAGTGGACATAAACCAAAATTAAGCAAAAATCTCTTCTTTGTATTTTTTGTAATTATCTAAGGTGTCACTTTCTATATGAAGCCATGATTATAGTCATGTTATGCCTTTGTTAACTAACAGCTATTTCACGACAAAACACCCTTTTCTGCCGACTAAAGTCTAATTCTCTATTGTATAAAAAAGATGAAATAGCCCTCTAATTCGTCTATTAAGAGAATACTTCAATTTAAAATAAAAAAAATGAAAAAATATCTGCAAAATGATTGCTTGGATTGTAAGTATTGGACATATTTGTTCCTATGTAATAGTGTAGCATAGTTGAGAGTGGTATCGTTTTACCGAATCACTTTTAGGCGTCTGTTGTACTATTTTAAGATTTGTTTACCAACTAAACTTATTTAAAAATTTAAAATTTATTCACCAATATCAGAAAGGAGGTCAATTGAACAAGTAAAACTCGAAACCAAAAATTTAATTTAAACTAACTTAATCTTTATCATGAAAAACAATTTTTACCAAAGTCTTCGAAGCTTTCTTTTGCTAGCTATAGTGATGCTAGGAAGCTTTTCGTCATTTGCCCAAGACCGCAAGGTTTCAGGTAAAGTCTCTGGGACAGATTCTCAGGGAATTCCAGGTGTTAGTATCTTAGTTAAAGGTACCAATACAGGAGCAACAACAGATGTTAACGGTTCATTCTCAGTAACTGTTAAGTCTGATGCAGCCGTTTTAAATATTTCAGCTGTTGGCTATAAGTCACAATCAGTTACAGTAGGATCACAATCTTCTATTAATGTTACATTAGCAGAAGATAACAGTCAGTTAGACGAGGTAATCGTTACAGGTTACTCAGTTACTAACAAGAAAGCGTCTACAGCCGCTGCTTCTATCGTTAAAGCGAAGGATTTGCAAATTGCACCTTCAGGTAACGTTGAGCAGCAATTACAAGGTCGTGTAGCCGGTGTTACTTTAATCACAAACGGACAACCAGGTACGAACAGTATCATCCGTGTACGTGGTTTCGGTGCATTTGGTGGTAATGAGCCATTGTACGTTGTGGATGGGGTTCCAGTAGGATCTACTGATTTCTTATCTCCAGACGATATCGAGTCATCTACCGTATTGAAGGATGCGGCAGCAGCTTCTATTTATGGTGCTCGTGCAGCGAATGGTGTAATCGTTTACACTACGAAGAGTGGTTCTCGCAATAAAGGACTTACTGTAACTTATGATGGATTGTACGGTGGTACAGACCCTAACGTAGGTGGTGCTCCTAAAATGTTGACTCCACAAGAGCAAGCTGACTGGACTCACGTTGCATACCGTAACAATGCGGCAGCTAACGGAACAGCAGCAGCTTATACTCACCCTCAATATGGTACTTCTGCTCAAGCAGTTTTACCTACCTATTTGCACTTCAATGGCGCGAATGGTGTAAACAGCGGTGATTTAGCAGCAGCTCAATTAGCTTTTGCAGCTAATCCATTGACTACTTTCGTAATCAGAACAAACAAAGCTGGTACGAACTGGTATGATGAAATTACTCGTTTCGGTAGCACAATGCGTCACTCATTAGGTATCCAAGGTGGAACAGACAGAGGTCGTTTCTATTTAGGTTTATCTGGCCAAGAGCAACAAGGTATCTTGTTAGAGAACGATTTCAAGCGTTATTCAGGTCGTTTCAACTCGGAGTGGGATTTAGGTAAGAAAGTACGTATTGGTGAAAACTTACAATTTACGTATCGTTCAGTTCGTGGACAAGCAGGTGGTAATGGTGGTTTAGGTATCGCAGCTGATGAGTCAGTAATCTTATCTGCTTACCGTATGCCTACAGCTATTCCAGTATTTGATGATTTCGGTAGCTATGCTTCTACAAAGGCAGGTGGTTTTAACAACCCGCGTAACCCTGTTCGTCAGATCATGCGTAACAACTTAAATGACAATAACTACAATGCGAATGCATTTGGTAACATTTATGTTGAGTATGAGCCAATGAAGGATTTAATCGTTAGATCATCTCTAGGTGGCCAGTTCAACAACTCAGCATTTAAAAATTACAACTACAGATACTTAGGTGATTCAGAGCCGGAAGCATCTGATTCATTCAGTGAAGGATCTAGCTATGTATTCTCTTATGTGTTTACTAACACAGTAGCTTATAAATACAAGTGGAGAAAGCATGGTGTGAATGTATTAGCTGGTATGGAGGCATTGAATACAGGTGCAGGACGTAGTATTTCTGGTTCAGGTATCAATCCATTCTCAATGGACTTAGACTTTGTAACTTTAAATGCAGTTCAGTCACCAGTAGTTAACTCTAACTTATTCTCAGGAGTTAATTTCTACTCTTTATTCTCTAAGTTAGATTATAACTTTGACGAGAAGTACTATTTAACTGGGGTTGTTCGTCGTGATGGTTCATCTCGTTTCGGTTCTCAGAATCGTTATGGTATCTTCCCTGCTGTATCTGCAGCTTGGAGAATTACTTCAGAGGAATTCATGAAGGATCTTCCTGCTATCAGTGATTTAAAATTACGTCTTGGATGGGGTTTAATGGGTAACTCAAATAACGTTGACCCAGCTAACCAATTCTCTTTATACGCTGCTAACAGAGGTGGCTCATTCTACCCAATTGATGGTCAATCATCAGGTGCAAACGAAGGTTATTTCCGTTCTCGTATTGGTAACTCAGCTGCTAAATGGGAGACTTCTGAAACAGCTAACATTGGTATGGATGCGACTCTCTTAAATGGTAAGTGGGAAATCGCATTAGACGTTTGGAGAAAAGATACACGTGATTTATTATTCGGTGTACCTCTTCCTGCGGTTGTGGGTAACTCTGCTGCAGCTCCTGCTGTTAACGTAGCGAAGATGCGTAACCAAGGTATTGATTTACAAATCATTAACCGTGGTAACCTTACATCAGATTTGAAATATGAATTAACGTTCAATAATTCATTCTTAGAGAATGAAATCGTTTCATTCGCTCCAGGTATTACGAATTTAATTGGCGGATCTTTCCGTGGTATTGTTCCAGTACGTATGGAAGTGGGTCGTTCGTTATCATCTTTCTACGGCTACCAAGTAATGGGTTTTTTCAACTCAGCTGCTGAGGTTGCTTCTGCTCCTGCACAATCAGGTGCTGGTGTAGGTCGTTTCCGTTATGCTGATATCAACGGTGATGGTAAAATTACACCTGCTGACCGTACTTACTTAGGATCTCCAGTACCTACTTACACTGGTGGTATCAATGTTGGTTTAACATACAAAGATTTTGAATTTGCGACGTATTTATATGCATCTGCAGGTAACAAAATTTGGAACCAATCTAAGTGGTTTACAGATTTCCACGGAACGTTTGAAGGTTCAGGAAAAGGTGAGCGCGCTAAGAAATCATGGACTCCTGCTTTAGGAAATAACGCTGAGGCGCCTATTTGGGAATCAGCATCAAATATTTCAACTTCAGCTGCTGAGAACTCATGGTATGTAGAGAATGGTGATTACATTCGTATTCAAAACATCTCATTAGGATACAACATTCCGAAGTCTTATACTTCGAAAATAGGTGTCAAGCGTGCTAAATTCACTTTATCTGCTAACAACATTTTGACCCTTACTAAATACAAAGGTTTAGATCCAGGTGTAGGTGGAGCAGCAGATACAGGTTTTGGTATTGATGTGGGTAACTACCCGGTGACTCGTTCATTCAACGCATCTCTTAACTTGACTTTTTAATTAGCGAAAGCCTTATTTAATAAACAAGAAAAATGAAAAATAATCAAATTTTAAAGCGAATCGCTTTAGTGAGTGTGTCAGCTTTAACGTTGACCTTCGCATGTAAGGATCAGTTTTTAGAAGTTGCGCCTACTGGTTCATTAGCAGAGGCACAATTATCTTCTAAAGCCGGAGTGGAAGGTGCCTTGATCGGTGCTTATGCTCAATTAGCAGGTAAGGGCTATACGCGTCTTGCAGCAGCTAATAACTGGGTTTGGGGTTCTATCCGTGGTGGAGAGAGCAATAAAGGAACTGACCCAGGTGATTACTCAAATATTAACTTGATGCAACGTTATGAGATTCCAGCAAATGATGGAGACTTGAATGGTACATGGCAAGCAAAATTTGAGGGTGTTGCACGTGCTAATGCTGTTATTAACTTAGCAAATGGCTCTAAGGCTTTATCTGCTACAGATAAAACTCGTATTATTGCAGAAGCGCGTTTCTTACGTGGTATTTACTACTTTGAGTTAAAGAAGTTATTTAACTCTGTTCCTTATGTGGATGAAACAGTAGGATATGGCAAGGGAATTGAAAAAGTTGCCAATACTGAGGCATTCTGGGATAAGATTGAAGCTGACTTTGGTTTTGCTTACACAAACTTGCCAGCTACGTCTTCATCTGCAGGACGTGCAAACAAGTGGGCTGCTCAAGCTTTCTTAGGTAAAGCCTTATTATACCAAGGTAAGTTTGCGGATGCAAGATCGAAATTCACTGATGTAATCACGAATGGTGTTACTACAAACGGTAAGAAATATGGTCTAGTACCTAAATTTGCTGATATTTTCAATGCAGTAAATGATAACAATGAGGAAGCTGTATTTGCGATTCAATCAGCAATGAATACAGGATCTACGAATAACGCAAATGGTTTCGATGACTTGAACTACCCATACAATACGGGTGCTGATGGTCCAGGTAACTGCTGCGGATTCTTCCAGCCTTCTTTCTCAATGGCAAACGCATACCGTACAGTGGGTGGTTTACCTATCTTAACTGAAACGGCTGGTGCTCCAGATTATAACTTAGCTGCTAACGCTGTTAAGCATGATTATGGTATCAATTCATCAGCGGCATTCACTGAAGATGCAGGTCCATTAGATCCACGTATTGACCACACAATCGGTCGTCGTGGTATCCAATACTTAGACTGGATCGAGCACCCTGGTGCTAACTGGATTCGTAAGCAGGATTATGCTGGTCCATATTCACCTAAGAAATATGTATACTACAAGTCTCAAGAAAATTCATTAACTGACGGTTCTTCTTGGACACGTGGTTATGCTACTATGAACTATAACATTATGCGTTTTGCTGATGTATTGTTAATGGCGGCTGAGGCTGAAGTAGAGGCAGGTAGCTTAGCAAAAGCATTAGAGTACGTGAACTTAGTTCGTGCTCGTGCAGCTAACAAAGCTGGCTTTGTAACGAAAGGTGGCGTAGCAGAAGCTAACTATGATATCGCTTTATACACTTCTTTTGCTGATAAGACTGCAGCTACTAGAGCGGTTCGTATGGAGCGTTTATTGGAATTAGCTACTGAAGGTCACCGTTTCTTCGACTTAGTACGTTGGGGAATCGACGTTCCTACACTTAATGCTTACCTTACTCATGAGGCTAAGATTTTAGTGACTAAGTTCGGTGGTGCTACTTACCAGGCTACTGATAAGTATTTACCAATACCTCAGCAACAAATTGATATTCAAGGAACTTCTGTATTGAAGCAAAATCCAGGGTATTAATCAATGCTAAATTCTGTTAAAAAAGGTGGGATATTAATCCCACCTTTTTTATTTTCGCTTAAGTTTAAAATTACGTCATGAAGTCTATTTACGCCTATTTTTTGATTGTCAGTTCACTCTTTGCAGTCTCTTGTAAAAACGCCACTACTTTCGAACTTTTATCTGGTGATGATACCGGTATTCATTTTTCAAATAAGATCACGGAGAATGACTCTCTGACTATTTTGAAGTATGAATACCTATACAATGGAAGCGGTGTGGGTATGGGTGATTTTAATAATGATGGTTTGCTGGATATATTTTTTACGGGCTCTCAAGCGAATGCTTCTTTGTATTTAAATAAAGGAGATATGAAGTTTGAAGAATTAGGTAAATCGGCGGGTTTAGATACAAAGAATCGATGGTGTGCTGGTGTGAGTATTGTAGATATAAATGGGGATGGCTTATTAGACGTTTATGTTTCTGCGACATTGAAAAATGCAGAACGGGATCGTCAAAATATGTTATTTGTGAATCAAGGAATTACGGATGGGAAACCGCGTTTTAAAGAAGTAGCTACGGAGTATGGAATTAATGATTCTGGTTACAGTGAGCATGCAGCTTTTTTTGATTATGATCGGGATGGGGATTTGGATTTATATGTTTTGACTGATGTAATTGATGAATTCCCTTCTCTTTATCGTGCCAAAGTTACCGATGGATCTTATCCTAATACAGATCGATTATACCGTAATGACTGGTCGAAAGAAAAGAATCACCCCGTTTATACGAATGTTTCGAAAGAGGCAGGAATTACCATTGAAGGCTATGGTCTAGGGATTAATATCTGTGATATAAATCAAGATAATTGGCCTGATATTTATGTGACGAATGACTATGTATCGGATGATATATTGTACATCAATAACCACGATGGGACCTTTACCGATCAGGCTAAAGCCTATTTTAAGCACACGAGTCTTACGGCGATGGGTAATGATGTAGCGGATATAAATAATGATGGTTTGGCGGATATCGTAGCTTTAGATATGTTGCCTAAAGACAATGAGCGTAAGAAGCAATTAGCGCCTCCTAATAGCTATCAATCCTATCAGAATAGTGATTTGTATGGATATACTTACCAGTATATGCGGAATACCTTGCAGCTAAATGCCGGTAAAAAGGCCGACGGGTCTCCTATTCCTTTTCAAGAAATTAGTTTGATGGCGGGTGTGTCTGAAACCGAATGGAGCTGGTGTCCTTCTTTAGCTGATTTTGACAATGATGGTTTCCGTGATTTATTGATTACGAATGGTTTTCCGCGCGATGTAACGGACCGTGATTTCATGTTATATAGAGCTAATTCCTCTCGACTAGCATCAGAGTCCACTTTAATTGAACAAATTCCTGTTGTTAAGGTGAATAACTATGCATTCAAGAATAAGGGAGGTTTACATTTTGAAGATGTGAGCGCTGTTTGGGGTATTCAACGACCTTCTTTTTCGAATGGGGCGTCTTATGGAGATTTGGATAATGACGGTGACTTAGATTATGTAGTGAACAATATTAATGATGAAGCATTTGTTTATAAGAATAATACGGTAGAGACGAATGCGGAAAAGGGTCATTATTTACGGGTTAAAATGGAAGGACGAGGCCAGAATTCACAAGGGATTGGGACTCGTATTGAGGGCTTATATGCTGATGGTACGTATTTTTATTATGAAAATTCGCCTTACCGAGGTTATTTATCTAGTGTCGAAGCGGTGGCTCATATAGGTATGGGGACCAAACAAAAGATCAAGGAATTACGCATTATTTGGCCAAATGATTCGATGCAGGTAATTACTAATCCGGGTGTAGATAAAGTTGTAAAGGTCAATATTTCAGAGGCAAAGCAACCTTATGTTTCTTTGTACAAGACTCAAGCTCCTTTACTTGTTGATGTTTCGGATCAATTACAATTAACGGATGTGCACAAGGAATATGATTTCATTGACTTTAATTACCAAAGTTTGACTCCTTTTAAAATGTCTCAATTAGGTCCTGGAGCTTCAGTTGGGGATGTGAATGGAGATGGTTTAGAGGATTTCTTTTTAGGTGGAGCTAAGTTTTACTCAGGCATTTTCTATCTACAGCAGGCTAATGGAAAATTCAGGCCTAAATTCTTAGAAGGTACAGCAGATATAAAATATAAATTAGGGGAGGACTTAGGGTCCTTATTAATCGATATGGACCGTGATGGTGATCTTGATTTATATATTGCTAGGGGTGGGACTGAGAGTCAACTAGGGGATGCAAGTTTTCAAGATGTTGTCTATGTAAATGATGGTAAGGGAAACTTCCGTTTAGCACCAGCCGCGTTACCCGTCTTTACGGAGAGTAATTCTGCTGTAAGGGCAGTTGATTTTGATAAAGACGGTGATTTAGATCTTTATGTTAGTGGACGAAATGTACCCTTCTCCTATCCCAAAGGAACGGCTTCTCGGTTATTACGAAATGATTCAAAAGCAGGGCTGATCAAGTTTACGGATGCCACTGCACAATGGGCGCCAGATTTATTAAAACCGAGCTTAGCTTGTGATGCTGTTTGGACAGATATTAATAACGATGGCTGGTCAGATTTAGTAGTGGCAGCGGAATTTATGCCGATTCAAATTTATCAAAATCAGAAAGGTCGCTTGGTCAAATTAGAAAACACGGGATTAGAAGAAATGAGTGGTCTTTGGGGATCCGTTGTTAGTGCGGATTTTGATCAAGATGGAGATATTGATATCGTAGCTGGAAACATGGGCAAGAATACCTTGTTAAAGGCTAACGTGAATCAACCTGTTGACTTATTACATGGCGATATTGATGGAAATGGGGTATATGATGTGTTTCCTTTCGTGTATTTCCAAAGTGCTGCAGGGACACCTGTTTCTGCTCCTTTGTTTGGGAAAGATGATGTTCATAAGCAGTTGAATTCCACACGTCAGCGATGGGTTTATTACAAAGATTATGGCAAGGTAAATCAAGAAGATTTTTTTACGGAAAAAGAGAAACCTAAGGCTGCAAAATTGTCCATTACTGAGAACGCTTCGGTGTATATCGAAAATAAGGGAGGTGGGAAATTTAAAGCAAAACAATTGCCTGATATGGCACAATTATCTTCGTTGAATGGAATGCAGGTTTTAGATATTAATGCAGACGGTTATCTGGATATAGTGTATGTGGGTAATAATTTTGCGAATGAGGTAGCGATGGGTCGTTATGATGCGTCGAATGGTGGGGTTTTGCTGGGAAGCGCAAATGGCTTTACATATGCCAAGAATTCCGGTATGTTGGTTCCTTTTGATGCGAAATCCTTAGTCGGGATACAAGTGGGATCGGACTTAGTTTTTGTTGCTCTTCAGAATCGTGGGCCTATGCGTGCGTTTAGGCCAAGTATTGCTTTCAATAAGGCTAAGGTAGAGGAGGGTAAATCATTTACTTATACCTTAAAGGGGCATAAGCAAATGATCGAATGGAAATACGGGTCGTCTTATTTAAGCCAAAGTGCAATTTCACAATCTTTTGTACCTAAAGGCTCAACGATTAATTGAGTTTTTGAAGATTCGAACTTGTAAGCCAGGTGTTAACTTAATGCCTGGCTTTGTTTTTCCAAATTGGTAATTACCTACCACGATATCTAGATCTCCATCTTTATCATAATCTCCGGTATCGAGAGTCATGTATTGTGCGTCCGATGGATTATTAAGGTTACTCGTTTTAAATTGTAAATTTCCTTGGTTTTGGAAGTAGACAAATGACTCATTTTTTCCTTTTTCATTTTCTGTAAAGAAGGCAATCGATGCCAAGTCTAAATCCCCATCTTTATCGAAATCTTGTGCTACTGTTTTAGTAGCCCCATAGAGTGGATAAAAGTAGGCTTCTTTGAAATTATTTTTTTGATCATTTAAATAAATGTGGACGCCATGATACGCTTTCTTCGTATTGGAATAGTCTGCATTGTCCCCATTTGAAATGATGATATCATCCGCACCATCCTTGTTCATATCTGCCACCTCCATATAACTACTTCCCCAAACCGCATCAAATTGAAGGATAGGTTTCTCTACAAAAGCTCCCATCCCTTTATTAATGAATAAGGAAACACCTTCTCTAGCTTGCGCCATCAGGACAAGTAGGTCAGGTTTTCCATCGCCGGTATAATCTTTGATTATCACATTCCTGGCACCTGCTTGATTTTTTAATAAATGACGTTTCTTTGATCGTCCATCAACCCAAACTAACTGACCCGCTTCGTAACCGTATTCACAAAGTAGAAAATCATTTTCTCCGTCGCCATTAAAGTCTGCTAATTGCATGTCAACTGGTCGCTTTAAGGAGTCAATTAATTTTTCACTCTTATTGTCTGATTTAACTTGTGAGATGCTCCCTAATTTTTGATCGTTAGGATACATTTTACCAATATTCACTAAATAAGATTTACCCTCTACAAAGAATGTTTTAACGTTAGGGCTTGTGGTGCGAATGTTAGAAGTGACTTCTAAATTAGCATTGAGGACGAGCGTCTTGTTTGAATTAAACCCTACCCAAATCTCAGCTTTATCTGGGTGAACTTTAACGGAAGTTACACCCCCACTAAAGGAGGATTTCTGTATAAAGGTTTCTTGCGAAAAATGATATGCATCCGAGCTAATGCTACTTTTGCTTTTTTGTGGATTAGCTTTTGCGGGGGCATTTGTCACATAATAATCCACGATTGCTTGCCACTCCTCCACGCTCATCTGGGGCGTATCAGGGTAGATATTTAAGGCTACAGCAGATTGGAATTGCTCCTCCGGCATGGTGGTTAATAACTCGAATTTATTGCGCATGCCTAGTCGATAAGACATTTCCACTAAAACGTGATCATTCCAAGTCTTTTTGTCTAGTAGATTTGGATCTGGGAATTTGTGGCAGGAGCTACAATTTTCTTTAGCTAACTCTTCTCCTGATTTCTTAGAATTACAGGCAAAAGTCAATAAAGCAATAAAAATAAAAGCTATATTTTTCATTCTGGTATGGCGGTTGCGGTTGAGTTAATTAGCGTAGAGTCTCCTCCAATTCCACCTACGCAACTAAAGTCAAAGGCGATGTTTTCAGGTTTTAAAAAAGGCATTTTTTGGTATCCGTCTAGTGCAAGTGATTTGTCTTCATAGACTTTTTCCATAAACTTCGTGAAGGCGGGCATGGCCATTTTAGCCCCTTGACCTAATTGAATATTTCGGAAGTGGATGCTCCTGTCATCTCCACCTACCCATACTCCCGTCACTAACTTTTGCGTAACCCCCATAAACCAACCATCAGAGAAGTTAGATGTGGTACCTGTTTTAGCTCCTATTTCGTTTCCAGCTGCTATTGAACTCCGATTAAGGCCTTCTGCTGTTCCTCCGGGTTCACGTACCGCACCTTGCAGCATGAAGGTCATCAAATAGGCAGTCTCTGGCTTCATGACTGCTTTTGCAGTTGGAGAAAATTCGCGTAAAACGACCCCGTTTTTATCGGTGATTTTTAGAATGATGATCGGGTCTATTTTCTCCCCGCCATTCGCGAAAGTGCTGTAAGCAGAGACCTGTTCGAAAACAGACACCTCTGAGGTACCTAAGCAGAGTGAAGGACCTTCGTAAAGTGAACTCGTAATGCCCGCTTTGTGTGCAAAATCAGCAATTTTACTGGCTCCTAAGGATTTCATCAATTTCGCTGAAATCGTATTAATGGAGCGTCCCATCGCGCGTCTTAGCGTTAAATTCTCATAACTGTATTTGCCGTCTGAATTTTGTGGAGTCCAGGTGTCATTCGTTAGACCATCTTCTGTCCCAAATGTCACAGGTTCATCGACATACTTATCACAAGGCGTTGCTATCTCATTTTCGATGGCAGCGCCATAAACGAAAGGCTTAAAGGTAGATCCCGGTTGGCGCTTGCTTTGGGCGATATGATCATATTTAAAATACTTGTAGTTAATACCCCCGATCCAGGCTTTAACGTGGCCATTTGTCGGGTCCATCGACATCATACCAATATTCAGGATTCGCTTGTAATAACGCATGGAATCTAAGGGGCTTAACGTGGTATCAATGTCTCCGTGATACGAGAATACAGTCATTTTAATTGGGCGCTTTAATTCCTCCCAAACCCGCATCTCATCATTATTATAGGCCTCCATCAAATCGCGGTAACGCTGCGTACGTTTCATCGCTGTTGAGATAAAGCCTTTTAGTTCTTGCATTTTCTCATTTACCCAAGGGTTTCTGCCAGCCCAATGTTGATTAAAAGCGATTTGCTGTGCTTTCATATGCTCTTGTACCGCATCTTGAGCATATTTTTGCATCCTCGAGTCAATCGTTGTGTGAATACGTAAGCCGCTTGTATATAGGTTTAATTGTTGATCCTCTGGCCGGTCTTTATTGATTTCAGCAAGGATACCTAGAATCTCTTTGCGAATCGATTCGCGTAAATAGGGTGCTGCTCCCGTATTTTGGTTCTCTACTTTGTAGCGCAGATTCAAAGGGTCTGCCTTCATCTTTTCGGCATCCTCCTCTGTTAGGTACTCGTATTTAGCTAGTTGGCCCAAAACGGTATTCCGACGCGCAAGAGTCCTTTCCGGTCTGATGCGTGGATCATACAGGGAGGGATTTTGTAGTAAACCGATTAAGGTGGCAGCTTCAGGGTAGGTAACTGTTTGAACATTTTTTTGGAAATAGGTACGGCAGGCTACCTGAATTCCATAGGCATTATTCCCAAAACTTACCTCATTCAGATACATCGCCAGGATTTCCTGCTTTGTGTATCTACGTTCTAATTTGATGGCTAAAATCCATTCCTTGATTTTTGCAATGGCCGTTTTTAACCCACTCACCTTCATTAATAATCCCATATAAATGGGGTCATCTTCTCCATATTCTAAGGATCGAGTATGGAATAAATTCTTAGCTAATTGCTGGGAAATGGTACTGCCTCCTCCGGAGGTACCGAAAGAAAAAAATACACGCGCCATGGAACGCACATCTATGCCAGAGTGACTGATGAATCGAGCGTCCTCTGTTGCCATTAGGGTATTGATAAGTATGGGGGAGAGCTCTTCAAATTCAACAGGATTCCTATTTTCGCGGAAGTACTTCCCTATCTCTTCTCCATCTTCTGAGATTAAAAGAGAGGCTTCTTGGCTTTTAGGATTTTCTAATTCTTGAAGGCTAGGCATACCTCCGAACAACCAGAGAAAATTATAATTTACAGCAGTAATAAAAAGGATGGTAAATAGGAAGGTGCCGCCAAAAATTTTGTAGGCTAAACCAATTCTATTCACCTTATTTTCTTGCTTTAATTCCATCATTTGTTAATCACCTTTAGCATTTCTGTTGCCTCCTTCAATAGGGGACTCGTAGGGAAGGAAATCATAAACTCTTCCAATAGACGCTTACATTCTGTTATTTCGTGCATTCCCGCTTTTGATAACGCCATTAAAAATACGATTTTATCTTCCAATTTACTACCTGGATAGTTTTGCTGAATCAATAGACAGCTATCAAAGCAGGTACTAAACTCTTTTTCTTTAAAACGTTCATAAGCCTCCTCGTATTTTTTCTGAGCTTGTATTTCTTTATTTTCTGACAAGGCCCCATTTTCTAACTTGAGGATCATGGTTTTAAAATAAGAACTTGGGTATCGTTCAAACAAGGTAGATCGATAGCTGGTTTTTATGGCTCCCTCATTACTTAAATACAAAATGTAAAGCGCCTCTGCTTCATAGCCCGTGCTAGGGTATTCTGCTAATAATCGCTTCAAAGCAGTATTTGCTAATTCATTTTCAACTAATTCTAGTCGAGCAAGTTTGCCTAATTTATAAAGAGACTCTTCCTTTATTTTGGCTACTTTAGCCTTGTCTGCAGCACTTGTTGGAATAGCTTTTAACCAATTTTCCTCCGCTTTATCTTTCGAAATAGTATTCTTTGTAACCGATTTTTCAGTTGAACGATCTGCTTCAGTCGACACGCTTAGGCTAACGTTCTTGTTTCTGCGATTCCAAAAATCTTCTAAAGTTCGATTTCCCCAGCGATTATTAAATTCGATACTTCCCTGAATGCGAGCTTGCACATTATTAAAGTAAAAATTTTGTTGATCTGTGCTAAAAGGGCGTCGGGTGAAAACAGGGGTTATCTTGACTGGCGCGTTCGTCACCTTTGTGGTCGTGTCTTTTTTTTGTTGATTTAAAAAAAGGGAATGCAAGGCAGCTGGACTCAGTTTTGAAATTCGAAGTAAGGAGTCCTGCAAGGTGATTTGATTAGATAATGAGGAATACGTGCCCCAGGATTTTTTTAATTTTTGCGCTTTTGCATAATCGGGATGGCTGCTGGCAAGGTAGGTAGCAGCACTATCGTAGTAATGAGCCGCCAGATCGTAGTCTTTCATTTGTTTAGCAAAAAGACCCCCTAATTGAAAATAGAGCTCCCCTTTATTCGGATTGTTTTCTCCTCCTTTTTCCCAGTTCTCTTTTGCCTTTTTGAAATCTTTTTTGGCATAATAATATTGCCCAATTTTCACATAGATGAATGATAGATTATCCTCGTGCTTGGGATCTTTTATCATGTTCTCCAAGGCCGTTATATTGCCTTCCAATTGATAAATAGCTAGGCTGGCCTGCAGTTGTAAATCGTAGCCAGGTTTGTTATTTAGGGTAGTTTTATAGCTTTCCAAAGCTAAATTGGGTTGATTATTGTCTGAAAACAATTGACCCATAATAAACGAAATACGTGCTTTTTCATCTCCCTTTTTAAGGTATTTTGAAGCTTCTTGAAGAATGGCTACGGCTTTGATGGGCTCATTTAAAAGTTGAAACGAATAAGCCTTTAATAATAAAAATTGCTTTCTTTCATTTGCATTCAAAGGGTTCTCGTTGATGAATTCTTCTATTTTTTCTGCAGCACTAAATTCTCTTTGCTGCAAATAGATTTCATACAAGGCGAGTAAAGCCTCAGGTCTGA
The DNA here is from genome assembly GCF_044239315.1 of Aquirufa sp. Classification (GTDB taxonomy): domain Bacteria; phylum Bacteroidota; class Bacteroidia; order Cytophagales; family Spirosomataceae; genus Aquirufa. Next base: position 25,244 of record NZ_JBIIBQ010000006.1, on the reverse strand, counting down.
TTTCAAGCGAATTAATATATTTATAGGTTTCAATCGCATTTTTTAGGTCGTATTGATACAAACGACCTTTCCCTATTAACAGGTAAGCATCTACAATAAAATGGGAATTTTGATGGCGATCAATAACCAGAGACGCCTTCCGAATTAATTCTTTAATATCTTTCTCGTTGCTTTGTTTAAAGCTAGAATCCAAAGGAATAATAATGGGTAGCGTGGAGTTATAACTCTCTTTTCGTTGGGAGAATTGTTTTCGCTGCAATTCCTTATCTAATCGAGAGGCTTGCCAAATAGCATTGTACTTCGCATTCACATTGTGAAAGGCAACAGCCATAGGCTTGTTGCTGTATTGAGAACAAGACCAAGTGCTAAGGGCTAGAAATAACAAGACGAGAAGCCTTTGCATACGATTCAAAGAAACAATTTTCAAATTTACGATTTATCTTCCCGAAAATTGGATAATTTTAGTCGAATATGAATTCTTATCAAAAATTCTTGGGTGCCGCTTTTCAGATGCTTGTCACCATTGTGGCGGGGGTGTTTTTAGGGCGCTATTTAGACGTCTATTTTTTGACAGAAAAACCGTGGTTTACGATTATATTTTCGCTAGGATCGATTGCTTTTGCCCTTTTAGCTCTCATTAAAAGTCTTCCCAAATAGGACTCGCAGAAGCCCAGATAATTCTGTATTTTTGTCATTAAATTCTAATTCAATTGTTTACTCAGCGGCGAAATCTCATCTTCTTGTTCTTCGGTATCGTGGGTGCCATATTCATTGGGAAACTATTTTTTCTCCAGGTGATCGATGACACGTATGAAAAGGCCGCCGACAATAATGCGATTCGTAAGATTATTCAAATTCCCTTTAGAGGTGAGGTGTATGATCGTTTTGGTAAATTAATTGTGTACAATACCCCGGTCTACGATTTGTATATGATTCCGCGGAAAGCCGTAGTGAAGGATACGAATCATTTTTGCCGAGTTTTTCGGGTTACGAGAGAATATTTCATTAAAACTACCCAGCGCGCTCGTGCCTATTCACGTGTGAAACCAAGTCTATTTTTGAAGCATTTGTCTAAAGAAGACTTTGCCAGTGTACAAGATGCGATGGTCGATTTCCCGGGATTCTTTTTTGAAACCAATGCCTTCCGCACCTACCAATCCCGTTCCTTTTCGAATGCCTTAGGTTATGTGGCAGAAATCAGTCCCTCGGCACTTTTAGATCAGAAGGACGATTATTACCGCCAAGGGGATTATGTCGGAATCTCCGGAATTGAATCCTTTTATGAAGAGACTTTACGTGGCCAAAGAGGGGTAAAATACCGGATGGTGAATAGCAATGGGGTGGAGAAAGGGGATTATAAAAATGGGTCTTTAAATATCAATCCGGTCTCAGGAAATAACTTATATACATCTATCGACCTAACGATTCAGGAATATGCGGATAGTTTAATGCAGCATAAGGTGGGAAGTTTAGTGGCGATTGAACCTTCGACAGGGGAGATTCTAGCGATGGTTTCTGCACCGTCCTACGATGCGAGTCAATTAACGGGAAATAATTTTTCCAAATACTACCAGCAGCTAGCCTTGGATCCGATGAAGCCATTGCTGAATCGTCCACCTTCTGCCTATTACCGACCAGGTTCCACCTTTAAATTAGTCCAAGCGCTAGTGGGTCAACAATTAGGATTTATTGGCCCTGGGACGGTGTTTTCACACGCAGGTGCTCCAGTGAAATGCCATGGCCATGGACCGGTGGATTTGCGGGGAGCGATTCGCGTTTCCTGTAATCCGTATTTCTACCATGCCTTCCGAAAGATGGTTTACGACAATACGACGGGTGATACCTATGAACGTTCCGCTAAAGGCCTGCAACGTTGGGCAGATCTAGTGGCTAACTTTGGTTTTGGCCGTAAACTAGGTGTGGATTTAGGAAATGAGAAGAAAGGCATATTGCCGAATGTGGAATATTATAATTCCGTTTACAAAGGGGAGAAAATGTGGAAGTTCTCGAATATTTATTCGATCAGTATAGGCGAAGGAGAGATCGTTGTAAGCCCACTAAAAATGGCGAATTTAGCCGCGATTATTGCGAATCGGGGTTGGTATATTCCGCCTCATGTTGTGAAAGGGGTGGGTCTGCAGAGGTCGATTGACCCCTTCTACAAGACGCCGGTAAAAGTAGGGGTGGAGGCTAAATATTTTAATGTGGTTATCGACGGAATGGAGGATGCGGTGACGCATGGAACGGTAGAAGCAGATGGTCGAATTCCGGACATTAAGATGGTGGGAAAAACGGGTACTTCTCAAAACCAAAAAGGGAAAGACCACTCGATCTTCATCGCTTTTGCTCCACGTGATAATCCGAAAATTGCGATTGCGGTGTTTGTGGAGAATGCGGGTTTTGGGGGATCAGCCGCGGCACCGATTGCCTCGCTTGTCGTAGAAAAATACTTGAAGCGCAAGGTGGATCGCAAAGCAGTCGAGACAAAGTTTATGAATATGAATTACCTGCCTAATGTGTATAGCGTAACGCGGAAAAAGGCAGCCCCAGATTCTACCAAAAAATGACAGATTCGAATCACATACAAGGCCGGATTGACTGGATCACCGTGGGATTCTATATCTTCTTTGTAGGTATGGGCTGGTTGAATATCTATTCAGCTGTCTATAGTCCTGATGCGCCCTTGTCCTTTTCAGATCCAGCATTTTATGATTCCAATGTGGGCAAACAACTCGTTTGGATAGGGACGAGTTTCGTGTTGATCATCTGTATTTTAGTGATTGATTTTCGTTTTTTCGAATCATTCGCACTCTTTATTTACCTGGGTTTATTGCTTCTGTTGATTGCTGTGCCTTTTTTAGGGGTAACGATTAATGGCTCTCATTCCTGGTTTAAATTTGGGAGTGTAACGATTCAGCCGGCGGAGTTTGCGAAAACAGCCACGGCTCTTTTGCTCGCTAAATACCTGAATGATCCACTCGTTAATTTGAGTAAATTTCCCTTCCAGTGGAAAGCGGCGCTGATCATTGGCATTCCAATGGTATTAATCATTGGCTCCAACGAAACGGGTTCCGCCTTAGTTTTCGCCTCCTTTTTGATTCTATTGTACCGGGAAGGTTTACCAGGTGTTTATCCAGCTCTGTTTATAGGCGGGATCGTCTTGTTTGTCTCTTCCTTACTTGTACCAGCGTGGATAATTTTACTCGTATTGGTGATTTTAGGGGGACTTTTGGTCTTATTTATGCCTATTTACATGCAGCGCGATCCGAAGACTTATTTGCGGCTATCGGGTGCGATAGGCTTAATTATGACCCTGGCTTTGTTAGTGGATTGGGTGGTGAATAACGTTTTGAAAGAGCACCAAAGAAATAGAATTCGTGTCTTAATTGACCCTGGTTTTGACCCCCGGGGATTAGGGTACCAAGTGACACAATCTAAGATTGCGATTGGATCTGGAGGCTTTTGGGGGAAGGGCTTCTTAGGAGGAACGCAGACAAAATTTGATTTTGTGCCGGAGCAAAGTACCGATATGGTTTTCTGCACGATTGGAGAGGAGCATGGATTTGTGGGAGTGATGTTGATGATTATTTGCTTCTTAGGATTTCTGTGGCGGTTGATGTATTTAGCGGACTTACAGCGCTCGCGGTTTGCCCGGGCTTATGGTTTCGGATTAGTAGGAATTCTGTTTTTTCACTTTTTAGTTAATATAGGAATGACAATCGGCTTGATGCCCATTATGGGAATTCCATTACCCTTCTTTTCGTATGGTGGATCGTCTCTTTGGTCATTCACTATTTTATTATTTATCTTTTTAAAATTAGACTCTCACCGGTCAGATATGCTTTCTCGCTAATATGGAAAATGATAAAATTTCTGGCAAAGCCAAAATGCTCATCGCCGTCGCCGCTCTTGGCTACTTTGTAGATGTGTATGATCTGATCTTATTTTCTGTGGTTAGAAATCCCAGTCTCATGAGTCTAGGTCTGAAGGGAGATGAGTTATTGAATCAAGGGCTGAACTTGATGAACATCCAAATGGGTGGAATGCTGCTAGGTGGAATCTTGTGGGGAGTCTATGGGGATAAGAAAGGGCGTAAATCCGTTTTGTTTGGCTCTATTCTACTGTATTCAGCGGCCAATGCCTTGAATGGTCTAGTGACAGATATGAACACCTATGCCATCTTACGCTTTATCGCAGGCATAGGCCTAGCTGGTGAACTGGGTGCGGGGATTACCTTAGTGAATGAAACTTTGCCTCCATCCAAACGCGGAATTGGTACACTAATTATAGCAGGAGTAGGAGCTGCAGGAGCTGTTTTTGCGCCCATCATAGCAGGTTTAAGTTCAGATCCTGAATGGTGGAGATCTTGCTATTTTATTGGAGGTGGAATGGGATTAGCCTTATTGCTCTTGCGTTTAGGCACCTTTGAATCTTCCATGTATACCGAGATGGATGAAAAAGTAGAACGGGGTAATTTCTTTCAGCTTTTTTCGAATGCCGTCACTTTTAAGAAATATATGTATTGTATTCTAATGGGTTTGCCTATCTGGTATATCATCGGAATTCTCGTTTTTTCGGCACCTGAAATAGCTAAAATCATCGGCATCGATGGCAAAATAAGCGGAGGCGATGCGATTATGTTTTGCTACATAGGTCTGGCTACGGGGGACTTTGCCGCTGGAGCTTTAAGTCAGTGGTTTAAAAGTAGAGGAAAAGCTGTTTTGACCTATCTTTTCATCGCGATGGGCATTTGTATCTATTATTTATTTGGGATGTCTGACATCACCACGACGCATGCGTATGTGATGATTACACTTTTGGGTTTCTTTGGGGGCTATTGGGCTGTGTTCTTGACATTCTCTTCCGAGCAATTCGGGACGAATGTGCGGATGACGGTGACTACGACGGTGCCTAATTTTGTGCGGGGTGCCTTGATACCCATCTCCCTATTGTTTAAGTTTTTAATTCCATCCGTCGGCCTGATTCATTCGGCAGCGTATGTGGGCGTGTTATGTTTTTCTTTGGCCATCTATTCTGTCATTCATTTGAAAGAAACGTTTGGTAAATCACTAGACTACACGGAATAATGGCGCTCATCTCGAAGAAGAAAAATCTCTATCGGATTAATCAGCAGCTGCGCCGGTATCTGCACAAATACAACCGCGAGCACGTGATGAATATTAGTTATGCGGATCTATTGCGTTACGATAACGCGATTGTGCTGTATGATAAAAATGAGGTGGATACGCTTTGGGAGACGGTATTTTATTCTCCAGGCGATCAGGAGGATGTCTATGAGGCCTTAAAGCAGATCTATGCGGATTTAAAGACGGACGGGAATGAAGAGGTGATTAAGCACCTAGTGATCGATCGCGTGGATTATTGCACCTATGGGAATACGCATCCTTTTCGGATTCGGATTGTGAACCGGGTAAATGATAACTTTGATTATTTCTACATTAAAATTGCGGATGCTTCGCGTGTGTATGGGCTAGAATTAGAGCATATTTTATCGCCAAATCGCATCAATTACATCACTCACGACAATACACTCGTCGAGGAACATATTGCTGGCGTGCCTGGAGATACTTTCCTGAAGCAGGATTTAGAACTCAATTTAGAGTCGCCTATTCGTCTCGCGAAAGAATTTGTGAAGTTTAACGAGCGTTGTCTCGTTCAATTATTGGGGGACATGCACAGTGCGAACTTTGTCATTATAACCACGCCGGATTTTGAGGAGATCTATTACCGGATTCGTCCGATTGACTTTGATCAGCAATGTTATGAGGGCAAGAAAAGCGTGTATTTGCCGCAGTATTTCAAGCAAAATAATGCCTTGATTGAGCTAGGAATGAAGTATATGACGCCGGAATCGGTTTGGCAATACCAAATCGAAGAGCGCTCGATGATTTCTTCTCGTTTAAAATCAGAGAGCCAACGGGTATATGATTTGATGAATGTGATGGCAAAGGATGAGATTGCGCCACCAGAGAATGTAGAACAATTAAAGACAGAACTGGCAAAACACTACGAGGATAATCGTTTTTTGAATTGTCAAACGATGGGAGAAATGGTTTGGTTAAGTCTTGAATTAGTGATGCGTCACTAATTATTTCTTAAAAATGGACCACATCATCAGTCCATAACCCATCATATAACACAAACCACCGATGGGAGCAATTGCTCCGAAAATGGACAGGTTTGTTATACAGATTAAATAAAGAGATCCCGGGAAGATAATGCTTCCTGCGAATTGAAAATAGGCGGCAGACTTTAAGTGTTTATTGCTGAAATTCATCTGCCAAACCCCCAGAATCAAAAGGGCCAATCCCCCATACATTTGGTAGCGCGCTGCCGTTTCAAAGGTCTCTAGTCTATTAATTTCGCGTAAATAGTCTTTCCAGGCGTGTGCCCCAAAGGCCCCAATCGCCACCGACAATCCCGCTATCAGCGATCCAGTAAAGAGAGCAAATTTTTTCATGCTAAGGCTATAAAAAAAGGCCTTGATACCAAGGCCTTTTGATTAAGATGCTAAAGAAACTTTTAAGTCGTTCAGCTTACGCTTGATCGAATCATCGATCTGTTGGTCACCTACTTTCAAAATGAAACCACCGATTAGGCTTTCATCAATTTGTTCGATCAATTCCACTTCTTTTCCAGTGTAGTCTTTTACTATTTTCGATACGGTTGCTTTTTGATCAGCTGTCAAGCTTGAAGCAGTAGTAACAGTCGCTTTTTGTATTCCTTTATAGTCCGTGTACATCGAAATAAACTCTTTTGCGACAGCAGGAAGAATTTTTTCGCGGTTCTTGTTCGTGATAATCACGAATATACCATAAGTAACGGGGTTGAATTTATCCTTGAATAACTTCGCAAGGATGGCTAATTTGGTGTAATGCTTTATGATTGGGCTCTTTAGCGCTAGCACTAATTCATAACTTCCTTCGCAAGTATCTGCGAAGTCAATCATATCCTTAGCTACAGCCTCTACCGCGTTCTTCTCGATCGCGAAGTCTAGCAGGGATTTAGCGTAACGGTGAGCTACAATTAATTCTGACATGGTCTATTCGATTAAGATAATTTAACGTCAGCCATCCACTCAGAAACTAATTTTTCTTGAGCTGATTTGTCTTTTAACTGGCTTTTTAACACTTTCTCTGCTAAATCTAACGAAAGAGTCGCTGCTTCCTTGCGGATCGCTGCTACAGCACTTGCTTTCTCTTGTTCGAATGCCACGCGAGCTTTTTCGATTTCTTGATTAGCGGCAGTTTGCGCGTCTAACTTCGCTTGAGAAATCATCGCATCTGATGCTTCTTTCGCTTGTTTGATTAAAGCATCACGTTCAGCACGCGCTGAAGCGATTAATTGCTCATTACCTGCTTTCAATTCGGCCATTTCAGCACGCGTCGTTTCAGATAATTTGATGGCCTCGTCGATCGATTGCTCGCGCTCAGCTAATGATTGAATGATGGGTTTCCAAGCAAATTTGGCTAAAAGGAAGAATAAAACTCCAAAGACAAGTAATTGCCAAAAAATAAGTCCAAAGTCTGGGGTGATTAACTCCATAATATTTTTAATTTATTGTAAATCGTGTTAAAAACGCAATTTGGCACCTAATGTAAACCAAATTGCGTCTTAAATGGGGTAGAATCAAATGCAAAGGCTAACCCTTTGGAGATTCTGATTGGTCTCTTATTTCAAAGTAACCAATAAACAAATTACTGCTGCGAATAACGCAACCGCCTCAACGAAGGCAGCAACGATCAACATCGCACCCTGAATTTTTCCAGATGCTTCTGGTTGGCGAGCGATAGCTTCCATTGCAGAACCACCGATACGGCCGATACCAACTCCAGCTCCTAAAGCAGCTAAACCAGCACCAATACCTGCAAGACCAAGACCTACAGAAACTTCTAATAAAATCGATAAAATAGACATACGATTTGGGTTTATATAATAAAAAAAAATTTACAAATTAATGGTGATGCTCCTCTACCGCCGAACCGATATAGTTCGATACTAACATCGTAAAGATGAAAGCTTGAATGAAGGCAACAATTAGCTCGATTACGTTCATGAAAAGTGAGAAAGGAACTACAGCGAGACCTAAAGCCGCATTTTCAAAAATGAAAATCAAGGATACTAAACTTAATAAAATGATGTGACCTGCCGTAATGTTCGCGAACAAACGAACCATTAATGAGAATGGTTTCATAAATACACCCACGATTTCTACTGGAGTTAAGATAATTAACATCCACTTAGGAACACCTGGCATCGCAAAGATGTGAGTCCAATAGGTAGAGCGGCCATTTACGTTAGTAACAATGAATGCGATGATGGCTAAAACCAGCGTAACAGCGATATTTCCAGTCACGTTTGCCCCTCCTGGAATCAAGCCTAACATATTGTTAAACCAAATAAAGAAGAAGATCGTCAGCAAATAAGGCATAAAACGGCGGTAATGCTTTTCGCCAATGTTATTTTTTGCAATCTCATCACGTACAAAAATGATGATGGGTTCGAACATCGATTGTAATCCTGACGGAGCTTTGTGCGGATTATCTTGGTATTTTTTTCCAATACCAATGAAGATAGTCAACAATAAAACAGCTGAAATCAATAAAGAAGCTACGTTTTTCGTGATCGAAATGTCGTAAACCTTCTCGCCATTCTCTGCGTGAATTTTTCCGTGCTCTAAAACGAAACCATTGTAAGGAACTTCTTCGTGGTGCTCATTTTTGAAATTAGACGAAGAAAAAACTTGTAAACCTGCTGATTGCGTATAAACAATACAAGGTAAAGGTAAGGTAGCATGGAAATGACCTACTGTGAAGAAGTGCCATTCGTGTTCATCTGCGATGTGGTGAAGAATTAATTTACCTGGATCGAATTTCTCTGATTTAGCCTCAGCTGGTGCAGCTGTTTCTTTCACCTCAGAAGTAGGAGCAGCAGCAGGTTCATTTGCGAACGCTGACAAGCTAATAAAACTGAACAATAGCCCTAGTAGGATATTCGAAAAGTACATTTTTTGTATTGAAGTCTTAACCTGCATCTGAAATATTAATCTTGCTATTTTCTAAAAACGTCGCAAGTTACGAAGCAAACCAAAAATTTCAAAATTTGTGCAACATAAATAGAGTACAAAAAAGTTGCTGGCGAACAAGACCATGTTTGGGGTGTGGATATAGGCGAAATATCCAATGAAAACGACGCTTAAAATAAATCGAATCGAGAGGGTAAGCATTTGAAATGGAATGAATTTCTCTCCGTTGTTTTTCGAACCTAGATTGGCGAGATTAAAAGTCAAATAGGTTTGGAAAAGAAGAAAGACATAGATGAATTTCAGCTCAGGGTGAAGGTAAGTTTGGAAGTCTGTTTGCATCAAAGCATATAATATGCCTCCTAAAACTCCATAAAAAATCGCCATTTTTAACATTAGGCAAATATCGTCAGAAAGGAATTAATGGGCAAAGTTTTTGGAAAAAAGCGATTTCGGCTGTTACTTGCAAGTTCAAATCAAAAAGCCTCGCTTGTTGATTTATAAAGAAGAAGGGAGAGACTAGGCTCAATGAACTTCTGGCAACCCGTCCGCGAAAGCAGACCCCGGTGCTAATTCCTACCCCAGGCGGTGCCTGTTTAGGGAAATATAAACCATTTTGTGCATGCAAGCTGAGTTTCATCATTTTCATTCCGCGTCCCCCTTTGCCCTTGAATTAGGGGGAGAATTACCTGCGTTGGATTTAGTTTACCAAACCTGGGGCAAAATCAACGCAAAAAAAGACAATGTCGTGTGGATTTGCCACGCCTTCACCGGAAGTCATGATGTGGCAGAATGGTGGCAAGGCCTAGTGGGCCCTGGGAAATTGTTCAATCCAGAGAACAATTTAATCGTCTGTGTTAATATTTTAGGCTCACATTATGGGTCATCTGGTCCCTTAACGGTGGATCCAAGAACGGGGAAGCCTTATTTTCATTCCTTCCCGGATGTGACGATACGTGACGTGGTCTCGAGTTTTGAGATTTTGCGTAAGGAATTAAAGATTACGAAGATCAAAACCTGCATCGGTGGTTCTCTAGGTGGTCAACAAGCCGTGGAATGGGCAATTATGAATCCAGGTTTGATCGAAAACTTGATTTTAGTCGCTACGAATGCGATTCATTCGCCTTGGGGTATTGCCTTTAATGAGTCCCAAAGAATGGCCATCGAAGTCGATCCTTCGTGGAAAGAATCGCAACCTAAAGCCGGTTTAGAGGGCATGAAGGCTGCTCGTGCGACCGCCTTAATTTCTTATCGCAATTACGAAACCTACCTAATTACCCAAGCCAGAAAGGAGAATTCCTATGGTTCATCTTTGCGCGCAGTTTCCTACCAGCGCTACCAAGGCGAAAAATTAGCCCAACGTTTTAATGCCTTTTCGTATTTCCAATTATCGAAAATGATGGATACGCAAGATGTGGGCCGAAATCGCGGTGGTGCTATCGCTGCATTGAAACTGATTCAATCTAAGACGCTCGTTATCGGCATTAAATCCGATGCCTTGTTCCCCATTGTAGAGCAAGAGTTTTTAGCCAAATACATTCCTGGTGCCTCTTTCCAGGTCATCGATTCCTTGTACGGACACGATGGATTCTTAATTGAAAGTGGATTAATGACCAAAGCCGTACGTTTATGGCAGAAATTACAGCGCCTTGAGGTAAATCCGATGGCCGATTTCTTCAGAGTCTTAGAAGCAAAACTCACATCCCATGAAATTTCATAACAAAGTAGTTTGGATTACGGGCGCATCTTCTGGAATTGGAGAGGCACTAGCCTACGCTTTTGCGGCAGAAGGGGCGCAATTAGTCTTGTCTGCTCGTCGAGAGGAAGAATTGCAGCGAGTGGCGAAAGCGTGTGGGAATGCGTATGTACTTCCTTTTGATATGCTTTCGGTATCAGAACACGCGGATCGGGTGCAAGACGTGATTAACACCTATGGCCGCATCGATTACTTGGTATTAAATGCTGGTGTTTCTCAGCGCTCTTTTGTGAAAGACACTACATTCGATGTATATCGCCGTCTTTTTGAGGTAAATTTCTTCTCGATTGTTTCGTTAACGCAGGCTGTTTTGCCTGTCTTTACCGCTCAACAATCGGGTGTTTTCGTTCCGATTGCGTCCGTGGCTGGACGGATTTCTACTCCGCGCAGAGCCGCTTATGGTGCGACAAAACACGCGTTGATAGGATTCTTTGATTCTGTTCGGGCGGAAGTTTTCAATGATGGGATCCGCGTGACCACGATTTTGCCGGGTTACATCAAGACGAATATTTCCCTTCACGCGATGAACGAGAAAGGGGAGGCTTACGGAAAGATGGATCCGAATCAGGCCAAAGGCTTAGATCCTAACTTCACCGCACAGAAAATCCTTCAAGCTGTTTTAGCAGGCAAAAACGAATTCTTCGTAGGTGGATTCCTCGAAGGTTTTGGCCTATTTATGAAACGCTTCTTTCCTTCGATCGTACCTTTTATGCTACGAAAGATTAAGAATACGTAGTCTTTTTCTCACTAAAAAAGAAGACGAAAAGAAGTAATACCACACCTGCAATGGCAGCCGGAACCATCCAAACCGCTTGCCAATTCTTGACGTCATTCACCGTGTAATAATCAAGAACGATGCCCGAAAGCTTCGAGCCGATGCCCATTCCGATTCCATAGGTCGCAAAGGTGATTAGGCCTTGAGCTGAGTTTTTGATTTTCTCGCCCGCTTTTTGGTCTGTATAAATCTGTCCTGTCACAAAAAAGAAATCGTAACAAACCCCGTGGAGGATAATCCCGATGTACAAGATCCACTCGCTCGAGATCCCATCTCCATAGCCGAAACACAAGAAACGGACAATCCAGGACACTAGACCCACTACGAGCATCTTTTTCACTCCCAAGCGTACAAATGCAACCGGAATTAAGAGCATGAAAATTACTTCTGACGCCTGACCCAATGACATTTTGTTCTCCACATTGCTCATGTGCGAATCCGTTAATGAGGGATTTGCCATCGCATAATAGAAGGAGAGAGGAATGCAGATCAAGATGGAAGATATGAAGAAGATCAAGAACGAACGATCTTTGAATAATTTCAAGGCATCTAGGCCTAAAATTTGGGCAACCGATGCATTTTTATCGCCTTTCGGAGGAGTATCAGGAAGTGTAAAAGAATAGATTCCTAATAGGAACGAAGTGTACATCGCAATTTCAAAAATGGCTACTTTGTCTCCCAGCGCATAAAAGCCGATGATATTCGTCACTACGATCCAGGCGATGGTTCCCGTTACCCGAATGCTCGGAAATTCTTTTTCTGGATTGGACATTTGGTTCATCGCAATCGAATTCGACAGGGCTAAATTAGGCGCAAAACAAAGTGTATAAGCCAAAATGTACCAAAAGAAGGTCTCCGGGTTTCTTTCTAAACTCAAAAAGTAGAGGATAACACCGCCCAGGATATTTAAAAAGCCCATCACTTTTTGGGCTGCGAAAAAGCGATCTGAAATTAAGCCGACAAAGAAGGGTGCAAAGATCGAGGCGATGGCAAAAGTAGTGTAGGCATTGCCCACTTGATCGCCCGTAGCGTGTAAATTGTCGAGTAAGTATTTACTCATTTGACCATACCAGGCGCCCCATCCGAAGAACATCAGAAACATCATGGACATGAGTTGGAACTTTACGCTATTTTTCATTTTTCGTAGGTTTAGATGGTCCAAAAATACAAATTTGTCTGATATTTAAAATTTTCCGAAAATATATTTTTCGGGCATTGTCTCTGTTTTAATATACTCATTTTCCGCAATTCTGCATTTTTTTTCAGACTTAGGTGTGTTTTTGAATCGGGTTTTCGAAAATATTGCAAAAATCTCATTTTATCCCCCTAAAACACAACTTGTATTCATTCCTGAGAGACGAGTTAATTATTTGATAATCAGTATTATTTATTGTTTTTTTGGCTGTTGAATTACATTCAGCGAATAAATATATGTTCGGAATCTTATTAATATCAGCTCGGCCTACCGGCGAATTTCACGGATCGATGCCCTTGTTCTTGGGTGCGTTCACGTTGATTTCTGTGGTATTAATTGGTTTTGGATTTATCCTTTTCAAAAAGCGCAAGCAGTGGATACACAATTCGAAGATGACCTACGGTAAAATCGTTGAAATCTCGAAGCGCTACTCTCGCGATGACCACAGCGGTCGCTTCCCTATTTATTTCCCGATTGTCTCTTACTACGTCAATGGATTAGAATTTAGACGTGAAGCGGATAAAGGTTTGGCCAAAACCTGCGAAATCGGACAAGAAATCCCCGTTCGTTACTTGTCTGAGAATCCTTACGAGGCCTCTTTAGCTGAAAATACCGTACCCGGATTAAATCCATCCATCTTCTTTGTGATGGGTCTTCTAATGCTAGCAAGTGCTGTCATTCTGTTAATCCTGAAGGCATAATTTTATTTTTCCATCGCTTTAAGTAAATTAGTTCCAAAATCTAGGACTATGGAAACCCCTGTTAAAGAAAAAGAGCAATTCAGAAATTACGATCAAGGTGATATCACCGCTGCCGTAAAAGAACACTACCGCAAAATGCGCTCTCGCCAAACATACGAATACGTTCAACGTATGAAGGCTAAATACCTCACTTTCGAGCGTCCCATGGACCTTTGGGAAATGATGGAGCGCTTAAACGTCCTAATCGATGTTTCCGATCCAGATTTAAATCTCCCTAACATCATTCACCTCTTGCAATCTGCCGAAGGCATGCGTGCTGACAATCGCCCAGACTGGATGCAATTAGTCGGTCTAATTCACGACCTTGGAAAAGCCATGTACCTTTTCGGATCTGACGAAGACGGCACCTCGCAAGCGGAACAATGGGGCCTAGTGGGCGATGTATTTGTTGTAGGTTGTAAACTACCCGATTCTTGTGTCTACCCTGAGTTCAACGCATTAAATCCGGACATGCAAGACCCTCGTTACAATACCGAATTAGGTATTTACGAAGCGGGCTGCGGTTTAGATAATGTTCACCTTGCTTGGGGACATGATGAATATTTATTCCAAGTATTATCTAATCACAAACAAAATACCATCCCAGAAGCTGGAATGGCCATGATTCGCTACCACTCTTTCTATCCATGGCACTCAGGGGGCAGCTACAAAGCTTTATTGAATGAGAAAGACGCTCAATACCTCGAGTGGATTCGCGATTTCAATCAATATGATTTGTATACCAAATCACCGGTTGTACCGGTTTATGAGGAATTGAAGGAATATTATAAGCCGATTGCGGAGAAATATCTCGGCAGTGGTCCTATATTCTGGTAAATGTAAAGACCCGAAGTCTCGTTGTTCCTAGCGAAAAGACTCGGCTTCGGGCCTTTTATTTACCATGAATAATAGAACTCTTGGCCTCGATTCTGTTTACAGTATAAAACAATAGTGCTCCTAGAAAATGGCATATAAAACAAAATGCCCCTTGAAAATGGCGCGAGCACATATTTTCTTCGGGGCATTTTATTTTACTCTTTTATTACAGAGATGATTTACAGAGTCGTAGTCAAAAAACCCACCCCACCTCTGAGATTATTTGTAGTATCGTAGCCAAAAATATTTATGCAATAACATTTTAGGCTACGATACTACAAATGATCACCATCCATCATCCTTCTTCGGCTTCACCGCCGCCGCATTTGGCTTCTTAGCCGCTGGTGCAGGAGCAGCTTTGGTGGCTCCACTTTTTGTACTTTGGCTACTTGCGACCGAAACGTCTAAACCTACGCGGCTATAGACGCGACAAACGATTTTCCAGTCTTCGTTGATCTTCATTAAACTTAACAAGTCAATGTATTTAAAATCATCGAACTTGAATTCCACCGTTGCGACTGCTGAAGTTCCTGCGTAAGAATAGTTTACAAGGGATCCGGTTGCTTTTGCTCCACCTGCAGGCATACCTGCAATAAATCTTTTTAATGGGGTGTCAGCAATTTTTCCTGTAGAGGTATTCAGGTTTCTAAGTAAGGCATTGCTTGCAAAAGCACGTCCTAAGCTAGCTGTATCTCCTTTAGTGAAACCTTCTGTGTAAGAATTGATGGCAGATTTGATTCCTTCATCTTCTGATTGAGCGAATGTGGTTAAACCCACAAGGCAAAAAAGTGCAACAAATACGTTTTTCATGGTGTGTTTATTTAGTTTCCTCCTGTAGCTTCGGTCTCAGCTGGGAGATTTTCTCCTTTTAAGAAGTACTTTGCCTTTTCAGGATACAAAATGGATTGTACGATATTGACTTTGGCCAAAGAATGATTCGCCATATTACCCAGAATAATAATGGCTGAATTGTCTTTTTGATTATGCAAATAATAGTTTTTAAATCCATGCCACCAACCAGTATGGTAGGTTAGCCATTCGCCATTTTCTAATTGCTTCAGACGCCAACCTAATCCGTAGTTTGTCGTTAAAACTTTCGGCTTTGTGTGTTGCGGGGTGAATGCCTCAGCCAAAGAGCTTAATTTGACCACGGTTTCTGAATTCAGAGCCTGATCCCAAAGAAACATGTCCTCCACTGTAGAATAGATTCCTTTATCACCCGTTACGCCATCTAAATGATCGAATCCGACCACCGCAAGCCCAGAACGCTTAGGTTGATAACCGGTAGCGGAATTTTTTAATAATTCAGGATGCTGTGGATCATAGACAAAAGACTCGTTCATGCCCGCTGGTGTAAAGATATTTTCTTTCACGTATTCTCTGAAACCTTTGCCACTTACACGCTCTACGATGTAGGCAAGTAAGATATAATTGGTATTGTTATAGTGAAATTGGCGATTCGGGTGGTAATCGATGCCAGGTTTGATCTTGATAAATAGTTCAACGACTTTAGCATTTGTTAAAGGAGCTTTCTTGTCATAATATTTATCTAAACAATACGCATAATTAGCAAGTCCAGATTTGTGAGTCAATAAGCTGCGGATGGTGATGCTGGAATCGTATGGGAAGCCTGGGATGTGTTGTTCCACGCGATCATCCAGCTTCAGTTTTCCTTGTTCCATTAATTGCAGAATAGAGACGGCGGTGAATTGCTTTGAAACGGAGGCTAATTGAAAGGGTGTACGTGTATTTAGTTGTGCTTTTGTGAAGTTATTAGCAATGCCAAAAGCTCTTTTGTAAATGATTTTACCGTATTGAGCGACTAAAACCGTTCCGTTAAATCCGGTATTCTTTTGAAGTGCTTTGAAGAAGGTGTCTAACTTAATTGCTTTTTGTTGGGCGATTTTAGGGTCAAATAAACGGGCAATGCTATCATTTCTCTTTTCTACCGCGCTGTTTTTGGCAAAAAAATGACCAGGGATATTATTGCAGGAGGCCATACAGAATAAGGATGCCAAAATACCAAGAGCCAATGACCTACGATTCATATGTGAAATTGCGAAATGTATTTATTAAATTTAAAAGCAATTTAATCAGAAAAGGCCTAAATTCAAACCCCATGCTGCAGCGGATAGTTGTTTTCTTTTTTCTTGTCCTTATCCGAATTTACCAGGGGATGATTTCCCCTTTTCTGCCTAATTCTTGTCGCTATACACCTACCTGCTCAACCTATGCAAAAGAGGCTCTCCAAAAGCACGGCTTATTGGAGGGGTTACGACTCACCGTCAAGCGAATTTCTAGTTGCCATCCTTGGGGTGGAAGCGGGCATGATCCGGTGCCTTAACTTAATTGCCAAACAGTGTAGCACTGTCTTAATTGTATTATTCTAATTTTACCCTCTGTATTTTTGGCAATAGAATGCCGAAAAAAAACTGATTTTTTTTTGAAAAAATTTTCTATTGAAAAAATGCAATCGATTTGAAGCTGTATTGGCGGTTTTGCATCCGATTTGCTCTTGAAATAGGGTCTCTATTCAAAATAGGCTAACAATTATATTATTTCTATATTCTATACTACACTGTGCTAGTTGTAAAGAAAATCTAACTTTTGTACAATTTAATAGCCTCAGGTCATCGATTCATTATCTTATTTCATTTTTTTATTCAATTTATTCTTACTTTTTTTGTGTCGGTTTTGAAATTACTCATAGAATGTAAACGATTACATGGTCATTTCGAAAGGCAAAAGCCAAAAGATTCCAGTCTTCTATATAGTATAGGAATAAGATCAAAGCCTACAAGAATCATTAATTATTTTTAACCCTTAATTTTTCACTTATGATTCATTCTTACAAAAGAGTGGGTCGCCTTGTGCGATCAAGTGTTAGTAACCTAGGCTTTAAACAAGCTTTTAGTGTTGCTGTTGCACTATTTATTTCCTTGGGTGCTTTTGCTCAAGATGTGGTTTCAGGGAAAGTAACTGATGCAAAAGACGGCTCAGCTATTCCTGGTGTTTCTGTCACTGTTAAAGGCACTACTAAAGGTGCTCAAACTGACATTAATGGTACTTACAAAGTAAATGCAGGAAGTGGAAGCACTTTAGTATTCACTTTTGTAGGTTATACTAAAAAAGAAGTTAAGGCTACAGGTTCTGTAGTTAACGTTTCTTTACTTGCTGACAATCAATCTTTAGAGGAGGTTGTAGTAGTAGGTTACGGTACGCAAAAGCGTAAAGAGATTTCTGGAACTGTTACAAGTTTAGGATCTCGTGATTTCAACGCGGGTGTTGTAACAAACCCATTAGCAGCTGCTCAAGGTAAGGTTGCAGGTTTAGTAATCACTCAATCTTCAGGTGATCCTAACGCTCGTCCTACTGTACGTTTACGTGGTACAGGTTCATTGAACGCAGGTTCTGAACCATTATACGTAATTGACGGTGTGATTGGTGCTCCTATCGAAAACGTTGCTCCAGAAGATATCTTATCTATGGATGTGTTACGTGATGCATCTTCTGCAGCTATCTACGGTTCTCGTGGTGCGAATGGTGTTATCTTAATTAACACGAAGCGTGGTAAGGCAGGTGCTCCTACAGTTGATTATTCAGCTTATGTAGGTTCTGAGTCTATCTCACAACGTCCAGAGTTATTAAACGGCGCTGAATTCCGTGCTGCTGCTAAGAAATACAATCAAACATTTGATGACAACGGTGCTAATACAGATTGGTTAGATGTAATCACTCGTACTGCGCTTACTCAAAACCATAACGTAGGTGTTTCTGGTGGTTCTGAGAACTTATCATACCGTGCTTCAGTAGGTTATTTAGACCAAACTGGTACATTGATCGGTTCAGGAAAAGATCGTTTAACGGGTCGTTTGAACTTAGATGCAAAAGCATTAGATGGTAAATTGTTGATGAAATTCAACATGTCTGCTATGCAAACAAACGGAACATTCTCGGATAACCGTGCAATCGGTTTTGCAATGAACATGCGTCCTACGGATCCAGTTTACGCAAAAGATGGTAACTACTTCCAGATTCCAGGTACATTCGCAAACTTTAACCCATTAGCTGCTTTAGAGAAGAAAACGAATACACAACGTTTACAAGATTTCTTATTCAATGCTTCAGCGGGTTACACCATCTTAGATGGTTTAGTATTTAACGTGTCAGGTACATTACGTACTCAAAACGCGAACAATTCTTATTTTGCTGCTACTACTCCAGGTAACTTGTTATCAACTGTAGGTGGTAACCAAGCTTCTCGCTCATTAAATGCTACAACTGACAGACAATTAGAAGCTACATTGAATTGGACTAAGAAACTATCTGATGTGTCTACTTTGACATTATTAGGAGGTTATACTTACCAAGACGTTGTTAATGACGGTTTCGGTGCTTCAAACAATAACTTCTTAACAGATAACTTTGGTGCTAACAACCTTGGTTCTGGTTTAGGTATTCGTGCGAATCCAAACTTATTGTTTTCATACAAAAATGAATATAAATTGGTTTCATTCCTAGCACGTGGTCAGTACTCATTAATGAACAAGTATTTCGCAACTGTTAACGTGCGTCGTGACGGTTCTACTAAATTCGGAGATAACAATAAGTGGGGTATATTCCCATCAGTTTCTGTGGGTTGGTCATTATCTGAGGAGGCTTTCTTAAAAGGAAATACAACAATCGACAACTTGAAGCTTCGTGTTTCTTGGGGTAGAACTGGTAACTCGGAAGGTATTCGTCCGTTGTTATCTAAATCATTCTACGGTCCATCTGGATCATACTATGATGGTGCTGCTGATGACTTCTTGCCATCTTACGCGGTACAATCTAACCCGAACCCTAACTTGAAGTGGGAGGTTAACGAAAACTACGGTGCTGGTATTGACTTCTCTATCTTGAAAGGTAAATTAACTGGATCATTAGATTGGTATACTCGTCAAACAAATGATTTATTATACACTGTTAATGCTCCACAAGAGAAAGGATATGTATATCCAACTATCTTAGCGAACATCGGTTCGATGCAAAACCGTGGTATTGAAATCTCGGCTACTTACCAGTGGTTAGATACACAAGATTGGTCAATTAGCTCTACATTCGCTGGTTCATTCAACCAAAACGAATTGATCTCATTGAAAAACGATGAGTTCGCAGCAGCTGATCAAGTATTCTTATCGACTACTTTAGGTAGCTTCATCCGTGGTACATCAGCAGTAAACTTCTCAGTTTTACAAGCTGGTCAGCCAGTAGGTGTATTCTACGGTGCTAAAATTGCAAAAATCGAAAATGGACGTTATGTATTCCAAGACCTTAACGGTGATGGTACTGTAGATCCGAACGCGAAAGACCGTACTTACTTAGGTGATCCTAATCCTAAATTTGTAGGTGGATTAACTACTAACGTACGTTACAAAGCGTTTGATTTGCAATTCCAATTTACTGGAAACGCTGGAGCTAAGATCGTTAACACGAACAACTTATTGTTAGGTCGTCAAGATGGTCGTTTAGCTGAGTCTAACGCATTGAAAACTGCTGCTACGTCTAAAATCAATGATGAGCGTACAATCCCTATGGATTACTATGTTGAGTCAGGTGATCACATTCGTTTAAACAACGCTTCTTTAGGATACACATTACCAGTTAAAGGTGTATTCAAGAGAGCTCGTATTTATGTAGCTGGTAACAATTTATTGTTGTTCACTAACTACTCAGGTGTAGATCCAGAAGTTAGCCAAAACCTAGCTATTGGTTCTGCTGCTCCAGGTATCGATGTTCGTGAGACATACTACAAGACTCGTGCATTTACTGCGGGAATTAACTTGTCTTTCTAAACAAAATACCACAACTATTAGTTATATAACTTAATTAATAAATAATTAAAAAAATGAAAAAATATATCTATAAAGTACTTTCAGTAGGTGTTTTCGCTTCGTTAGCCCTATCGTCTTGTACAGATTTAACGGAGCCAGTTTACGATTCGATCCCAGCGGATCAATTCTTGAAAACTGATGCTCAAATTTCAGCGGCACTAGGACCTGCTTATGGTGGTCTTCGTGGTATCACTTGGGATTGGTTTAATCCTAGTGAAGCATCTTCGGATGAGTTAATTGTTCCTACGCGTGGTGGTGACTGGTTTGATGGTGGTGACTGGTTAGCTTACTCTCGTCACACATGGACTCCACAACACGGACCTATCAACGGTATGTGGGGATTCATCTTTGGTAACATCTCTCAGGTGAACCAATTGATCCCAGTGGTTAAGTCGAATCAAAAAGCGGTAGATGAGTTACGTGCTGTACGTGCTATCTATTACTTCATGGCGGTGGATGCATTCGGTAATGTGCCTATCGTAACAGATAACAAATCATCTGCTGCGACTAAGCCTCGTGCTGAAGTGTACAACTTCATCGTTTCTGAGTTAACGGCTGCTATTCCTAACTTGCCTGCAGGTAAGGCATATTCTCGTATGACTCAAGATGCTGCAAAAGCA
Organism: Aquirufa sp.; assembly: GCF_044239315.1. Lineage (GTDB taxonomy): Bacteria > Bacteroidota > Bacteroidia > Cytophagales > Spirosomataceae > Aquirufa. The sequence continues at coordinate 4,366 of NZ_JBIIBQ010000006.1, read as the reverse complement.
TTGTTAGCGAAAGTATATTTAAATGCTGGTGTTTACAAAGGTTCTCCTGAGTGGCAAAAGGCTTTTGATACAGCTGATCAAGTAATCAAATCTTCGAACAACTGGGCATTGTCTTCTTCTACTTTAGCTAACTTTGTGGTACAAAACCAAGGTTCAAACGAGAACATCTTTGCTATCCCTTACGATTCATTCAAAGCGGGTGGTATGAACTTCCACATGAGAACTTTACACTATGCTAACCAGCAAACGTATGGTTTAGGAAACTCTCCATGGAACGGTTTCTGTACGCTAGCTGATTTCTACAACTCATTCGAGTCTAATGACTTACGTGGTGCGATGTGGATCAAAGGACAGCAATTCGCTGCCTCTGGAGCTAAGTTAAAAGATGCAAAAGGTGCTGATTTAGCTTTCATTGCTTCTTTTGAAAAAGATCAGATGACAGATGCAGATCCTGAATTCCAGGTTGCTGGTATTCGTTCTCAGAAATACGAGATCCAAAGAAATAACCCGAACGGAGATCAATCAAATGACTACGTATTCCTACGTTTAGCTGACGTTATCTTAATGCGTGCTGAGGCTGCTTTCCGTTTAGGAAATACGGCTCAAGCGTTAACAGATATCAATACTATCCGTACTCGTTCAGGTGTTGCACCTTTAACTGCGGTTACTGCTGATGCCATCTTAGCTGAGCGTGGTCGTGAGTTAGCTTGGGAAGGATGGAGACGTAATGATATGATTCGTTTCGACAAGTTCTCTACAGCTCGTAAGTTTATGAAGGTTACAGATAAGACGCGTGAATTGTTCCCAATTCCACAACCACGTCGTGATGCTAACCCATTATTGACTCAAAACCCAGGATATTAATCTGTAGGTTTTTGATAAAAAGGCAGAACCATTTGGTTCTGCCTTTTTGTTTTATATACCCCTTGTATTTTGTATTTTTGTGTCGCAAAAATTCACTCATTACGCATGAAAAATTTCGCTTTATTTCTACTTGTTTCCCTTAGTCTTTTTTCTTGTTCTCAAAAAGAGGATACTCTATTCGAGGAGTTGCCTGCTGAACAAACCGGTATCGATTTTGTGAATCGGAGTTTAGAGAAAAAAGAGTTCAATATCTTCAATTATAGAAACTTCTATAATGGAGGTGGTGTGGCTATTGGTGACGTGAATAACGATGGTTTATCGGATCTATTTGTGACCTCTAATTTCGAAGACAATAAATTGTATTTGAATAAAGGGGAGATGAAGTTTGAGGATATTACGGTGAAGTCTGGGATTGTAGGGAAGAAGTTTTGGTCGACGGGGGTGACTTTTGCAGATGTGAATGGGGATGGCTTGATGGATATCTACGTGTGTAATTCGGGTTCACGTGATCAACGTGGAAACCAGTTATATATTAATCAAGGAATTAAAGGCGGTGTTCCTTCTTTCAAGGAGCAGGCGAAAGAGGCAGGTCTAGAGGATGGTGGGTTTTCTACGCATGCGGCCTTTTTTGACTATGATCGCGATGGCGATTTAGATATGTATTTGTTGAATAATAGTTTCACCCCGATTGATAAGTTAGGGTATACGAACTTACGGGAGGATCGTGATAAGTTAGGTGGTGATAAGCTGTTTAGAAATGATAGTAAAGATGGGAAGGAACTTCGTTTTACGGATGTGTCGGAGCCGGCAGGTATTTACGGGAGTTTGATTGGTTTTGGTTTAGGAATTACGATAGGCGATGTCAATAATGACAACTGGCCTGATATTTATATTTCAAATGACTTCTATGAGCGTGATTACTTGTATATTAATCAGCAGGATGGTACGTTCAAGGAGGATTTAGAGAATGAAATGCCGCATATTTCGTTGAGCTCGATGGGAGCTGATATGGCGGATTTAAATGACGACGGTTATATGGACATCTTCGTGACGGATATGTTACCGGGTGATGACCGTCGTTTGAAGACTACCTCTGTTTTCGAGGGCTATAATTTAGTGGAGTTGAAAAAGAAGCGCGGATTTTGGCATCAATACATGCGCAATAATTTGCAGCTGAATAATGGCGATGGGACTTTTTCAGAAGTAGGGCAATTAGCCGGAGTTCATGCAACTGACTGGAGCTGGGGAGCCTTGATTTTCGACATGGATAATGATGGGAAGAAGGATATTTTCGTGGCGAATGGTATTGCTAAAGATCTAACAGATCAAGATTTTGTCGATTTCTTAGGAGATCGCAACACGATGCAGCAGATGTTAGATGGGAAGAAATTTGATTATAAAGAGTTTACAGATAAGATTTCTTCTGTGCCTATTCCGAATTATGCCTTCAAAAACGAGGGAGATTTGCAGTTCTCTAATCAAGTGAAATCTTGGGGTTTAGAAGGTCCTGGTTTCTCCAATGGATCAGCTTATGGGGATTTAGACAATGATGGGGATTTAGATTTAGTGGTGAATAACGTGAACTCACCTTTGTCAGTTTTTAAAAACAAGACGAATGAGAAGTTGAAGAACCATTATTTGACGGTTCATTTAAAAGGTAGCGATCGTAACTTAAATGGTATCGGAGCTCGTGTGACCGTTTACCAGAAGGGCGGATTCAAAGTGTTGCAGCAGATGCCTAACCGTGGTTTCCAGTCTTCGAGTGATCATCAGATGGTGTTTGGACTAGGTGCGAATGGCGCGATTGATTCGGTACAGGTTTTATGGCCAAATGATAAGATCGAAACCATCAAAGCAGTAAAGTCAGATCAGACAATTACCTTGAAGCAAGAGAATGCGAAGGAGATCTTCCACTTCTTTGAGGCAAAGCAGACACCTCTTTTTGCAGATGTAACATCGGGTCTTTTGGATTATTTACACGTAGAAAGTAAGTTTAATGACTACGATCGCGATGTATTATTAAAGCAAAAGTTCTCGACGCAAGGTCCAGCGCTGGCTGTGGGTGATGTGAATGGAGATGGCCTAGAGGATATTTATTTAGGGGGTGCAGCGGGTCAGATAAAGAAATTGTTTATCCAAAAAGCCGGAGGCAAATTCGTCGATTCTCCTCAAGCTGACTTCAGTTTAGATCAAACGACTGAGAACACAGATGCTATTTTCTTCGATGCGGATAAAGATGGTGACCTTGATTTATTCGTAGTGACGGGTAGTAATGAGTTTGAAGAGAATGCGGCCGAATTACATGATTTATTGTACTTGAATGATGGCAAAGGAAATCTGAAACGCGATGTGAGATTCCCCATGATTTATGAAAATGGATCGAGTGTTTCGGCAGCGGATTACGATAAAGATGGAGACATTGATTTATTCGTGGGGACACGAATGGTGAATGCGAAATATGGCCAAAGTGCACAAAGTAATTTATTCATTAACGACGGAACCGGAGGATTTAAGAATCAATCGAAACGTTATATGCCTCAGGTAACAGATTTAGGCATGGTGACAGATTCAGAATGGTCTGACGTAAACGGGGATGGCTACTTGGATTTAGTGGTGACACAAGATTGGGGTCCAGTAGTCGTGTTTAAAAACGAGAGAGGAAGAAAATTAACGAAGCAGGAGCCGGTGGCTGGGTCGGAAGGTCTTTGGTCTTGTACGAAGCCTGCAGATATTGATGGCGATGGAGATGTGGATTTTGTGTTGGGGAATTTTGGCCTAAATTCTAAAATTAAAGCCTCTTCAGAGGCTCCAGCGTATTTACACGTGGGTGATTTCGATAAGAATGGTGCGATAGAGCAAATTATTTCTTGTGTGACGGAGGATGGGAACATCTATCCCATGGTGTTGAAAGGCGAGATGCAGCGTGCGCTTCCGATGATCAAGAAGAAGTTTATCAAATACAAAGATTATGCGAATAAGACGGTAGAGGAATTATTCACGGATGAGCAGCGAGAAGGTGCGACCATCAGACAAATTCAAACCACGTCCTCTTCATTTATGATCAATGATGGGAAAGGTAATTTTACTTTCCAAGCGCTGCCATATCAGGCCCAGTTTTCGCCTATTCACGCGATCCAAACAGGGGATTTCAATAAGGATGGCAAACTAGATATTTTATTAACGGGTAATTTCTTCGATTCTCTTCCGGAGTGGGGGCGTTTCGATGCGAATTATGGCCTTTTATTAGAAGGACAAGGAAAAGGTAAATTCGCCGTGAAATTATCAAAGCAAACTGGATTTAAAACCCTCGGTCAAGTACGTAATATGGCACTCGTAAAAGGAGGAAAGTCGACTTACGTGGTTTTGGCCAAAAATGATGAAAAAGCCCAAGTATTTAAATTTTAAAACAATGCGTACCCAAAATTATCTATTCACACTCTTAATTTCTGTAGCTCTTTTTGCCTGCAACCCAGGTGATGACGTTGTGCTTTTCGAAAAATTA
>NZ_JBIIBQ010000032.1:0-19790 GCF_044239315.1 Aquirufa sp. | reverse complement strand
CTACGTTACAAGTAGAATCTAACGAAGAGACTGGTCAAACGATCATCAAGGGTATGGGTGAGCTTCACTTAGAGATCATCATCGACCGTATGCGTCGTGAGTTCAAAGTAGAAGTTAACCAAGGTGCTCCTCAAGTAGCTTACAAAGAGTCTTTAACTAAGACAACTGAACACCGTGAGGTTTACAAGAAACAATCAGGTGGTCGTGGTAAGTTTGCTGATATCGTATTTGAAATCGGACCAAGAGACGATGACAAACCAGGTTTGGAATTTGTTAACAATATCGTAGGTGGTGTGATTCCTCGTGAATTCATCCCTGCAGTTCAAAAAGGATTCGAAGAAGCAATGAAAAATGGTGCTTTAGCTGGATACCCAATGGATTCAATGAAAGTTCGTTTATTCCACGGATCTTTCCACGATGTCGATTCAGATTCATTATCATTTGAATTAGCAGCTCGTATGGGTTACAAAGAATCAGCGAAACAAGCGGGTGCGAAGTTAATGGAGCCTATCATGGCCGTTGACGTTGTTACTCCTGACGAATATACTGGACCTATCACAGGTGACTTAAACCGTCGTCGTGGTATCATGAAAGGTATGGATTCTCGTCAAGGTGCTGTAATCTTGAAGGCCGATGTGCCTCTTTCTGAATTATTCGGTTACGTAACAGATTTACGTACGATGTCTTCAGGACGTGCAACTGCTTCATTAACGTTCTCTCACTACGAATTCGTTCCGCAAAACATCGCTGACGAAGTAGTTAAGAAAGCGAAAGGATTATAATATTCTTTGCAGATATAGAAAAGCCCGGACGATTTGTTCGGGCTTTTTTTATGCCAAAACCTCTCATCCTTCCCACGCTCAATTCATCCTTGTTCACTATCTTTTGTCGAAAAAGAAGAATTGTTTCCTAGAATGGGTGTATTTTTGAACTCATTAATTTGATTGCTATGACGAAAATTATCGAGACCTACTCTATTTCTAAGCGCTACGTAATGGGCGAAGAAGTGATCGACGCCTTAAAAGACGTAACCATCTCTGTTAACAAGGGAGAATATGTCGCTTTCATGGGTCCGTCAGGCTCTGGTAAATCAACCTTAATGAATATTGTAGGCTGCTTAGATACGCCTTCTACGGGTAAATATATCTTGAATGGACAAGATGTATCTGAGATGTCTGAAAACGAGCTTGCGGCCGTTAGAAACAAGGAGATTGGTTTCGTTTTCCAAACCTTCAATTTGCTTCCCCGCCAATCCGCTTTAGAAAATGTAGCCTTGCCATTAATCTATGCTGGCTATTCCAAAAAAGAACGTACCGAGATTGCCATGAAAACCTTGAAAGGGGTAGGTCTAGACAACCGCGCCTTACACAAGCCGAACGAGCTGTCAGGGGGGCAAAGACAGCGTGTAGCCGTGGCTCGCGCCTTAGTCAATGATCCTTCCATCTTATTAGCCGATGAGCCTACAGGTAACTTAGATACGAAGACTTCGTATGAGATCATGGATCTTTTCGATCAATTGCACAAAAAAGGCAATACCATCGTCATGGTTACCCACGAAGACGATATTGCCCAATATGCCCACCGAATCATTCGTTTGCGTGATGGCGTCGTAGAATCTGACATCATTAACACCAACGTGCGCAAAGTAGAGAAGGTCTAGAACTTCACGCGATCTGTTCCGTAAGGAGCACGTTGTGCTCTTTTTAGCCAGGTATTTGCTTCCGCATCATTTACAAATTGTTCCTTTTTAGGATCCCATTGCAATTTGCGCGGTATTTTCATCGCCACATGTGTAATCAAGCAAACCGTGCACGCGCGGTGCCCAATCTCAATAGGTGAAATCGGTTCTTTTCGCGTCTCGATACACTCTAGCCAGTTACCGTGCTGATCTGGAGAATTGTATAAGTGAAGCTCATTTTCTCCGATAACTGATTGCAATATCTTCGGATCAGACGCATCTAATGCTTTCGCCCTCACCTTGGAGGTAGGATCAGAAGAAGTGACAGCGTAATCCCCACGAGAAACAAAAATCCAGCCTTCGGTTCCTTCGTAGCGGATACCGTTTTGGTAGCCACCAGAGGTGTACATCGTGATTCCGTTTGCGTATTCGGCTTTGGACATAAAGTCTCCGTGCACATTCCATAATCCCGATTTAGGGAATTCAGCCACCGCCTCTACCGAGATCGGACCCGTGTATTCTGTATCCATACCCCAAGCAGCTGAATCGTAGTGGTGCTGCCCCCAACCGGTAATCATACCTGCGCCAAATTGCTCCATACGCAACCAACCCGGACGATCATAGCCCTTTTGTGGATGCACAGCAATTTCCGTGTAGGCCATTTCCGGAGTTGAACCTAACCACATATCGAAGTTAAATCCTTTAGGCACTGGCATCGCTGGTGCTGGCGGACCCGATGGATCTCCAGGCAAACCAATCTTTACCGTGTGTAATTTTCCAATACGGCCGTTACGCACTAGTTCCGCCGCGATTCTAAATTGTGAAGTAGAGCGTTGCTGAGTTCCTACTTGAAGGATACGACCTGTTTTCTTAATTACATTCGCTAATTGACGACCCTCGTGAAGCGTCAAAGAGGTGGGCTTTTGAAGGTAAATATCTTTACCGGCTAGTGCCGCTTCCATCGCTGGTTGCGCATGCCAAAAATCCGGCGTACTAATCATCACCGCATCGATATCCTTGTTCAAGAGCATTTCGCGGTAATCATCGTACATTTTCACATCGATGTAATTCGCTTGACCCGTTTTCTTCGTGTAGAATTCTTCAACTAATTGCTTGGTCTCCTCTGTCCGATGGCGATCTAAATCACAAACCGCCATGATGCGCGCCTTTTCGTGCTTCCAGGTGCCTGGTAAGTCGTGGGTACGCGCGATGCGACCGCAGCCGATTTGGCCGATGTTGATTTTATTACTTGGTGCATCTTTGCCGCCCAAAACGTGCGCTGGAACGATCGTAGGAAACCCTAACGTACCTACAGCACCTAGTGCTAGGTTATTGATAAATTTTCTCCTTTTCATGCTTTGATAGATATGTTAGTTGCATTTTTTTGTGCAATTAAAGCTAATTCAGTGGCTAAGAAACAATGCGCTTGCGTCATCGCCGTTTCCGTCCTGTTCAAGACATCGTTTACCAGTAATTCTCCATGTGGAAGATTCACATCTTTGCAATCGATGTATAAAGTCTCTTTATTGGTGACCACATATAAATGGCTTCCCGTTCCATGTGGAGAAGCTATATCTGTATTTTTTCTTACTTCCATGTAGCCATCTGTACCTAGAATGGTCAGTCTACCATCTCCCCAGGTATTTAAGCCATCAGGTGTAAACCAGTCCACTCGAATATAGCCAGAACCTTTATTGCTTCTGAGCATCAAATCGCCAAAATCCTGGAATTTCGGGTATTGTGGGTGGTGGTGGTTTGCGATTTGGGAAGCAACTACTTCTCCTTGGGTAGAACCGGTGAAATGTAAAAATTGATCCACTTGGTGGGAAGCAATATCCGTGATAATTCCCCCATAATATTTCGTGTCAAAAAACCAGTCAGGACGCGAATTCACACTCATTCTATGTGGGCCTGTTCCCAAGGTTTGCATTACTTTGCCTATTCTTCCCTTCGCGACCAATTGGCTTGCTAGCTCCGTCGCCTTGTTCTCAAAACGCTCACTGAAGGAAATCGAATAAATCTTTTCAGTTTCCTTCTGCACTTTACGAACGTCAGCTAGTTGTTCTAAGCTAGTAATTCCCGGCTTATCGACCATGTAGTCTTTTCCATGCTGCATAACGCGGATTCCTAAGGGTGCCCGCTCGTTAGGTGTAATGGAGCTAAGCACTAATTTGATAGATGGGTCTTCCAATACCTCCGCTTCGCTTTTAACCAGCTTTGCTTGGGGGTAACGCTTCGCAAAATCTTTGATTAAATCTGGTTCTTTAGCGTAATACGAGACAAACTCTCCACCGCCTCGAATGATCGAATTCGCCATTGAATAAATATGGCCGTGGTTAATTCCTACAACACCGAATTTAAGGCGCGGCGCAATGATGCGTTCCGGCTGTTTCGGTGCAAAGGATTTCGTTGCGTCTTTGATGGAAGAGGGTAAAAAAGCCATTCCGCCTAACATTCCGGCTTGATGCAAGAAGTCGCGGCGATTCGCAGCTGATGATTTCATTTTAATAGGTCTAATTTATTTACAAAAGTAAAATTCTAGCTGAGATTACTGATATTAGTGCATAAAAAAAGCTGTTCATTTCTGAACAGCTCTTTTACTATATAAAAAATCTCAAACCTATTTTTTCTTCTCTTTAACGCGAGCTGCTTTTCCTTGCTTGCCACGCATGTAGTATAAACGTGCACGACGTACTTTACCACGACGTAATACTTCAATTTTGTCGATGTTTGGTGACAAGATTGGGAAAATACGCTCAACTCCGATACCGTTAGAGATCTTACGAACTGTGAAAGACTCACCAGCACCCGAATTTTTACGTTGGATAACTAAACCTTGGAAAACCTGGATACGCTCCTTGTTACCTTCACGAATTTTTACGTGTACGTTAACTGTGTCTCCTGCCGCGAATTCAGGATGTTCTCCTCTACGTGCTGCGTTTTCTTGCTCTACGAATTTAATTAAATCGCTCATCTGTACTAATTTTTTTTGATGATAATCAGCGCTTAGCGGCCCACTTGTGCATAAGAACGTCTGATTGGGGTTGCAAAGATAGTAAAAATATTTCTTTGCAAAAACATTTGTCTACTTTTTACCCTTGATAGACTGAACAAAGTCAACAATTTCAGCGCTAAGGTCTTTGGCCTGCGAAATCATCTTAACGAATGCACTTCCAATAATTGCCCCAGAGGCATTCTTAGAGGCTTTCATGAAACTCTCGTGATCTGAGATACCAAAGCCAATTAAACGCGGGTTCTGCAAATTCATCGCAGCAATTCTTTCAAAGTACACTTCTTGATCCGATGAAATCCCCGTTTTAGCTCCGGTCGTACTCGCCGAAGATACCATATAGATGAAACCTTTGGAAACCGAATCGATGTGGCGAATGCGCTCATCGTTTGTTTGAGGGGTAATTAACAGAATGTTGTATAAACCGTATTTTTCAAAAATCTCGCGGTAAGACGCCTCGTACTCCACCATCGGAAGATCCGGCAAAATCAATCCATCTACTCCTACTTCCGCACATTTCGCACAGAAAGCCTCCACGCCATATTGTAAAACAGGATTAATATACCCCATTAAAAGAACAGGAACCGTAATGGTCTTGCGCATATCTTTCAATTGCGCAAACAAATGGGCCACGCTCATCCCCTGCTCTAAAGCTGCTTGATTCGAAAGCTGAATCGTTTCGCCATCCGCAATCGGATCAGAATAGGGCATTCCTACTTCAATGATATCCACACCACCAGCTTGTAAGGCATTTAAAACCGTCATCGTATCCTCGAAACGAGGGAATCCTGCGGTGGTATAGACATTTAAAACGGGCTCTGTAGCTTGGGCAAAAAGGGCTGAAATTCGATTCATCTTAGTCATTCAATTTTAAACGGTTTTGGTAAGTCGACAAATCCTTATCCCCTCTTCCTGATACATTTACGACCACAATTTCATTCGGTTTAGCTTGCAATCTTTCGAATACGGCCAACGCGTGTGCCGTCTCTAAAGCCGGAATAATACCCTCTAATTGGGAACACTCCACAGCCGCCACTAACGCCTCCTCATCTGTCACACCATAGAAGGTCGCACGACCTGATTCGAATAAATGCGCGTGCATAGGCCCAATTCCAGGGTAATCCAAACCAGCAGAAATCGAATAGGGCTCGATCACCTGTCCGTCTTCGGTTTGCATCGATAAACTCTTGCTACCGTGTAAAACTCCTGGTTTCCCAAGGAAAGTGGTCGCTGCAGAATGGCCAGATTCCACGCCTAAACCGGCTGCCTCCACAGCGATCAAAGCCGTACGTGGCTCATCTAAGAAATGGTAAAAAGCGCCCGCGGCATTGGATCCACCACCCACGCAAGCAATCACGTAGTCTGGGTAATCGCGACCTTCTTTTTCTTGTAATTGGGTACGAATTTCCTCTGAAATCACGGATTGAAAACGTGCCACCATATCGGGATAGGGGTGTGGCCCCACAACAGATCCGATAATATAATGCGTGTTTACCGGGTGATTAATCCAGTGACGCATCGCCTCGTTTGTAGCATCTTTCAAGGTTTTTGAACCGGAGGTGGCAGGTACCACTTGAGCTCCTAACATACGCATACGTGCTACGTTGGGAGCCTGTCTTTCGATGTCGATGGCGCCCATGTAGACGATGCATTCCATGCCCATCAAAGCACAAACCGTCGCTGTCGCCACGCCGTGTTGACCAGCACCTGTTTCTGCAACGATTTTAGACTTACCTAGGCGTTTTGCAACCAGGATTTGGCCTATCGTATTGTTGATTTTGTGCGCACCTGTGTGACACAAATCTTCTCGTTTTAAGTAAATGTTCGTATTGTATTTCGCAGACAAACGCTCCGCCTTGAAAAGAGGCGTAGGGCGACCCACGTAATCCTTCAATAAGGCGTGGAATTCCGCCTGAAACGACGGCTCCGCGATGATGTCTAAATAGCGGAATCGCAATTCCTCCACATTGGGGTACAACATTTCCGGAATATAGGCTCCGCCATAATTCCCGTAATACCCACGCTCATCTACATTAAATGACATATCTATTGCTGTTTTACAATTTCCTTAACCTTCTCGATGTCCTTCAAACCAGGACTCACTTCAAGTTTACTATTAAAATCCAGGGCATAAAGTCCTGGTAATTTCTTCGCTTCTCCTACATCCTCTGCGCTTAAACCTCCCGCTAAAAAATAGGGGATGTCCAGCTGGTAATGCGCTAACAAAGACCAATCAAAATGTTCTCCGGTTCCACCTACTTGCGTTCCTTTTTTCGTATCAAACAGATAGAAATCAGGCTGATCTTTTAAGTCGAAATCCGCGGCTGAACCCACACTAATCGCCTTGATTACTTGCAATCCGGCGGCTTTCAAAGCAGCTATTTCTGATTGCGACTCCTCGCCATGCAATTGCACGACGGAGAAACCGGCTTTTTTCGAAAGGGCGATAATGTGGTCTGTGGTTTCATTCACAAACACGCCTACCGACTTTGTTTTCGCTGGTAAAGTGGGGATCACAAAATCAGGACCTACGTATCGGGGCGATTTAGGTGCCCAAATAAAGCCCATGAAGTCCGGCCCGCAAGCAGCTACCTCTTGGATATTTTCTGGTTCCCGCATGCCACATACTTTCCACTTCATACTTATTTAATAAAGTCGCTTAAGGCTTTTCCTGGGTTATCCGTTTTCATGAAGCTCTCGCCTATCAAGAATCCGCGGTATCCGTAAGTTTTCAATTCTTTGATAATCTCCGGACCGGAAATACAGCTCTCAGAAACTTTCACAAATTGCGAAGGAATTTTAGTTGCCAAAACCTTCGACGCCTCCACATTTTGCTCTGAGAAATTCTTCAGGTTTCGGTTATTCACCCCCACCACAGAAATATACTCGCCTAGTGAACGATCTAATTCTTCTTGATCGTGCACCTCGAGTAAGGTTTCCATTCCTAAAGAACGCGCTAGGGTTCCTAATGTTTTGATTTCCGATGGACTTAAGGCCGCCGCGATTAATAAAACCACGTCTGCCCCCATCGATTTTGCCTCGATGATTTGGTATTCATCGATCATAAAGTCCTTACGCAAGATAGGCGTGTTCGGATTGGTGCGACGAGCTAATTCAAAATCAGCATACGTTCCTCCAAAATAGGACTCATCCGTCAACACCGATAAACAGGCCGCACCCGCCTCCACATAGCCACGTGTTACGACATCCACTCCCAAACGATCGTTGATGATGCCTTTGGAAGGTGATTTACGCTTAAATTCCGCGATAACTCCCGTGGAAGCTGGCTGAATTAAAGACATCGACAAGGAATGACAAGCACGCGCGAAAAATGCTTGTTTCTCCAGCTGAGCCGTTGTTGCGTGCGCTTTGCAAGCGGCCACTTCCTGTCTTTTCGTTGCTATGATTTGGTCTAATATGCTCATCCTAGTCCATGATAAATTTCTTGAAAGCCTGGAACGCGCGTCCGCTTTCTAGTGATTCTTTTGCTAAAGCGTAGCCCTCTACTAAAGAAGCTGCCTTTCCTGCCACGTATAAACCCGCTCCGGCATTTGCTAAAACGGCTTGCGTTTGAGCAGAAGAACCTTCCCGCTGTAAAATACGATATAACATATTCGCTGATGCCTCCGCATTCGAGCCTCCAAATAATTCTGATTGAGCCACTACATCGCAACCTATATCGCTTGGATTATAGATGGCCGCTCCTGCAGGTGTTGTTAAGCGGAAGGCAGAGGTTAGCGAAATCTCATCGTAGCCATCTTCCGCATATATGATACCATATTGCTTTCCAGAATTTGCAAAAAATCCTTCGTACAAAGCAAAGGCTTCGGGTGAGTAGACGCCGGTGATTTGCTTGGTGACTTTGGCAGGATTCAATAAAGGCCCTAGTAAATTAAAGAAGGTCTTCATGCCTAATTCCTTGCGGATAGGGCCCACGAAACGCATAGCCGGGTGGAAAAGTGGCGCGTGCAAAAAGCACATACCGGACGTTTCCATTTTGCGTTTCAAGATCTTCGGATCATTATTGAATTTTAAGCCTAAAAACTCTAAAACGGTAGACGATCCCACCGAAGAAGAAACCCCGTGATTACCGTGTTTAGCGATTTTTTGACCGGCACCTACAATGATGAAAGAGGAAGTCGTCGAAATGTTAAAAGTATCTTTTCCATCGCCACCCGTTCCGCACACATCCATCGCATCAAATTCTGATAAATCAACTGTAACGGCTAATTCTAACATAGCTGACACGAAACCTTTTAACTCATCTACCTGAATGGGATGAAACCAATAGGTGGATAAAAATGCGGTAATTTGGCTGGGATTTACCTCCCCTTGCCCTATGCGTAGCATAACTTCTCTCGCTTCGTTTTCTGATAACGCTTCTCCTACAACTCTTTTATTTAATATATCTTTCATTCTTTTATTTCATCCAATTTTGAATCATTTGCTTTCCATGCTGCGTTAAAAACGCCTCCGGATGGAACTGCACCCCGCGCACATCGTATTTCGCATGCGCCTCCGCTAAGACAAAACCTTTGTCATCTTGCGCTGTCACCTTTAAATCGCTCGGCATCGTCGAAGGAATTACCGTCCACGAGTGGTAGCGGCATACTTCGAAGCGAGCTGGGATATCAAAGAACAAGCGTTCCTTAGGATCGGTCACCACACATTCCGTAGTCACGCCGTGTAAAACTTCGCCCATATTGCTTAATTGAGAGCCAAAAGCCTCTGCAATCGCCTGGTGACCCAGGCAGACGCCTAGAATTTTTTTGGTCGACTTATATTCTTTCAATAAATCCATCATAATCCCCGCCTCCGATGGAATCCCCGGACCCGGCGACAACAAGATATTGTCGTATTTGCCTACTTCCTCTAGCGAAATCTTATCGTTACGAAACACGTCCACCTCCGCGCCTAGCTCCTTTAACATGTAGACCAAATTGTACACAAAGGAATCGTAATTATCTAAAACCAATACTTTCATATCCTTAGGCTAAATTTTCTGCCACCTCTAATGCTCTGCGCAAGGCGGCTAATTTATTGTGTATTTCCTGCATCTCACTTTCCACCACGGATTTAGCGACTACGCCCATGCCCGCTTGGAAAAACAAGGTGTCTCCTTTACTTAAAAACGTACGGATCGCAATAGCATGATTAAAGTTGCCTTCGAAATCCATAAAACCGATTGCTCCACCGTAAATAGCCCGGTTAGTAGGCTCTAAACGGTTGATAATCGTCATCGCATTGTGCTTTGGGGCACCACTTAAAGTTCCAGCTGGGAAGGTATCAGCTACCATTTGCAAAGGATTAACGCCCTTTTGCAGGTGTCCAGTAACTTTAGAAACCAGGTGAATCACATGTGAGAAGAATTGTACCTCCTTGAAGGTCTCTACTTTCACGTTATCCGCCGAACGACTCAAGTCGTTACGAGCTAAATCCACAAGCATCACGTGTTCGGCCGATTCTTTCGGATCTGCAATCAATTCCTGAGCTAATTCCGCATCGCGTGTATCGTCTCCAGAACGTCTAAATGTTCCGGCAATCGGATGAATCTCCGCGACAGATCCTTCAATCTTGATTTGCTTTTCTGGCGAGGCCCCAAAAATCCGGTATTCCTCGTAATCAAAATAGAACAAATAAGGCGATGGATTGACCGAGCGAAGCGCGCGGTAGACTTGGAAATCATCCCCATCGAATTTTTGTGCGAAACGTCTGGAAGGAACGATTTGGAACACATCCCCACGTAAACAGTGCTTAATGCAGGTATTAACTATCTCTCGAGTTTGATCTTCTGTTAAATTACTCACCTCTTCTCCTTTTCGCGCAAATGAGGCGGTCGCATAATGTGGCATGTCTAAAAGAAAGGTAATCGTATCAAATGAAGGCTCTGAACCGTCGTAGCTGTGCGCATAGAGGCTCATTTGGTTGTTAAAATGATTCACCGCCACCACGTAACGGTACACATAATAACGGATAGACGGGATTTCGGATTCCGGATTTTTCGCCTGAATATCGATATCCTCGAAATAGGTCACCGCATCGTAGGAGATATGGCCAAAAAACCCGTTCGCCATAGGTGAATCCCCTTTTTCCTTCTTAAAATCAAAACGATCCGCAAAGCTTTTCAACGCAGCCACCGCCTCATGGCGATTCGCTAAAGTGAAATTCTCTTGCGTTCCGTCTGGAAAAGTTTGGGTGACCTTCGAATCCGTTAATTCGAAACGTGCTACTGGATCAAAAGCAATGTGCGAAAACCCATGTTCTTTACCGTGGTAATCCGCAGATTCCAAGATAACGGAGTTCTTATAGTTTTTGCGAATCTTCAAAAAGATCCCGATCGGCGTCAGCGTATCGGCCAAAAGCGTTTTCCGTGAAGTTCGTATATTTATGCTAGACATGTTTCAAAGGGCAAAATTAATAAAAAAAGGCTTACTGTTGAACAGCAAGCCTTTAGTAAACATATCATGTACACACAGCGAAACTGTTCAGGGATTGTTATCCTTGCCACCAGTTTTTGTTGTATGTTGCTTTTGTCATTGTGTTGTTATTTGATACAAATGTAGAGTGAATTCCGTAAAATCAAAATTTTACCCGATCAAATCCCATAAATTTCCATATAAATCCGCGAATACGAGCACTTTGCCATACTCCTCTTCACTTGGACCACGCACAATCGTAATCCCCTGCTCTATCAAATTCGCATGATCTAGATCAAAATCATCCGTATGCAAGAACAAGAAAACGCGCCCTCCTGTTTGATTTCCTACTCTCGATTTTTGCTCATCCGTCGCCGCCTTCGCTAACAATAATTGGCAAGATCCTTCGCCAGACGGTTGAACTAATACCCAACGCTTTACATCACTCAAAACGGTGTCTTCCACTAGTGTAAAACCTAGTTTCTCCGTGTACCAAGCGATAGCTTCGTCATAATCGGCTACCACGAGGGCGATGTGCATGAGGTGGTTCATATTTAGTCGGGGGTTAGTAGTCGGTAATCAGTAGTCGGTATCCAGTAGTCGGTATCTAGTAGTCCGGAGGGGAACATTCACCACTTACCATTTACCATTCACCATCTCTACTCTCTACTCAATTATCTCTAATCTTGTCAGTATCCAGTAATCAGGGGTTGCGGCTTAATTTTCGTCGCGGCCTGTGAAGTTAAACGGTGAGATTAACTTCAATTCTGCCTTAATCGCATCTGAAACAGCTAAGCCATCGATGAATGCATGGAAAACAGCTTGGTCAATCTTACCGTGGTTACGTGTCAAATCTTTCAATGCCTCGTAAGGCTTAGGGAAAGCTTCTCTGCGCAATACGGTTTGGATCGCCTCAGCGATGACCACCCAGTTATCTTCTAAATCCTGCTGGATTTTGCTATTGTTCAATTCTAATTTTCCCAAACCGCGTTGCAATGAATTCAAGGAAATCACCACGTGCGCTAAAGGCGTACCTACGTTACGCAAGACAGTCGAATCCGTTAAATCACGTTGTAAGCGGGAGATCGGAAGTTTCGCAGACAAGAATTCAAAGAAGGCATTCGCCATCGCTAAGTTTCCTTCCGCGTTTTCAAAATCAATCGGGTTCACCTTGTGAGGCATCGCCGAAGATCCGATTTCACCCGCTTTGATCTTTTGCTTGAAATAACCCATCGAGATGTATTGCCAAATATCTCTCGACAAATCAATCAAGATCGTATCTAAACGCTTCAAGCCATCGAAATAGGCTGCTAAATTATCGTAATGCTCAATTTGAGTCGTATACTGACTACGTTTGATGCCTAAATCTGCGTGTAATTTTGCCGCAAATTGTGGCCAATTAATCTCAGGGAAGGATACTTGGTGTGCATTGAAATTACCCGTTGCTCCACCGAATTTACCCGAGAACGGCACTTGCGCTAGCAAGTCCAATTGGCGATTTAAACGCTCCACGAAAACCTTGATTTCTTTACCTAAACGCGTAGGAGAAGCAGGTTGACCGTGCGTGTGTGCTAACAATGGAATCTCTTTCCACTCGGTCGCGTAGGCATCTAAAGTTGCTACCACCGCTTGGTAAGCAGGTAAAATAACATCGCGATGTGCTTCCGCCAGGGAAAGTGGAATCGCGGTGTTGTTAATATCTTGAGAAGTTAGACCAAAGTGTATGAACTCCACAAATGGGCTCATATCACCCGGAAGGGCTAACATACGGTCCTTGATAAAATATTCTACAGCCTTCACGTCATGGTTTGTCACCTTTTCGGTATCCTTAATCCAGTTCGCATCTGCCTCTGTAAAGTTCGTATACATGGAACGCAAAGCGGCATAATGTTCCTTAGGGAAGCCTTTTAAGGGGGCCAAAGGAATCTCGCACAACGCAATAAAGTATTCAATTTCTACGCGCACTCGGTATTGGATTAATCCAAACTCCGAGAAATAGGGAGCTAGTGCGGCGGTTTGTTTGCGGTAACGACCATCTACGGGCGAAATGGCAGTCAATAAATTTAATTCCATGCTATTTTATCAAAGCACAAAGTTACAACATTTTAAAAATTATCCGTAATTTCAAGCATGCTAAGTCCACGCTACCTTTCTGTCATCATCGCTTTCGTTATTGCCGGTGTGGCAACTGCCTTTATTTCCTTCTTACCACACTCTGATTCGACGACTCTTTTTGTGGCCTTTATCAGTGTCTTGATTTTTGGTTCCATACTTATCTACTTCGCCCTAGACAACCTTGTTTTCAAAGAAGTAAACGTATTATATGACCAAATCAAGCAAATTAAGAAGAAGAACTTTCCACTCATTTCTCGTAAACAATTAGTCCAAAAAGAGAACCCCATCGAACTTTTAAAGAGCGAATTAGCTGCCTACGTTACTACCACAGAAGATGAGGTAAAAGAATTAAAAAAAGCCGCAGTCTATCGCCAAGAATTTCTAGCAGACGTATCCCACGAGCTAAAAACACCCATTTTCGCAGCCCAAGGCTTCGTTCACACCTTACTAGACAATCCAGAGGAAGCACCTGAAATCAGACAAAAATTCTTAGAAAAAGCGGCAAAAAGCTTAGACGGCCTCGACGCCTTAGTCAAGGACTTGTTAACGGTATCTCAAATCGAAACAGGGGCCATCAAAATCGAAAAGAAACGCATCAATTTGCGTCCCATGGTAGATGAAATTTTTGAACAATTAGAGGGGAAAGCCAAAAAGCGCGGTGTTAAACTTATCCTAAATTGCTCAGATGAGGTTATCGACGTAAAAGCAGATGCCCAAAAGATCGAACAAGTGTTAGTCAATCTCGTAGACAACGGTATCAAATACGGCAATCAAGACGGAAAAGTAACCGTCTTCATCGAAGACCGCAAAAAATCTTATTTGATTTCGATCAAAGACAATGGACCAGGAATTTCCGAAAAACACCTTCCTCGCATCTTTGAACGCTTCTATCGTATTGACAAAAGCCGTACCAAACTGAGCGGCGGAACCGGACTAGGCCTTTCCATCGTAAAGCACATCGTTCAAGCCCATGGTAGTAAAATCCAGGTGGAATCGAAGGTGGATAAGGGGACGAGTTTTAGCTTTAAGCTCGAAAAAGCGTTATAAAAAGGCCGTGGCCTTTTTATATCAAATCACAAAGAACAAAGCAAAAAGCGCAAAGTTGGAATACAAAAAGGGACGTATTGCGTCCCTTTTTGTATGAATTCAGGAATAAAATTGAAGTTCAGGAGTAGAGAGAGGAGAGAAGAGATGTGGAATTAAAAATGGGGACTTGAGTCCCCATTTTTAATGAATCGATAAATTCCTAGCTCTTCAGCAAGGTTTGATTTTTATGGTAGCTATAAAACATGACGTAGGCCGTTTTTAGCTACCATAAAAATTAAACCGCCCCTTCAGTCAACCTCTCCGCATTCTCCGCAATTCTCAACTGCTCAATAAAGTCGGCAATTTCGCCGTCCATTACGACTGGAAGATTGTAGACTGTTAAGCCGATACGGTGATCGGTGACACGACCCTGAGGGTAATTGTAGGTTCTGATTTTGTCCGAACGGTCTCCTGAACCCACCATCGACTTGCGATTTCCGGCGATTTCGGCATTGCGTTTCGCTAATTCAATTTCATATAAACGAGAACGTAAAACGGTCATCGCTTTGTCAAAGTTCTTAATCTGAGAACGTTCGTCCTGACATTGTACCACTAAACCGGATGGAATGTGGGTCACACGAACCGCAGAATAGGTAGTATTTACTGACTGACCACCTGCTCCAGAAGAACAGAATGTATCCTTGCGAATGTCGTTCATGTTGATTTGAACGTCTACTTCGTCCGCCTCAGGTAATACCGCAACAGAGGCGGCAGAGGTGTGGATCCGGCCGGCAGATTCTGTGGCTGGAACGCGTTGAACACGGTGAACACCGGATTCAAATTTCATTTTGGCATATACATCTTCGCCTTGAACAGACGCAATAATTTCTTTGTAACCGCCCGCTGTACCGTCGGTGAAGTCCATGATTTGGAAGGTCCAGCCCATCTTTTCAGCGTAGCGTTGGTACATGCGGAAGATGTCGCCGGCGAAAATGGAGGCTTCGTCGCCACCTGCTCCGGCACGCACTTCGAGAATACAGTCCTTCGAATCGTTCGGGTCACGTGGGATTAACATCTCCTTTAAAACCTCCTGCATTTCTTTTTCTGCTGGAACTAATGCTTCTAATTCCGCTTTGGCCATATCGCGAAAATCCTCGTCTTTTTCCGTAGCGATCACTTGTTTCGCCTCCTCGATGGAGCCTAATAAGTTTTGGTAGGCCAAATACTGGTCCACGATCTTTTGCAAATCTTTGTATTCCTTACTCAAGGTCTTGAATTTCTTCAAGTCCGATACCACTTCTGGCATCGCGATTTGTTGTTCTACTTCTAAAAATCTTTCTCGGATGGCCTCTAGCTGCTCCAGCATAACATTTTGGTTTTAAAAAACGTTGCAAAGATAGTAATTAAATCCATTGCCCTTTGTGCTCGTTTAGAATACCTTTGCATATAATTTCCAAAACGATGAAACACACCCTACTCCTTTTCGCCTTAATCGCGCTTCAAGCTTGTGATTTTTCTAAACGCATTGACACGGCTGCAGCTGTTAAGGAGATGAAGGCCAGACAAGTGAAGCGTGTTTTGCCTCAAGACATTGTCAATCAAGTAGATACCTGGGGACAAGAAATTCAAGCAAAGGGTGCGGCTAAATTAGATAGCGCGACGAAGGCCTTGTCTATTTCTGTTCGAGTAGGTGCCCCCGCTGAGTTGAAATTGAGTTTTAAGGATGCCAAGATGGTGGGTATTATGGACGCTTTGGATTATTCTATTTCCCAAAAACAGGACATCCCACCTTCCATCCAGAAAAATACCGCTGGCGATAGTTTGTACTATTTCTACCCTTCGGAATCGGGTAAAATTACCGTTTTAGGATTCGCTAAGAACATCGTGATCCAAAACATGGACCGCCCCCTCATTAAATAAGGTTACGTTCGAGGATTTGATTGATTTGGAAGTTCACCTCGCGTAAATGTGGATCTGAAATTTCCTTCGAAAGTGGATTCCCAGTAAAGAATGCCTGAACGTGTTGTTGCACGAGACCGTGCAATAAACTAGGCTCTAGCTCAATAGATTGCAATAATTCTTGCGCATGTGACCAGAGATTTTGGGTTAAAACACCCGCTAAAAGCATCGCTTTGTGAATCTTTTTGCGCTCTTCGCCATTCACTAAATACATCGCATCCGTGATATCTTTTGCGAGTGCCACTAAAGTATTTTGGGTTTCTTCTACCATCACCTCTAAACAGATGGGCATCTGATCTAACTTAATTCGACGTCCTGATTCCAAATGCTGAACCGGGAAAAAGACCCCCATTTGATTTGTGCTTACACGTTCTGGATCGTATAAAAGATTCGCCTCAGCGAGAGAGAAAGTGCCTGAAACGAGGATGAGTGTTGCGTATTTTGGCAATACTAATTCCTTCAAGACTTCAGGATAAGCCGATTCTGGGACACACAAAAAAAAGACGGTGGCCGCGGAATCTGAGAAGTCCAGGTCTTCGTGAACCTTTGCATTATATAAATAAGAAACGACGTCTTTTGCCTTGGAGGGCTCGCGACTAAAAACTTCTTGAACAGAATTTCCGGCATTTTCTAGGGCCTTTGCGATATGCCAGGTGACATTGCCGGCTCCGATAAACGATATTTTAAAACTCATGTGGTGGTCTCCAGTTTAGCACCCACAAAGGGTGCCCATTGTTGATCCAAAATTCCAGAAAAATTTCGCAAAAACATAACAAATGAAGGCCTAAATGGCTGGCGAGTTAAAACCATACCCGCTTCCTCTGGGGTCATATGTCCCTTTTTGGAATTACAATACTTGCAAGCCGTAATCAAATTATCCCACGAGGTACGCCCCTGACGTGATTTAGGAATCACATGATCCATCGTCAAGTGGTCGTTTGACCCACAATATTGACAGGTAAAATTATCTCGTTTTAAAATATTTTGACGATTCAGCATCACTCCTTTGAACGGGAAATAGACATAGCGTTGTAAACGAATAACTGAGGGATAAGGGAAAGTTTTAGAGACCGAGTGTAATTTTTCAGTGGTAGATTCAGCAACTAATTCTGCCTTATTTAGGTAGACCAAAAGAAAGGCCTTAGGCATGGAACAAATCGTAAGCGCGCTGTAATCCTGATTTAAAACTAACACTTTCTGAGCCATAGAAAAACCGTTTTAATTTGCTCAACAATTTAAAAAATAATCGGCTGATTTGGAAGAGTTTAACATTGCTTTTTTGTTAAGAATTCCCGGAATTAGGTCCTATTTCGTAGATTTGCCTAAATCAAATAGATGCCCATGTCCACTTTATTGGAAAAAATCAAGCAGCTTTCATCCGAAATCACTCCTGAAACCCTTGCAAATCGCCACCACATTCACGCGAATCCCGAGCTTTCTTATCAGGAATTTCAGACACAAGCCTACGTTTTACAACAATTAGAGCGGATGGGGATTCAGGCCAAAAAAATCGCCACCACCGGCCTCATCGCCGAAATCAAAGGCAAAAATCCCTCCAAAAAAGTCGTCGCCCTTCGCGCTGACATGGATGCCTTACCCATTTTAGAAACGAATGAAGTTCCCTACAAGTCCAAAAACCCAGGTGTCATGCACGCCTGCGGTCACGATGTGCACACCGCTTCCCTTCTAGGAACGGCACATATTTTACAGCAAGTACGCGACGAGTTCGAAGGAACCATCAAATTGCTATTCCAACCAGCCGAAGAAAAAGCCCCCGGTGGAGCCAGCATCATGATTCAAGAAGGTGCTTTACAAAACCCCACGCCTGCGAGCATATATGGCCAGCACGTGGCGACCAATGTCCCCGTAGGCAAAATTGGCTTCCGCGAAGGCGTGTATATGGCTAGCACGGATGAATTATACATTAAAGTAATTGGCAAAGGCGGCCATGGAGCCATGCCTGATGCCTGCGTCGACCCTATTGTCATCGCATCCCACATCATCGTGGCAATGCAGCAAATCATCTCAAGAAATAAGAACCCAAAACTTCCCTCGGTCTTGACTTTTGGCAAAATTGAAGGCCTAGGAGCTACAAACGTCATCCCAGACGAAGTAAACATTGCCGGAACTTTCCGCGCCATGGACGAAACCTGGCGTGCAGAGGGTCTTGAAAAGATGAAAAAGCTGGCCGAAGGCATCGCCGACGCCATGGGTGGCCGCGCTGAATTCGAAGTTTTAAAAGGCTACCCCTTCTTACAAAACAATCCAGAACTGACACGGCGTTCTAAAGCCGCAGCCATCGAATACATGGGTGCAGAAAACGTAGTCGACTTAGATTTATGGATGGCAGGCGAAGACTTCGCTTTCTATACACATCACGTGGATGCCTGTTTCTATCGCCTAGGAATTCGAAATGAGGAACGCGGGATTACGAGTGGAGTGCATACGCCGAATTTTGATATTGATGAGGCATCTCTATCAATAGGTCCCGGCTTAATGGCGTGGTTAGCGATTTCAGAGTTAACTGTGTAATATTTTCAGCAGAGCCAATCGAAAAGGTTTCGGTTTTTAATTCAGTGAACCGAAATTGTCGCTACGCAAATAATTTCTTGTTCACTAAACTTAAAACCTCTCTATTTCGCAAGCTAAAGGGTAAATCATTTACCATCATCTCCTCTCAATGCTTTAAATTTTTAAGAAGAGACGTAGATGAGATTTCGTTTATAATGTTAGGGTAAAAAATTATTGCGCAGCACAATTTTGACCCTAACATTATAAAGGAAACTCTAAAGGATCTGGCCATCTGAATTCATATTTCAATTCCTGGCAGATCTTATCGCCATTCACCACTTTCCCGCCTAGACAAGCTACCGAATAATCCCAATAGCCTGATGGAAGGCCGCGGCGTTCGATGTCATTTTCACCTACTTCGCCTTTTGTGGGGTGAATAGGAGCTACAATATTATAAATGCCAGATTCGATTTTTTCAGCGGCTAATGCCACTAAAGCAACGACGTCATCTTTGTGTACGTAATTAATAGGGCAATTTGCTCCGTCATTTCGCTTGCCAGAGAAGTACTTCCCTACAAAGCGATCGCCACCCATTAGACCTGCTAAACGCAAGATAAGGGAAGGGACTTGGGAGGAGGAAACGATGGCTTCTGCTTTGGCCATCAACGACTCTTCATTAATTGCGGAGTTTTCATCGACTGTGTCGGACACGTTTGAATAAACGGATGTCGAAGAAAGGAAAATGAGTTTTTTAACGCCTGAAGTGGGTAAATTATCTACCCAGGACTGCAAAATAGACAGATAAGTCTCTTCTGAATTCTTTTTGCGGCGGGGTGGAATCGCCCAAATTTGCACTTCCGAATCATTCATCGAAGTCCAGTTATCTTCTGGCATATCGGGTTCTGCTCTGAAATCCAACACCTTGATTTTCGGATGTGCAGCTTGCTGATGAACACTGGAAGCTGAAACGCGGACTTCGAAATCCGCTAAAGCTAATTTAAATGCCAATGGTGCGCCTACCCAACCGCCCCCGTAAATACTTATCGTCTTTTTCATGTAATTTTGCACCTTTGGA
>NZ_JBIIBQ010000042.1:0-5154 GCF_044239315.1 Aquirufa sp. | reverse complement strand
ACGATTTCAAGAGGTTATGCCTCCCTAGATTACGAATACAAAGATTACGAACCTGGCGACATGGTTAAATTAGATATCATGTTGAATGGAGATAAAGTAGATGCTTTGTCTGCCATTGTTCACCGCGATAAAGCCTATGATTGGGGTAAACGTTTGTGTGAGAAATTGCGTGAATTAATTCCAAGGCAACAGTTTGAAATTGCTATTCAAGCAGCAATTGGACAAAAAATCATTGCACGTGAGACGGTGAAGGCGTTACGTAAGGATGTTTTGGCCAAATGTTATGGAGGTGATATATCTCGTAAGCGTAAATTATTAGAAAAGCAGAAGAAAGGTAAAAAACGTATGCGTCAAGTAGGTAATGTAGAAATTCCGCAAGAAGCATTTATGGCAGTTCTTAAACTTGATTAGTAGAGAATAATTATCACAAAAATTTTTAAAAACAGGGTTTAAAGCGTAATTTTAAACTTTCAAACAAAATAAGATGGCTGAAGTAATTAGAATGCCTAAGATGAGCGACACTATGTTAGAAGGTGTGATCGCAAATTGGCTTAAAAAAGAAGGGGACGTAATTAAATCTGGTGACATTATCGCAGAAGTAGAAACTGACAAAGCGACAATGGAGTTAGAAAACTACGAAGACGGAACCTTATTATATATTGGTGTTAAAGTAGGTGAAGCGGTTCCTGTAGATGGAATAATCGCTATCGTAGGAACACCAGGAGAAGATTATTCAGCACTTCTAGCTGCACCAGCCACTTCGTCAGCTCCGACTCCAGTAGTGGTCGCAGAAGCACCTGCAGCTGCACCAGTGGCAGAAACTGCAGTCCCTACCCCAGCTATCGACTTAAGTGGAGTTAAAGCAGTTGCTGTTCGTATGCCTAAAATGAGTGATACCATGATTGAGGGTGTCATTGCTAAATGGTTAAAAGCGGTTGGTGATGTTGTGAAGAGTGGAGATATCATCGCAGAGGTAGAAACAGATAAAGCAACCATGGAATTAGAGAACTATGAAGATGGTACGCTACTCTATATTGGAGCAAAAGAAGGACAAGGTGTAATCGTCGATGGCATTATTGCAATCGTAGGTGAACCGGGCGCTAATTTCCAATTGATTTTAGATGCAGAAGCAGCTCCGAAAGCCGCTACGCCAGCACCTGTTGCATCAGCTCCAGTGGCTGCGCCCGTCGCAAGTGCACCAGCACCTGTAATGACAAAGGCTCCAGTAGTAGAAGAAAAAGCGGCCTCTAAGCCAGGTGTAGAATTGAAGGCAAGTCCGTTAGCACGTGCTTTGGCAAAAGAAAAAGGATATAACCTAAACTGGATCACGGGAACGGGTGAAGGTGGTCGTATCACGAAAGCGGACGTAGAAGAATACAATCCAAATTCAGGCGGCGCAAATGCAAACTTCACTGGCGGTGTAGAAAGCTTTGAAGATATTCCTAACAGCCAGATGCGCAAAACTATCGCGCGTCGTTTATCAGAATCTAAATTCAGTGCTCCGGAATTCTATCTGACGATGGAAATCAACATGGATAAGGCCATGGAGGCGCGTGTCAGTATGAATGAAACATTCCCAGTGAAGATTTCATTTAATGATATGGTCATCAAGGCTACTGCCCTATCACTAGCTAAGCATCCTAAAGTGAACTCTTATTGGATGGAAGACCGTATTCGTGTAAACAAACATGTGCACATTGGTATGGCTGTTGCAGTAGAAGATGGTTTATTAGTTCCAGTAATCCGTTTTGCATCCGAGAAATCAATCGCACAAATCTCTGCAGAAGCAAAAGATTTAGGCGCTAAGGCTAAAGGTAAGTTATTGCAACCGAAAGATTGGGAAGGTAACACGTTTACCGTTTCAAACTTGGGTATGTTTGGTATTGATCAATTCACTTCGATCATTAATTCACCGGAGTCTTGTATTCTTGCAGTAGGTGGAATTAAAGAAACGGTAGGTGTGAAGAATGGTCAATTCTATGCAACTAACATTATGAAATTAACTTTGACTTGTGATCATCGCGTGGTAGATGGTGCATCAGGGGCTGCGTTCCTGTTAACACTGAAACAATACCTTGAGGATCCGATCAAAATGTTTTTATAAAAATGATTGTTTAAGCCTCGAATAACCTCGGGGCTTAATTTTTATCAATAATTACCATGAGCACAAATAATATTAGAATAGCAGTACAAAAGTCAGGTCGCCTAAGTGATGACTCTTTAAAATTATTTAAAGAGTGTGGAATCAAATTTGAATCAGGTGGTTCTAAACTTCGTTCCATTTCTAGCAACTTTCCAATAGAATTTTTATTCTTACGTGACGATGATATTCCGGGTTACGTAGAAGATGGAGTCGCTGATCTAGGCGTAGTAGGACTAAATGTCTTAATGGAACATACGCGCAAAGTGGATATTGTAAAGGAATTAGGCTTTTCTAAATGCCGTCTTTCGCTGGCTATACCTCGTGGTGAAGCCTATACTGATCTAAAGCAGTTCGAAGGAAAAAGTATCGCTACGTCTTACCCAAATTTAACGAATCAATTTTTACTTAAGAATGGAGTTAAGGCTGAAATGCATGAAATCTCTGGATCAGTAGAAATAGCCCCATCCATAGGACTCGCTGAAGGCATATGCGATATCGTTTCAACGGGTGGAACTCTTCTGAGCAATGGATTAAAAGAAGTAGCCACCGTTTTTGAAAGTCAAGCAGTAATGATTTCAAATTCTGCTTTATCAGCAGAAAAGAAAGCCATTTTGGCCAAGTTATTATTCAGAATTGACTCAGTTCAAAGAGGTCAAAATGCTAAATATGTGGTTTTAAACGTTCAAGAACACAATATAGAAAAAGTTACTGCCTTATTACCAGGAATGAAATCACCCTCGGTATTACCTTTAGCAACTAAAAGTTGGTTCTCGTTACACTCGGTAATTGAGGAAAATGATTTTTGGAATATCATCGAGAATTTGCGCGAAGCAGGTGCTGAGGGTATTTTAGTCTTACCTATTGAAAAAATGATTCTTTAATCATGTTTACACAGATCAATTATCCTTCTCGTTCAGATTATGCAACTATTTGCCAACGTCCTGCTTTAGAGCAAGGGCAATTAGATGTTTTAATTTCGGGTGTATTTAGTCAAGTAAAAGCGAAAGGTGATCAAGCCTTGCGTAATTTAACTGCTAGTTACGAGAATAGAGTGATTGCAGATATTCTGTATAGTGCAGAAGAAATGAATGAGTTAGCAGCTCAAACGGATGTCGAACTGCAAAAGGCTATTGATCACGCCTATGCAAATATTTATGCTTTTCATGCAGCTCAAAAATTAGTTCCAAATAAAATTGAAGTAAACCCGGGTGTTCTATGTTGGCAAAAAGCCACAGGTATTGATAAAGTAGGGATCTATATTCCAGGAGGAACCGCTCCCCTATTTTCGACGGTTTTGATGTTAGCTATTCCTGCTCGAATTGCTGAATGTCAGGAAGTCGTTCTTTGTACACCAGCCGTACACCCTGCAATTTTTTATGCTGCGAAATTATGTGGTGTAACCAAGATGGCGAAAGTAGGTGGTTCGCAAGCCATTGCAGCCTTAAGTTTAGGAACGGAGAGTGTGCCGGCAGTTTATAAAATATTTGGTCCAGGAAATCAATATGTGACGGCTGCTAAAATGTATGCAAACCGATTAGGTATTGCCATCGATATGCCAGCTGGCCCATCAGAATTAGCCATTTATGCTGACGATACAGCAAATCCAGCCTACATCGCATCAGATTTATTATCACAGGCAGAACACGGTTCCGATTCACAGGTTATTTTAATCAGCACGTCTAAAGCCATTATAGAACAAACAATCGTTGAGATCAACTCTCAGTTAAACGATTTGCCAAGAAAAGATCTAGCTGAAAAAGCACTATCAAATTCTAAGTTCGTTTTAGTCAAAACTACAGCAGAGGCAATTGAATTATTAAATGAGTATGCGGCTGAACACTTGATCTTAGCTTGCGACGATGCGGAACTATTTGCAGAAAAAATCAGAAATGCAGGTTCCATATTTCTAGGGAATTATACACCCGAATCTGCAGGAGATTATGCCTCAGGGACAAATCATACTTTACCTACTAATGGATTTGCGAGAGCCTATTCAGGTGTGAATTTGGATTCTTTTACGAAGAAGATCACCTTGCAATCCATTTCGAAAGAGGGATTAGAGCAATTAGGTAAAACCATAATAGATATGGCAGAGGCAGAGTCCTTACAGGCACATGCGAATGCTGTTAAAATTAGATTAGACTAAATATGAATTTCGAAAACTTCATATTACCCCATATTTGGAACCTAAAACCATATTCATCTGCTAGAGATGAGTTTAAGGGAAAAGAGGGTGTATTTTTAGATGCGAATGAGAATCCACTAGGTTCTGGCTTGGAAGAAAATTGGAATCGCTATCCAGATCCGTTGCAATTAGACATCAAAGAACGATTAGCAACCATAAAGTCCTGCTCTATTGATCAAATTTTCCTTGGTAATGGATCTGATGAGGCGATTGACTTAATTATGCGTATGACTTGTCAATCAGGTGTACATAATATCATTTTATGCCCTCCTACATATGGAATGTATGAAGTCAGTGCATCGATTAATCACATCGAACAACGTAAGGTTAGTCTTACCAAACAGTATCAATTAGATGTGAACGGCATTTTACAAACAGTGGATGAAAATACACGGCTACTTTTTATTTGCTCACCCAATAATCCAACAGGAAATAAACTGAATCGTTCGGATATTTATTCCTTAATTGAGTCATTCAAAACTGGATTTATTATCATTGACGAAGCCTATATTGATTTTTCAGATGAGCCTAGTTTTATTCTAGAATTAGCAAAGTTTCCACATGTTATCGTAATGCAGACGCTTTCAAAAGCCTATGGCTTAGCCTCACTTCGTCTAGGCATGGCATTTGCACACCCTACCATCATCAGCTTATTGAATAAAATTAAACCTCCTTATAATATCGGAGGGGCAACACAGGAAATCGTATTTAAAGCCTTAGCAAATACGAACTTTAAGGAAGAATCAGTTCAATTGATCTTATCGGAGCGTACTCGCCTCATTAATGCCCTACAAGATATCTCTGAAGTAATTCAGATATACCCATC
>NZ_JBIIBQ010000037.1:0-14729 GCF_044239315.1 Aquirufa sp. | reverse complement strand
ATCAGATGCAAACTTCTTATTAGTTCATTTTAAGCGTGCAACTGATTTATTTATCTATTTAATTGAGGCAAAATTGATCACGAGAAATCGTAGTAATGTCACTTTGTGTGAAGATTCTATACGTATTACGATTGGTTTATCAGAAGAAAACGATAAATTAGTTAGTCTAATCAAACAATTCTATTCGGCATAGTATGTTTAAACGCCTTTATATTATCTTCATTCTGCTAGGTTGTCTAAGCCCATTAAAGGCACAGATGAAAGATTGGGCAGCAGGATTTAGAGTGGGTGAACCCGGTGGATTTATGATTAAGCGCTATCTTCCAAATGGAAAAAATGCGGTAGAATTTAATTTTGGAACCTATGGCGGGCTTTGGGGTACAAATCGTTCCTACCAAAATGGAAACTTTCAAAATATAGGTTTTTCTGTGAATGCATTATATATATGGCATAGACCCACACTTGTAAATTCTGATTTACATTATTATTATGGAGTGGGACCACAATTTGTATCCAGAAGTCTCTTTTTAGCTAATTCCGTATTCCCGGAAACGAAACGAGGTTTAGGGGGGGCTGGAATAGCTGGATTAGAATATTTTCCGATTGATGCTCCTAACCTCTCTTTTTTTGCAGAACTTGGTATGTATTCAGAATTATTACCCAATCCATTTTACCTGCATATACAAGGCGGCTTAGGTGTTAAGGTGAATTTTTAATGGGGATGTAGCTCAGTTGGCTAGAGCGCTTGCATGGCATGCAAGAGGTCGTCGGTTCGAGACCGATCTTCTCCACATTATAAACGGTCTTTAAAAGACTCGTATCCGAATGATTTATAGAGGTAAAATTCACCTTGAGAATCTAATTTACCTATACTAGGTAAGTTTACCCCATTAAAAGTCGTCGTCTTGACCATCGTATAGTGAATCATATCTTCTAGGATAATCTCATCCCCTATTTGCAATTCATTTTCAAACGAATAATCTCCATAGAAATCACCAGCTAGGCATGTCATTCCGCCAAAACGATAGGTAGGCTTTCCTTTTTCTGGTTCAGAATTGGCCCCTCTGATTCTAGGCTTGTAGGGCATTTCCAATGTATCCGGCATATGTGCTGCAAAGGATACATCTAGGATCGCCACCGTAATTCCTGCTGATTCAACAATGTCTAAAACGGTAGATTTTAAAAAGCCTGTTTGCCAGCCTACTGCTGAACCTGGCTCCAGGATAATCTGTAGGTTGGGGTATTTTTGGCGAAAACCTTTTAACAATCCAATTAAATGGTCTACATCATAATCAGCCCGAGTAATCAAGTGGCCACCACCTAAATTCAACCATTTTAAACTGGGCAACAAATCACCAAACTTCTCCTCTATCACGGCTAAAGTACGCTCTAAGACAAAGGAATCGTTCTCACATAAAGTATGAGAATGCAATCCCTCAATTCCCTCAGGCAAATTACCCAAATCAGACCGTCGAATTCCTAAACGAGAACCGGCGATACAAGGATTATACATATCAGTTTCTACTTCAGCATATTCTGGGTTTATACGTAAACCACACGAAATACCGGCTGCAAGAGCACGACTTTGGTATTGATTATACTGATTTAGTGAATTAAAGGTGATATGACCTGCATAGGATGAAAGCTCTTCCCATTCTGATTCTAAATACGCAGGAGAATAAACGTGAGGCCTTACTCCCATTTCCTCAAAAGCTAAACGCGCTTCATGTAAGGAACTAGCCGTGGCACCTACTAAATATTGTTTGACTAAAGGAAACTCATGGTAAAAGGAAAAACCTTTTAAGGCACAAATGATTTCTATTCCAGCCTCTTGTTGAACTCGCTTTAGGAGTTGTAAGTTGCCTAACAATAAAATTTCCTCCAATACATAACAAGGAGATGGAATCGAAGGATAGTAAGACATCTTAATATTCGTGTGGTAAAGTGATATTGTGTTGCTCATCCCAAGGTAAACCATGAATGTTCAACAATTCCATAAATGGATCTGGGTTAAATTCTTCAACGTTAAAAACCCCTGGTGCAAACCAAGAACCATCAATCATTAGAGAAGCCCCAATCATCGCAGGTACGCCGGTAGTATAACTAACCCCCTGTGCCTGAACCTCTTTATAACAATCTGCATGATGGCAGTTATTCCAAACATAATAAGTGGCGTCCTTACCGTCTTTGATACCCTTAATTTGGCAACCAATAGAGGTTTGACCAGAGTAATTTTCGCCTAAGGTTCCTGGCTCAGGAAGAACCGCCTTTAAGAACTCTAACGGAACAATATCCATTCCATTGAACTTTATAGGCGCTATAGATGTCATTCCTACATTTTGAAGTACTTCCAAGTGCGTCAAATACGCTTGACCGAATGTCATCCAAAAACGCGCACGCTTTAACGTAGGGAAGTTCTTAGTTAAAGACTCTAATTCTTCGTGATACAGTACATAAGATTCTTTAGGTCCAATATTTGGATAATCAATAGGCTTGTGGATTGACATCGGTTCGATCTCTATCCATTCTCCATTTTCCCAATATTTACCTTTTTGCGTAATCTCGCGGATATTAATCTCTGGATTGAAATTAGTGGCAAAAGCTTTTCCATGGTCCCCCGCATTACAATCAATGATATCCAAATAATGCATCTCATCGAAATAGTGCTTGTTTGCATAAGCGGTATACACTCCAGTTACACCTGGATCAAAACCGCAGCCTAATAAAGCCATTAAGCCAGCTTTCTTAAACTTGTCTTGGTAAGCCCACTGCCAAGAGTACTCGAATTTAGCTACGTCTTTGGGCTCGTAATTAGCTGTATCTAAATAATGAACACCTGCCTCTAAACAAGCATCCATAATAGTTAGATCTTGATACGGTAGGGCTACATTAATGACTAAAAAAGGCTTCTCCTCTTTGAATAAAGCCACTAATTCTGGAACATTATCAGCGTCTACCTGACGTGTTTTTACTTTAGTAGGTAAACCAATTGCAGCACATTCAGCGGCAATGGCATCACATTTTGATAAAGTACGAGAAGCTAAAACGATTTCAGAAAAGGATACAGGATTCATCGCACATTTCTTAACGACTACATTACCTACACCTCCAGCACCAATAATTACAATTTTTTTAGACATAGCATTTTAAAAAGAATTGCAAAAATAGCACATCAATGCCTAAAAACCATATTAATTTTTAAATGGCCGTATTATTTTGACGATACGATCCAGCCAAAACTTTTGGTACAACAAATCTTCTCTAACGCCATATGTCGTACTAGCATGAATGAAACTAATGGCAGGACGCTCTTTAGTAACTAAACCTACGTGATTAATGAGTCCTACCTTTCCGGTAGCAAAAAACACCCAATCACCTAATTGTACATCTTTTAATCTAATTTCCTCTCCAAATTTAACTTGATCCGAAGACACGCGAGGAATTGAAAAATTATTCGATGCATAGGCTTTGAAAAGTAATCCAGAACAATCCATACCTTTCTTATCCATCCCACCTGTTCGGTACGGAACACCTTTGAATCTCTTGGCCTCCTTTATGATATTCTTGATTTCAGTAGAACTATAATATGATGAGCCCGGACGGTGGAACAACCGCTTCACAAATGAGCAGGAGTCTAAAAAGACAATCAATAAGCCAAAAATGAGTAAACGCTTATACATCGACTAATTCTCCTGTTTCTACATAAATTAATACACCTTTAGTCACCTGGTACCCCATTTCTACTAAGGTTTGCTTATAACGATTGATTTGATCCTGATGCTCTGGCTTTTGTTTACCCGTTTTAAAGTCAATCACCTGCAAAGCCTCACCTACTTTATTCACCCGATCTGGACGAATAACCTTTCCATCGGGACATAACAAATCTACCTCCTTAAATGCTAACAAATCCTTTGCAAAATAGGATCTCACCTTCTCAGATTCAAAAAGAGATTCTAAAGTAGACAAATCTAATTTTGATTTTGCTCTTACAAACAGCCATGCATCCATATCAGGCAATTGGGCCAATATATCATGTAATTGATTACCAATTTCCCGCTTTTGAGAAGCCGCTGTATACAAATCTGCTTTTGCTGAATTAACGCGAAGGCTGACAGGTGAAACTGCTTTTCCTAAAGTAATTTGTATATTTTTATCCAGATTTAAAGAGGTGGATCTAGATAAGGAAGGGCTTAGCTCAGCAGTAGAAAAAGAAAAATACGATGAATTCCACTCCGTTTCTGTTTGCGAATAAACTGGCAAATCTGATAACACTCCATTTGATTGTGCATATTCATAGAGAAGTCTCCCGACTGAATTCTCGTAAGTAGAAAGTGTTTTTGAATGCGAATCCATATCCGGCACCGTCAAAAGAAGATGCAAAGATTGCTTGGGTCTTGTTGAAGCCACATACAACATGTTCATAGCATCGAGGAAAATAGCCTCTTTTTCTTTTAGCGTTTGCTGTGCTAAATCTGGAAAAGCCAAAACCTCAGCAGCATTAACCCGACCGTAAACATGTTGTAAACGCAAATCTTCACTCATCTCTAAATCTTCAGACGCTTGATCTCCTAATTCAAACCAAATCTTTTCTGAATCAGCCTGAAATGTCCAATTAACAAACGGTAGAATAACAACCGGATACTCTAATCCTTTTGACTTATGAATACTCGATATAGTCACCGCATCCACTTGATTTGAACTGGAAATGCAATAGGAATTTCGATTTTGGTTAAAGTGCTGTAAGAAACCAGCCACCTGTTTGTCTTTTAATAAGACATATTCATTCAAAACATCTAAAAACTTCCAAAGGTATTCTTGACCAGACAATACATTCAAAAGATCAAAAGTAGATACTAAATCATACACCCAGTGCAATAAATCAGAAAAGGCCGGAACTTCCACTCCTTTGGTTTGGAAATACAAAAAAGAATTTGCCAAGGCAGAATCTCCAGATAGTTGTTCAATACCTACTAAATCAGAAGCTGAAACCTCCCGTCCCATTAATTCAGCATATTGATAAATAAGTTCATAAAAATGAAGTGTTTCCTTGGGATCCTCGCGTAAGGCTAGGTACGATAAAATAAATCCGACAACAGGTGAATAATGAACTAATAAAGAATCCGAAGATATAACTGGGATTCCTTCCTCTTTTAAACGCAAAGCTAAATACCTGGAATGCTTATTCTTTCGTGTCAAAATTGCCAAATCTTGGTACCGGAATCCGATACTTCGATTATGCCGAATCAAATTCAACACCTGCTCAAACATGAACTCGTTTTCGGGTTCAGTAAAACCAAAATTCTCTTTAGACTTGTGATATACTAATAAGTCAACCTTACCATTGGATTTTGATGAATCAACTTTCGGATTTTGTTTTAAATTTGAGCCGTAGAGCGGTTTAATTAAGGGACATAACTGAATCAAAGATTCATTCTCAACTAAAGAACTATAAAATTGGTTATTGAATTCTACCACTTCGATGGCACTGCGGTAATTATCATTTAGCGCTTTAGGTCTTATTTGATTTAATAAATAGTCAAAGCGCTGCTCATCCAATGATTGATCTGCGAAATGAGAAGAAACAAGAGAGTGATCCTGAGTCGCCAGGGAGGCAATTAAACTTACCTCTCCACCTCTAAACTTATAGATCGATTGTTTAGCATCGCCTACTAACAAACTTTGTTTACCTACTGAAGTCGCATTTTCGATTAAGGGCATAAAGTTCTTCCATTGCAAAATAGACGTATCCTGAAACTCATCTATGAAAATATGGAAATACCGATCACCTAACTTTTCATAAATAAACGGAATTGGATCCTGTGAAATCACTTCATAAACCCGCTTAGAGAATTCCGATATTGGAATAGCTGAATTCTCTAACTGATAAGCGCGCATTTCATGCTGAATTAGATTCAATAAGGCGAGCTTCTTTAAATCCTTCAACACCCAATGTAAGAATCTGTAGCGTTTTAAATAGAGGGTTTGTAATTCAATAAATTGGCTACCTAGTTCTCCTAATTCAGTCGCATGTTGCTCAATACGAGCTTTATCAGTACCAGTGGCTTTAGCTGAGGTCCAAGAATTACCATCAATCGCTTTTTTAAAATTCGAATAAGACTTATCAGCAATCTCTGGTTTTTTGATAAAAGTTCGAATATTACCCACAGGCCCCGTCGCGCCGTAATAATAAAACGCATCTGGGTAACCCAGTCCATCAATTATCTGAATAAAAGAATCAGCTACTGTTTTGACCTCCTGCAGCATATTTTGGAGCAAAGTTCGTAATTGATTTTCTAAGCGAAGAAAATCACTCACCTGAAAATGAGCTAAATGCGGCTCAATCGGTAAAAACTTTTCTTCTAAAGAAATCTTCAAAAATCCGTGCAAACTATCCCGCATGCGATTCCAATTCCTCCCCTCAGCAACTTCCTGATTTGCAAACGATAGAATAAGCTCACTAAGTTCTGCATCACCGGTACTATTAACCTGATCTAAAAGGCGATTAATTAAGTCATGAATCAATCCATTCGAATCTAATAGCACTTCATATTGACTTGGAAGATTTAATTCATCCACAAAGGAGGCGCTAAGTCTTTGAACGAAGGAATCTATAGTCATCACAGAGAACAACCCATAATCCTGCAAGATTTGTTGTAGAGTAGTAGCGGCCCGGCCAGCTAACATTCCCTTAGTTAAAATAATCCCGTCATCAGCTAGTTCTGAATGAACTTTATCTAAAACAGCAAGAATATTTTCTTGATCAGAAGTAGAAGTATGCAGAAAAGTAGGATAATCTGCCATTCCTGCTAAAAAATGTAAAATTCTTTGGCGCATTTCTTCAGCTGCCTTAATAGTGAAAGTCACAGCTAAAATTCGACGGAAATATCCCTTAGTTTCCACCTCACAGAGCGCCATCTTGATATACTCAATTGTCAAGGTATACGTTTTACCTGATCCCGCTGAGGCTGAAAAGAGGGTAATTGGTTGAGGTTTCATCTAAATAATATATGTAATGCAAGATAAAATAAAAATAGGATTAATTCGGTATGCTTTTATTTCACTATCTTTGTTTCCCGTAACCAAATCAACAATTCTATCAATGTCTGGTAAAGGGAATCCCAAGAAATCCAAGTTCATTTTTGTTACGGGTGGTGTAACAAGCTCGTTAGGAAAAGGCATCATAGCCTCGTCTTTAGCCAAGCTTTTACAAGCACGAGGTCTCACCTGTACTATTCAAAAGTTTGACCCTTATATCAACATTGATCCAGGAACACTGAATCCATATGAACATGGCGAATGCTATGTGACAAATGATGGCGCAGAAACAGATCTTGATTTAGGACATTATGAGCGTTTTCTAAATACGCCCACTAGCCAAGCAAATAATATCACCACAGGTCGTATTTATCATAATGTTATTACTAAAGAACGTCGTGGCGATTACTTAGGTAAAACTGTTCAAGTGGTTCCTCATATTACAGATGAAATCAAGCGCAATATTATGCTCTTGGGCGAATCTGGTAAATTTGATATAGTCATTACAGAAATTGGTGGTTGTGTTGGAGATATCGAATCCTTACCCTTCATTGAAGCGGCTCGCCAATTGAAATGGGATTTAGGTGAGAAGAATACCTTGTTTATTCACCTAACTTTAATTCCTTATTTAGCTTCTGCTGGGGAATTAAAAACAAAGCCCACTCAACATAGCGTAAAGCAATTATCAGAATCAGGAATTCAACCCGACATCTTAGTTTGTCGCACAGAACATCCAATTCCTCAGGAAATGAAGAGAAAGATTGGTTTGTTCTGCAACGTTTCTGAGGCGGATGTAATCGAAGCACGTGATGCATCTACTATCTATGAAGTTCCTCTTTTAATGCAGAATGAACGTTTGGATAGCCGTGTTTTATATAAATTAGACATCTACAATGACAAAGAATCTAATTTAAAGAACTGGACTAATTTTCTTACCAAACTGCAAAACCCGAAATTCGAAATTAACATTGGCTTAATCGGTAAATATGTAGAATTAAAAGATTCATATAAGTCCATTGCCGAAGCATTTATTCATGCTGGTGCAGCTAATGATATTAAAGTTAATCTTCAATGGATATCATCTGAAACAATGGATGCTGAGAATGTAGCAGAAACCCTGGCAGGTTTAGATGGAATATTAGTGGCTCCAGGATTCGGGGAAAGAGGCATTGCAGGAAAAATTAATGCAGTTAAGTATGCACGTGAAAATAAAATTCCTTTCCTTGGTATTTGCCTGGGCATGCAATGTGCAGTTATTGAATTTGCGAGAAATGTCATGGGCTTATCGGAGGCTCATTCCTTCGAAATGAATCCGGATAGTCCGGATCCAGTAATTAATTTAATGCTGGAACAAAAAGATATTTCTGAGAAAGGTGGGACAATGCGTTTGGGATCCTATCCATGTAAGGTGGAGAAAGGGACTTTGGCCTATAAAATCTACGGAAAACCACTCATTCAAGAGCGCCATAGACATCGCTATGAATTTAATAACGACTACTTAGATCAATTCCATAAAGCTGGATTAATTACTTCAGGTATTAATCCAGATTCTAATTTGGTAGAGATTGTGGAAATTGAAAATCATCCCTTCTTTGTGGGTGTTCAATTCCACCCAGAATATAAATCGACGGTTGAAAGTCCGTCTCCCCTATTTGTACAATTTGTAAAGGCGGCGCATCAACATGCGGTGCCATTCATTAAAAATTCAAAATAAGAAATCATGGATAGAAATTCCATCACGGGTATTGTGTTAATTATGGGTATGCTACTAGGCTACCAATATTTCTTTGCCCCTAAAGAGATTCCTACAGAAACTCCGAAAGCGGTAACGCAAAAAGCGATTGCTGTAACACCAAAAGATTCCGTAAAAGTAGTTGCAGTAGATTCTAGCATTAAAAAAGAACAAGTATTCACGCTTGAAAACAAAGATATCATTGTTAAGGTATCTTCTAAGGGCGCTAAACTACTCTCTGTTCAGTTAAAGAACTACAAGAGTTATGCGAATTTTAATGAAGGAAAATCAGACGGTTTGTTTTTGTACAACTCTTCTAAAGATGAATTCAGTATTGAATTGCCCACTGCAGCGGGAAAAGTTAAGGTTGCTAATCTGGATTTTTCTGGGGTTCAATCGGGTAATAAGATAATCTTTACAGGAGCATTAGCAAATGGCCAAGTCATTTCTTCCAGCTATCTATTACCTGAATCAGGGTTTCTCTTAGATTACCAGTTGGATGCTAAATCGGTGGCTTTAACAGGTGGAGATTATTTTATCCATTGGAAGGAGCAGGTACATCAAACAGAAAAGGATATCACAGAAGAGCGCAAAGCAACCATTAATTATTTATTAACGGAAGATGATGAGTTCGATTACCTTTCTGAAAATCCTAGTTCTGTGACGAATGAAAATTTAGACAAAAGCACTAAATGGATCAGCTTTAAAAAGAAGTATTTCCTTTCTGGTCTAATTCCACAAGGCTTTATGTTCAAATCGGCAGCATTAACTGCTACCCCTAATTTAGAGGATTCAGTAAATATCAAGACATTAGATGCGCAGATCATTGCCTCAGCACAAGATTTATCAGCAGGAAAATCATCCTTCCAATTCTATTTTGGACCAAATGATTATCAGATAGTTAATAAAGTGGAGGCGCCAGAGTTTGGCAAAAATGTAAAACTCAGTTATGATTTTCTATTGCCGATTACGAAATACATCTTCGTACCCTTGTTTGATTTCCTAGAGAGCCTATTCAGTAATTATGGTTTGTTAATTATTGTGTTAGTCTTAATTATCAAAACAGCCTTATTGCCATTAACGTATAAATCCTACGTTTCAATGGCAAAGACGCGTATTTTGGCGCCTGAAATTGCTGCTATCAAGGAAAAGATCGGTGATGATGCGGCTCGTGTTCAACAAGAAACGATGAAGTTATATGGCGAAGTGGGGGTTAATCCGTTAAGTGGGTGTATACCTGTACTTGCCACCATGCCAGTGTTAATGGCCGTATTCATGTTGTTTCCAAACTTGATCAACTTACGCCAAGAATCTTTCTTGTGGGCAAACGATTTATCCACTTATGATTCATTCTTTAACCTGCCTTTCAGCATTCCATTCTATGGATCACATGTCAGTATGTTTTGTTTATTAATGACTGTGTCACAGTTAGCATATGGTTATTATAATAACCAGATTACACCAGATCAGCCAGGTCAACCAATCAACATGAAAATGATGGCATATATAACGCCTGTCATCTTTATGTTCGTTATGAACTCCTTCCCTGCTGGATTAAGTTTTTACTATTTCGTATCTAACTTGGTAACGATAGGACAACAATTAGCGATTCGTAAGTTTGTGAATGAAGATAAAATCAAGTCTTTATTAGATGCTAATCGTTTAAAAATAGCTGCCGGCGGTGGTCCTAAAAAATCAAAGTTCTCTCAATACCTTCAAACGCAATTGAAGACAATGGAGGAGCAGCAAAAAACAGCAAATAAGAATCCTAAGAAGAAATAAGATGTCTACTTTAAGTGCTGCCTATTTTGAAAGAGCTCAAAAATTAATTCCAGGTGGAGTTAACTCTCCTGTTCGAGCCTTCAAATCAGTGGGAGGTAATCCTGTATTTATTAAGTCAGCTAAAGGTGCCTATTTACATGATGTAGATGGGAATTCATACATTGATTTAATTGGTTCATGGGGTCCTATGCTTTTTGGTCAAGCACATCCCGTCATTGAAGAAGCTGTACGCGGAGCATTGAGTAATGGATTTTCCTTCGGCGCACCCACCTATAATGAGGTATTAATTGCCGAAAAAATCATTTCGATGATTCCATCTGTGGAAAAAGTTCGTTTAGTGAATTCTGGGACGGAAGCCACCATGGCGGCTATTCGCCTGGCAAGAGCTTATACGAAGCGAGATAAGATTATTAAGATGGAAGGCTGCTATCACGGTCATGGTGATTCTTTCCTTATTGCAGCAGGTTCTGGTGTAGCCACCTTAGGCACTCCAGATAGTCCTGGAGTAACTTTATCAACCGCAAGAGATACCTTGACGGCTGTTTACAATGACTTAGAAAGTTTAGAAAATCTGTTTAAGGCAAATCCCACAGAGGTTGCAGCCATCATACTTGAGCCTGTAGTCGGAAATATGGGCTTAGTGATTCCAAAAGATGGTTATTTAGCCTCAGTTCAAAAATTATGTCGACAGTATGGAGCCTTACTTATTTTCGATGAAGTAATGACAGGATTCCGCCTTTCTGCTGCTGGATACCAAGGATTAGTCGGTATTCAACCAGACATTACTACCTTAGGAAAGATTATAGGTGGAGGACTTCCGGTAGGTGCCTATGGCGGAAAAGCAGAGATAATGAATATGATTGCACCTGCAGGGCCAGTTTATCAAGCCGGAACACTGTCTGGAAATCCATTAGCGACTACGGCAGGTTTAGCGATGTTAAACTTGATTACTGATAATCCAGAGGTATATGCTTCCATAGCACAACGTGGATTAGCGCTCAAGAACGCATTGGCAAACGATTTAAAAGAATTAGGGCTTAACTATACAATTAACCAAATCGGCTCCATGTTCACCTTGTTTTTCACAGATAAAGCA
The DNA here is from genome assembly GCF_044239315.1 of Aquirufa sp. Lineage (GTDB taxonomy): Bacteria > Bacteroidota > Bacteroidia > Cytophagales > Spirosomataceae > Aquirufa. Next base: position 3,084 of record NZ_JBIIBQ010000037.1, on the reverse strand, counting down.
GTGAATAACTTTAACGACGCAAAGACATCAGATACTGTTTTATTTGGCAAATATTTCAAAGGAATGTTAGCTAAAGGGATTTACTTACCACCGTCACAGTATGAATCTTGGTTTTTATCAGCCGCATTAGGCGATTCAGAATACGATCAAATAATAGCTGCCAGCAAAGCAACGCTTCGTTCCTTATAAGATGAAAACGCCGGCCTACAGCCTCATTATCCCTGTCTATAACCGACCACAAGAGTTGGATGAGTTATTAGCTTGTATTCAAACGCAAGAATTCAGAGATTTTGAAGTAGTCGTCATCGAAGATGGTTCAACTGAGGATGCCGCCTTAATTATCGAAAAGTACGCAGAATCTTTCCCTTTAGCGTATTATGTAAAAGAGAATGGAGGTCAAGGTTTTGCGAGAAACTATGCATTTGAGAGAGCGAAAGGAGATTATTTCATTATTCTCGATTCGGATGCGCTTTTAGAACCCTCCTATTTAAGGGAAGTTGACAAGGCAGTTAAAGCAGAAGGATTAGATCTTTTTGGAGGGCCAGATCAAGATCATCCCAGTTTTACTCCGATCCAAAAAGCCATCAGCTATTCCATGACTTCTTTCTTCACAACAGGTGGAATAAGAGGTAAAGAAAAAAACATTGGCGGACAATTTCATCCAAGGAGTTTCAATATGGGAATCTCCCGAAAAGTATACGAAGCTACAGGAGGCTTTAAAATCACACGTATGGGCGAAGATATCGAATTTAGTATTCGCTGTATCTCGTTAGGCTTTAAATCTGGACTGATTCCTAAGGCTTTCATCTACCACAAACGCAGAACAGATTTTAAGCAGTTTTACAATCAATTGCATTTCTTCGGACGTGCTCGCATTAACATTAGTCGATTCTTCCCTAAAGAATTGAAACCCGTCCATTTCTTCCCTTTCTTATTTTTCAGCTATTACGTTATTACTGTATTAGCACTATTAACGATGCCGATATACGGTTTATTCCTCTTTTCCGGAATAATAGCCTATAGTTTTTTGATCTTTCTAGCTGCTTTATTCAGTACAAAAAATATTGGAATAGCCCTACTTTCCATCTTTGCCGCGAATATTCAATTATTCGCCTATGGGAAAGGTTTTGCCGAGGAAGGGTTAAAAAAATTACTTAATAATAAAGCCGCTTAACTAAGTAATTTTGTACATAATCTTTCACGCCCTCTTCTAGACTTGTGAAATCCTTATCATACCCAATTCCACGAAGCTTTTCCATAGTAGCTTCCGTATAATATTGGTATTTATCCCGAATATCTACCGGCGTATCGATGTAGTTAATTTTAGGTTCTAATCCCAAAGCCATAAAAGTTGCCTTACCTAAATCATTAAAGGAGCGCGCCTTACCTGTTCCTAAATTATAAATTCCTGAATTCTTGCGATGTTCCATCAAGAATACACATACATCAATTAGGTCTTTCACATAAATAAAATCACGCATTTGTTCTCCATCTTGATAATCATCTCGATGAGATTTGAAAAGCTTTAAAGAGCCATTTGATTTTATTTGTTGATATGCGTGCCAAATAACGGAGGCCATACGCCCTTTATGGTATTCATTAGGACCATAGACATTGAAAAACTTTAATCCAGCAAAGAAAAAAGGTTTCTTTTCTTGCTTTAATGCCCATATATCAAAATTATTTTTTGAATCACCGTACGGATTCAAAGGTTTTAAAGAAGAGATTGTGGTTTCATTATCCTCATAACCAATTTCTCCCAAGCCATAAGTCGCTGCCGAACTTGCATAAACTAAAGGAATTTGATAAGCGACACATGACTCCCATACCTTCTTAGAATAATCTACATTTAGCTCATCAAAGATTTTTGTATCAAACTCGGTCGTATCCGTTCTAGCCCCAATATGAAAAAAGAATTCGACCTCTCGATTATTTTTCTCTAACCACGTAAATAGATCCTTTCGATCCACTCGTGTCATAATAGACTTCCCTTCTAAATTCAGGTTCTTTTCCTCGCTAGAAAAATCATCTACCGCTATGATATAGCGAAACTTTAATTCATTTAATTTTTGAATCAAACAACTACCAATAAAGCCGGCGGCACCAGTTACTATGATCATTTTAAAAGGATTTTAAAAAACAAATTTACACAGATTCCCGGAACGTTTATTAACTTTGTACAATTATTGGAACTCTGCTATTGTTTTCCCAGAGTCCCTCCACAAAAACTGAAAACAATGGTATACGTCATCCGCAAGGAACATTTCAACGCTGCGCATCGCTTATTCAATCCAGCCTGGTCAGAAGAAAAAAATCAAGCAATATTTGGACCATGTGCTAACTATAACTGGCACGGACATAATTTTGAATTAATAGTAACTGTTAAAGGTAATCCAGATCCAGAAACGGGATTTGTTTATGATTTAAAGCAATTAGGGGATCTTATTAAGGCGGAAATTATTGATAAAGTCGATCATAAAAACCTTAATTTAGACGTAGATTTTATGTTAGGAAAATTAGCGAGTTGTGAAATACTCGTGATGGAATTTTGGAAGATACTTGCCCCTAAAATTAAAGCTACTTCTAGCTCTGCCACTTTGCATAAGATTCATTTAATTGAAACAAATAAAAACTCCGTCGAATACTTCGGAGAATAAAAATGAAATACTTCATCCTTGCAGGGGAAAAATCAGGAGATCTCCACGGATCTAATCTTATCCAAGAGATTAAAAAACTGGATAATGAGGCCCAGATTAAGGCCTGGGGTGGAGATGCAATGAAAGCTCAAGGTGCTGAGGTTATCATACACCATAACCAATTAGCGATTATGGGCATACTGGGAGTCATTCAGAATCTACAGCTTTTAAAAGGTTTGTTTAAAAGCTTTGGAGAACAAATTGAAGCCTTTCAACCAGACGCCATCATCTTTATCGATTACGGTGGATTTAATTTAAAGGCTGCTAAAATCGCGAAGAAAAAAGGGTTCCAAACACATTTCTACATTGCTCCTAAAGTTTGGGCCTGGAATAAAAGTAGAGTGGGTGAATTAAAGAAATGGATTAATCATCTTTATGTGATCTTTCC
>NZ_JBIIBQ010000023.1:0-48078 GCF_044239315.1 Aquirufa sp. | reverse complement strand
AAATATCCACAAAAGCATTATATTTGTATAAATTTTCATAGTTAAATAGGTTTAGAGGTTAAACAAATAAGGCCAGAAGTTTCTTCTGACCTTATTTTATTTTATACCTAGCCTATTTAAAAGCTTAATTCACGGTTCCTCCGTTCCAGATTTGTTTGTTAGGCTGCACTAAAGCTAGACTTCCATCCGCATCTTCTGCCATTAGAATCATGCCCTCGCTCTCTATGCCCATCATTTTACGAGGTGCTAGATTAGCTAAAAAAGTCACTTGCTTACCTACAAGATCCTCTGGAGCAAAATGCTCTGCAATACCACTCAAGATCGTACGTGTCACAAAACCATCATTTACCTGAAGCTTCAATAGCTTCTTACTCTTCTCCATCTTCTCTGCTGCGACGATTTCGCCAATGCGAATGTCCATTTTGGCAAAATCATCAAAGGCTATCGTTTCCTTTAATGCCGGCACCGATTTCGAAGCTAATTCCATCTGAGCTTTTGTTTGGGTTAATTTATCCACTTGCTTTTGTACCTCCTCATCTTCAATCTTTTCGAATAACAAACCTGGGTTCTGCAAAGCAGTTCCAGCAGAGATTACCTCGAAATTACCTAAACTGGACCATTCAAAAGAAGTCATTCCGAGAGCAGAACGCAATTTATACGCACTAAACGGAATAAATGGCTCTAAAGCAATACTAGCATGAGCAACTAACTGCACCGCGTAATTCAACACTGTTCCAGCCTTTGCCGCATCCTCTTTCATGATCTTCCAAGGCTCCGCTTCCGCTAAATACTTATTACCTAAACGAGCAATTTCCATAGCTAAAACGAGCGCATCACGGAACTTGTAATTCTCTAAAGCAGTTTCCAGTTTAGCCGGAATATCGGCTACGGCGGCCATTAAATCCGCCTCTAAACCTGTACCCTCTAACTTAGGAGGTACAACTGAATTAAAGTTTTTATCAATTAACACAAAGGCTCGGTTCACGAAATTGCCTAGAATGGCCACTAATTCGGAGTTATTTTTGGTCTGAAAATCAGCCCACGTAAAATCAGCATCTTTCGTCTCTGGACTAGAAGCAGTCAATGCATAGCGCAAAACGTCTTGCTTTCCAGGAAAATCAACTAAATATTCATGCAACCAAACCGCCCAATTGCGCGAGGTTGAAATCTTATCCCCTTCCAGGTTCATAAACTCATTTGCTGGCACCTGATCCGCTAATTGATAGCCTCCGTGTGCCATACACATGGCTGGGAAGATCAAGCAATGGAAGACAATGTTATCTTTTCCAATAAAATGCACGATCCGACTATCTTTTGCCTTCCAATAAGTCTCCCATTCCGGCGTTAATTGCTTCGTCATGGAGACATAACCGATAGGCGCATCAAACCATACGTAAAGTACTTTCCCTTCCGTATCGGGCAAAGGAATAGGCACCCCCCAGTTTAAATCACGCGTCATAGCGCGAGGTTTCAAGCCTTCTTGCAACCAAGATTTCACCTGACCTGTCACATTCGACTTCCACTCCGGGTGTGAAGCAATGTATTTTTCTAATTCTGGCTGCCATTGATCTAAGGGCAGGAACCAGTTTTTGGTAGGCTTTAAAACGGGCTTTGAGCCACTCAAAGCCGATTTTGGATTAACTAATTCAGTAGGAGAAAGTGTCGTTCCACACTTTTCGCACTGATCACCATAAGCGCCAGGCTGCTTACAAGAAGGGCAATCACCCGTGATGTAGCGATCCGCTAAAAATTGTTTGGCCTCTTCATCATAGAATTGCTCCGTCACTTCCTCAATAAACTTCCCTTCGTTATATAATTTCAAAAAGAATTCTTGCGAAACTTCATGATGCACAGGATCAGAAGTGCGCCCATAAATATCAAACGATATGCCAAATTGCTCGAAAGAGTCTTTGATCTCTTTGTAGTAATAATCAACGACTTGTTGTGGAGTTTTACCCTCCTTAGCTGCCTTAATGGTAATAGGCACTCCGTGTTCATCTGTTCCAGACACAAAAATCACATCCTTCTTTTGTAGGCGCAAATAGCGAACATAGATATCTGCTGGCAAGTAACAACCTGCTAAGTGACCGATGTGAATAGGCCCGTTCGCATAAATTAACGCTGCAGTAACCGTTGTCCGTGAAAAGTCTGACATAAATAAGGGTAAAATGAATTACAAAAATAGGCAAAAACATTCATTGAAATAATCGATTCACCTATTGCGCATCAAAAAAATATGATTATCTTTGCAAACTATTTAAAAAAAACAGACAAAATAAAATGTTAATTATTTCGATAAAAGAGAACGAATCAATTGATAAGGCTTTAAAGCGCTTCAAGAAGAAATTTGAAAAAACAGGTGTAGTGAAAGAACTACGTAGAAGATCTGCTTTCGAAAAACCTTCTGTAGGACGTCGTAAAGAAATGATTCGTGCTGCTTACAAGCAAATCACTTACGGAAATATTAATAACTAATTTCCTATACATTCTTTACAGGAATTGACTAATTTCGATGATGAATCGTGAATTAGTCAATTTTTTTTTGGACCACCTGTCCATCGAAAGGCGCCTCAGTTCGCACACGATTACCTCCTACTCCACTGACTTAGAGCAATTTACCGCTTTTGTAAATCCTATAGAACTCCAGCAGGTACAAGCTATGGAGGTGAGGAAATGGCTCATCAGCTTATCCGATGACAGTATTCAAAACCGAAGCATTAATCGCAAATTAGCCACGCTTCGAACCTTCTATAAATACCTTTTACGAACAGGAAAAATCACCGAAAATCCGATGGCCTCCATTCGAATGGTAAAAACCACGAAGAAAATCCCCCATTTCGTCCGTGAATCGGAGATGGAAAACCTTATAGAGAACCGAATAATAGCCTCTAATTTTAGTGAAGCGCGCGACGAACTCATCCTGTTTTTACTTTATGGGACCGGCATTCGACTCGCTGAACTCATATCCTTGCAAAATACCCAAGTCAATTTAGCGGCTAAAACGATACGCGTCATCGGAAAACGAAATAAGGAAAGGGTCATTCCTATACCTGGACTGCTCATTGACTTAATAGCGGCTTATCGCAGCTTCTGCACGATAGAACACTCTCATTTACTGCTCACCGATAAAGGGGAACCCTTGTACCCGATGTTTGTACAACGACTAGTCAAGAAAAATTTAGGGGAATACAGCCAGCTAGAGAAACTATCTCCGCACGTTTTGCGCCATACCTATGCGACGCATCTTTTGAATAGAGGGGCTGATTTAAATGCCATCAAAGAGCTATTAGGACACGCGAATCTTGCCGCCACACAAGTCTATACGCATAATTCAATGGAAAAGATGAAGGCGATTTACCAGCAGGCTCATCCGAAAGCTTAATCAGCTAAAATAACGGGGCCTTTCTGGTTGATCTGGGATACATATTGTTCCGATCCGATACCTAAAGCAGTAAATTCTGCCGCCATGGCTTTCGCTACATTTTGGGCCGTTTCTTCTCCCTTCGACAAGGCAAATAGCGATGGGCCGGAACCGGAGATCGAACAACCTAAAGCACCATTGGCGATAGCCGCTGCTTTCACTTCTGCAAATCCAGGTATTAAGATGGCTCTTGATGGCTCGATAATCACATCCACTAAGGAACGGCCTATCAATTCATAATCAGGCAATAAAAGCCCTGCAACAAGCCCTGCTACGTTACCCATTTGGGTGATAGTGGTGGACAAAGGAATCTCTTTGTTTAAAATACCGCGGGCATCTTTTGTGTTTACCTCGATTTGAGGATGAACGATGCTGGCGTATAAATCCTCAGGTACAGGCACCTGAATGATATCTAAAGGATCGTAGGAACGAATGACGATAAAGCCGCCCAATAACGAGGGGCCTACATTGTCCGCGTGCGCGGAGCCGCAGGCGACGCGCTCACCTTCCATCGCAAAGGGCAAGAGGTCTTTTTGGGATAAAGGGCGGCCCATCAGTTCATTTGCTGCGAAAACGCCTGCTACAGCCGAAGCTGCTGAGGAACCCAAGCCTGAACCCAATGGCATATCCTTATGCAATGACAGCTCAAAACCTTGGTCTTCACGACCGATGAAGGATAAATATTTTTGGATGGCAATACCGGCCGTGTTTTTCTCCACGGCTTTCGGCAAACGACCATCGTCGCCTGTAATTTCTTTAATAATGATTCCAGGTGTTGACTTCTTTTCTAAAACGACCTCATCTCCCGGGTGGTTTACCGCAAAACCGAAGATATCAAATCCACAAGCCACATTCGCTACCGTTGCTGGAGCATAAACACGTATCTTTTCCATATTATGCGAGATGACTACCAATGGATACAATATCTGCAAAAACACCAGACGCGGTCACTTCCGCTCCAGCACCAGGTCCTTTGATCACTAATGGGCGATCATGGTAACGTTTCGTAGTAAAAGCAATCACATTATCTGCCCCGTCCATCTGATAGAATGGGTGAGAAGAACCTACTGAGCGTAAACCGATGGTGATTTTTTGATTTTCCAAACAAGCAATGTAACGCAGAACCTCCCCTTTCGAAGCGGCCTCATTCACTAATTGCTCGAAGAAATCGTTTGCTTTATCAATCTCCTCGAAGAAGGCGTCCACTGATGGTGCCGCCTCACAGGCTGGAGGAATAATCTTTTCTATGGTTATATCGGAGAACTCTAATTTCATTCCAATTTCACGACTCAAGATCAAAATTTTACGCGCGACATCCATACCGCTCAAATCTTCTCTTGGATCTGGCTCGGTATAGCCTTTTTCTTTCGCAGTTCTCAATACTTCACCAAAGGACTTCCCTGGCTTAAATTGATTAAACAGGAACGATAAGGTACCAGATAAAATCCCTTCAATTTTCTCAAAGCGATCACCCGAAGCGATTAACCCTTGCAAGGTATTAATAACAGGTAATCCGGCACCCACATTCGTTTCATACAAGAACTTAACTCCTTTAGCTAGAGCTGTTTGATGCAATTGCGCATACAAATCATATGGACCTGAATTAGCCACCTTATTAGGCGTTACCACCGAAATATTAGAGTGAAATAAACCTAAGTAATTTGTATAAATTTCCTTACTCGCCGTACAATCCGCAAAAATGGAATTCGGTAAGTTTAATGTTTTTATTTGAGTAATAAATCCAGCTAAATCAGCCGGCTCACCCATAGCTTCTAATACGTCTAACGCTTGATCTAACTCGATTCCCTCCTCTTTAATGATTTGCTTGCGACTATTCGCGATGCCAGTTAAACGAATTTTGATACCCTTGTATTTGGCCAAATAATGCTCCTGACCAATAATTTGCGCTAATAAAGTCTTTCCTATCAAACCAGCACCCACTAAAAAGAGGTGTAATGTTCTAATCTGAGAGAAGAAAAAAGTCTCGTGAATGACATTCAAAGCCTTGGAAAGGTCCTTATTTTCAATCACCACCGATATATTCAACTCAGAAGAACCCTGGGCAGTAGCGACAATATTGATGCCATTTTTCCCTAAAGAAGAGAATAACTTTCCACTAACACCGGTATGCTTACGCATCCCTTCACCCACAACCGCAATGACAGAGAGGTCTTTTTGAATATCAATTCCTTCAATATCTCCCGCTGCCATTTCGGCTGCAAATTCCTTAACCAACACCTTACTTACCTTATCCGCTACAGAAGGATCGATAGCAAAGCAGATACTGTGCTCAGAAGATGCTTGAGAAATCAAGACAACTGATATTTTTTCACGGGCTAAAACGGTAAATAATTTAGCTGAAACCCCAGCCACACCGATCATCCCTGAACCTTGCAAGTTCACTAAAGCTAACGCATCAATGGAAGAAATTCCTGTAATAATGTAGGGACTACTGGTCGGCTCTTTGCTGATAACCGTCCCTTCAAAAGATGGATTAAAGGTATTCAACACCCGAATCGGGATGTTTTTAGCAAAAGCAGGTTGCAATGACGGAGGGTATATAACTTTAGCCCCAAAATGGGTTAACTCCATCGCTTCCGCATACGAAATCGAAGGAATCGTAAAGGCAGACTTTACTTTGCGTGGATCAGCTGTCATCATTCCGTCTACATCCGTCCAAATCTCAATCTCTTTTACAACTAGCGCAGCTCCAATCACTGAAGCGGTATAATCAGAACCACCACGACCTAAAGTAGTTGTCTCCCCCTTGTTATTGGAAGCAATAAAACCAGTTATCAACCCTATTTTACCTTTGTTCGCTTCAAAGTAGGCAGAAATTAAGGGATTAGCTACCGGAAAATCTACTTCTGAATGACCAAAAGCACTGTTGGTTTTTATGATCTCCCGAGCATCAACATAGACAACCGGGAGTCCTTTCTGTTGTAGAATTGCGTAAATTAAATACGTCGATAATCGCTCCCCAAAACTCACTAATGCGTCTGAAGTCTTAGGCGAAATCTCCTTAATCAAATTAATTCCTTTCAACACATCACGTAATTCATTAACCAAAGTACGTACATGTGCGATAACTTGACTTTGTTCCGTTACCGGAATAAAGTGCTTAATAACATCAAAATGACGTGTTTCAATCGTCTCAATCAAGGTATTTACCGTGCTTTTCGGCTGAGCAGCAAGGGTGCCCGCTTCTAATAAATGATTCGTCACACCGCTCATGGCAGAAAAGACAACAGCAAAGTCTGAGGAGGATTTCCAGTTCGACTCAATGATAGTCAGAACGGATTGAATACTTTCAATGCTACCACAACTAGTACCACCGAACTTTAGGATCTTTTCCATTAATTAAGAAAACAAAATGATTCTCAACTCTACAAACAGCTGAGATATAAGTGCAAATATACGATTTTAGGCCGTATTTTGCCCAAGAATTCGGTGTTTTCTATTTTTTCTTTTCCGCAGCCATCACCATCGCAAGCTTTAATTTAGCCGCTAGGTCATAGATATTGGTCAATTCTTGTACCGTCTGGTTGCGATCCATCCGAACCACCAAGGTGACAGCCTTTTTAGATGTCGCCTCTTTCGTCAATTCTGCTTCTAAATTAGCCACATCTACTAAACGATCATCAATGTAATAATTAAGTTGCCCATCTACGGTCAAACGAATCACTTCATTGGCTGGTGTAGGCATCGGCTTTGCTGTTTCTGGCAAAAGCAATTTAATTGCATCCGGAGAAGCTAGCGTTGAAATCATTAAAAAGAACATCAATAGAAAGAAAAGGATATCCGCAAGGGCCCCTGTTTCTACTTCTGATGCTTCTCTGGCTCTTTTTCTGAAATTCATCGAATTAGGCTTTAGACGCTGGTTTGTGAAGGATATCTAAGAAATCAATCGCAGTAATTTCCATTTTATTAATCGTGCGATCAATCATAGTCGTCAATAAAGTATATAATACATAAGCAATGATACCTACAATCAATCCAGATGCGGATGTCACCATTTTCTCATAAATACCACCGGCAATCGTTGAAATATCGATTTTATTGGAGATGGAGATGTTATGGAACGTACGAATCATACCCGTCACGGTACCTAAGAATCCAAACATGGGAGCGATACGTGCGATTGCACTTAGAATACCTAAATTCTTTTCCATGTTATAGATCTCCACTTTGGCCTTATTCTCAATCGCCGCTTCGATATCACGGATTGGAGAACCTAAACGAGATAAACCCTTTTCTAAAAGTTTAGCAATCGGATAAGACGTTGCTTTACAGAAATTAATCGCTCCTTGTACGTTGCCTGCTTGCAACATGTCATGAATCTTGTGCAAGAAATCCTCATCTAATTTTGCCGTCTTGCGGATGTACAAATAACGTTCAATGAACAAGAATACGGCTGCTGCAAATAAAAAGCCAATCGGATACATGACATATCCCCCTTTTCCTAATAAATCCAATACAGAAAACTCTTCCACTACTACTTTCGTAACTTCCTGAACAGGAGCCGAGTTAACAATGGAATCTGCCATAGCTGCAGTAGAATCGACGGTCACTGTACCCGCCTGAAGTAAAATAGTTGCTAATGAAAAAGCCATATGAAGGGGTTGATTAATCTTATATACTACAAGTTTACAATTTTTTTTTCAAAATCTAAGGTTGGTTTGATGGATTTTGGAGTTCAGTAAACCAAAAGCCTTCCTTTAAACTATACGACGAAAACCAAAGCTCCTTAATCTCCAATTCCCGCAAAACTTTCTCTACTAAAAAGGTAGCGTAGGGAAAAATACTCGCTCTAAATGCTTTCATTCCTGGATATCCCACCCGCTCTTCATACGCTAAAGCATCCAAGCTTGATTTATGCCCTAAAAAAACCGCTAAATCTAACTCACAAGAAGCAGGCGCATGTCCTGATCTTTTTTCTAAATCCAAAATCGTTTCAAAGGCACCCGCCGCACCGATTAAAACCTCGGGCTTTACCTTTCTACAAACATCCATAAGCTGAGCCATTTCCTTCATCACATACGCATCTAATCCTGCAATAATCGATAAATCAAACTCATTATCTACCGAAAAAAGGGATTTCAAACGCAATCCACCTAACTCCAAACTCACGCGATAAAGCACTTCATCACCTCTAAACAAAATAAACTCCACACTTCCTCCGCCAATATCCATTACTAGACTTGCTTTCTCCCAACGTTCTGGCAAGGAATTTCGTATACCAGCATAGATATATTCTGCTTCTTGCATGCCATCAATAATCAGAATTTGAATGCCTAATTCTTCGTAAACCCGTTGAATAAAGACATCTGCATTGGATGCTCGACGTAAAATACTGGTGCCTATGGCATAAAAATCGGAGGCAACTCCTCCTTTGGAAATAAACAAAGTCCTGAATTCATGTAAAGCAGTCAGCGCTCGATCCATTGCATCTGGCTGCAAGGTCACCTCTTCCATGGCACCCTTCCCTAAACCGACTGGTCTCTGGAGCTGTTCTTCCACTTGAAACTTAGAAAGAGGAGAAATTAATAATTGAAAGGTGTTCGTACCGAGGTCCGCAATGGCACAGATTTTTGACATTATTAGTTATTTGGAACAAAAATAAGCCGAAAAGGGGTTCAAGAATAAATATTATTCTTTATTTTAGTAAAAATGTATCTTGAAAAATGCTAGATCACGAATTCGACGAGAATAAAGAAGACATCCAAGCTTCCGTACAACGCTACGAAAACATGTTGAATCAGCAAGAAAACGCGTTTTTCGATGCCGAGACTTTGGAACAAATCGCCGAACATTACTTTGTTCAATCCCGTTTTGACCAAGCCTTGGAAGCTGTTAATTTAGGCCTCTCACACTTCAACTATTCACTAGAATTGATTACCCTAAAAGCACAGATTTTAGGGGAAATGCAGCGACCAGAGGAGGCCATGGAACTGATTGAAAATTCCATTCTATTATTCCCCAATGACATCGAATTAACCCTAGTAAAAGGCTATTTATTAAGCCAAATGGGGCAACACGAAGAATCTATCCAACTATTTCTAGCTTCCCTAGATCGTACGGAGGAAAAAGATGAGGTTTATTTTCGAATAGGACTTAGCTACCAAGCTTGGGGGAAACCTCGTGAAGCGGTAGATATGCTAAAGAAGTGTTTGGAGTTAAATTCAGAAAATGAAAATGCGCTAGTCGAACTAGCCAACTGTTTAGATGAGATTGGAAAAATCGAGGAAAGTATACCTTATTATAAGCAATTTATTGATGCTGATCCGTTCTCATTTACGGCATGGTATAATTTAGGCATTGCCTATTCGAAATTAAAACAGTTTGAAAAGGCGATTGATGCCTATGAATATTCGCTTGCTATAGAACCTACTTTTGGGTCTTCCTTATTCAATTTAGGGAATACCTACATGAACATTCAGGAATATGTAAAAGCGGAAGAATCTTATCTCCTGTGCTTGAAATACGATGATCCGAATCCAGAATTATACTGCTGTTTAGGTGCTAGTATTGAACGCCAGCGTCGTTTTGATGAGGCATTAATTCAGTATAAAGAGGCAATTAAGGTCGATCCTCTTTGGGATGAGGGCTATTATGGCTTGGCCGTTTGTTTGACTGAAATGGACAAATGGTTTGAGGCTTTGCATTTCCTGAAGAAAGCGCTGAAGTTAAATGACACGAATCCACTTTATTGGACGGGATTAGCAGATGTAGAGGCCTATTTAGGCAATTCTGTTTCTTCTGATGAGGCCTATTCCAAATCCATAGACTTAGACTCCTTCTTCGCTCCAACTTGGGTCAAATGGGCGCAATTGCACTACGATTTGAATGATTTCGAAAAATGTGCAGAAATTATGCTTTCTGCCATCGATGAATTGCCAGAAGAAGCAGACTTATATTACCGAGCAGCTATCTTTTTAATTAAAGCAGGTCAATTCAAAGAGGCCTTTCACTTTTTAGAATCAGGCCTTCTATTGGATTATGATAAGCATGAAATAATTTTTGAATATTTCCCTAACATGGAAACACAAAAAGCGATTTACAAGTTAATTCAACAATACAAGAAATAATTTTTGCCGTTCATCATTAAATCGAATACACTCAATTAAATAATTTTTAATTTTCTATCCTTAATAAACAAAATACCCCTATGAAGAGAATTATTCTATCGGGTTTACTGCTTTGTCTTTTGCAACCTGCATTAGCACAACCTAAACCCACTCCATCAACACAAAAGGCATCCGCTAGCCTTCCAATACCTGAAAAGGTAACTGAAGCGGAGGGAATTACGGAATATAAACTAGCTAACGGCTTAAAAGTATTGTTATTTCCTGATCCATCTAAACAAACCGTAACCGTTAATATTACCTATCTAGTAGGTTCTCGCCACGAAGGCTATGGTGAAACGGGAATGTCACACCTATTAGAACACATGGTGTTCAAGGGTACGAAAGAAAAACACAAAGAAGTAGCCAAAGAGATCTCAGATCATGGTGCTCAATTCAATGGTACAACCTGGTTAGACCGAACTAATTACTTCGAGACATTCGCTTCTACGGATGAAAACCTAGACTGGGCATTAGATATGGAAGCAGATCGTATGATCAACTCTCGTATCGCGAAAAGCGAATTAGAAACAGAGATGACCGTCGTTCGTAACGAATTCGAACGTGGTGAAAACGATCCAGGAAGTGTTTTAATGGAGCGTATCGTTTCTACTGCTTTCTTATGGCATAACTATGGTAACTCTACTATCGGTGCTCGTTCTGACATCGAAAAAGTGCCTATCGAAAATTTACAAGCCTATTACCGCAAATATTACCAACCAGATAATGCGGTACTATTAGTGGCTGGTAAATTCGACCCAATCAAAACATTGAAGTTAGTAAATGAGAAATTTGGTGTTATTCCACGTCCAGAGCGCGTATTAACGCCTACATTCACTGCTGAACCGACACAAGATGGCGAAAGAGAAGTAACACTTCGTCGTGTAGGTGATGTTCAAGTGATCGGAATGGCCTACCATATTCCTTCAGGCTTGCACCCAGATTATGTAGCGGTGGATGTAATGACTGATTTATTAACGGATGCTCCATCAGGCCGTTTGTACAAAGCATTAATTGATACGAAGAAAGCAAGTAGCCAATTTGGTATGACTTTCCAATTGAAGGAACCAGGCTTAGTTTATTTTGGTGCTGAAGTATTAAAGGAGAAATCGCTGGATTCTGTTCGCAAGATCATGGTGGAAACGATTGAGAATTTTGCCAAAACTCCTCCAACAAAAGAAGAGGTGGATCGTATTAAGACAAAAGGTATTAAGAACATTGAATTGTTATTAAACAACGCACAACGTGTGGGAGTAGGTATTTCAGAATACATTGCACAAGGCGATTGGCGTTTATTGTTCCACACGCGTAACCAATTAGAGAAAATCACTCCTGCTGATATTCAACGAGTGGCAGCAGCTTACTTTAAATCTTCCAATAGAACGACAGGTACTTTCTACCCTACAGAGAAACCAGAGCGTGCGGAGATTCCTGAAGCAAAAGACGTAGCAACTGTTTTAAAGGACTTCAAACCTAAGGCAGCAGTTAGCCAAGGAGAAGCTTTTGATCCATCTCCAGCAAACATTGATGCGCGTACGAAGACAGAGAAAATCGGTGGTGTTCAAGTAGCCTTGTTATCTAAGAAAACAAGAGGTAATTCAGTTTATGCTAGAATGACCTTACGTTTTGGTGATGAAAAATCGTTAATGGGTACAGCTACTGCAGCAGATTTAGCGGCTGATATGTTAACTAAAGGTACAGCCAAGCACACACGTCAACAATTCCAAGATGAATTAGACAAGTTGAAAGCACGCGTGGGTATCTCTGGTGGCGCAACACAAGCTAACGTTTCTATTGAAACAACGCGTGAAAATTTAATCCCTGCTATGAAATTAGTGGCTGAGGCATTAAAACAACCTGTATTCCCTGCGGCTGAATTTGAAAAATTGAAGCAAGAGAATTTGACAGCCATCGAAGGTCAAAAAAGTGAGCCACAAGCGAAAGGTTCTGAGGCATTAGGCCAATTAAGAGCTGGGCACTATGACAAGAAAGATGTTCGCTACCAGCCTACTATGGCTGAGCAAACGGCTAACTATGCCGCTGTAAAATTAGAGGAGTCGGTTAATTTCTACAAAAACTTCTACGGAGCTTCTAACGCGACATTCTCAGCGGTAGGAGATTTTGATGAGAAAGAATTGAAGGATTTAATTGCAGCAGAATTTGGCACATGGAAATCTCCTAAGCCATTCAAACGCGTTGCAGATGAGTTTAAAGAAACAGGCGGAAAAGCGATATCTATCGAAACACCAGATAAAGCAAATGCCTTCTTCTTAGCTTACCAACCATTGAAAATTTCTGATAGCGATCCTAATTATGCTGCATTAGAATTATCTAACTATATGTTAGGTGGTGGTAGCGGATTAAGCTCACGTTTAATGAACCGTATTCGCCAGAAAGATGGTTTATCTTACGGTGTAGGTTCTCAATTCGTAGCTAGTCCATTAGATCAAAGTGGTGCATTCATCGGCTATGCAATCTATGCTCCAGAAAACTTAGCTAAGCTAGAGTCAGCATTCAAAGAGGAAATCGAGAAAGTATTGAAAGAAGGTTTCACTCAGAAAGAAATCGACGAAGCGAAGAAATCTTGGTTACAATCACGTCAAGTGACGCGTTCACAAGACAATGCTTTAGTAGGAAGCTTGAACAGCAACTTGTTCTTAGGCCGTAACATGAAATGGTCTGAAGAATTAGAAAACAAGGTGAAGAGCTTAACTCCAGCACAAATTCAAGAGGCAACTCAAAAATCAATCGACTTGTTGAAGATGTCCTTCATTAAAGCGGGTGACTATGAAGGAGCAGCTAAGAAAATGGCTGAAAAAGCTAAGAATAGCAGTTCAGAATCAGGAGCGATGGGCGGTGCGCCTAAGCAATAATCCTTTCTGAAAGGACATAAAAAAAGGGAGCTTCTTTCGAAGCTCCCTTTTTTTATGGCAAATTTTTATTAGCAGAACTCGTCAAATACACCTTCCAAGTGTCCTGCAATCATATCTGCTGAACGACCTTCAATGTGATGGCGCTCTACGAAATGAACTAACTCACCATCCTTGAATAAAGCAATCGATGGAGATGATGGAGGATAAGGAAGTGTATACTCACGAGCTTTTTGAACCGCTTCTGGATCCACACCCGCAAAAACCGTCACTAATTGATTCGGCTTTTTAGCTGAAGCTGCTACCGCATTTTTTACACCTGGACGAGCTGTAGAAGCAGAACATCCACAAACTGAGTTGAAAAATACCAAGGTAGTTCCTGGCTTAGCCATTACGTCTTCCACTTCTGAAGCTAACTTCAATTCTTGGAAACCTCCGGCAACGATATCCATCCGCATAGGATGTACTAAATGTTCTGGATACATATATTATTCTATTAGATTTAAAATTAAACGCAATTACATAAAACCAAGTTCCAATTTGGCCACTTCTGACATCATATCCTGCTCGTAAGGAGGATCAAATGTTAATTCAACTGACACTTCTGCTATACCTTCAATCTCCCGAACTGCTTTCTCAATATCCACCGGAATACTTTCCGCAGATGGGCAAGATGGTGAAGTTAGGGTCATCAAAATATACACGTTGTTCACCGGAAAAATCTTGATTTCATAGATTAATCCGAGTTCATACACATCGACTGGAATTTCTGGGTCATAGACGGTCTTAATCGCCTTGACCACTTTTTCCTTTAATTCTACCTCATTCATTTGACTTGAATTTTCCATTTTAAATAATCGCTTAAGAGAAGGCCAAAGCATAGTGTTGCATTTGTTTTACCATGGAAACTAAACCGTTTGATCTGGTTTGGGCCAAATGCTGACTCATTCCAATTTGATCAATAAAATATAAATCAGCCGCTAAAATATCTGCTGGGGTGTGATTAGACAATACCCGAATCAACATCGAGATCATTCCTTTCACAATAATAGCCTCAGAATCAGCTTGAAATACGACTAAATCACCTTGTTTTTCGGCATGTAACCATACCCGGCTTTGGCAGCCCTTAATCACATTCTCCTCTGTTTTGTAAGCATCCGACATAGGCGCTAACTTCTTGCCTAAATCAATCAAATACTCATATTTATCCGCCCAGTCTTCAAAAAGACCGAACTCTTCAATTAATTCCTCTTGTATCTCGTCAATCGGCTGTCCCATTATCCTAGCATCTGTAAAGTTTTCTCTAAACAAAGCACAAAACGATCTATCTCCTCGAAAGTATTGTAGAAGGAGAACGAAGCACGACAGGTTCCCACTAGGTCATAACGCTGCATCAAAGGCTGTGCACAGTGATGACCTGTACGAATCGCAATGCCAAATTTATCTAATAAAACACCAATATCTTGTGGATGAACACCATCAATTACGAATGAAATAACGGCAATCTTTTCAGGTGCGGTTCCCACGATACGTAAACCGGGAATGGCTTGTAATTTCTCTGTTGCGTAGGCTAATAAAGCTTCTTCTTGCGCGGCCAAAGCTTTTGCAGGAATCGCTTGTACATAATCCAATGCGGCTCCAAAAGCAATCACATCCGCAATATTAGGCGTTCCAGCCTCAAATTTATAAGGTAATTCATTGTAGGTCGTTCCACTGAAACTCACCTCTTTGATCATTTCCCCACCCCCTTGGTAAGGTGGCATGGCTTCCAATAGTTCGCGCTTACCATACAACACGCCCACTCCCGTAGGACCGAACAACTTGTGTGCAGAGAAAACAAAGAAATCTAGATCCAATGCTTGCACGTCCACAGCTAAGTGAGCGACAGATTGAGCTCCGTCAATTAAGACCTTGGCTCCTACCGCATGGGATAATTGGATAATTTCTGCAATCGGATTAATGGTTCCAATGGCATTGGATACATGATTGACTGCGACTAATTTGACTTTAGGATTCAGTAAGCCTTTAAAAGCTTGGATATCTAAAACGCCTTCATCACTTACCGGAATCACCTTAATCTCTGCCCCTTTCTCTTCCGCGATCATTTGCCAAGGCACAATGTTCGAGTGGTGTTCCAGGTTAGAAACGATGATTTGATCGCCTTTTCCGATGCTAGCACGTCCAAAAGTTTGAGCCACGAGATTTATCCCTGCAGTTGTACCCGAAGTGAATATAATCTGATCCGTGGAAGGGGCATTCAAAAAGGATGATAGCTTTTTCCGTGTTAGCTCATAGGCAGTCGTCGCACGTTCTGCCAAGGTGTGAATACCCCGGTGAATATTCGCATTATCCTGCTCATAATAAGCTGTAAGCGCATCCATAACGGCTTTTGGCTTTTGTGTGGTCGCCGCATTATCAAAATAAATCAAGGGAGCCTTATTTACCTGCTGATGTAAAACAGGGAAATCTGCTCTAATTTGATCTATATTTAATTTTTCCGCCATGATTAAATCGCTAAGGAAGTCTGGATTTTTGAAATAATTTTATCTGTCAAACGTAACTTCGTCTCTTCATGAGTTACTCGATCGATTACCTCTTGAACAAAAGCGAGTAACAATAAAGTTCGCGCATTCGCTAAAGAAATACCTCTCGAACGTAAATAGAATAAGGCTTCATCATTTAATTGACCTGTCGTGGTTCCGTGTGAACATTTCACATCATCCGCCCAAATCTCTAATTGAGGTTTCGTATTCATTGTTGCTCTCGTGGAGGCAAGAACGTTCTTGCAACTTTGGAATGCGTTCGTCTTCTGAGCATCAGGACGCACAAAAATCTTTCCATTAAACACGCCTGTAGCGTTCCCCATCAACACACCTTTGTATAATTCATGCGACTCTGAATTAGGCTTGCGGTGATCTACTACTGTGTGAGAATCCATTAATTGATCCTCTCCTGGGACGTAAAGGCCATTTAAATTCGAAATAACATTTTCTCCATCACTGTAGAAATGCAAGTTATTACGTATGTAGGCAGCATTCAGCGAGAAGGTAAAAAGATCTACCTGGGTATTAGAAAGCTGCGTAATGAAGGTATGGTCAATGTGAGTGGTGTTTTGGGCCAAATCTTGTTCCTTCACATAGGTCAAATTTGCCTTCTCATTCACATAAATTTCTTGCACAAAATTGGACAAAACTTCAGCTGAACCCACCTTAGTATAGGCACGCTCAATTAAAGTTAACGAAGCATCTTCTTCTAAATAAACAATCAAACGACTTTGAATAGCGGAAGCCTTTGAGGCAGATACAATAAAATCGTGAGCGATGGCCTCGTCTACCGAAACCCCTGCCTTGACCCATAATACCTTAGTATTAGCCACCAAAGCAGTATTTAAATCATACAAAGAGTTCTGATCTAAAATAGGTAGGCGTTGCTCCCATTTCGCTGCAAGCGCTGGATTAGAAGCTAAAAATGCATCGAATGAGATGAATTCTACTCCGGCAGGCAAGGAACCCTGAAAACTGGTGTTGCCATTT
This sequence comes from Aquirufa sp., assembly GCF_044239315.1. Lineage (GTDB taxonomy): Bacteria > Bacteroidota > Bacteroidia > Cytophagales > Spirosomataceae > Aquirufa. The sequence goes on along the minus strand of NZ_JBIIBQ010000023.1, from coordinate 31,130 downwards.
TGGGTTTGCAAACTAGCAGTTGAGGACTCATTTAAGGATGCAGGATGCCAATCTAGGTCTTTTTCATTCCAAGACTTCAAGGACGCATACTTCCATTCTTCCCATTTGTTGGTGGGAAACCCTTTGGCCTTAAAACGTTCTATAGCCTCTTTTTGAGACGCTGAACTTAATTCTGTATACACCATCTTATTCTCCTAAAGCTGAAATGATCCAATCGTATCCACGCTCTTCTAATTCAAGCGCTAATTCTTTTCCACCTGATTTCACAATTTTTCCTTTGTACAGAACGTGTACAAAATCTGGAATAATGTAGTCCAAAAGGCGTTGGTAGTGAGTCACTACGATCGTCGCATTATCTGGGGATTTCAATTTATTTACTCCTTCAGCCACGATACGCAATGCATCGATGTCCAGTCCAGAGTCTGTTTCATCCAAAATGGCTAATTTAGGCTCTAAAACGGCCATTTGGAAGATTTCATTTCTTTTTTTCTCACCGCCAGAGAAACCTTCGTTTAATGCACGAGACAATAAACTTTGGTCAATATTCACATAGCTCATCTTCTCTTTGAACATCTTCAAAAACTGAACAGCATCCAATGGTTCTTCCCCGCGGTACTTCCGAATTTCATTTACAGCCGACTTCATAAAGTTCGTCGTCGACACACCCGGAATTTCTACTGGGTATTGAAAAGCAAGGAATAAACCCTCTGCGGCACGTTCTTCAGGAGCTAGATCTAATAAATCCTTACCAAAAAAGTCAACCGAACCTCCTGTCACCTCATAATCCTCGCGTCCGGCTAAAACAGACGCTAACGTTGATTTACCTGAACCATTCGGTCCCATGATCGCGTGAACTTCTCCCGCTTTGATCTCTAAATTAATCCCCTTTAAGATTTCCTTCTCCCCTATTCTTGCTTGTAAATTCTTTATTGAAAGCATGGTATGTGTTTTTAATCTGGCTATTTTACTCCAATTGAAACGCAAAATTAAGGCCAATGGTTTTGAAAAACTAGACTTTATTTAGATTCACTCTAAATAAATGATTTTTTTAGCGATTTTTTTCTTATTTTTGTGTCGGAAATTCATCAAAATATAACCAACATGATCTCGATATCAGATTTAGCAGCGAATAGAATCAAAGAATTGCGTTCTAAAGAAGGTTTAACGGAGGAATTTAACATCCGCGTGGCAGTAGAAGGTGGCGGTTGCTCTGGCTTGATGTACAATTTAGATTTCGCAGCAGAGCCTCAAGCGAATGATATGATTTTCGAAGATAAGGGCGTAAAAGTAATGGTTGATAAGAAATCTATCCTCTACCTTGCAGGCACTGAATTAGACTTTTCAGATGGTCTAAATGGCAAAGGTTTTCAATTCAAAAACCCCAATGCAAGTCGTACCTGTGGATGTGGAGAGAGTTTCTCTATCTAATTAATAACTGCTTCCCGTCTAGAATATACGGTTTCATTAATTGATATACTTCGTAAATGGGCAATCCCATTACCGTGTAAAAAGAACCTTGAATAGATTCAATACCCACCATTCCTAGGTAATCTTGAACACCATAAGAACCGGCTTTGTCCATACAAGAACCCTCTCTGACATAAAAATCAATTTCCCATTCTTCAAAAGTTCTGAATTTAACCAGAGCTGAATCTGCTTTCGTAAACAAGCCTTGTGGCGTGTGCAAGGCAATACCAGTGACCACTTCGTGTGTTTTTCCCGATAGCTTTTGAAGCATTTGAATGGCTTCAGATTTATCTGATGGCTTATTTAATATCTCATTTTCTAGAATAACCACCGTATCCGCCGCTAAAACCAAGGTCGATGGAGAAATTCGAGCTAGTTCACTGGCTTTTCTTTCTGCCAAATGCACAGGCACCTCTTGTGGTTTCATTGCCGCATCAAACGACTCATCCACATCACTTGGCAAAACCGAAAATTCAAAACCCGCATTTAGAAGAATCTCTTTTCTGCGTGGTGAATTAGAAGCTAGGACAAAAGGGTATTGGAGGGATAAGGAATTCTGCATGTTCAAAAATAGGTCAAAAATTAAAATTTTCAGGAGTTAACAATAATTTAATTTTAATTCACTTGCATTTAATGTAATTACATTTAATTTTGCTACATCAAATTTTAGTCATGGGTATTTCCGAGGATTTAAAACAAAGTAATTTTCAGTCAGAGTCCCAAAAAGCTATTGTTAACGCGATCTACACTGGAAACTGGATAGTTCAGCAACAACAAGAGCTTTTGAAGCCTTTTGGACTTACCGTACAACAATACAATGTTCTCCGGATTTTAAAAGGACAACAAGGTAACCCCATGACCGTTTTAGCCATTACCGAACGGATGTTAGATAAAATGTCAAATGCCTCACGCCTAGTAGACAAATTAGTGGAGAAGAATTTAGTGCTTCGCCGCGAATGTCCAAAAGATCGCAGAGCGGTAGATATCTTGATTTTGCCGGCTGGACTAGACTTATTAATCCAAGTAGACCAAGTTCAAAAAGACTGGGGAAAACATTTCGACGCTTTAGGAGTTAAAAAGCTCGAAGAAATGAACCAAATTTTGGACGAATTTAGAACCGTATTTTCTCACAATTAAACAATAAAAAAGATGAAATCTGTAAAAGTAATTATTGCAACTTTGGCTGTAGGCCTAATCACTTTCGCTGGTGTAGCTGCACCTAAAGCGGTAAACATTAACAAATCAGCTAGCTCAATCGCTTGGTTAGCTAAGAAAGTAACAGGCGAGCACAATGGTACAGTAGGTATCTCTGCTGGCGCTTTGAATGTAGATGGCAACAAACTTGTAGGTGGAAACTTCACGATCGATTTGAAATCAATCAAAGATTTAGATATCACAGATGCTAATTACAATCAAAAATTCATCGGACACATCAGTTCAGGTGATTTCTTCGAAGTAGAAAAATTCCCAACAGCCACTTTCGTTATCACTAAAGTAGCAGGTAACCAAGTAACTGGTAATTTAACAGTAAAAGGAATCACAAAATCAATCACTTTCCCGGCTGAAATCGCTGTAAAAGGTGGTAAAGTAACTGCAAAAGCAAACATCACGATCGATCGTACAGACTTCAATATCCGTTACGGTTCTAAGAAATTCTTCGAATCAATTGGTGATAAGGCGATTTATGATGATTTCGCTCTTACCGTTTCTTTAGTTTCAGAATAAATTTAAATAGGGGGCTGTAAAATGGCTCAATTTCAAAGTGCAATCTCTAAAACTGCCTAGCGACAATGTTTTATGAGATTGCACTTTAAAATTTATATATACTATCCGAACTCTTTCGCTCTCTTTTTAAGGGAGATTGAATAGAAATTGCTTTTATTTATTTGATAAATTATCAAGGCTTATTTGAAGAAGAATCTCTTCTCTATAATCTGTAATCTATAATCTACATTATGTCTTTAATCGACTCATTATCCTGGCGCTACGCCACCAAAAGAATGACTGGAAACAAAGTTTCCACAGATAAAATTGATTCTTTATTAGAAGCAATCCGCCTTTCAGCATCAGGTTTTGGTTTACAACCCTATAAAATTTTAGTGATTGAAAACCCAGAATTAAAAGCTAAAATTCAACCCATCGCTTATGGTCAACCACAAGCAGTAGAGTCGTCTCACTTGTTAGTATTTGCGGCTTGGAATGATATTACAGAAGCACAAATCGATTCTTTCATCCAATTAGTAGCTGATACGCGTGGTCTTTCTGTGGATGTGCTAGGAGATTACCGTGGTGCAATCGCTGGTTCTTTATTAGGACGTCCAGTAGAAGCAAAGCAAAATTGGGCTGATCGCCAAGTTTATTTAGCGATGGGGACAGCTCTTGCAGCGGCTGGTGAATTACAAATCGATTCAACTCCTATGGAAGGTTTTATCCCTGCTAAACTAGATGAATTATTAGGTCTAGAAGCGATGGGGTTACATTCTGTATTAATGCTTGCAGTAGGTGAGCGCGATGCAGCTAATGACTTTATGGCGAGTGCTACTAAGGTTCGTTATGCGAAAGAAGATTTTGTAATCAACTTATAATCACCGCATTCATAAAAGAAAAGGCTCCGAAATCGGAGCCTTTTTTATTGTATTTCAGCGAGAGAAACGACTGGTTTAAGATCTAGCTTGCGCCCTTCCTCTATCAGCAAATCCCAGCCAGATTCTAATTCATTTCGAATCACTCCCTCTAAAACTGCCTCTCGCATGGCAATTTTAATGATACCAATTTCACGACCTGGACCAATATCGAAAACCTGCATGATGATTTCGCCAGAGAAAACGGGTTGGAAATTACGAAGTGAGTCACTTTCTTCTACTTCCTTTAGTTTTTGCTCTACGATATCGAAGTTGCGCAGATAGCGTTTGACCTTATCTCCATTTTTAGAAGTAATATCAGCACGGCACAAAGTCATCAAGGCTTCTAACTCCTCTCCTGCTTCGAATAAAAGACGGCGTAAGGCGGAAGCGGTGATTTCCTCTTTCGATAAAGCGATGGGGCGTAAATGTAGGCGAACTAGTTTTTGAACCAGTTTCATCTTTTCATTTAAAGGCAATTTTAGGCGTTTGAAAATGTTCGGCACCTGGCGTGCGCCCATATCTTCGTGTCCGTGAAAAGTCCAACCTTTGCCTTGGGCGAAACGTTTTGTCTGTGGTTTGGCAATATCATGTAAAATAGCCGCCCAGCGCCACCAAAGGTCATCCGTGTTTTCTGCAATATTATCTAGTACCTGTAAAGTGTGGTAGAAATTATCTTTATGACCCTTTCCATCCTCTGTGTCTACGCCTTTCAGCTTCATGAACTCAGGAAAAATGATAGGCAGAATTTCACAAGCATCCAGCAAAAGAAAGCCATAGGAAGGCTTTTTGCAGAGAATCATCTTATTTAATTCATCAGAAATGCGCTCCATCGAAATAATTTCCAGGCGATTTTTCTCGGTTTTTAAGGCCTCAAAAGTTTCCGGATAAATATCGAATCCTAGCTGCGCTGCAAAACGAACCGCACGCATCATACGCAATGGATCATCTGAAAAAGTAATACCAGGGGCTAAAGGTGTGCGAATAATTTTCGCCCTTAAATCTTCGAGGCCGTTAAATGGGTCCAATAGTTTACCCCAATTCGCCTTATTTAACTGAACTGCCATCGCGTTGATGGTGAAATCACGGCGGTTTTGGTCGTCCACTAAAGTACCCTCCTCCACCACAGGCTTTCGCGAATCCCGATTATACGATTCCTTTCGAGCTCCCACAAATTCCAGATCCCAGTCATCGACTTTAATCATCGCCGTGCCAAAATTCTTAAAAACGGACACGGCATGCTCTGGTAAATCAAATTCTTTGGCTACTTCTAAAGCTAAATCAATCCCAGATCCGAGGCAAACCACATCGATATCCTTGCAATCACGCCCTAAAATCGCATCCCGCACGTAACCACCAATCACATAACTATCTACCCCCAAACGATCGGCTGCGAGGCCAATTTTGGAGAATATCGGATCTTGTACAATTTCCTTCCCTTCTTTCATCTAACCTCTAATTAACTTATAATCACCATATAGGCCTAATTGCACAATTTTACTCGCCTTTTTAGTTGGCCCTTCTCCTAATGGATTCTTTAACACATGCGTTACCCCCGCTACAATGGAAGGCGCAATTCCAGCAAAATTTAATGGAGAAGGTTCCCCAGAAAGATTCGCGGAAGTGGAAACTATCGCCCGTTGGTATCGGTAAATCAATCCTTTACAAAACTCATCTTTCACTAAACGGATCGCAATACTACCATCTGGGCCTAATAAAGAGGGAGAAACGTTTTTCCCTTTGGGATAAATAATCGTCAAAGGATCCTCCGCAAATTCCACTAAATCCCAAGCAATCTCCGGCACCTGCTCTACATATTCACTCAATTGCTCGATTTTAGCAATCAAGACAATCAATCCTTTAGAGGCGGGTCTATTTTTTAGCTCCAAAATCTTCTCAATAGCCTGCTCATTTCGAACATCACAGCCTAAACCCCAAATCGTGTCACTAGGATACAGCAACACGCCTCCTGATTTTAAAGTTTGAATTGCCTCGTGGTACGTATTTTGCATAATTAAGGCAAAGGTAAGATTAATTTATTCATTTCTGAGCATTAGAGGCAATGTTTAGCCCGAATTTAGCTACCTTTACAGATTGAAAAATTACAGCCATTTAGATGTCAAATATTCAGCAAACATTACAGCAAGAACTCGCTAAAGGACTAAAAGCCCTCTTTCAAATCGACGTTACAGAAATCGTGTTGCAAGAGACAAAAAAAGAGTTTGAAGGCACTTATACCTTAGTTGTTTTCCCTTATACAAAGCAAGCAGGAAAAGCTCCAGCTGCCATTGCGACTGATTTAGGAACGTATTTGATGGCGAATTGCAGAATAGTAAAAGCTTTTCAAGTCGTTCAAGGATTTTTAAATATTTCCATCCAGGATTCCGCTTGGTTAGACTTATTAGCTAGCGTTGCTTCGGATAAAAATCCTTTCCAAATTGAATCTAAAAAAGAAAAAGTACTCATCGAATACTCCTCTCCTAACACTAATAAACCTTTACATTTAGGCCATTTACGTAATAATTTCTTGGGCTTTTCGGTTGCACAAATCTTAGCAGCAGGTGGATACGATGTGGTCAAAACGAATTTAGTAAATGACCGAGGCATACACATCTGTAAGTCGATGTTAGCTTACCAGCTTTTTGGCAATAATGAAACTCCTGAAACATCCGGGTTAAAAGGCGATCACTTAGTGGGCAAATACTATGTGGCTTTCGATGTGGCTTATAAAGAAGAAATCGCCAAGTTAAAGGCGAATGGACTTGAAGAAGAACAAGCGAAAAAACAGGCTCCTATCCTATTGAAGGCGCAGGAAATGCTCTTAAAATGGGAACAAGGCGACGAAGAGGTGATGAACTTATGGAATAAGATGAATGCCTGGGTTTTCGCTGGTTTTGAGAAATCCTACCAAACCATGGGCGTTTCCTTTGATAAAATCTACCGAGAGTCGAATACCTATTTACTAGGCAAGCAAATAGTAGATGAGGGTTTAGCATCGGGTGTATTTTTCCAAAAACCAGATGGATCTGTTTGGATCAATTTAGAGGCAGAAGGCTTAGATGAAAAATTAGTTTTACGTAAAGACGGTACCTCTGTTTACATCACCCAAGACATGGGAACTGCTCAATTGAAATACGAAGATTTTAAAACGAATCAATCGGTTTATGTGGTCGGAAACGAGCAGGATTACCACTTTGAAGTGCTTTTCCATATTTTGAAAAAATTAAATAAGCCCTATTCAAACGGCAATTTCCACCTTTCTTATGGTATGGTCGACTTACCTAGCGGCAAGATGAAATCCCGCGAAGGAACAGTAGTCGACGCGGATGATTTGATGGCAGAGATGATTCAAACGGCTAAAGACCGCACTTTGGAATTAGGTAAAATAGATGGCTTTACCGAAGCTGAATCAAACGATTTATTCCACAATTTAGGATTAGGCGCCTTGAAGTATTTCTTATTGAAAGTGGAGCCGAAAAAACGGATGTTATTTAATCCGGAAGAATCCATTGATTTCCAAGGAAATACAGGTCCATTTATCCAATATACACACGCTCGTATTTGTTCTATATTGCGCAAAGGAGGTAAAATCAATCCGGTGTCAACCAACTCAGAATTAGCAGATTCTGAGCAAGAATTAATCTATTTATTAGGGGAATACAAAGCGAATATTACGCAAGCTGCAGCTAACTTTGCACCTTCTGTAATCGCCAATTATGCCTACGATTTAGCGAAGACATTTAATAAATTTTACAACGAACAAACCATTCTATCAGAGGAAAATGAGGTAAAAAGAAACATTCGTCTTACCTTAGCTGAGCTTACAGGTAAAACAATTCAGCATGCCACCTCGTTATTAGGTATAGTTTCACCTAATCGAATGTAATTTGAAACGTAAATACCTTTACCTCACCATTTTAATTATTATCATTATGATCGCAAGTTTTATGAAAATCGGATCGTTATTAACGGTATTAGCCCTACCATTCACCCAAAAAACCGTCTTAAACAGACCAGAAAAAATGGAAATTTCCACAGCTTCTACCAACTTCCATTCCTTCAAAATGAAAGGAATCGATGGAAAAGAGATTGATTTCTCTCAATTTAAAGGAAAGAAAATTATCGTCTTAAATACCGCTTCTAAATGTGGTTATACTCCTCAATATGCTGACTGGGAGAAATTCCACAAAGAAAATAAGGACGTTGTGATCTTAGGTTTCCCAGCGAATGAATTTGGTGGACAAGAGCCAGGCTCTAACGCAGAAATCTCTTCTTTCTGTACCTTAAATTACGGCGTTTCCTTCCAAATGATGGAAAAAGTGGTAGTGAAAGGATCAGGAAAATGTGACCTTTACCAATGGCTTTCGGACAAATCAAAGAATGGCTGGAATGAGAAAGAGCCTAGCTGGAACTTTTGCAAATACGTAATCAATGAGAAAGGCGAATTACAAAACTTCTTTGCTTCGGGCATTAAGCCAAGCAGTCCAGAATTTTTAGCGGCGATAGGAAAATAATATGAATAGATGGGTGGATGCGGCGAGACCAAGAACCTTACCGTTGGCGGTTGGCAGTATTTTATTAGGCAATTTCTTGGCATATGCCACAGGAAAATTTGATTTAATCATTGCTATTCTTGCCACTTTAACTACCCTGTTATTACAAATACTTTCCAACTTTGCGAATGATTTAGGTGACTTCTCTAATGGAGTCGATAATGCAGATCGCAAAGTAGCTCTAAGAGCTGTTCAAACAGGAAAAATTAGTCAACAAGAGATGAGAACTGCTGTTATTATGACAGCAGTTCTTTCTTTTTTATCTGGAATCTGTTTATTGTATTTTGGATTAAAAGATGCTCCTATCGAAGTTTGGGGCACTTTTTTAGCCCTAGGACTGGCTGCTATAGCGGCAGCCATCGCTTACACGGTGGGTAAAAGGCCTTATGGCTACATGGGTTTAGGAGACATTTCCGTTTTCTTGTTTTTCGGATTAATTGGCACTTTAGGCACCTATTATCTTCAGACCTTTAGTGTGAATTACGCTATCCTATTACCAGCATCAGGATGTGGATTTCTCTCCGTTGCCGTATTAAATCTGAATAATTTACGAGATATCGAAAATGATATCAAAGCCGGGAAAAACTCGATTCCTGTGCGAATTGGAAAAACGTTCGGATTCTACTACCAGAAATGCTTGTACATAGCGGCCATTGCCTGCTTTTATGCGTATCCTTTCGTAGCTGGGGTTAAAATAGGCATCAACCAACAATTACTTATTGTCGGTATTTATCCCATTATTCAACTATTCCGCGAATTACATTCTGGGATGAGTGCCGCACAAATTGATCCTTATTTGAAAAAAACAGCCTTGAGAACGCTGTTTTTGATCCTTGTTTTTGGTGGTATTCAAATTTTAACAAGCCAGTAATTTCGCTTATTTTTACAAAAAATAAGTTACTATGAAATTCAAAGTGGGCATTTTAGCCTTTGCCTTTTTGGCTTGCCTTTTCTCCTTATCAGCACAGACAACGGAAATCAATCATTTAGAGATTGGTTTGAACCAAAATAAATCCGGTAATTACGCAGACGCCTTACGCAATTTCAGTATTGAAATTGAGAAAACTGCAGCTAATCCAAACTCGATTGCTTTTTATAATAGGGGTTTTGCGAAATACAATTTAAAGGATTTTCAGGGAGCTATTTTGGACTTCAATAAAGCACTAGAATTAAAGCCTAATTATTTTGAAGCCTTCATTGGTCGTGGCCAAAGTTATAGCAAGCAAGATAATCACCCATTAGCTATTCAAGATTATAACGAAGCCATACGATTGAATCCTTTAGAGGGAACGGCGTATTTAAGCAGAGGTATTTCCAAAAACAAATTAGAAAACTACCGCGGTGCCATCACCGATTTCAATAAATCACTCGAATTATTACCTGATTACGCTCCCACTTTAGCCGTAAGAGCCGACAGCAAATCAAAGCTGGGCGACTACATAGGTAGTATTGAAGACTATAATAAAGCGATCGAAATCACTCCTAAACGCACAAATTACCTTTCTGGACGTGCTTTTGCCAAGATGAAAATGGGGGATTATAAAGGCGCTTTAACGGATTTCACCGAGGTATTAAAATTAAGTCCAGAGAAAGCGGACGAATGGTATTATTCTGGCCTCTGCAAAGTGCAGTTAGAAAATTACAGAGGGGAAAATGGAGAGAAAGGAGCATTAGAAGATTTTAATAAAGCCTTAGAATTAGATCCTGAAAAAATCGAGGCGATTTATGGGAGAGGCTTTGTAAAAGCGAAATTAGGCGACCAGCGCGCAGCAATGGAGGATTTTACGAAAGCTATTGAATTTGGGAATAATGAAAACGCCAAAATTCTATATACCGCCAAACTCGGTAAAATTCAACTGGATGAAATCCGAAACGGTTTAGTAGACCGCACAAAAATGTCCGATATGAGTGCCGGAAGAGCCGAGGTATTTTTTCATAGAGGTTTAGCCAAAGCAAAATCCGGCGACCCTAAAAGTGCCATTGAAGATTATAACCGCGCCATTTCATTCCTACCCACTTATGCAGATGCTTATTTTCAACGGGGAATCGCTAAATCAAGTCTAGGTGATCAACGCAACGCAATTCAAGATTGCAACAATGCCATCGAATTAAATAGCAAATTTGCAGAAGCCTATTTCATTCGCGGAATCATCAAACTTGCCTTGAATGATACTTCGGGCTGCTTAGATTTAAGCAAAGCTGGCGAGCTAGGTTATGCAGGAGCTTACAACGTGATCCGCGATTATTGCAACTAATAAAAACGGACTTATTTACTAATCAAATCGTAAGTGCTTAACCGATTCGCCTGAATTTGCTAATTCCTCTAGGGAATCGATACCGATTTGGAGGTGTTTATGAACAAAATTAGCCGTTACATTCTTATCACTCGCATCCGTTTTCACTCCATCAGGAGTCATCGGGTTATCGGATACTAATAACAAGGCTCCGTGTGGTATTTTATTCTTAAAACCGACCGTAAATATCGTAGCGGTTTCCATATCAATACCCATCGCCCGAATATCGGATAGATAAGCCTTAAACACCTCATCATGCTCCCAAACGCGTCGATTCGTGGTGTAAACTAAACCAGTCCAATAATCTAATTCATGTTTCTTAATCATGGATGAAACGGCCCGCTGTAATCGGAAGGAAGGTAGCGCCGGCACTTCTTTAGGCATATATTCATCTGATGTCCCCTCTCCCCTAACCGCAGCTATTGGAAGAATTAAATCTCCTAAGGATAAATTCTTTTTTAACCCCCCGCATTTGCCTAAAAACAAAACTGCCTTAGGACTAATAGCTGATAAAATATCCATCACGGTAGCTGCCATGGGCGATCCCATTCCAAAATTGATAATGGTTATATTATGTGCCGTAGCCGTCTGCATCGGACGGTCTTGGCCCTTTATTACCACCCCGAATTTCTCAGCAAACATATCTACGTAATTCTTGAAATTGGTCAATAAAATATACTGTCCAAAATCTTCCGAATTTGTTCCTGTGTAGCGGGGTAACCAATTTTGAACAATTTCCTCTTTCGTTTTCATATTATACCCTTAGATGTGATGAAATAATAAAGCAAAAAGATTAATTTAGAGGTTATATCGATTATTTAGATGATTACATCCCCGGAAATAAACTTAGTCTTTCCTGCCTATTCTCACAAAGTAAAGAAAAAGGACGGGAAACTGTATATTTTTGAAGAAATCACCAACAAGTATCGATTACTGACGCCAGAAGAATGGGTCAGACAACATTGCTTACAGTATTTAGTTAATGAATTAAAATACCCAGCTTCTCTTTTCCAAATAGAGGGAAGTATGAAGGTAGATCAATTGAACAGGCGAACGGATATACGGGTTTATAATTCACAAGGGGACGTATTTATGCTCATTGAATGTAAAGCACCGCATATTGACATTAGCTTAAGCACTTTACAACAAATTAGCCAATACCAGAAAATACAAAAAGCAGAGTACCTAGTTATAACAAACGGCCTCAGCAATATTATACTAGATCAGTCAACAAAAATTTTAACCGAATTCCCTTCTTATCTATGAAAAAAGTCCTTCTTGTTTTCCTAGGAATACTTTCTTTACCAGTTTTGGCACAAAAAAAACCAGCCTTAGTCGTGGGTATTGTCGTAGACCAAATGCGCTACGAATACCTGAATAAATTCTATGATCGTTATTCAGATAAAGGCTTCAAACGCTTAATGATTGAAGGGATTAATTGTAAGGATAATCATTATAATTATGCCCCTACGGTAACAGCAGCAGGACATGCTAGCGTCTATACAGGAACGGTTCCAGCGGTTCACGGTATCGTAGGTAACGAATGGATTGAAGTAGCTAATGGAAAGAAAATGTATTGTGTAGATGACAGCACCGTACTAACAGTGGGAAGTAAAAGCAAAGCTGGAATTATGTCACCTAAGAATATGTTCACTTCCACGATCACGGATCAATTAAAAATGGCACAGAATTACAAATCTAAAACGGTCGCCATTGCCTTAAAAGACCGTGGGTCCATTTTACCAGGTGGTCATACTGCAGATGCAGCTTATTGGTATGATTCGGCTGATGGGTATTGGATTACCTCCTCTTTTTACATGAAAGAATTACCTACTTGGGTTCAGAAATTTAATTTAGAAGCAAGACCACAGAAATACCTAAGTAAAGGATGGAATACGCTATATCCTATCGCAACTTATACCCGTTCTGCTGAAGACGATAGTCCATATGAAAGTAAATTACCGGGAGAGAAAACTCCTACTTTTCCTCATGAATTAAAGGGAGGGAATCCATTGGAAGTAATACGTACGACTCCTTTTGGCAATACACTAACGAAAGACTTCGCTCTTAAAGCGATTGATGAGGAGAATTTAGGAAAGAACGGAACGACCGATTTTTTAGCCATCAGCTTCTCTTCACCTGATTATGTAGGGCACTCATTCGGTCCTCAATCCATCGAATTAGAAGATACTTATTTACGCTTGGATCAAGATATTGCAGACATTTTAACGCATTTAGATGCCAAATTAGGCAAGAATCAATACCTTGTTTTTTTAACAGCTGATCATGCTGTAGCTGAAATTCCATATTACCTTCAGAGCAAACGATTACCTGGTGGAGTTTTTGACAATGTGAAGGCAATCAATGAGGCAAAAACGGCGCTAAAAAAAGAATTTGGCGAGGTAGAAATCATGGTTGGAAATGATAATTACCAAATCTATCTAAACCATGCAAACCTAGAAAGATTACATATTTCGAAAGAGGCAGTGGGAAAGATTTTGGAGAAATCATTTAAAAATCAAGCGGGATTTGCAGAATTAGTAGACATCAGAAATGCTTTGAATAGCCCTTTACCAGCACTTTATCGTGAAATGATCTCTAATGGCTATAATCAAGCAAGAAGCGGTGATTTTATGTACTTATTAAAACCACAGTGGTTTTCTGGTTACAAAACAGGTACAACACATAGCTCACTTTATACGTATGATACCCACGTTCCCTTGTTATTTTTCGGATGGAACGTAAAACCAAAAGAAATAAACCAAAGAACAAACATAAGTGACATCTCCAGCACATTAGCGAATTGGTTAAAAATAAATGAACCCTCAGGAAGTATTGGTAAAGTAATTCAGTAAGAATATGAAAATAGCTGTTGTAGGAACCGGATATGTAGGTTTAGTGACGGGAACTTGTTTCGCTGAAACAGGAAACCACGTTACTTGCATAGATATCAATGAAGAGAAAGTAAAACAAATGCAGGCCGGAATCATTCCTATCTATGAGCCTGGTTTAGAAGATTTGTTCAAAAGAAACACGGAAGAAGGTCGTTTGGATTTTACTACCTCTTTACAAGAAGGTATTACTGGAGCAAAAGTCATTTTCCTAGCTCTACCTACCCCTCCGGGTGCGGATGGTTCTGCCGATTTAAAATACATTTTGCAGGTAGCGGATGATTTAGGTCCACTCCTATCGGAATATGCAGTTATCATTGATAAAAGTACCGTTCCCGTAGGCACATCCGAAAAAGTACACTCAGCTATTGCTAAAAACGCAAAAGTCGATTTCGATGTCGTTTCAAATCCGGAATTCTTACGAGAAGGCGTAGCCGTAGAGGATTTTATGAAACCAGACCGTGTCGTTATAGGTACGCAATCAGAGAGAGCAAAAGACTTGATGTCACGCTTGTATGCTCCATTAGTTCGACAAGGGAATCCGATCATCTTTATGGATGAGCGTTCAGCTGAGCTAACTAAATATGCCGCTAATGCCTTTTTAGCCACTAAAATCACTTTCATGAATGAGATCGCTAATCTTTGCGAACTCGTAGGTGCAAATGTGGATGAGGTGCGCAAAGGTATCGGAACGGATTCTCGAATCGGGAAACGCTTTTTATTTGCCGGTATCGGATACGGTGGAAGCTGCTTCCCAAAAGACGTGCAAGCCTTGGCAAAAACTTCCGCAGAAAACGACTATGAGTTTAAAATCTTAGACTCGGTCATGAAAGTAAATGAGAATCAAAAAACGAAGCTCATTCCTCACCTAGCGAAACATTTTAAAGGTGATTTATCGGGGAAGAAAATTGCCATGTGGGGTTTGGCATTCAAACCTTATACCGATGATATTAGAGAGGCTCCCTCTTTATATAATATCGATGCATTACTTGAACTAGGTGCATCGGTTAGCGCCTATGATCCAGAAGCAATGAATCATGTTCGAAATCTTTTAGGAGACAAAATTACCTTTACAAAGAATCCCTACGAAGCTTTAGAAGACGCAGATGCTTTACTAATTGTGACTGAGTGGCCACAATTTAGAACACCTGACTTCGATAGAATGGATAGTTTATTAAAGAATAAAGTCATTTTTGACGGAAGAAACTTATACGAATTAAGCCAAATGCAGGAGCTAGGATATACTTATTATTCCATCGGCCGTCAAACCATACACTAATATGAAAAGAGTTTTAATCACCGGCGGAGCTGGATTCCTAGGTTCTCATTTATGCGATCGCTTTATCAAAGAGGGTTACCACGTGATCGCTATGGATAATTTGATTACAGGCGATCTAAAGAACATAGAACATTTGTTCCATTTAAAGCAATTCGAGTTCTATCACCACGATGTATCTAAGTTCATTCACGTACCAGGCGAATTGGATTATATCTTGCATTTCGCCTCACCTGCCTCTCCTATTGACTATTTGAAAATCCCTATTCAGACCTTGAAAGTGGGTTCTTTAGGAATTCATAATTGCCTCGGTTTGGCGCGCGTAAAAAATGCACGTGTTTTAATCGCATCCACTTCAGAAGTATACGGGGATCCAAATGTACATCCTCAACCGGAGGAGTATTGGGGAAATGTAAATCCAGTAGGTCCTCGTGGCGTGTATGATGAGGCAAAACGTTTCCAAGAAGCGATGACCATGGCCTATCACACCTATCACGGCCTAGAAACACGTATTGTCCGTATTTTCAATACCTACGGTCCTCGCATGCGTCTAAATGATGGGCGTGTATTACCTGCATTCATTGGGCAAGCGTTGCGTGGTGAGGATTTAACGATGTTTGGCGATGGTTCGCAGACGCGTTCTTTCTGCTATGTAGATGACCTTGTAGAAGGCATTTATCGCCTCTTATTGAGCGATTATGCACAACCAGTGAACATCGGAAATCCAGATGAGATTACGATAAAAGAATTTGGCGAGGAGATCATCAAATTAACGGGTACATCTCAGAAATTAATCTCTCTTCCTTTACCTACAGATGATCCCAAACAACGTAAACCAGACATCACAAAAGCTCGCAGTATTCTGGGCTGGGAACCTAAGGTGAGTCGTGCAGAGGGTTTGAAGATCACTTACAATTATTTCAAGTCGTTGAGTAAGGATGATTTGTTTAGAATGGCGCATCATAAAGAGTTTTAATTTTATTTGTTCCAAATTTGTGCTGCGCAATAAATTTCTGCCCTCGCATTTTTTAAAACCTCTAAGGAAAATTCTAATTAATATAGAAAATTGTGTTGCGATATAATGTAGCAACCTACTAAATCATCATGTCAGAAAATATCAAATTAACTTCTTTTAGTCACGGCGCAGGTTGCGGGTGTAAAATATCACCACAGATTTTAGACAAAATACTAAAATCAGACAAACCGAAGGCTAATCACCCCCTTTTATTAGTCGGAAATGAAAGCCGGGATGATGCTGCTGTATTTGACTGGCAGAATGGCGAGGCGGTTATTTCGACGACGGATTTCTTTATGCCGATAGTGGATGATCCGTTTGATTTTGGGAAAATTGCGGCAACAAATGCCATTTCAGATATCTATGCGATGGGCGGAAGTCCACTGATGGCCATTGCCATTCTAGGCTGGCCTATTGATAAATTAGCTCCAGAAGTTGCGGCCCAAGTTTTAGAAGGTGGACGCGCGGCTTGTGCAGAAGCAGGAATTCCATTAGCGGGAGGTCATTCGATTGATTCTCCTGAACCAATCTTTGGGCTTGCTGTGACTGGAAAAGTACGTAAAGAACATTTAAAACAAAACGACACGGCTACAAAAGGCTGTATGCTTTATTTAACCAAGCCACTGGGCGTAGGTATTTTATCTACAGGCCAAAAACGCGGCATCGTTAGCCCTGCCGATTTAGCTCGAGCGGTGAAGCAAATGAGTACGTTAAATAGCTTTGGGGAGAAACTAGGTCCTTTGTCCTTCGTGAAGTCCTTGACGGATGTGACAGGTTTTGGATTATTCGGTCATTTAGTCGAAATGGCGGATGGGTCAGGTTTAAGTGCTAAAATTACCTTCGAAAACTTACCTTTGCTTCCTAATATTGATCATTATTTAGACCAAAAGTGTTTCCCAGGTGGTACTGGAAGAAATTTAGCCAGCTATGGCGATCGATTGAGCGAAGATATTTCGGAGCGCCAACGCTTTATTGGAGCAGACCCACAAACATCTGGTGGTTTATTAATCGCCGTAGAAGCGGAACATACGGCTAAATTCGAAGCATTTGCGCTCGAAAACGGGTATGAATTAAGCCCTATCGGCGAGTTAACGGAACGGAAAGAAAAAGCCATTTACTTAGCCTAATGAAATTATTCTATCGCGCACTTGGGGAAACAGGAACGCCGGTCATTATTCTACACGGAATTTTTGGCACATCAGATAATTGGCTCGGTTTTGGAAAAGCTATCTCTGAAAATCACCGCGTATTTTTAATGGACCAAAGAAACCACGGACAATCGCCTTGGGGTGATGATTTCAATTATGAGGTGATGACTCAGGATTTATTGGAATTCATTCACGAACATCAATTAGAAAATCCCATTTTGATCGGGCACAGTATGGGTGGCAAGGTGGTGATGCAATTCGATTTATTGCACCCGGGTATTGCTTCTCGCATTGTCATTGTCGACATCGCACCTAAATTCTATCCGGTACACCATACACACATTTTAGAGGGATTAAATAGTTTAGATTTAGCCACACTTGAGAGTCGACAAGCGGCGAATGAGCATTTGAAACGCTTCGAAGAAAAAGAAGGTGTTCGACAATTTCTTTTAAAGAACCTTTACCGTAACGCGGAGCAGCAATTTGCCTGGAGAATTAATCTGAAAGTGATAACCAAAAATATTGACGTGGTGGGACACGAATTACTCGTTTCTAGTGCCTCAAATACCGAAACGCTTTTCATTAAAGGAGCTGATTCTCATTATATACAACCGGAAGACGAACGATACATTGCCGAAATTTTCCCTAATTTTGAAGTTGTAGAGATTCCAGGTGCGGGCCATTGGGTGCAAGCGGACCAACCGGACTTGTTTCTACAGGCGATTCAACCGTTTTTATGAAAATTTACCTCATCCCCTGCCCGATTGCCGAAAACACTTCATCCGAAGTCCTACCCCCACAAATCTTAGCGGCACTACAGCAGACAACACATTTTTTAGTCGAAAATGTACGGACGGCTCGAAGATTCATTAGTGAATTGAAACTAGGGATTCAGATTGATCGCTTAATTTTTGAGGTATTAGACAAAGACACTCAGCCTAAGACAGTTACCGACTTCTACAAAAAGCATGCCGCGGTCGAATATATTGGCGTTATTTCAGAAGCTGGTTGCCCGGGCGTAGCAGATCCTGGGGCCCTAGCGGTTTCGATTGCACAACAACAAGGCCTCGAAGTGATTCCTTTAGTAGGCCCTTCATCCATCCTAT
The DNA here is from genome assembly GCF_044239315.1 of Aquirufa sp. Classification (GTDB taxonomy): domain Bacteria; phylum Bacteroidota; class Bacteroidia; order Cytophagales; family Spirosomataceae; genus Aquirufa. Next base: position 12,759 of record NZ_JBIIBQ010000023.1, on the reverse strand, counting down.
TAGGTTTAATGGGATCAGGTTTTTCTGGCCAAAGCTTCGCTTTCATTGGCTATCTTCCCATCGACAAGGCTGCACGCATTCGTAAAATCGAACAACTAGACCGAGATGTTGCTAAATGGGGCCAAACACAAATTTTCATCGAAACGCCGTACCGAAATAATGCACTTTTAGAGGACCTAATTGCACAATGTGCTCCAGATTCCTTAATTTGCATTGCCTGTGAGGTAACTGCGCCCTCCGGTTTTGTTCAAACTAAAAAGGCAAGCGACTGGGCGAAAGCACAACCCGATTTGCACAAAAAACCTTGTATATTTCTTTTAGGTAAATAAATATGATCTTTCACCAAGCCTTTACGCTGAATCCATTTCAAGAAAATACCTATATTATTTGGGATGAAAATGGAATAGGTATTATCGTAGACCCTGGATGTTATACCTTCGAGGAACGCCAAACCTTAAAAACATTCATCGAGGAGAAAAATATTAAGTTGACTCATATTTTAAATACACATGCGCACATTGATCATGTGTTAGGTGTGGAATATTTTAGACAAGAGTATAAAATTCCGTTTTACCTTCACCCGAAAGACGAACCTTTGCTAACAGATTCAGCGAATCGTGCGCAAGTATATGGTTTCCCGCATTACCAACCTACTGAAGTGGATGTATGGTACGAGGATAACCAAATACTGCAGATAGGTGAAATGGAAATCAAGATCTTATTTGTTCCTGGACACGCACCAGGTCACGTGGCTTTGTATTTCGAGAAGGAAGGACTATTATTTGATGGTGACGTACTTTTCAGACGCAGTGTAGGCAGAACTGACTTTCAATTATGCAATCACGCTGATTTAGTTCACAGCATTCAAACGAAATTATACACTTTACCTGAATCCACCATTGTGTACCCTGGACACGGGGGTAGCACGACCATCGGGGATGAAAAAGTATCCAATCCATACGTAAAAGCATGAAAAAAGAAATCCCTAATCTATTGACGCTGGGTAATTTACTCGCTGGATGTATCGGACTTTGGTTCGTGATGCAAGGCGATTTAGTGAGTGCCTCCTATTGCATTTTCATTTCCTTAGTCTGTGATTTCTTCGACGGCTTTTTAGCCCGTGCTTTAAAAGCTTATTCTGATTTAGGTAAAGAATTAGACTCCCTAGCAGATATGGTCTCTTTTGGGGTTTTACCTTCTTTTATCTTATTTGCCTTAGTGGAGCAAAGCTGTGGGATTTCCTGCACGGTAGGACTATTCGGATTTTATAAACCCTTTATGGTGTTTGCCTTGACTTTGATGTCAGCGTATCGTTTGGCAAAATTTAATATAGATACCCGCCAAAGCGATCAATTCATTGGTGTACCTACCCCTGCTAACGGTCTTCTTATTGCATCATTGCCTATAATTCTACGTTTTCAACCTGAATTCAGCCCTTATATTCTACATTTTCAAGGCCTATTAATCTATGCAGTATTGATGAGCTATTTATTAGTATGCGAATTGCCTCTTTTAGCCTTCAAGTTCAAAACCTGGGATTGGAAAAGTAATCAAGTGAAATTCATTTTCCTTATTTTTTGCATTGCTGCCCTTGTTATGCTTAAATTTGCAGCAATTCCGGTTTTAGTGATCGCATACATCCTCCTATCCGGCCTTATTTTCCTTTTAAATCCAAACAAATAATGAAATTCTTAGCTGAAATCAACGTAATGCCTCAAAAAGAAATCCTTGACCCTCAGGGAAAAGCAGTACTTATTGGCTTACAAAACTTAGGGATTAACCAAGTAGATGGCGTTCGTATTGGCAAGCACATTACATTAACGGTGGAAGCGGCATCAGAAGCTGAGGCAAATGAGGTGGTAACCAATGCTTGCAAGAAATTGCTAGCGAACTTAATTATGGAGGAATTTGAGTTTACGTTAGTAGCTCAATAGATCTTAAAACTGGCCTGTATGCAATAAAACAAGCGTGCAGGCCTCTTCAGTTTGTATTCCCGCTATCTCTAATGCTCTTTCGAGTTCTGGATTCTCCGTTCCGGGATTGAATATGACGCGTCTTGGGGCTAATGCCTTAAGATAATCAAAAAGCCCTTCCTGATTAGCAGGACCTACATACAAGGTAACCGTATCGATATCTTCTACTATGGGTTGTTCTTGCTGAATGGTCAGTCCAAGCACCTCCCCTTTCTTAATTCCAACTAAAGAAACCTCATGGCGGTGCTGCAACAGTAATTCCGTCGCGATATAAGCATATCGACTCGGGTTTGTACTCGCACCATAGACTAAGACCTTCATTAGAATAATTTTTCAGCGATAGCTCTAACGCTATCGGACTTGCTCATCGTATAGAAATGAAGCGCTGGAACTCCGGCTTGAATCAATTCCTTTCCTTGTTGAACTGCCCATTCAATTCCTAATTGCTTAATAGCGGCATTATTAGCACATTTACGCGCCTCAGAAACAAATTCCGAAGGAATTTCTAAATGGAAGATCTCTGGCAAAATATCCAATTGACGTTCCGTAGCTAGTGGTTTTAATCCTGGAATAATAGGCACTTTAATGCCCTTTTCTCTGCATTTTTGAACAAAATCAAAGTATTTTTTATTATCAAAAAACATCTGCGTTACGATATAATCCGCACCAGCATCTACTTTCTGCTTTAAATAATTCAGGTCTTGATCGAAAGAAACGGCATCAATGTGTTTTTCGGGATAACCAGCCACACCGATACAGAAATTGGTAGGCAAGGATTCCGTCTCCTCATGCAATAAGATACCCTTGTTCATGGCCGCTACTTGCTCTACTAATTCGTTTGCATAGGCATGACCTCCTGGCTTGGGTACAAAATGGGCTTCGCCCTTTTCCTGATCACCGCGCAATAATAGTGCGTTTTCGATTCCTAAATAATGTAAATCAATCAAGAAATCTTCCGTCTCTTCTTTCGTAAATCCACCACAAATTACGTGAGGGACAGCCTCTATTTGAAAACGCTGAATGATGGAGGCACAGATACCTAAAGTACCTGGACGCTTGCGAATAGGAATTCGTTTAGAAACGCCACCTACGACTTTGTCTACATATTCTTCGCGGTGGTAAGTCACCTCAATAAAAGGTGGTTTAAACTCCATCAAAGGCTCAATGTGCGACATTAATTCGCCCAAATGTTGGCCTTTCATCGGTGGAATAATCTCGATCGAGAAAAGTGTTTTTCCCGCCGCTTGCTCAAAATATTTTGTAATCTTAGTCATAATTCAATACGGGACTTAACCATTTTTCTACGTCATCCAAGGACATGCCTTTGCGTTTCGCATAATCTGTTACTTGGTCTTTGGCAATCTTACCTAAACCAAAATAGGTACTTTCCGGATGTGAGAAATAAAAACCTGAAACCGCAGAGGCAGGATACATGGCATAACTTTCAGTCAATTGAATCCCAATCTGCTTCTCCGCATCCAATAATTCAAACAAGCGCTTCTTCTCTGTATGATCAGGGCAAGCCGGATAACCCGGTGCCGGACGAATTCCGTCGTATTTCTCCGAAATCAACTCTTCATTGCTCAGCTTTTCATCAGCCGCATAACCCCAGAATTCTCTACGCACACGTTCGTGCAATAATTCGGCGAATGCTTCCGCTAAACGATCTGCTAAAGCCTTGACCATAATCGAGTTATAGTCATCATGTTCTTTTTCGTATTTATCTAATAGCGCTTCGATTCCTAGACCTGTCGTCACCGCAAAGGCGCCTACATAATCCGTCTCACCCGAGTTTAATGGGGCCACAAAGTCACTTAAACAACGGTTAGGAAGCATACTTGCTTTTTGGCCTTGTTGACGTAAATGGTGTAACCACTGGCTCTTATCGGATGATTCATCTTTCGTCTGAATCTCATAAGATACCTGCTGGTGTGAACCGTGTTTTTCACAAGCCACCTCTAAAGCCTTCTCCACATAATCGTGTAAGATGATATCATCTCCTAGTGAGTTCGCTGGGAAGAAACCGAGTGCAGCTTTGGCTTGAAGTGATTTATTCTCAATAATTTCATTCAATAAAGCCTGCGCATCATCAAATAATTTCTTCGCCTCTTTCCCTACCACCTCATTATCAAAAATACGTGGGTATTTTCCAGACAATTGCCAGGTCGAGAAGAAGGGAGTCCAGTCGATATACTTCGCAATTTCTTCCAAAGAATAATCCTCAAAATACTTCACGCCTAAGAATGACGGCTTTTTCGCTTTAAATCCTGTCCAATCAATGCCACTCGATTTTGCGCGAGCTTGATCGATAGATAAGTAATTCTTTTCTTGTTGACGAGCAGCGTGAGCCGTTCTCAATTCTGCGTATTCCGCTTTAATCTCGGTGAAGATCTCTTGAGAAGTTAATTCACTTTGCAATAATCGACCAGCCACGGGCACAGAACGAGAGGCATCTAATACGTGAATAACCGGTCCTGAATAGTGAGGATCGATTTTAACCGCCGTGTGAATACGTGATGTGGTGGCTCCACCAATCAAAAGAGGCACTTTGAAACCGAGACGCTCCATTTCTTTGGCCACATACACCATCTCATCTAAAGACGGAGTGATCAAACCAGATAAACCAATAATATCTACGTTATGCTCCTTAGCCGCAGCTAGGATCTTATCGCAAGGAACCATGACACCGATGTCGATCACCTCGTAATTGTTACAGGCCAAAACTACACCTACAATATTCTTTCCAATATCATGCACATCGCCTTTCACTGTTGCCATCAAGATCTTGCCAGCTGATGAACTCTCTCCTCCCTGTTTCTCTGCTTCAATATAAGGCAATAAATAGGCAACCGCCTTCTTCATCACGCGGGCAGACTTAACAACCTGAGGCAAGAACATTTTACCCTCACCAAACAAGTCCCCCACCACGTTCATTCCATCCATCAAAGGACCCTCAATCACCTGAATTGGGCGTTCTACTAATTGACGCGCCTCTTCGACGTCTTCATCAATAAATTCTGTCAAACCTTTAATCAAGGCGTGTTCTAAACGCTTATTCACCGGTTCTTTTCTCCACGCATCATCCACTACTTGCTCCTTACCAGCAGACTTCACCGTCTCCGCATAGGCCACTAATTTCTCGGTTGATTCTGGATTTCTATTTAATAAAACGTCTTCACATAAATCACGTAAGGTCTTGTCAATGTCGTCGTAAACACCTAGTTGACTGGCATTTACGATACCCATATCCATACCAGCTTTAATCGCATGGTAAAGGAATACCGTATGCATTGCTTCACGAACTAATTCGTTTCCACGGAAAGAGAAGGAAATATTAGATACCCCACCTGACACTTTCGCGAGCGGCAGGTTTTCTTTTATCCATTTTGTAGCCTTAATAAAATCAACCGCATAATTATTATGCTCCTCGATTCCCGTGGCTACCGTTAAAATATTCGGGTCAAAAATGATATCCTGAGCTGGAAATCCTACTTTATCTACTAAAATATCATAGGCTCTTTTGCAAATCTCGATGCGTCGTTCATACGAATCCGCTTGCCCCGTTTCATCGAAGGCCATCACGACCACTGAAGCACCGTACATTTTTACCAAATTCGCAGACTCAATGAATTTCTGTTCCCCTTCTTTCAAAGAGATAGAATTGACCACCGATTTTCCTTGTACACACTTCAAACCTGCCTCAATCACCTCCCATTTAGAAGAGTCAATCATAATTGGTAAACGAGCGATATCTGGCTCAGCCATCAATAAATTCAAGAATTGTGGCATCATTTTCACGCCATCAATCATCCCCTCATCCATATTGATGTCCAAAATTTGAGCACCACCATCCACCTGCTCACGAGCTACCGCGATGGCTTCTTCAAATTTCTCTTCGCGAATTAAACGCGCAAATTTCTTCGAACCCGTCACATTGCAACGCTCACCCACGTTCACGAAATTGGTTATTTCGGTAATCTCCAAAGGTTCTAATCCAGATAATTTCTGGTTCACATTTTCCTCAGGTATAACGTGTGGTTTGTGTTTAGCAGCCACTTCGGCAATCGCTTGAATATGCGCTGGTGTCGTTCCGCAACAGCCTCCTATGATATTCAAGAAACCATTTGAAAGGAAATCATCAATAATCACCGCCATTTCAGCAGGCGACTGATCGTATTCACCCATTTCGTTCGGCAGGCCCGCATTCGGGTGAGCAGAAACTAAGAAAGGGGATTTATCGTTCAACGTCTTCACGTAAGGACGCATTAAATCTGCCCCTAAAGCACAATTTAGTCCTACTGAAAGTAAAGGCATGTGAGAAACCGATGTTAAGAAGGCTTCCGTTGTTTGTCCGGATAAGGTACGCCCAGAGGCATCTGTAATCGTACCCGAAACCATCACAGGTAAATAGGGCTTTGATGGATTTTGCTTGAAATATTGATCGATAGCAAACAAGGCTGCCTTCGCATTCAAGGTATCAAAAATAGTCTCAACCAAGAGCAAGTCAGCTCCTCCATCCACTAAACCTTGAATTTGTTCGGTATAGGCAATCACTAATTCATCAAAAGTAACCGCTCTAAAACCTGGGTCATTCACGTCTGGAGAAAGAGAAAGCGTCCGGTTTGTGGGTCCGATTGAACCTGCTACATAACGTGGCTTTGAGGGATCTTTGGCCGTATATTCATCCGCTACTTCGCGTGCAATTTTAGCTGACTCGAAGTTTAATTCATACACTAATTCCTCCATATGGTAGTCCGCCATGGCAATGGAGGTCCCAGAGAAGGTATTTGTCTCCGCAATATCAGCACCTGCGGCAAAATATTTCGCGTGAATTTCTTTAATCACATCAGGACGAGTGATCGACAATAAATCATTATTCCCCTTTACCTCGTGCGGGAAATTTTTGAATCTTTCTCCGCGGTAATCGGCATCCGTTAAATTATATTGTTGGATTAAAGAACCCATTGCGCCATCAAGAATTAAAATCTTTTCACGTAATACGTCTTTTATGTGTGGTCTATGCATAAGTATAATCGAACTTTGACAGTTATTTATGCCAAAAATCTAGCAAATATACCGCTTAAATGCCTAAATAAGGCCCATTTTTTGAATTTTTTCTAGATCCTCCGGGGAATCAATCCCTACCGTTTCAAATTGCGTTTCGATAGCTTTAATTCGAATGCCGTTCTGCACCCAACGCAACTGCTCTAAGGATTCAGCTAACTCTAATGAAGTAGGTTTTAATGCACTTAATCCTGGTAAAATATCTGCCCGAAAAGCGTACAATCCAATATGCTTATAAAAGGTGTGCTTAATTAACCAATCCGATGGCTCTACCCCACGTAAAAAAGGAATGGTTTGGCGAGAAAAGTAAAGCGCATGGCCTTCCGCGTCACAAATCACTTTAGGCGTATTGACATTAAAAAGGGTTTCCTGATCTGTGATTTTTTTAATCAATGTTAAAATAGGCGCTCCAGAAGTGAATCCGGCAGCTACTTCTCTCAACTGCTCGGGCTCGATGAAAGGCTCATCACCTTGAATATTGATGACATAATCAACCGATTCGCCTAATCGACTTAGCACTTCAGCACAGCGATCCGTTCCTGTAAGGTGCTCTGAAGACGTCATCATTACTTCTGCACCAAAAACCTTTGCAGCATCAAAAATACGCTCATCATCTGTTGCAATAACGATACGATCAAAACCTTCCACCGCTTTCACTCGCTCATAAGTCCGCTGAATCATAGGCTTTCCTCCTAAATCAACTAAAGGCTTGCCTGGGAAACGAGAGGATGCGAAACGAGCCGGAATAATCGCGACTACCTTTTTGCCATGCAGCATAATAAATACGTTTTTTCGATAGATTTTTGCCAAATTTGCACATAATTTCCAAACATTCGATCCTTTGTCCACATTTTTTGAACATTCCTTTGCAGAACCAATCTGGAGTATCCGCTACTGGGGAACTCCTGAGGAACCACGTTTATGGATTGAAACAAGGGGGAATGGGGAAGCATTTTGGCATTCATGCGACTTGAGTTCAAAAAATGTAATGCTTTTAGGCAAAGCACCCGCCGATTATGCACAATTAAACTTCCACTCCGGAGACGAAAAAGAGGCCATTTTTATCAAATTGCAACAATCAAAAAACCCGGGTATTGAGTCTATTCAAACCTATTCATTAGAGCCGTTAAAGTTGATTAAAGAGGAAAAATCACTTCCAATTATTCCGAAAAATGCCTTTTCATTTCAAGTCCCACAGCATTATGATGAAAGCCAAGAATATTTCAAAGACTTTCAAGCCTTCTTTCAAAAGCAATTCAACGAAACGATTGCGAAAGGCATAGATTATTTTGAAGGAAATGATAAGCTATTGTTTTCTTATTATCTTTACGATAATGGCTGGAAAAACTACCTTCGAGTATGCAATTTAGCTTTTGACACGATCCTATTAGAACAGATCGCTGAAGGAGATACCATCGGATACCAAACCTTTTCAATACTCAATGAACAATTGATTTTTGTAAAGGATAAACTGAAATTGAAGATTTATGAAAAATTATAAACTAACCCTACTAATCGCCTTTTTATTAACTTGGCAGCTAACTGCAGAGGCAAGTACCCTTGATTCTTTGGGCTTAAAAAAGGAGAATAATAAGACATTTCTATTATTCAAAGTAGGTCCTAAACAATCTCTTTTCTCTATCCTCAAACGCTATAATTTATCCTTAAGCGAATTCAAATCTGCCAATACAGACCTACAAATACCGGTGAAAACAGGTGAAATCGTCTTTATCCCATTGCATTATTTGGAAGAAAGTAATCCAGCTCCTAAATTAATAGAGGAAAAGGTAACTGAAACGACTAAATCGGATTCGCCTAAAGAAGCTGAAATACATATCGTGGCGCCTAAACAAGGATTATTGTCCGTGGCTAATATGCATAAAGTAACTATGGCTGAATTAAGAAAATGGAATAATTTAACATCAGATCGCTTACAAGAAGGTCAACGATTAATTGTTTCAGATCCAACTAATTCTACATCCAGTATCGCGGTAGACAAATCAAGTTTATTACCCGCTAAATCTACAACAGTTCCTACCTCAACCACAGTAGAGGCTCCAATACCTGCCAAAGAAAAAGGGCCTGAAGACATCAAAAAGAAAATTGAAACGGGTATTGCTGAATTAATTGATGTACCTGATAATTCAGGAAAATTCCTTGCACTTCATCGATCAGCCCCTATAGGAACCTTAGTTTTAGTGAAGAACCTTACTAACAATCAGAGTATTTGGGTGAAGGTAATAGGTCGTTTACCGAATGGAGATAGCAAAGTAATCATCAAACTATCTCCTAAAGCTTTTGAAAAATTAAATGCCGTTGATAAGCGAGTACGAGCTGAAATCTCTTATTTATTACAGTAATATGAATAAAAGAAAAAGACCCATAACGGCAGGGCATATCGTTTTTGAAGTATTCTTTATCCTATCCTATCCCTTTATAGCTGCATTTTCAATGGCTGTTACAGTTTTAGTATGGATCTTTTCTCTTCCATCTCGTTTGGTTGCTTTGTTTAGCAAAAAGTAATTACTTAAATGACGCCTACACAAGGTGGATTTCAGTTTTTTTAACTGCAACCGATTCTCATAAAACATCTGATTAGGAGTTCATTCTTTACACAGTAAATATGAATAGTCTTTCCAAAACTGAATTAAAAGAATTCCTAGATTATAAAGTAGATGAATTCAATAGACCAGATTTCATTGAACTGGATCCTATTAGCATTCCTCACCAGTTCTACTTAAAAGAAGATATCGAAATCGCTGCTTTTTTAACCGCCACCATTAGCTGGGGAAACAGAAAAGCGATTCTAGGTGCTGCAAATCAAATGATTCAAATAATGGGTGAGAGCCCTTATGATTTCATTATGAATTGTGAAGATTACAAGAGCCCTCAAATATCCAATTTTTACTACAGGACCTTTAATGGTGTAGATTTTTGCTATTTTTTAGAATCAATTAGAAATATCTACCTAAACCATGGAGGCCTAGAGCGTATATTTAATACTTTGACTTCCAAGTATTCTGTCCAAGAGTCTATAACAGAGTTCAAACATATATTCTTCGAACTACCCCATCCCACTAGAACACTAAAGCATGTATCCGACCCAAGTACTGGTTCTGCCGCAAAAAGACTTAATATGATGCTTAGATGGCTTATAAGAGAAGATAATAAGGGTGTAGATTTTGGCCTCTGGAAGAACATTAGCCCATCTAAACTATCCATACCACTAGATGTTCATTCGGGAAATACAGCCCGTAAATTAGGTATGCTAGCTCGCAAACAGAATGATGCTAAAGCTGTAGTTGATTTAGATTCAGTTTTAAAAGAGTTTGACCCAATAGATCCGGTAAAATATGACTTTGCGCTATTCGGGTTAGGAGTTATAGAAAAATTCTAAGTTCCTTACCTAGTTTCAAAAACCGTAAAGAAATAACAAAAAAAAGGCAACGTCAGAAGACGTTGCCTTTTATAATCATAGGATTTAACCTATTACTTCAAAGTAGCCGGCCATGGTTTGCCAGCGTTAGACTTAACTTTAACAATCATGAAATCTCCATAACCATTAGTAACACTAAAGGTTAAAAGTTCAGGAGTACTACTGATAAACTTCATAGAGTATGGAGAACCATACTGATCTACTCCACCCATGCTAAGTACACCACAAGCATCGCTTATGGCAACATCACCTGAGTATTTATCATTCTGACATCCATACAATCCAAATGTACCATCCGATATTGTATATTTAGCAGAAGTACCAACTTTAGTCCATGTAGTTTTACCTGTATAAGTACCACCTGCGCAAGTACCATAATCAGACTTCTGCTCAGTAGCAGTGAAATCATATGTACCCGCTAAATCAGAAGGACAAATTACAGAAACAGGGAACTGGAATGGAGAATCATAGAAAGGAGCACCCGCAACATTGGTAGTAACGTTGTCAGAAGAAAATACTCTTCCAAACTTGTCTTTCAATATTAAACGGAACTCAAATGCATCTCCTCCACTGATTCCTGCATTCGTCAAGCCTACAGCAGCAATCGCTTCAGCAGCTGTAATAGTGAAATCAGCTCTCAAAAAACGAGAATTACTGTTTGGTTTGAAATCAGCCGCTTGAAGCGTCTTCACTAACACGTCGTTCGCTGGAGTGTATTTTAAACCAACACCCGTAACTAAACGTCTGTGACGAACACGAATTTCTACGGTCTGAACCGTCTTACCATCTTCCTTATCAACTGCTTCAACAGTTAGCGCAAATTTTGAGCTAGCCAAATCAAAGAAGTTAAAGGTAGTGCTTGTTCTGGCAATGGTTCTCAAGTAAGCTCCTGTGTCAAAATCTTTGTAAGGAACAGCTGGCTCCACAAAATCTCTACAAGAACTTAGAAAGATGAGCATAGTTGCCAACAATCCGAAACTATATCTTAGCATTTTCATATTTTCTAATTTTTAAGGTTAATAAATCCAAGGTGATGCAGGATTCTTATCCCAGAACACTTGAGTAGCTAGATTCTGTTTCTGTTTAGCATTAGTATTGGTCACAAGATAGTTGTTAGGATACAAGAATGATCTAACAAAAGGTCCTGTTACCGCTTCTAAACCAGGTTGCATACGAGATGGCTTACCAGTTCTTCTATACAAGTTATAAGCCTCCATACCATTACCATATAGTGCCAACCAATACTCTCTTGCTACAACATCTAACTTAGCATCATTAGAAGCACCAGCATCAAACTGAGCTCCTATATAATTTTGATAATTAGTTACTTTCGTAGTAAAAGTAGCAGCAGGTTCAAATGTATTAATGAGAGCACCTTCAGCACCAGCTACTGCAAAAGCACGAACATAGTCCATTTGCTTCTTAACACCTGATAGCATCAAAGTCTTCGCATTTCCTGTTGTTCCAAGAGTCAAGGCAGCTTCAGCTAACATAAAGTCAACATAAGCAGCTAACATAATTGGGTGGATACCTGCACCACGCATACCTAAAGCAGGGTTAGCAACTGGAGCTCCTGAGCTGTTGTCAAAACGACCACCAGCAGGGAAAGCACCATAAGCAGTACGCTTTAAACCATCGGGTGGTATACCGTCTGGATCTAAGTGATCACGACCCCAGTATCCTTTGTTACCCGCAGGATTACAGTAGCAATAGTTTCCAACTAAGTAGTGTGGAGGTGCAATCTGAGAAATACACTCTTGCTCATCCACGTTAGTCGTATTCGTCAATGTTTGACGATACAGGTAGTAACGAACGCGAGGATCGTCAAAACCTTTTTCCACAGTCAAATGGTGCATGAAATCCGTAGATTGATAGTCACCACCACCGGCAGTATACTGACCAGCAAATTTAGGATGTCTAGAATCTGGATCAGCTGCAGTAGTACCAAAACGGAAAACGAAATCATCGCCAGTTCCGATAAGTGCATTTGCTGTAATCAACTTATTGATTTCAGTCTTAGAAACATCAGCATTTACTAAACGAGTGTATAAGTAATACTTTAACTTAAGAGTATTAACAAATTTACCCCAACGCGTATAATTTCTTGCATAAAAGTAATCATTCGGAGTTCCACCTGAAGTAGGTGCAGCAAAATGAACAGCTGCTTCATCTAACAATTTCAATGCGGCAGCGTAGATAGTAGCACCATCATCTGTCTTAGGATTGAAATTAGCTGCATTTAATGCTTCAGTAAATGGAACATTACCATAGGTATCTACTAAATCC
>NZ_JBIIBQ010000038.1:0-13017 GCF_044239315.1 Aquirufa sp. | reverse complement strand
CCATCAAGACCATCGCCTTGATTGTCTTAGCTATACCCAAGTGGCGTTGCAAATTCGACTTCTGAGCCAAAGGCAACAAAAACTCGACGTCTGCAAGAATATTCGCATAAGCATTAGACCACGTTCCATTAGTAGAACCAGCTGAATAAGCTGCTTCATACAAGGCAGAACCTTGGTTGATTTGACGCGTTAAACGTGCACCACGATCTGATACACCATACCATAAACTCTGGTAGTTAAGCTGGATACTGTTCAAAAGGAAATCAGGGGATGCAGTAGTTGCATTAACTGCATTCGGGTTTTCCAATAATTCATCCAGTTTCTCCGTACATGACGTTGCGAATACCATTCCGGCAATCATCGTCAGTCCATATATAAATCTTTTCATTATCATTTTTAGTTTGGAGTTAGAATGTAAGAGTCAACGTTCCACCCAATCTACGAGAGCTAGGTCCAGTTACGAAATCAAATCCAAGTCCGTTACCTACACCAGTACCCAATACGTCCGTATCGAAGTTCATGTTTGGTGGGAAGTTAAGGGCAAGGAACCATAAGTTAGTACCGCTCAAAGCAAAAGATGCTTTCTTGAATGGAGTCTTAGACATTAATTTATTAGGCAAGCTATATGCCAAAGAAATTTCTCTCAAACGAACCGTAGATCCGTCAAATACGTTAGGCTCATCTGTAGCTCCCTGGTATCCAGAGAAGAAGTAATCAGCTGCAGAAATTTGACGATCGTTTTTGATGTAAATAGGTGTTCCATCTGGATTAGTACCATTCTGTCTTACACCAGGCATGATGAAAGTCATTTCACGATCAGCTACTGGATCCTTGGTTACACCACGGGCTAAAGTTGCTGTTACCGTGTTAGACATTACTACACCTTTGTGACGGTATTCCATCATTGCGCTCAAGGTAAAACCTTTGTAAGAGAAGCTATTGATGAATGAACCAGTCCATGCTGGATTAGGATCACCTAATACTACAGGCTCGTTAGTAGGCTTGTGTACACCAGTTGAAAGGATAATAGGCTGTCCTGTAGCAGGATCTCTGTCAAAACCGATACCTTTAATGATGTTAAATGGCTGACCAGGAACTGCGAAGTTACCTAAATCAGTAAATCCAGCAACTACTACTTCAGATAATCCACCACCTAATTCCATTACGATAGTCTTGTAAGTAGCCCAGTTAATCGTAGAATTCCACTCAAAACCACCTGCCGTAGATACTGGTGTTACAGTAGCTTGGAACTCAGCACCACGCGTTCTGATACGACCAATGTTGATTGCAGTACCAGTAAAACCAGTCGCAGGGTCAATTGGAGCATTCGTAATCAAATTCGTAGTGTTTTTCTCATAAACAGAGATGTCAAATTTCAACTTGTTGTTGAACATAACACCCTCTACACCGAATTCAGCCTCACCATGAAGCTCTGGCTTCAAATTAGGATTACCTAAAGTATTGGATACCGAGTGAGTAGCAGTAACTGCACCACCTACATCAAATGCTCTAGCTGACTGCGCTAGGACGTTACGTGTACTGTAAGGGCTAGGATAACCAGCAGAAGTACCATATCCAAATCTCAACTTCAAGTATTTTAAAGTAGAAGAACTCCAATCAAATGCCGTAGTAGGGATAAAAGATAAAGATCCACCAGGATACAATACGCTTCTATTATCTTTTTCTACAGTAGAAGTCCAGTCATTACGAGCAGACAAGTTCAAGAACAAGTAATCAGAATAGTCTAATGTAATATTCGTGTAAAGACCATATCTACGCTCGTCTACACCATAGTTCATAGAACCACCAGAATAAGCATCGTTGCTCGAAGAGGTAGCAAAGTTAGAGTGTCTGAACAACCCAAAAGCCAATTGGCCTTGAGATGCCACACCAGACTGAGCATAAGAGTCATAACGAGAGTTAGCTCCAAACAAAGCTGTCATGCTGAATTTTTCAGAAAAATCCTTCTTCCAATTCAAGATCAAGTCCTGATTCCAAATCGTGTTATTGATATTAATTGTTCTATAATAACCGTTTTTAGTTGCTAAGTTAGCTGTAGCGCCACCTTTATTGTATAGAAGCTCTTGCAATTCAGAATACGTATCTAGACCTAAACGATAAGTCATAGAGAAGTTATTGCTGAAATCATAGTTCAATGAAGTGGAGTTAAAGAAACGATTCACATCAGAGGTATTCTTATAATATTTAACTAACCAGTTAGGATTAGTTATATCGTTACCACCTCTAAAGTACACAGAGCTTTTATCTACAGGGTTCTCAAATGGAAGGTTTTCCAAATCAACTGAACGTGGAGTAAACAATACGTGTCCAAAAACAGAAGGAATATCCGATCCTGAACCATATGATGCGTTAGCAGGAGGAGAAATTAAATCCGTTCTTGCGAAAGTGAAAGAGGAATTAACAGATAACTTGTCGGTAATTGCCGAGTTAATTCCCAATCCGAAGTTAAACTTCTTCATTTCATTTCCTGGAGTAAAACCTTCTTCATCTGTGTAACCAAAACTTGCATTATAGCTAGTCTTGTCTGAACCACCTGCTACTTGAACAGAGCTATTAGAAATCAAACCTTGTCTAAAGAAGATCTGAGAAGGATCCTTGTAGGCTTTGTATTCATACTTAATTGGAGTACCACCTACAACACCATTTACCCAAAACTGAGGGAATGCTTCACGAATGGAAGCCACAGAAGAAGTAGCATATGGGTGATTAATTAACAATCCAGTATTCATGCTCGGACCGAAGTTAGAGAAGAAGAAACCTGGAGCTTGCTGGAAACCATTACCATACTCCATACCATAATCCGGTAAAGATGCTGCCTTGTTAAAGAACACGGACTGATTAACAGTTACTTCAGCAGTCTTTCTTTTAGATGCACCAGATTTAGTCGTAATTAAGATTACACCATTTCTACCTTGGTCACCATAAAGAACGGTTGCAGAAAGACCTTTCAATACAGACATTGTCTCAATGTTGTTAGGATCAATATCCAAGAAACGAGAAGAAGTCGTTGCTCCACCACCTGTAAATCCGTTTTGTGCATTAGTAGAGGTATTAAATGGAACCCCATCCACAACGAACAACGGCTGGTTATTACCAGTAGCTGATTTGTAACCACGGATAATCATGTTAGTTCCAGATCCTGTCATACCGTTAGTAGAGGTAATGTTTACCCCTGGCACTTTACCCTGCAATACGCGGGCAACGTCAGCTTCTGGACGATTCTCCAACTGTGTTTTACTTACTGAAGTTACTGCGTAACCCAGTGCTTTTTTCTCCCTTGCAATACCGATCGCCGTTACTACCACTTCGGATAGTTGCGAAGCATCGACTTTAAGGGTTAAATTGACTACGGACCGGCTACCAATTGCCTCTTCCTGAGCCTTTAGGCCTACGAAAGAAACAACTAACACATCGGATCCCGCAGGAACGTTAATTGAATACTTACCATCCAAATCGGTGGTAGCACCCACTTTCGTCCCTTTAACGAGAACCGTTGCACCTGGCAACCCTTGACCGTTTTCCTCGGAAATTACCGTACCGGTAATCACCCGTTGTTGCGCTGAAACCTCAAAACTGAGGGTCATTGTTAAAACCGCAACAACAAAGAGTAAAGCTTTTCTCATAAGGTGTTTAGTTTAGTTTAGTTTAATTTATACGGGCAAGTTAAAATATTTGTTCATAATTTCATAATATTTAGATGCAGAAAATTTTAGAAATAGGTTTCGCTACACTATTAAATGCACCATTAAGTATTCGATTGCTTCATAAAATTTGCTCTTTTTACAATTTCGCAAAAGGATACCCTTATTAACCGCTTTAAATAAAGCATGTATAAGTTTTAAACTAGATGATAAGAATTAAGTAGACAAACGTTAATTTCGGTCTTTTGCAAATTCGTCTTTATTATAAAATTGAAAAACGGATTTTGCACTAACATAATCCCTAAGAAAGATGAATCCAATAAAATTTTCCCATTCTTCGGATGTTTAGATAATCATAAAGAGATAATGCTACTAAAAAATAATAAAACAGGTGATTACCTCGAGATTGATCTACTCATCGGGGCGAGCTTAATTGAATTAAATCTTTCCGGAGTTTCATTAATAGATTTGCCAGGTAATGCAAATCACCTTTTAGAAAGTAACCCCTATCACCCGAGTGCACTACTTACTCCTTGGGTGAATCGCGTTCGCAACGGCAACTATTCCTATAAAGGAAAGAATTACCAATTACCTATTAATGAACCAGCTTTAGGAAACGCCATTCACGGTTTATTGGCAAGAGCTCCCTTTTCAATTATACAGGAATCCGAAAATTCTATAAAACTAGAACATATATATAAAGGAGTAGAAACGAATTACCCCTTCCCCTTCCTCTTTAGCTATACTTATCACTTATTAAATGAAGGTGGCCTTGAAATTACCTTCGAAGCAAAAAACACCGGATCAACTTCTATGCCATTTGCCTGTGGCTGGCATCCCTATTTTAGATTTCCCGATACAACTGTGGCGGACTTATCCATCCAATTTTATCCTACCTCCCGTTTTTTATCTGATTCGCAGATGATTCCTTTGAAAGAGGAAAGTCTACAAGGGCAGAAAGAGTTTATATTCTCTAAAGAAAAAGTCGATCATGTCTTTAGACTCGAACCCTTAAAGAAGCACATCACCGAATTAAGAGATAACAAACACCAACGATCCTTGTTCTTAGAACAGTCTTCGATTCAATTTCCATTTCTAGTCGTCTTTCAGCCCGAGGGATTTACTTCAGTGGCTATCGAACCCATGACAGCCAATACCGATGCCTTTAATACAGGTGATGGATTAATTGAATTAGAGCCATTAGAGGTCTTTTCAGGACAGATACGTTTATCCATTGGAAAATAAGCCATTCATACAGGTTTTTTGTACATTTGTCAGATGAAGTATTATTTGCTACTCATATTGTTGCTTTTATCCGCATTAAGCCCTGTTTTAGGGGAATCCTATCTGGATTCAAAGGCGGATTCAAGTGCCAATAAATGGAAGCAAATAATGACTTCAGGTATTAATTTGAATCAATCTAGTTTTAGTGATAACTGGAAAGGGGGAGGAACAAATACCTTAGCCATCGGCTGGTATTTAAATCATACCGCAAATGTCTCGAATGAATCTTGGCGTTTAAATTCAGACCTTAATTTACAAGTAGGATTTCTCCAAAATAGAACCCAAAGTCTACGTAAGAATATCGACCGCATCGCTTATGAATTCAAAGCAGGTTATCGAATTAGTCCTAAATGGGATTTTTATGGTTCGACTAACTTTCAATCACAATTCTTTAATGGATATGAATTTGGGAAGAAAAACAAAGCGGGCATTCCTGTAGATTCCCTCATCTCGAGTATTTTTGCTCCGGCATATTTGACATCCTCTATGGGTTTAGAGTACCATCCTGATAAATCTTTTTATACACGAATCGGTTTAGGTAGTTTACGCCAAACTTTTGTCTTCGATCAAGCTATCTCTAGGGCTGGTTTATATGGTTTAGAGAAGCCAGGCGATAATATTAGAAATCAATTCGTATTCCAATATTTAGTCAATATAGATAAAGACGTGTGGGAAAATGTCAATGTAAAAGCACGTTACTCCGCATTAATTGACTATTTCAGAATTAATAAATCCAATAGTATAGTACATCGGCTAGATGCAAATATAACAATGAAGGTCAATAAATACGTCAGTACTAATCTTCAAATTGTATTATTCCGCGATTATGACCAAGATCCATCATGGCAATTTTCGCAAGTTCTATCAATGGGATTAGTATATCGAATCGAGAAATAACCTATTTTTTTCTATGTAAATAGCGATCATATAACATTTGAAGGATTCCATCTTTCAATCCTAAATCGGGTACTAAAATCATTTTACAGCCTCCTAATTCCATGGCTGTCAAATAGATAGATGCAGCCGGAACAATTACATCTGCTCTATCTGTATTTAATCGAAGTTTATTTACACGATCTTCAAAAGAAAAGGATCCGACATAAGCAGCCATTTCAAATAAGGCATCAAAAGTCATAGATTTATCTTCTGAGGCAGGTTTAGACAAATTGAATAATTTAGCGATATTACCGCCCGTACCAATTGCCTCAATTTCACCAGAGATTAACTCTTTTTGCTGCGTAATCCAATTACGCATCTTCTCCCAATCTCCCTCCTTCTCGGTGCCTTCTAACAAACGAACTGAACCTATTTTAAAGGATTTAGAGGCTAATTTTTCCCGATTACGGTAAATATTCAATTCTGTACTTCCGCCGCCCACATCAATATGTAAATAATTCTTCTTCGGATGCAGGGACTGAACCACCACATCATTAATCAATTCTGCTTCTCGACTTCCATCGATCAACTGAATTTTCATATCCAAAATCTTGTGGATTCTGGTAATTATTTCTGCTGAATTAGCCGCCTCCCGCATGGCTGAAGTAGCACAAATCGCATAATCCTTTACTTCATGCAAATCCATCAACAACTTGTAAGCATGCAACAATTTAAAGATCCTTACTTCTGATTCAGGCGATATAGATCCATCGCTAAATACATCATGACCTAAACGAAGAGCGAAACGCACGTATTCTATCCGCTTAAAACTGATCACTCCGTCATTTTCCAATACACTAGATATTTGAAGACGCGCGGCATTCGAACCGATATCTATAGCTGCAAATTTCATGATTTAGCTGGTTTATGAAGGTAAAAACCATTCCCTTGGGTTTCGTATGAAATCTCTGTTCCCAGGACAAATAACAATTCTCTTCGATCAATAATAACAGGAATATTTTCAATCAGATACTCTTCATCAAACTCGGTTTTAGCATCGAAGCCAAGCACAAATGTTCCACCGCATGTACCTCCACGCATCCCAACCCGAAGAAATGGCTCAGGAAAAGAAATTAAACGCAGATTTTCTACCGCAGATTCCGTTAAATGAACAGGATAATCTATTAACATGTATTAACGAGGATTAAATGCAAAATTAGCTAATTTTAGACTTGAAAGGTAAATAAAAGAAGAATGACGTATAAAATACTTTGGGCAGACGATGAAATCGATTTATTGAAACCCTATATTTTGTTTTTAGAGAACAAAGGATATGAAGTTTATACGGTTAATTCAGGGGCTGATGCACTTGAATTAGTAGAGACTCAAAAGTTCGATATGCTATTCTTAGATGAGAATATGCCAGGAATGTCTGGATTAGAGGTCTTATTACACATTAAAAAGATTCGACCTAACCTCCCTGTTATCATGATCACAAAATCAGAGGAGGAAGAATTAATGGAGGATGCTATCGGTTCTAAGATAGCAGATTACCTCATCAAGCCACTGAATCCCAATCAATTATTACTATCGGTTAAGCGCATATTCGATAAGAAAAGACTCGAAGAAGGAAAAACGAATATAACCTACCAACAAGAGTTTTTGGCATTATCTATGCAATACCAGGACCATTTGAATGCCAAAGAATGGTCTGAAATCTACGAAAAACTGGTGTATTGGGAACTAGAAATTGATACCACCGAAAACAAATCGATGGCTGAAGTCTTGAACAACCAAAAAAATGAGGCAAATGCCCATTTTAGTAAATTCATTGAGAGAAATTATGAAGGCTGGTTGCAAAAACCAGATGCGGAAACACCTGTTTTATCACACTTATTGCTTCGTAAACACGTATTTCCTAAGATAAACGATAAGAGTCCACTTTATTTTATATTGATCGATAATTTGCGTTTTGACCAATGGAAAACCTTAGATAAATACATCCAAGAATACTTTCAATTAGAAACAGAAAGCAAGTATTATTCCATTCTGCCTACCACAACTGCTTATGCCCGAAATTCAATATTTGCCGGCATGATGCCGTCAGAAATTGCAAAAAATTATCCGGATAAATGGGTCTATGATATAGGTGATTCAGAAGATGAAGAAGGGTACAATAAGCAAGAGGAGTTTTACTTACAAGAACAGTTAAAACGATTGAAAATCAACGCTAAAAGCTCCTATCACAAGATTATTCACCAATACCAAGGAAAGCAGTTAGTCGATAATTTCAATAAATTAGCCACCAATGATTTAAATGTGATCGTCTACAATTTCGTGGATATGCTATCTCACGCACGCACAGACATGGCCATGATTAAGGAATTAGCTCCGGATGAATCTGCTTACCGAAGTTTAACAGCCAGTTGGTTCCAACACTCTCCCCTATTTGATCTTTTAAAGAAGATCGCTGAGAAAAAAGGACGCGTGATCATTACGACAGATCACGGGATGATTCGGGTGCAAAACCCAGTTAAAATCGTAGGAGATCGTAATACAAATACGAATTTGCGCTATAAGCAAGGAAAAAATTTAAATTGGGATGCAACCAATAAAATGATGGTTTGCAGAAAACCAGAGAATATTTTCTTGCCGAAACCGAATGTCTCTACCACCTACGTGTTTGCAAAAGAAGACAATCTATTCGCTTATCCCAATAATTACAATCAATACGTAAACCACTATAAAAATACGTTCCAACACGGAGGTATTTCACTAGAGGAATGTATCATTCCAATCATTTATTACACCGGAAAATAACATTATAAACTGGTAACGGGGAAGATTTTACCTCCTTCGCATTTAAGAATTTTACCTGGAACCTTAGTCATCGTATTGTAGTCATGACTAGCCATGATAATGGCCATTCCACTTTGGTTTAATTCTTTGAATAATTGCATGATTTCCAAAGAAACTTCAGGATCTAAGTGCCCTGTAGGTTCATCAGCTAGCAATAGTAGGGGGTTATTCAAAATCGCTCGGGCGATACAAATACGTTGCTGTTCTCCACCGGAAAGACGGTGAATACGTTTTGAAATGGCAGAACTCATTCCAACTCGGGCTAAAACCTCTTCAATTTTGAATCGAATTTCGTCTTTATTCGTATGACCTGTCGCCTCTAAAACAAAAGCTAAATTCTTCTCAACATTGCGATCTGTCAACAATTGAAAATCTTGAAATACAAAGCCTAATTTGCGTCTTAAAAATGGTACTTCTGAACGCTTAATGGAATTTAAAGAATAGCCTGCCACCGATGCTGTACCTGACTGCAATCCAATTTCAGCGATAATACTGCGGAAAAAAGTACTCTTTCCACTACCTGTTTTACCAATCAAATAATAAAAATCACCCTCATTAATCGTTAAATTAATGTCTTCAAGTGTGTTAACACCCTCTTGAGAAATACTTACTTGTTCAAAAGATAAAACAGACATAAAATCGCCTAGGTTAATTAAGAATTCGCTTTTGCGTGATCAGCTAAAAATTGGGATAAACCAGAATCAGTTAATGGGTGCTTCAATAGAGCCAACATGGCTGATAATGGACCTGTCATTACATCAGCAGCTGCTTCTGCACATTTAATGATATGCATAGGGTGACGTACAGAGGCCGCTAAGATTTGGGTATCAAATTCGTAGTTATCATAGATCAAGCGAATTTGCTCGATCAATTCGATACCATCAAATGAAATATCATCTAAACGTCCAATGAAAGGGGAAACGTAGGTTGCACCTGCCTTAGCTGCTAATAAAGCTTGGCCTGCAGAGAAAACTAATGTGCAATTCGTTTTGATACCTCTTTCAGAAAAATATTTCAAGGCTTTGATACCGTCCTTGATCATGGGAATCTTGACTACAATTTTATCATCTAACTCGGCTAATTCTTCGCCCTCGCGAATCATCCCCTCATAATCAGTCGCAATCACTTCGGCAGAAACATCACCATCTACAATATCACAAATCGCTTTGTAATGACGTAAAACGTTGTCTTTCCCGGTGATTCCTTCCTTAGCCATCAAAGATGGGTTTGTTGTAACGCCGTCTAAAACACCTAAATCCTGTGCCTCTTTAATTTGAGCTAGGTTTGCTGTATCGATGAAAAATTTCATATGTCAGATTATTTATAACAAAAAAATGGCAAATTCACCGCTACGACCGACCTACCCTTGCTTCGATCAAGACCTGGGGGATTCAGCGGGAGCTGGTAATTTGCCGTCACAAATATGACAAAAAAGGAGCTTTTTTCAAAATAAATATCGTTTTTTTAGAATAGCACCTTAACTTTAAACGATGAAAAAATTGATTCTATTCGTAAGCCTTTGCTTTGCTTGGGCTTGTTCTACTTCGGGTGAGGCCTGGTTAGACGAGGCAAAAGCCAGATTGAAAAAAGGGGAAACGGTTTCTGCAAAAGAAGCGCTTCAGAAAGCGCTTGAAAAAAATCCGGGTTTAGCGGAAGCGTATAACCTGCAAGGGGTCATTCTATTTCAGGAAAAAAATTACCCGGAGGCAGAAGCAGCCTACCGCAAAGCCATCGAGTTAAAGCCCTCCTTATATACCGCTCAACTAAATCTAGGGGCAGTATTGATGGAACAAGGAGTTTGGGATAAAGCCTTAGACCCGACCGATAAAGCTATCACAGCTCAGCCCGATTCTAGTGCAGGATACCTCCAAAGAGGGATTATTCAAGCAGCTTTGGCTGATCCAAAGAAAGCAAAAATCGATTTTACTCAAGCCATTAAATTGGCCCCAAAAGATATTAATGCCTATTATAACCGCGGAAACATTTTGTTTCAAGAAGAAAATTATGCCGCAGCAATAGCTGATTTTGCGAAGGCAGCGGAAATTGATCCAACTTTTGGTAAAGCTTATTATGCCTTAGGACTCAGCTATATAAAATCAAAACAAAATGATAAAGCTTGTCTATCTTTCCAACAAGCACAAAAATTAAATTACCCAGGCGCTTCTGATGCCGTTAAAAACCTATGTAATTAAGATGAGAAAGGCACAAAACGTTTTGGGAGGTTTATTTGGAATCATCTTTTTATTGTTTTCCTACTGGCAATTAAATGATCCTGATCCAGTTTTATGGGTCCCAGTATATCTTACGGCCGCCTACACGTCTTTTCAGGCGCTGCGTAATAGTACAAATCCAGAACTTTTGATAGTTCTATTATGCTTATCCTTCTTCGCTGGCTTGCAATTGTGGGTTGAAATGACGGCCTGGGAAGGATTTTTAACGGATGGGTTAAGCATGAAGACGCATAATCAAGAATTAGCCAGAGAGGCAGTTGGTCTTTGGATTGCTTCGGCTTCCTTCGCCCTATTTTATATTTTAGAAAAAAAGAAATAAAATGTTAGATCTCGGTTTTGTTTCCGCAATTCTCCCTAATAAAAGCCTATTTGAGGTATTAGACTACGCAAAACAACAAAATTTTGCGTGTGTGGAGGTTATGTGCTGGCCCTCCTCCTCAGCAGATGCACGAAGGTATGCTGGTGTTTCACATATCGCAGTGGATCAACTTTCTCCAGAGGAATTGATTGTTTTGAAGTCTAAGCTTGACATTCATCCGGTCAAAATATCTGCTCTCGGCTATTATCCTAATCCATTAGATCCGAACGAAACACAAGCCTCTTTTTACCGAGAGCATATCAAAAAAGTCATTAAAGCAGCTGCTGTTTTAGGAATATCACGTGTGAACACATTTGTGGGACGTGATTATACGAAGAATGTGAATTACAATGTGGGCCGATTCTCAGAAGTTTGGCCTGAAATTATTGCCTTAGCAGATTCTTTACAGATTAAAATAGGGATTGAAAACTGTCCCATGTTCTTTACAGATGATGAATGGCCGGGTGGAAAGAATTTGATGACCACACCCAAGATTTGGGATGAATTATTTACGATTATTCCTTCGTCGAATTTTGGCCTCAATTATGACCCATCACATATGGTTTTCCAAATGATGGACTACACCTACCCTATTTATCACTATGCGGATCGATTACATCACGTGCATTTAAAAGATGTAAAAGTCTATCAGGAAAAGTTAAATCGCGTGGGAATCTTAGCGAATCCATTAGAATACCATTCCCCTAAGATTCCAGGATTAGGGGATATAAACTGGGGAAAGTTTATCTCAGCCTTGAATGATGTACGTTACCGAGGCCCTATCGTAATCGAAGTAGAAGATAAGGCTTATGAGGGTTCGGAAGAGGATATTGATAAAGCGATCCGAAGTGCTCGAAACCACATTCAGCAATTTTTACCTTAAAAAAAGGGCTTCATTTCTGAAGCCCTTTTTTGTGTTATTTGCTTGGTTTAGCGAAGATAACTGGATCAATCGTCGGGTTAATATCTACCGACACTGTCTCTACCGTCATCATTCCACCCATTGGGTTAGCTGTTTCCACCGTGTAAGGGAAAGCAAGGCCATTCACCATTTTATAGTTTGAGAAGTTAACTTCTGAATCTACTTCTTGACCATTCGCTTGAACTTTAGCTTGAGTCTTCACTACGAAATTAGTAGTAGTAGAAACATACACTTTACTATCCTCACCTGAAGGTTTTGTTACCGTTAACAAATACACATCAGCACCATCTAATTTCTCTTTCGATACCAATTCAATCTTATAACCATCTTTTTTAGCATTCGTAAGAATAGAACCTAACGTCTTTTGTGAACTAGCCATCTTTACTTGTTCACGAGGCATATCTTCCGGCTCACCTGTACCACCCATCATTGCAGGGCGATTCATCCAACCTTTATCACCATCGATAACCGTAATGATTTTATTTCCCATTACTTCGATTTCCGTACGAAAAGACTTACCAACCACTAATGAGGTCTTACTTTCAATGTCCATTCCCTGAACACTAAACTTACTCTTTACCACAGCAGTTTTTACTGTAGCCCATTTATCGGCACCACCCATAGCGGCTTCGTGTTTAGCTAAAATTTCCTCTGTCGATTGAGCAAAAGCTACATTAGCAACAAGCATTACTGCCACAAGGCAGATTGATTTGATCATTGTTTTCATTTTGAAGGGGTTTATTTTCGAAAGTTAAGAAAATTATTGAGCTTTTTTTGGAATAGAACGCATCACAATAAACCAACCAATAAGTACTAGAATGGCGG
>NZ_JBIIBQ010000030.1:0-31986 GCF_044239315.1 Aquirufa sp. | reverse complement strand
CATGAAGAAAGCTGCACCAGGAAACAATATTGGGGCTTTTTCTGAAGCGAAATAAGCAAAAAGATTCGAGGCTAATAAGGGTCCAAAAATGGTCGTAATCGACTGTAAACTGGTTAATCCACCTTGCAACTCCCCTTGTTCGTCAGGACCTACTTGCTGGGTAATGAGACTTTGGAGTGCTGGCCCAGCAATTCCTCCTAAACCGAAAGGAATCATAAAGGCATACATCATCCAAGACTTAGTCGCATAGGCAAACATAAAGAAACCGATTCCGTACAGGAGTAAACCGTAGGAGATCGCTTTTATTTCCCCCAGTTTGGGCATAATTACGCGAGCTAAACCTCCTTGCACAATTGCTACAATTAATCCCACAAAAGCTAAGGAATAACCTACCTGATCTGGTGTCCAACCAAAAACCTTCATCGTAAAATACGACCACGTGCTGGGGTGCACCTGACCGGCTAATTGCAAGCAGAAAAAGCCGCCTACTAAACCGGCAATTAGAGGGTATTTAGTTAAATTTTTTAAGGACCCTAATGGGTTTGCACGACTGATATCAAAAGGACGGCGATTCGATTTTGCTAAGGATTCAGGCAGTACAAAATAGCCATAAATTCCATTGATTAAGGTTAAACCAGCCGCTGCAAAGAATGGAATACGGTCTCCATAGGAGGCTAACATACCTCCTACAGCAGGCCCAATGATAAAACCTACACCAAAGGCTGCTCCTACTACCCCAAAATTCTTCGCGCGATCTTCCGGTTTAGAAACATCCGCAATATAGGCTTGAGCCGTTGTAAAACTGGCTCCAGTGATCCCAGACATAATTCGCCCAATGAATAACCACACAATATTAGGCGCAAAAGCCAAGACTAAATAATCAATCGTAAAGCCAAACAAAGAGGCTAAAATCACCGGGCGTCGACCCACTTGATCTGATAATCCTCCTAAAACGGGAGAAAACAGGAATTGCATAATGGCATAAGAAGCCATTAACCAGCCGGCGTATTGTGAGGCTACGGAAATATCCCCTCCTACAAAACCCTTGATTAGGTTAGGTAAAACCGGGATAATTAACCCTATTCCAAGAACATCAATTAATAAAGTGATGAAGATAAATCCAATTGCAGGATCCTTTTTACTCGCCATTTGATTTTAAATTAGGCTGCAATTTAAGAAAAAGGATACTGAATTTTAGATTTTAAAAATTCCTTACTCGTTTCAGCACAACTTAGTGGCGTTTTACCTGTATCAGGGACAGCATCTAATTCCACGATGGCAAAGCCTTTGAATTTGATTTTATCCAAGTTAGCAAACACCTCTTCTAAATTAACTTTTCCCTGTCCTAATTCAACAAAACGGTAACGAGGCTCTGTTTGACGCACATCCTTCATGTGGAAAGAGTGCAACACTTTGCGGTATTTCAAGACAGCTTCCGCTGGATTACCTCCCCCTTGAAAATAATGTGCCACATCTAAAAGCAATTTGATTTTAGAAGAATCCATGTGAGTTACCAGTAAATCTACCTCCTCTGGCGTTTCCCCAAACTGGTCCATGTGGTTATGGTAAGTGGCTTGAATGCCCAATTCTTTCGTTTTAGCACCGATTTCGTTCATCACCTCTGCTAATCGAATCAAGTCTTTTTCTTCCGGCTTTACCCCTTTCTTTCGTAGGGAATTAGTCAATTGGATCGAAGTACCACCTAAGGCTTTCACAAATGCCGCATGCTTAACGTGCTGAGCGATAGAGGCTTCTACTTTAGCCGGATCTATCTCCACATTGCCACTTGAGAACATGCATAATTGTAAGCCAGATTGATCCAATAGTGCTTTTAAGGCAGCCGTATTGTCTTTGTATTTCGCATAGGTATTCGCACGCAATTGAATTCCCTTAAATCCTAAGGAAGAAATATCTTTAATTGCCTGCTCATCTTGCCCACTCCAGGTAATAGCTGAGTAGCCTAATGAATATGTTTTTTTGGCAGCAAATAGGGAAATAGGAAATGTGGTTGCCAAAGTAAAAAAGGCTGATTTAGCCAAGAATTCGCGTCTCGTTTTCATATAAATAGGTTTTATTGTAAAAGCTTTATCTTCGACTTATTTACTCTCGCCGAATTTCAAATAATCTGCTAACAAACTGAGTTTATCCGTGCCAATATAATCCACACCGATGTCTATCAAAGCCTGATATCCTAAAAGAGAATCTGGCGTAGCCCACAAACGGACTTTTCGGCCATTCGCGTGAACTTGATCGACGTAGTTTTTGAGTTTTTCCTTCAAAGCGGCGGGAATAGGCCCTTGGCCACCCCAAAAACCAAATTTTAACATGGATTCACTCTCCAAAATCACTTTATTCGTGGGAAAATGTTCATCCGAACGTCCATCAAACGTAATCCAAGCAGGGGATTCAATATATTGAGACGGTTTAGGGCGATTTCCAGAGATCACGATACGGAATCCCTTTTTCTGTATGATTTCTGCATGGGGCTTCAAAGCAGCGATAATCAGCAGCAAAGTAGAGTCTGATGAAGTCTTCGAATCAATCAATAATTGGTGAAAATTACCCTCTTTATTTGCTTTTAAAACCCGAATAATGGGATCGATATACAAATCCTTCAAGTTGCGATTCAGACGTAGCTGGGAGCGTTCATGCCCCACTAATAACTCGCCATTTACTGCGTACACATCCGCCTCGATTGAACCAAAACCTAGCTGAAACGCATCAAAAAAAGGCCTCTCATGTTCGTAATCATTGTGTGCATGTGCTTTTAAAAGCGGATTTTGAGCCTGCGCTGCAAATGTCAACAAACAAAAAAGAGCGATTTTTTTCATTAGCCTTTTACATAGTCCCCAGACGCAATTCGCGTTTTAGGGTCAATTTTTTTATTGTATAAATACGCATAAGATTCGATTTCTTTACCTTTTAGGCTCACCTTTACCTGCTCACGAACAAAAATACTTTCCGCTGGTTTTTCCGTATTGTATTCCTCGTACTCATCTAAAACGTTCAATAATTTGATCGTATTGGACAATAAATACAATTCACCTACTACTTGGTCTTTCGCATCTGATGAGGGAATAATACCGGGATAATCGGCCACTTGGTACATTTGGCCTTGGTAGGTCGCCATGCCGATATAGTCCGAATTACGTGCGATTAAGCGGTGTAAATCGTTTCCACAGTCGCGACGCAAGGTTCCATACACAAATAAATATTCCTCTACATTCGGTTCTGGTAGTTTTGCCTCTTCCAAAGTCAATACTAAGTCGTCTTGCTCCACCACTGTTCCTTCTGTTAATACTACGTTACCGATAATTCCTTCGAATGGCGCTGAGACGATCGATTCCATCTTCATCGCTTCGATTACGTAAAGTGGTGCGTTTAATTTCACCTCATCGCCTGGTTTTACCAAGATACGGGATAATCTGCCTTGCAATGGAGCGCCGATATCCCCTTTTGCCTTCGCTTTTGCGTGTTGTGCGCGTTCAACTTTGACGTTTTTGTCCAAAATCTTAATCCGGCGTGCCTGGCCATTCAATTCAAATGTGACATTGCGAAGACCTGATTCGTCCGGTTCTGACATGTACAAGAACTTAACGATGATCGTCTTACCCGGCTCAATGGTAATCATAATCTCCTCGTCCTGCTTCAAGCCATAGAAAAAGGCGGGTGTAGGAAGAGCTGATAATTCACCGAATAGGGCCGAATTCTTGTAATAATCTTCGTAGACTTTCGGATACATTTTATAAGACAAGTAATCAAAGAATCCGTCTTCAGCCTCCGGGAATTTCTTCGTGAAGGACTTAAAGTCTGCATCGAAGTCGATGGGAGCCAAATGGTCGTTTGGACGTCCTTCGATGGCATGCTCCCCTTTTAAGACAATCTCTTGCAATTGTTTAGGGAATCCTTGGTAAGGTTGGCCTAGGCCGCCTTTAAAGAAGTCTTTTACGGACTCTGGGAAAGATAAGGTAGAGCCTTTGGCATATACATCCTCCGCCGTTAACGAATTAGCGGTCATAAAAATCGCCATATCCCCTACTACTTTCGAGGATGGAGTGACTTTAACAATATCACCAAAAAGCGTGTTGGCCTCCGAATAATTATGCTTCAATTGTTCAAACTTATCCCCCACTCCGAGTGAAATCGCCTGTCCACGCAAGTTCGTGTACTGGCCACCTGGTATCTCATTATTGTACACCTCAGCTGTACCAGACTTCAATTCCGATTCAAACGGAGCATACATGTAACGTACAGCCTCCCAATAATTCGAGTATTCGTTCAACAGATTTAGATCTAAATCAGATGCCTTCGGGTGACCCTGCATCATGGCCACTAAGGAATTCAAATTAGGCTGTGATGTCAATCCAGACATCGCTCCGATAGCCCCATCTAGAATATCTACACCTGCCTCAATTGATTTTAAATAGGTAGCAGATTGAACTGAGGCCGTATCATGTGAGTGCAAGTGTACTGGTATCGAAATGACTTTCTTTAACTCTGATATTAATTTCTCTGCTTGGAAGGGACGTAAAAGACCGGCCATATCTTTCAAACACAAAATGTGTGCGCCAGCGTCTTCCACTTGACGCGCCATATCAAGGTAGTACTGCAAATTGTATTTGGGATTCGTAAACATATCCCCTGTGTAACAAATAGCCACTTCTGCAATGCCTGGCGTGCGTTCACGAACTGCCTTTATCGACACTTTCATCGCCTCGATCCAGTTTAAAGAATCGAAAATTCGGAAGACATCGACACCCGCTTCGGAGGATTTCTCCACGAATTTTTCAATTAAATTATCCGGATAGGCTGAATAACCCACGGCATTAGAACCGCGGAAGAGCATTTGCAAAAGCATATTCGGCATGGCCTCACGGAACTCCTGAAGGCGCTTCCAAGGTGATTCTTGCAAGAAACGCATCGCCACATCGAAGGTCGCACCACCCCAAACCTCCATCGAGAACAATTGAGGAAAGGATTTCGCAAAACCATCCGCCACAGCTAACATATCTTGAGTCCGCACACGCGTCGCTAACAGCGATTGGTGTCCGTCCCGGAAGGTCGTATCTGTGAAGTAGATTTGCTTTGAATCACGGATGTGCTGAGCAAATTTCTCCGGACCCATTTCGGTTAATAATTGTTTGTTTCCTTTCGGATAAACCGCCATTGGATCCACGTATGGGATAATGGCAGGGCGGAATGGAGCCGTTGGCTTCACTTTTACGTCCGGATTTCCGTTGACAATCACCTCACCTAGGTAGCGAATCGCTTTTGTAGAGCGGTCGCGGGTTGGCTTAAAATTAAATAATTCCGGGTGTGTCGCGATGAAAGGCACCGTACAATGGCCTTCTTGGAAGACGGGGTGCGTGATCACATTGCGCAAGAACGGGATGTTGGTTTTTACCCCACGGATTCGGAATTCGGTTAGGGCGCGGTTTAAGCGTTCGGACGCACCGCGAAGCGTGCGGCCTTTAGCAGATACCTTCACTAACATGGAATCGAAATAAGGGGAAATTTTTACCCCAGGATAGGACGATCCTTCGTCCAAACGAATCCCGAAACCGGCTGCATTACGGTACGCGATGATCGTTCCAAAATCGGGCTTAAAACCGTTTGCAGGATCCTCCGTAGTGATACGGCATTGGATGGCAAAACCTTTTAATGGGATGTCCGCTTGGTTTTGAATGAAAATACCGGGATCGGATAACTTGTAATTTTGGGCGATTAAAATTTGAGTACGAACGATATCAATGCCCGTTACCTCTTCCGTAATCGTATGTTCTACCTGAATACGCGGATTGACCTCGATGAAATAGATATTTTCGTCTTTATCGACTAAAAATTCCACCGTTCCTGCGTTGTAATAATTCACAGCTTTACCAATGGAAAGCGCGTAAGCGTATAATTTTTGTTTTGTCTCTTCTTTAAGACCAAAAGAGGGTGCGATCTCCACCACTTTTTGGAAACGTCTTTGCACTGAACAATCGCGTTCGTACAAATGGACTAAATTCCCGTGTTGGTCCCCTAATAATTGTACCTCGATGTGCTTCGGATCATCAATGAATTTCTCGATAAACAAGGTGTCATCTCCGAAAGCATTTTTTGCCTCATTCTTTGCCTCCTGGTACGCCTTTTCTAATTCATCTTCCGACCTAACTACCCGCATTCCACGTCCACCACCACCGGCAGCCGCTTTCACCATTACGGGGAATTTAATGCGTTTTGCTTCGGATAAGGCCAAAGAATAATCTGATAAATCTCCCTTAGAATCCTCGATCATAGGCACATTGGCCTTCAAAGCAGCTACTTTCGCCGCCACTTTATCCCCTAATGCATTCATCGCTTCGGGAGATGGCCCCACGAAAACGATTCCTTCCTCCCGGCAACGAGTCGCTAAAACCACATTCTCTGATAGGAAACCATAACCCGGATGAATTGCCTCAATTTTCTTCGATTTACACAAAGAAATCAAGCCCTCGATATCTAAATAGGGCTTTAAAGGCTCATCGTCTTTACCGATTTGGTAGGCCTCGTCCGCTTTATAGCGGTGCAAAGAATACCGATCCTCGAAGGTGTAGACAGCTACCGTGCGAATTCCTAATTCGGAGGCAGCACGCATAATTCGGATAGCGATCTCACCGCGGTTAGCGATTAATAGACTAGAGATTTTCTTAACGTATGATTTTGGCATAATCAGTAAAGTAGGAGATTCTAACAAAAATGCTAAAAATATTATGAAATTTGCATCTAAAACGGTATTTTATTTGGTAAAACTTAAAAAAATACTATTATTATTGGGTTCGTTACCAAGAAAAATAATTCTATCGGCTTCGAGCGATTTTTCTTAACTTGCAGGTCGAACAAAAAATTTCATTTTATGAAACCTATCATCGGTATCACATTAGGGGATTACAACGGAATCGGACCCGAAGTAATCTTGAAATCCTTGGCCAGCCCACGCTTGCTAAAGTGGTGTACGCCTGTGATATATGGTTCTGCTAAAGTACTGGATTTTTACCGCCAAAAATTTGAATTAAAAGAATGGTCCATCGCTGTAATCAAAGAGGCGTCAGAAGCTAAATCCGGCGAAAGCTTTGTTATTAACTGCTGGGATGATTCTTCTACCGAAGTAGAGCCAGGAAAAGAGACCAAAGAGGCAGGAAAAGCAGCCTTTGAATGCTTAGAAAGAGCCGCTAACGACCTGGATCGTGGACTAATTTCCGCCTTAGTTACCGCTCCTATCAATAAACACAACATCCAATCCGAGGACTTTAAATTCCCTGGACATACCGAATATTTAACGGAACGCTTCGAAGCGAAATCCTCTTTAATGATGATGGTTTCTGAAGGTTTTAGAATGGGCGTAGCCACGGGTCATATTCCTCTTTTAGAGGTTTCCAAGGCCTTAAGCGCCGAATTGTTACGCACAAAGATCACCTTATTTTTAAAGAGTTTAAAGGAAGATTTTTCGATTGACAAACCTCGATTAGCTGTCTTAGGCTTAAACCCACACGCAGGTGAAGCGGGGTTACTAGGACAAGAGGAATTAGAAATTATCCAACCGGCAGTGGAGGAGTTTAGGACGAAAGGCAACTTAGTTTTTGGCCCTTATCCTGCGGATGGATTCTTTGGAAAAGCACAATTCAAGGATTTTGACGGTGTTCTTGGTATGTACCACGATCAAGGTTTGATTCCATTCAAATACATTGCTTTTGATTCTGGAGTGAATTTCACCGCAGGATTACCCGTTATTCGCACATCCCCAGATCACGGTACGGCTTATGATATTGCAGGCCAAAACGTAGCCGATCCCGGTTCATTCTTACAGGCCTTGTTTTTAGCGTTAGATCTCATAAAAAATCGAATGAATGCGTAAAGTCTTAATCGTCGACGAGGTTCATCCTTCGATGACAGAAGGACTAACGAATTTGGGATTCGAGGTGGAGACACGTGCGGATTTATCTCTAGCCGAATTTACTTCGATTTTACCAGCTTATGACGGATTAGTCATTCGAAGTAAGTTCAAAATCACGGCAGATATTCTTACGGATAGTACCTTAACTTTTATCGCACGTGCAGGCGCTGGACTCGACTTATTAGATGTGGATGCCTGTTTATCTCGAGGAATAGCCGTTTTCTCGGCCAACGAAGGGAATGCTGATTCGGTTGCAGAACACATCATTGGCCAACTTTTATCCCTTGCCCATAAACTACATACCGCGGATACTGAGGTACGCCACGGATTGTGGGAAAGAGAAGGAAATCGTGGTTTTGAGCTCAAAGGAAAAACCATTGGAATCATCGGATATGGCAATATGGGTAAAGCCGTGGCTTCGCGCCTTTCCAGCTTCGGAATGAGTATTTTAGCTTACGATAAATACGCACCATCCGAAGATTATCCAGCATCTATGGAGCAGCTATTTGAGCAAGCTGACATAGTAAGTTTGCACATACCCTTGACTTCTGAAACACGCGGACTAATTTCGGTTGAGTTTATAGCGTCGTTCAAGAAGCCCATTTTTTTGATAAATAGTTCTCGAGGGCCTATCGCTCCACTGGAACCCTTATTACACGGATTGCGCTCAGGCCAGATTAAAGGGCTAGCATTAGACGTTTTACCAAACGAAAAATTGTCTTCGTGGTCTCCTGTAGAAAAAGAGCTATTCGCTGAAATCGCAGCCTTTCCTGCCACCATTTTCAGCCCACACGTAGCGGGTTGGACCACAGAAAGTTATTATAAAATTAACGAGGTTTTACTCGAGAAAATAAAGGCGCATTTCTCCCTATGAATTACCCCGTAAATCTTGCCGAAAAACTGGGTTTCAACCAAGTAAAAGAGGAAATTAAGCAGCTTTGCTTAAGTCCTATGGGGTTAGAATATGCGGATAAAATGCGATTTTCAGACCGCTTCCCATTAGTCAAACAATGGGTGGAGCAGGTCGATGAGATGGGGCGCATTTTGGGCGAGCACGGAGGCGAATTTCCACAGACTGATTACTTCGATTTACGCTCCTATTTAAGTCCATTGCAACTGGAGGGCCATTATTTGTCAGCAGACGAGTGGAGAGACTGGCAGCGGGCCTTAACGGTTTTGTATGAAACTATTCGCTTCTTTGCTGCCATCGATGCGACTGAATACCCTGAAATACATAAAATTACCCAGCATTTTATAGCCAAAGGCGCGGAAAGCAGTGGAGATTTCAGACAAATACTACCCATTATTCAAGATTTAGACCGAGTATTCGATACAAATGGTCAAATTAAGGAAACAGCCTCCCCTGCTCTAGGCGATTTACGGCGCAAGCGTTTAACTGAAGAGCAAGGACTTCGAAAGAAATTGGATTCCTATTTAAGCCAGGCCTATAAAGAGGGCTGGGTCAGCAAAGATTTCTCGTTGACGTTGCGCAATGGCCGAATGGTGATTCCATTAGCAGCGGAGCACAAACGGAAGATCAAAGGTTTCGTTCAAGATGAATCGGATACGGGGAAAACAGTCTATTTAGAACCCGCTGATGCGTTGGCGATGAACAATGAGATCAAGTCATTGGAATCAGCGGAGAGACGCGAGGTTATTCAAATTTTATCGAAACTTTCAGATCGCATTCGACCTTTGACTCCCTTTTTAGCACATGCTTTTTCGTGGCTAGGTTTAATTGATTTTATTCGGGCCAAAGCCCTCTGGGGAGCCGAACACAAAGCCATCAAACCTACGTTCATTCAAGATAAACCGATCGTAAACTGGACCGATGCGCGTCATCCACTGCTAGAAAAATCGCTGGAAAAAATCGGCAAAAAGATCAAGCCACTGACCATTCGTTTAGAGGACGATCGACGCATTATGGTCGTTTCCGGGCCTAATGCTGGAGGTAAATCCGTTACATTAAGCACCGTAGGTTTGTTGCAGTTCTTATTCCAATCTGGCTGCTTAGTGCCTTTGGCTGAAGGCAGCACGATGGGCTTTTTCTCCCAACTCTTCCTTGATATGGGCGATGAGCAAAATCTGGAGAATGAATTGAGTACCTATTCCTCGCACTTAAGTAATATGCGGCATTTCTTGCAGCACGTGAACGAGAAGACGTTGATTTTAGTCGATGAATTTGGTACTGGAACGGAGCCCTCTTTAGGTGGAGCGATAGCAGAATCCATCTTAGAAAAATTAGCTGATAAAGGATGCTATGGTGCAATTAATACGCACTTTGGTAACTTAAAAAGCTTAGCTGATCGTCAAAAAGGACTCTTTAATGCCGCCATGCGTTACGACACGGAACACCTAGAGCCTCAATTCATTCTGGATATGGGAAAACCGGGTAGTTCTTTTGCATTTGAAATTGCCCAGAAAATCGGACTGCCTAAGGCTATCATCGAAAATGCCCGCAAAAAATTAGGCAAGAAACAGGTGGACTTCGATAAATTATTGTTGGAAACGGAAACAGAGAAGCAAATTTGGGAGAGTAAGAATGCCAGCTTAGCACTAGCGAATGAGCAAGCACTATCCATCAAGGAAAACTACGAGCGGCTCAAGAATCACGTGCAAGAGGAGCAGAAAGCGATGTTAAATGCGGCCAAAGCCGAGGCAAAAAAGATTATTCAGGAGGCAAATCAACGGATTGAGCAAACGATTCGACAGATAAAGGAAAAGGAAGCGGATAAGGAAAAAACGAAAGAGTTACGCGCGGATTTAGAGCAATTTGTTCAGAAAGAATTGAAAACCGAAGCTCCATTAAAGGTCGTTTCTGAAACACCAGGCATTGTTTACGCGAACTCCCCTATCGCTATGGGCGATTGGGTGGTGATTAAGGGGAGTGGTGACGAACCTACTTTGGGACAAATTCTTGAACTAAAAGGCAAAGACGCAGTCATTTCCCTAGGAGCGATTCGTAGTACGATTAAGTTAAATCGTCTGCAAAAAATCATTGCACCTAAACAACCGAAGAAAAGCACAGCTCCACTTCGTGGCATCGACATCAACGACCGAATGGCTCAATTTCAGCTTAAATTGGATATTAGGGGGAAGCGAGCCGAAGAAGTCTATGTTATTTTAGACCAATACATTAACGATTGCTTACTTTTAGGCGTTCCAGAAGTTCAAATATTGCACGGAAAAGGCGATGGCATTTTACGCACGCTTATCCGGGAACAATTACGCCGTTACAAAGAAATCAAGAATAGTTCTGACGAACATGCAGACCGTGGTGGTGCGGGAATTACCATCGTTACATTCAAATGATCCGTATTTTTGCTACTCTTTTTGCACTATTTCTGCTAAGTAGTTGTATGTTTCAATATGCCGCTGGACTCAGTCAAATCCAACAAGAAAAATACGAGCAAGCCACGTATAATTTCTCAGTTGCCCTTTCAAAAGACCCCAAAAACCCAGCAATCTACTTTGCAAGGGCTTATTCTCGCGGATCCATGCAGCAATATTCTGGAGCCATATCTGACTTAACAAAGGCCATTCGCCTTGATTCCACGAACGCAGATTATTTCTTTTACCGTGGTTATTACAAATCCAAAATAGGCAACGACAAAGGGGCTATCCGTGACTATTCAGAATCCATCATTCGGTATCCTTATTATGCAGAAACTTATTACAATCGCGGTTTAAACCTGATGCATTTAGGTCTATTGGATGATGCTTGTCTCGATTTTAAGACGGCGATTGAGCTGGGGGATACTTTGTCCTTGAAGTACCGAGCTTCGCTTTGTAAAGAATAAAGCATAAAGCACAAAGAATAAAGTAGAGAATAGATTATAGAGTAGAGAGAGGAGATGGTGAATGGTGAATGTTAAATGGTGGGTCCATTTGCTTTGAAAGGCTGTAAAAATTCATGTTATTTGTAGCTTATTTTTAAATTTTAACGATTCAATATGTCTATTGCAAAAACCGGCGACAAGGTTGCCGTACACTACACAGGTAAACACACCGACGGTTCTATTTTTGACTCTTCTGTAGGAAGAACTCCCCTTGAATTTCAATTAGGTTCAGGTATGGTCATCAAAGGTTTTGATGATGGCGTGACCGGAATGACTATTGGCGAGAAAAAAACGGTAGTTATTCCAGCTGCTGAGGCCTATGGTGAGCATTCTCCAGAGAACACGGTAACACTAGAACGTGCTCAAATACCTGCTCATATCGAATTAGAATTAGGGGGTTCCTTATCCATGCACCAAGATGGTGGTCACGTGGTAGAAGTAGTCATCACTGATTTAACAGATTCCCATGTAACTTTAGATGCTAATCACCCGCTTGCTGGCCGTGATTTAACATTTGAATTAGAATTAGTATCGATTTCATAGACTATGAAAATTAATTTGCGCTCCTTTGCCCCACACGGGATTGTCCTTTTGGGTTTCCTTTTGATCGCTTTTATCTATTGTGGACCCGTTCTACAAGGAAAAGTATTGATCCAACATGATATTCAGCAAGCCCAGGCGGCGGCACAGGAGAGCATACAATACAAACAGAAAACCGGTGAAGATGCGTGGTGGTCGAACTCCATGTTTGGCGGAATGCCTACCTACCAGATTTCAGGATCTTATCCGTATTCTATTTCTGCCAAAATCGGTTCTTTCATTACCAATCTCCTTCCTAGCCCTGTGAATTTGCTTGTCCTTCAGATGCTAGGTATGTATATTTTGCTTTGGGCAATGGGATCCTCCCCTATTTTAGGCTTCGCTGGGGCCGTTTTTTACGCCTTTGCGACCTATAATATGGTCATTATTCCGGCTGGACACACCTCGAAAGTATTGGCCTTAGCTTATGCTCCTATCGTACTTGCGGGGGTGAAACTAGGCTGGGGTAATCGTAAATGGCTAGGAGCAGCCTTATTCACGCTGGGAATGGCACTCGAATTATATGCCAACCACGTACAAATTACCTATTACCTATTCTTCATTATTGGGTTTTATAAAATCTACACGTTATCGCAAGCAATCATTCATAAAACAGTGGTTGAATGGTTAAAGCGCGGTTTATTGCTCGGCTTGGGTTTAGCATTAGCTTTAGGAACGCACTCGATGCGCCTTTGGAATAACTACGAATATGCAAAAGAGACCACCCGTGGTGCCTCCGAATTGAGTGCAAATAAAACGCGTGGAGATGGATTAGATCAAACGTATGCTTTCGACTGGTCGTATGGTATCGCTGAAACGGGGACCTTGTTAATCCCTAATTTTATGGGTGGAGCTTCTGCTGGAGATTTAGGAGGAACCGCTTCTAACACCTACCAGACGATGACTAATGCGGGTATTCCGGAGGAACAAGCTTTGGGATTCGTGGAAAAAGGCCCGGCCTATTGGGGTGAACAGAGCTATACCGCTGGCCCTGCCTATGCGGGTGCTCTTGTGATTTTCTTGTTCTTGTTTGGAGCATTCTTTATTAAATCAGCTGAAAAGTGGTGGATCATCGGATTTACGGCCCTTTTCATCACCTTCGCTTGGGGTAAATATTTCTTTTTCAACGGAATTTTATTCCAATATTTCCCCTTATTTAATAAGTTCAGAGCGATTACCATGGTACTGTCCTTTGTACAGCTTGGTTTTGTAAGTTTGGGCATTTTAGGATTGATTCGATTCATTCAACTAAAATCTACCTGGTCAGATATCAAAAAACCGCTTTTATATGCTGCGGGTTTAAGCGGCGGTCTTGCTTTGTTTTTCGGAATGGCTCCGGACTTATTTCTTGACTTTAAAGGCCCTAACTTTGGTAGTGCATTAATCCAAGATACTGGCTTGAATAACCAAATTTGGCGTAGTATTCAACTAGACCGAATCGATTTATTTCAATCCGACGCCTTCCGCAGTTTCTTCATTGTACTGATTGGAACTGGTATAATATGGGTGGCAAGTACAGGGAAAGTCAAAAAACCGATTTGGTTAATTGCCTTGGTTCTCTTAGGTATATTTGATTTAACTCCGGTGGCGAAACGCTATTTTGGCAAAGATTTCTTTGTCTCAAAAGCTACCTTAGAAGAGCAAATTTTACCCACACCAGCCGATCAAAAAATCTTACAAGATTCTTCTCATTACCGTGTAGTGAATGTCGCAACTAGCTTTATGAACGATGCGACTACCTCGTATTACCACCAGTCAGTGGGTGGATATCACGCGGCTAAATTACGCCGTTACCAAGAGTTAATAGAGAAGCAATTCACCGCAAATCCAGGACAAATGAATATCCTGAATATGCTAAATACAAAATATATCCTGAGCCCCGATTCAACCGGGCAATTAACACCTCAAACCAATCCTGGAGCCTTAGGTAATGCGTGGTTTGTGTCAACAGTTAATCTTGTATCATCGGCAGATAGCGCCTTGAGTGGAATTGGAAAAATAGATCCTCGATCTGTGGCTTTAGTTGAGAAAAAAGATGCTTCTTTCGTTCCAGCAACCAGCTTTAAATCGGAAGGAACGATTAACCTAACTTCATACAAGCCAAATCATTTAACCTACAGTTCTACTTCCAAGGATCCAAGCTTCGCCGTTTTCTCTGAAATTTACTACCGAGGAAACAAAGATTGGAAGTCCTATATCGATGGAAAAGAAACCAATCACGTACAGGCAGATTATATTTTACGTGGCTTAGCCATTCCTGCAGGGAAACATACCATTGAGTTTAAATTCGCTCCTGTTTCCGTTATTACTGGAAATAAAATTGACTTAGGAGCTTCCGTAGCTATGCTTATATTTATTGCATTTGCTTTTTACCAAGCGGCTAAGGCCAAAAAAGAAACTATATGATCTACTCCATGACGGGCTTTGGAAAATCCCAAAAAGAAATCCAAGACCTGCAAATCCGTGTCGAAGTTAAAACGCTAAATTCGAAGTTTACGGATATATTTTGCCGTGTTCCTAAGTCCTTTTCAGCTAAAGAAATAGACATTAGGAATTACCTGACTCAACAATTAGAGCGCGGTAAAATGGAGCTAAATCTCCATATTCAAAAGAACAACGAAAACGTAGAACAAAGCATCCTTCCTCAAGCACAAATAGCGACTTATTTCGCTGAATTAAAGCGCTTCGCTGCTGAATTAGGGGTCCAAAATATCGACGACAATGCCTTGTATTTACAAGCGATGTCGATGCCAAGCCTAAACTCCTCTGATCAATCACAAGAGAATGAAGAGGAAATAGAGGCTTTATGGCAAGTCATATATGCGGCGGTTCAAGAAGCAGTCAAAGAATGTAAAGAGTTCCGTGCCCGCGAAGGCAAGGTTGTAGAAGACAAATTCCGCGAATACATCGCTTCCATTAAATCCGGTCTAGCACAAGTTTTAGAGCAAGACAAAATCAGGATGCCAGGTATTCGTGAGCGGATGCGTAATGCCCTTTTAGAACTAGGATTAAAAGAAGACTTTGACAAAAACCGCTTCGAACAAGAGGTCGTTTATTACATTGAGAAATTCGACATCTCCGAAGAAAAAGTCCGTTTGGCGACCCATTTAGACTATTTCATCGAAATTCTCGAGGAAGGAAATGGGAAGAAACTAAACTTCATGGCCCAAGAAATTGGCCGAGAGATCAACACCATTGGCTCGAAAGCAAATGATTCAACCATTCAACGATTGGTGGTGAATATGAAGGATGAGCTGGAGAAGATTAAGGAGCAAACGGCTAATGTTTTATAGTCGCAAAGCGACTATAAAACATTCAATGCACAAAGAACAAAGCAAAAAGAACAAAGTTGGTATCGCCTTCGGCGATGAATTCTGAAGTGTTTTTCTCATAACATAAAAAGAGCGGCAAATGCCGCTCTTTTTATTCCAACTTTGAACTTTGCTCTTTGAACTTTGAAATTTAAAGAATGATTAACGCGATTCCAAGGCACCCTAACCCAATCCCCAACCACTGTTTATTCGTCAACTTTTCTTTGAAGAAAATCAAAGCGGTAACAGCGCTTAAAAGAATAACCCCTAGATTATAAATGGTTAAAACCACCGCTCCATTTTGTTGGTAAGCATCTAACGCTTTAAGCAAGAAATAAAAGGAGAAGAAATTAGGAAGACCTAAAGGAATGGCAGCTAAAACGGATCTTAAAGACCAGGTAACACCACCTGTAATCGTCCAATAAACTAAGACAACGGCAGATGTGGCCATAGAACCAAGTAAAAGCATTAAGGTAAATGAAATACTGCCTCCTACTTGCTGAACGATGGCAGCATTCAAATAATTAAATGCCGTATTGGTAATACCATAGGCTATGAATACCGCAACTAAAGCCCAAATGACGGGCTTTTGGACAGAACCTGAATCGGATGGACTACAGAAATAGATAGCCGCAAAAGACAATACAAGTCCAGCCATCACCGATAAAGTCAGCGCACCACCTGTCTTCCAAATAAATAGATTCACCATCACCGGAATCACTAACGAGATATTATTCGCTAAAGACGTGGGCGCCATTCCATTCTTAACGGTCGAATAGCCGGATAATAAGAAAGTAATCACAAAGCCGATTCCAATGCCTAGAATCCCCAAGGAATAACCTGTAGAGGGCCAATGAAAAGGAATCGCATCCATTTGGTGAAAATAACCCGTTAGAAAACAAACGGGATAATTCAGTAGAATGGCGATGCGGGTATCGATATTGAATTTTGCATGTGCTCGAAAATTCACTAATAATAATACCGAGAATACAATAGTTAATAGTAATGCTACCATGCTATGAATTCTTTACAAGGTCATCTAAAAGCGCTACGTATTCTGGGGAGTTGTTCAAACTTTCCACTAACTGCCAATGCTCGCCACCCGCTTCTTCGAACAATTCCTTGTACTCCTCTCCTACTTCGATGGTCGTTTCTAAACAATCCGCAACGAAGGCTGGAGAGAAGGCTAAAATCTTCTTTTTGCCCTCTTTGACGAGCTTTTTAATAGTGTCGTCCGTGTAGGGTTGTAACCAAGGATCGCGGCCTAAACGGCTTTGAAAAGCTGTCCCGTACGTTCCAGGCTTTAAGCCCATTTCTTTGGCAATTAATCGGGTTGTTTCATGGCACTGAGCCCGGTAACAACCGTGATTTTTTTCGGTAATCGATTCACAGCATGTGCCAAAAACACAGGTATTCTTCGTCAAGTCCCCTCTGCGAATATGTCGTTCTGGAACTCCATGGTACGAGAACAAATAGTAATCAAAGTCTACGTCTTTTTGGTAATTCGCCGCTTTATCCGCAAAATACTTAGCAAATATGGGGTGTTGATAAAAATAACTCACTAAAGAAACAGAAGGCATGATCTGCCAATTGGACATCAATTCCATCACCCGTTCGTATACTGAACCGGTAGTAGCGGATGCATATTGAGGGAAGAAAGGAATGATGATTAGTTTCTTCAGATTCGCTTTCTCCATCTCAGCCATGGCTGTTTTTAGATCTGGACTCTGATAGCGCATGGCTAAACGAACCATATATCCTTCGCCTAATGAGGCCGCTAAAGATGCGCAAACATCTTCTCCATAAAACTTAAGAGGAGAGCCACGCTCTTCCCATAACTCTTTATAGATTTTAGCAGATTGAGGTGCTCGAAAAGGAGCAATGATTCCATTCACTAGTAAATAGCGAAATGGATAGGGGATATCAATCACACGGCCATCCATTAAAAATTCCCGTAAATATTTACGGACACTGGATGTGCCTGGGTCATCTGGTGTTCCCAGATTCACTAATAAAACTCCGATCATAGGTATAATTAAAGCACAAATTTGTGCCTAAAAAACTAGAATACCCAACCTTCCGGAGTAATTTTTGTTCTGGTAGGTGATTCAATACAAGGTGCCTTATCAAGGCAACCCACTGATCCAGGTGGACATGCGTAAGTTTCTCCTGGCACAACCGTAATTATCGGAAACTCCCCTGCTGGTATATCCTTCCTACGGTCAATGATAAAAATTTTCTTTCGTACGGAGAAAACATTAAATATTCCTAATACACGCTCCGTGGGATTCGTTAAAGATTTAATGTTTAAGCTAAAACGCGTTTCAGCAGGAACGTCAAACAAGGATCCTGATGACTGTACTTGGGAGATTAATGATTGGTAAAAGGCGTAGGCATTTTTTGTAACAGATCGTTGTTCTAAGCGGAAATAGTAAGGTGTCCAATTATCAAACGGAATTCGTGCCACCTGGCGACCCACTACTCGCTGACCATTCGTTAACACATCCGAAAATACATTCAAATCATTGTTAGTGGAAATATCCCAACAATTTCCATCGCACATATAATTCAAAATGGCCTCCGTTCGATTTCTTGGCTGAACACATTCATTTCTTCTAAAGTCAAAAGTACCTCCGTCGGTGCAAGTGGCACAATAACCAACTCTAGAATAATGTTTCCAATTCCAAAGGTAAAAATCCCCCTCCGCTGGAGTATCTTTAAAATCTAAATAGACCGTAAATCCAGCTCTGCGAATATCTACTTTCGAATATTGATCAAAAATTTCAAAACGAGAAATAGCATTTTCAATCTCCGGAACTGCCTTCATTGTTTCTGAAGTACTTTCATAAGTTTGGCCCGTTAACGTCCTCACATTTAACTTATAAGAAGATCCTACTTTTCCAACGAATCCTTTAGGTGGATAATAGGTGCCTACT
This sequence comes from Aquirufa sp., assembly GCF_044239315.1. Classification (GTDB taxonomy): domain Bacteria; phylum Bacteroidota; class Bacteroidia; order Cytophagales; family Spirosomataceae; genus Aquirufa. The sequence continues at coordinate 13,406 of NZ_JBIIBQ010000030.1, read as the reverse complement.
GGAACCCCTTCTGTAAAGGTTGTTTTTACACCCTCTTGGTCAGTAACTGAAACGACTGCCTTCGATATAGGAAGAGCTAATTGTGAAGTTAAACGATTAGCCGAACTAGTTAATCGAACTTTACTTAATTGTGCATCATCGGAAATATCCGCCTCAATAGTTGTAAATGAGGTAGAGTCAATTTGAACAAAATCGGTAATCGGTTTCACGCATGCCCAGGTCGCACAACCGATGAGCAAGACATAAAAACTTATTTTTTTGAATGAAAAAGACATATTACAAGAATTTGAAATTATAAGTTAGAGAGATAAATGGAGAGGCGAATACACTTAATTCATATGCGCGCAAGCCTTGCCTCGTCGATTTAAAGAATACAGAATAAGGGTTTTGACGACCATACAAATTATAGACCGTAAATACCCAACTACCCTCCCAACGTTGCTTTTTCATAGAAGGATTATTGATTGTCCATGAAAAATCTAAGCGGTGATAATCTCGAATTCGATCGTTATTTCGATCTGCAAAAACAGGGAATTTTTTACCTCCGATCTCATAGGATCCTGACGGGGACGAAAAAGGACGACCCGTGTTATAGGCAAAGGTAAAGGAGAAACTATGGTGAGTCGTGGGCTGAATATTTAACATCATATTCAAGGTGTGTGGCTTATCATAATTCGTGGCAAACCATTCTCCCCCATTGATTGACTGCACTTCAGGAAAATCACCAATCATCTGATTAAAGGCCCGAGCGTAGGTATAAGACACCCAACCGGATACTTCTCCCTTCTTCTTTTGTACCATTAATTCCATCCCATACGCTTTACTTTTACCCGTAACCAATTGCGTTTCGATATTCGGATTCAATTGAAGGTTTGCTCCAGAAACGAAATCCAAGGTATTTCTGACGTCCCTATAATAGGTTTCAATAGACGCCTCATAGACGTTTTCATTAAAGGTCTTGAATAGACCCAAGGAGAGAAAATCACTCTGCTGAGGCTTGATGAAATTATCTGCTGTCTTCCAGCGAGATGTAGGCAAAGGAGTGGTGTTATTAGATAATAATTGGAAAAATTGTTGTTGTCTATTATAGCCAAATTTCATGGTTGCAGTCTCCGCTAAAGAATACTTCATCGTAACTCGAGGTTCGAAACCTCCATAAGAGGCCATTACCTCCCCTGGAGCATATGTATTTTTGCGAATCACAGAATTCAAAGATGGCATTTGACCTGGTGCATATACATTTTCTGTCCCAGCACCCATGCGGTAATAATGAGAATAACGCAAACCTGCCTGTAGGGTTAACTTCGGACTCAAAGTCCATTCATCGTCCGCGAAAATACCTAATTCATACGACTGCTCATCGGGTAATTTTACTGAGGCCACTCTAGAAACAATACCCTCATTCAAATTACCTGGATCTATATCGTAGCGAGTTCCCGTAATACCAAAATTCATTTTGTGGTTTTCCCGAGGTTGGTAATCGAAACTTGCTGTTACATTTCGGTACAGAATAGAACTTAGTAAATTAATCGTATTGACCGAATCTGGGGCAAAAGTCTTCGTTGAATAATCTGTCACAGCACCACTTATCATCATGTTAAGTTTGGATGAAAAATAGTGATTCCAGTGCAAAGCCATATTTTTATGGCCATAATTAAACGAGGTTTGCTTCGCTATAACGTTCTCAATGCTAAATAACGAATCCACTCGGTAAAAATCATGACTCAAATAAGTCGAAAGGGAGATCGTGTTTTTTGTGTTAGGACGGAAATAAATCTTCGTCGCCACATCAGAGAAGTTAGCCCGAAGATTTTTTAGATAATCCGGTGCAAACCATTTAAACATAAAATCATTGACAGAAAGTCGTCCAGCTACTAATACCGATAACTTATCTTTAATAATCGGAATTTCAGCCATTACTCGGTTTGAAACTAAACCAATACCCCCTTGCATTTTGAATTTTTCGGTGTTAGGCTCAATCATCTTAATGTCTAATACCGAAGCTGTACGACCGCCAAAACGGGTGGGCACCCCACCTTTGTATAATTCTAAATCACGAATGGCATCTGAAGCAAACACGGAGAATAAACCAAACATATGCGTCGGGTTAAAAATAGGGGTATCATCGATGTAAATTAAATTTTGGTCTACATTCGAACCCCGAATATTCAATCCATTAGCGCCTTCACCCACGGAGGAAACACCCGGAAGGGATTGTAAACTACGAATCACGTCCACCTCGCCCATCATGGTAGGTAACTTCTTAATACCCTTTAAGCTTAATACAGTTACTCCTAAAGAAGGTGTCTGAATATCCCGCTTCGTAGCCGCACTAGAAACAATTACCTCTTCTAATTGCTTCGTAACGTTTTTCAATTCTACGTTTAACTCTGTATTCCCCTTGAGGTTAATTTTCGTACGGTAGGGATTGTATCCTACATAACTAACCTTTACGACCCATTCCCCATAGGGCAAATACACCTTGAAATTACCGAGTGTATCCGTTGTGACTCCTGACTTTTTAAAATCAACAGAAATATCTGCCCCTTTCAACGGCTCTCCAGTAGAGGCATCAATAACCTTACCAAATAAGGCAGGAAGTGAGGTGTTTTGTGCATTGCTTTGATGCGATAGGATAAATAAAAGCCCTAAGCAAAAGACTCTGGGTAAGAGTTTGATCATAGATAGTAGGTTTGCAAACGTAATCGGTAAAGAAACAAAGAATAATGCGGATTACTTACATTATTAGCGACCAAAGCGCAGATATTGCGACGAAAATCAGGGCAAAGGGGGTCAGCACTTTCCAGCACAAATACATCAGCTGATCTACCCGAAGACGAGGAAGTGTCCATCTAACCCACATTTGGATGGCTATCAGAATATAGGTTTTAAACATCAGCCAAATAAAACCAATCAGCGTTGCATAGACGCTGCCAGGCTGGCCATTCGTCCAATCTGCCAAACGAACAGATCCGATATTAGGCAATGGAGAATACCAAGCTCCCCAAAATAAAATAACCCCTAAAACACTTACAAGAAGCATTATTCCATATTCCGAGAGAAATAGCAAAGCCCAACGCATACCTGCATATTCTGTATGAAAACCGCCTACTAGTTCAGACTCGGCCTCTGGAATGTCAAAAGGAGCCCGATTCGCTTCGGCTAAGGAGGCAATAAAATAGATGACGAACAAAAAGAAAAACAAAGGCATTCGCACCACATTCCAACTTAAGAAACCTCCTACTTGTGTCACATCGATGCCTAGACTTTTTATTCCAAATAGGTACTGTGTTTCTGAAGCGAAAATCCCCTGCTGCAAAGAAATATCCTGCAAATTGAGTGAGCCAGAAATCAACACAACACATAAAATGGTTAAACCCAAAGGAATCTCGTACGAAACGAGCTGTGCAGCAGAACGAATAGCACCTAAAAGTGAATACTTATTATTAGAAGTCCACCCTGCTAACAAAATGCCCAAACTATCTAATGAAATTATCCCCATTAAGAGCATCAACCCCATCTGGGTTTGACTTCCCTGTAAAAAAGTACCAGAACTTAAAGGGATAACAGAAAATGCTCCAAAAACAGATAAAAATATGATCCAAGGAGCCATCAGAAATAACCGCTTTTGAGCATTTTCTGGAACAATATCTTCCTTTTGAAATAACTTCAATAGATCTGCAAATACTTGCAACAAGCCCCATTTACCGACATTCATTGGCCCTAATCGATCCTGCATAAAAGCAGACAACTTTCGTTCTACATAAACGCCAATCACGACATTTACGGTCAACAAAAGCAAACAGACGATCAGAGCGATCCACATTAGCTAATTTGATTAAGGGCTTGTAAGAAATCCGCTTTTAAATCCCCAATAGATTCTAAACCTACTGCTATACGAACTAAACCATCCGTGATTCCTAAAGCTGCTTTCTCTTCTGCTGGTATTTTAGCGTGGGTAGTTGAGGCAGGATGTGTAATAATTGTACGAGTATCACCTAAATTAGGTGAGATTGAGGCTATCTTCAATAACTTACTAAAGGCTATCACCTTTTCAAATCCACCCTTAATGTCGATGGTGAGAATGCCACCGCCGTATTTCATTTGACGTTTAGCTAATTCATATTGAGGATGTGATTTTAAAAAAGGGTATTTAACTGCATGTAGGGCTTTATGTCCTTCAAGTACTTCCGCTAACGACTGCGCATTTTCTGAATGCTTCTGCATTCTTAAATCCAATAACTCTAAACTCTTAGAAAGTACCCATGCGTTAAACACTGATAAAGATGGCCCTGTATGTCTCGCAAAGAAACGAATCTCATCAATATATACTTTTTTCCCGCAGATTACACCACCTAAAACACGGCCTTGGCCGTCGATGTATTTTGTTGCGGAGTGAATCACTAAATCAGCCCCCAAATCCAATGGAGTTTGCAAAATAGGCGTGGCAAAGCAGTTATCAACGGCTAAAATGATATCATTGTCTTCTTTTAAGGCAGCTAATTCTTTTATGTCAATCAACTCTAGACCAGGATTTGATGGAGATTCGCAGAAAAAGAATTTTGTATTTGGTTTGAACGCTGCTTTCCAGGCATTGATGTCAGCGCCTGGAACGAAGGTACATTCGATGCCCCATTTAGAGGTAATCTTCGTTAAAATCTGGATGCAAGACCCAAACAAAGCATTGGAGGCCACTATGTGATCTCCAGCCTTTAAAAGACCAGCCATCGAAGCAAAAATAGCAGCCATCCCAGTAGAAAATGCGATACCATCCTCTGCATTTTCCAGCATATTCATCTTCTCCACAAATTCATCCACATTTGGATTCATGTAACGAGAATAAATATTACCCGCCATTTCTTCGGCGAAAATCGCTCTACCCTGCTCCGCATCATCAAAAGTGAAGCTTGAAGTCAAATACAATGGCACAGAATGCTCTCTGTTTTGAGATCTTTCGGCTTGAATGCGGATGGCTTTGGTCTGTTTTTGCATATTCTTCAAATTAATCTACAAATTTAATAGAATACGGCTGATATCCGCCCCTGTAGGATTACAAATTTATTGACCTGATTTTGACACCCATCTAAAGTAAATTATTTAAAGATATTTGAGTAAATTTCGAAGAACTAAGCCTTTCAAAGAAAACTAAAAAACTATGAAAAAATTGATTATACCCTTTTTAAGCTTGTTTTTGACGGTTGGTTTGCAACAAGTACAAGCTCAAAAATGGACCAACCTATTCGATGGCAAAACCTTCAAAGGATTCAAACAGCTCAATGGACAGGCAAAATATGAAGTAAAGGATGGAGTTATGGTGGGAACTACCGTGGCTAATACACCTAACTCTTTCATGGCCACCGAACAAGAATACGGCGATTTCATCCTAGAATTTGATGTCAAAGTAGACAATAAGATGAATTCTGGGGTTCAATTCAGAAGTTTATCTATTCCTGAATACCAAAATGGACGCGTGCATGGTTACCAGGTAGAAATCGACCCTTCAACTAGAGGTTGGTCTGGAGGGATCTATGACGAGGCAAGACGCGGGTGGTTAGCACAAAATGAATTAAAACCAGAGGCGAAGAAGGCATTTAAATTAGGGGATGTTTGGAACCATTACCGTGTAGAGGCGATTGGGTCTACCATCCGCACCTGGATTAATGACATCCCAGTGACTTACTTAGTAGATGATATGACGGCAAAAGGTTTTATTGCCTTTCAAGTGCATGCGATTAATACAAATGTAAATGCAGGCACGCAGGTGATGTGGAAAAACATCCGCATTCAAACGGGAAAAGATATGCAACCACGTCCTTTGGACAATAAAGTTGTAGTAGATAATTATCTATTAAATAAGATCTCCGATCAAGAAAAAGCACAAGGTTTCCGCTTATTATTTAATGGAAAAGACTTAACAGGTTTCCGTTCTGCTTTCAAGACAACTGCTCCTCCTTCAGTTTGGACAGTAGAGGACGGAACACTACATGTAAATAGTAAAGGTGGCAAAGAATCAGGCAATGGTGGAGATATCTTGACCAACGACAAATTCTCAGCTTTTGAGCTAACTTTTGATTTCAAGTTAACAGAAGGCGCAAACTCAGGTGTAAAATATTTCGTAAATGAATCCTATAACTCAGGTATGTCTGCCATCGGTTTAGAATACCAAGTTTTAGATGATGCAAAACACCCGGACGCAAAGCTAGGAACCGTAGGAAACCGCACGTTAGCGAGTTTATATGACATCATTCCATCGAATAAAATTGATGGTCGTTTCCAAAAGAAAGTAGGTGAATGGAATCAAGGACGTATCATTGTTTATCCAAACAACATCGTCCAACACTGGTTAAATGGCTTTAAAGTGATCGAATACGAGCGAAAAAGCAATATCTTCAAAGTCTTAGTAGCACATAGCAAGCATAAAGTATGGGATGGTTTTGGAGCGCAAGATTCAGGACCAATCCTTTTCCAAGAGCACGGGGATTCCGTATTCTATAAAAACATCAAAATCAGAGAAATTAACTAAACCAACCTATGGAAAGAAGAGAATTTTTACACAAAGGTGCCCTAGCTTCTCTAGGTACTTTAGCTTTTAGCCCAAAATCGTACAGCAAGATTCTTGGCGCAAATGACCGCGTTCGCGTGGCTTGCGTGGGTTTCTCTGATCGTCACCGGGCATCACATGTTCCTCCATTTAAGGCTTTGGCCAAAGGAATGAACTTCGAAATGGTCGCCTTATCTGATCTATGGAACCGCCGTAGAGACGAGGGAAAAGCCTATTTAGAAAAAGAATTAGGTGGATCTATCCAGACCTACAGAAACAATGAAGAATTGTATTCTGCCAAAGGAATCGATGCTGTTTTCATTTCTACAGCTGACTTCCAACACGCTTTACACACTATTGAGGCAGTAAAAGCAGGTTGCGATACCTATACGGAAAAACCATTAGCTGAAACAATGGAAGATAATCGTGCGGTTTTAAAGGCAGTAAAAGACTCTGGCAAGATCGTTCAAATCGGTTCTCAACGTCGTTCAGGCGAAAACTACTGGGCTGCGGATGAATTCATCAAGTCAGGTAAATTTGGTGATATCAAAATGGTGGAATTGATGTGGAATGTCAACCAACCAGGTCGCTGGAGACGTCCAGAATTAACAAGCATTTTAAAAGAATCAGATATCGACTGGAAACGTTACTTAATGAACCGACCAGCAGATAAATTTGATCCACGTAAATACTTAGAATACCGCCTGTTCTGGCCTTATTCTTCTGGAATTGCAGGACAGTGGATGTCGCATCAAATCGATACCGTGCACTGGTTCTCAGGCCTATCTCACCCGAATTCAGTGGTGGCAAACGGAGGTATCTACCAATGGAACGATGGCCGTGTGAATGCAGATACCATGACAGTGGTAATGGATTATGGAAAAGGAACCAAAGGATTCCAAGTTCAATTCACCTCACGCTTCTCTAACTCCGCAGGTGGTACGAAAGAAATTTACTACTCAAACGGCGGTGAATTAAACTTAGATACAAATACGATCTCCCCTAACGGCGGTCTACGTGAGCGCGAAGCAAAAGCGATGGGCTTACAAGCGAACTTATTACCAACGATGAAAATCGAAGGAGCTAAAGTAGCGACTGACGCAGACACAGGTGGAGACGTTTTAACTTTCAACCACGTGAAAAACTGGATGGAATGCGTTCGTTCTCGCAAAACACCAAACGCTCCAATCGAGGCTGGTTACCAACACTCGATCGCTACTATCATGTCCAATGCAGCTTACCGCACGGGACAACGCGTTACTTTTGATGAGAAAATGCAAGAGGTAATGGCGGGGGATAAGGTTTTTAAGTATTAGTCAGTATCCGGTAGCCAGTAATCGGTAGTCGGTAGTCGGTGGTCCGGAGTAGAGAGTATAGAGTATAGATAATTTCAAAATGGGGGCGCAAGCCCCTTTTTTGTTTATCAGAGTAGAGAGTTGAAGGAAAAGAATAAAGCATAAAGCACAAAGAATAAAGTTGGAATCAAAATGGAGGTAAAAGCCTCCATTTTGATGATTTGTGCAAATATTAGGTCATACAACTTCAATACTGACTTTATTCTTTGTGCTTTATGCTTTATGCTTTAATAAGATTTAGTAAATTGCGCTACAATAGATTCATACTTCCATGGCGATCATTTCAACTAAATCAAAAAAGGACTTCTACCTGCACGTAGCGATTTTAGTGACGTTGTTTTTAGTACTCTTCTTTGGTTTCTTTTTCGTCTATTTACCTTGGAGCACTCACCACGGCGAAACCATCAAAGTTCCTAATTTGAAAGGGATGTCGATGGATAAGATGGAGGAATCGGTAGACGCGAATAACCTAGAATACGAAATATCGGATTGCACGTTTGTGGCTGATAAGCCCCCATTGACCATTTTATCGCAATATCCATTGCCCAATGCATTGGTGAAATCAGGTCGTAAAATCTACATTACTATTAATTCAGAGACCCCTCCCACGATTCGAATGCCTAATTTAATTGGTCTTTCAGTGCGTAGTGCTGAACAGCAATTGGTGATTGCGGGATTGAAGAAAGGGATTGTGCACCAGGTGAATGATCCGAGATTGAAAGAGGTGATTGATATGCAGGCTTTGGGACGTAAAATAACGGCTGGAAGCAGTATTCCGAAGGGAACTGAGGTCGATTTGTATATCGGAAATGGAACGGCAAATGCGGAGATTGAATTACCTGATTTGATTGGCAAACCAATTGATGAGGTGTCGATTATATTAGCGGGAATGAATTTGAAATTAGGCAAAGTGACCTATGAGGCCAATAGCGATTTAGAAGCAGGAACTGTATTCAAACAAACGTGTGCAACGTGCGATGGAACAAGTATTCATCCGGGTGATACGATTGATGTTTGGGTGGTAGGTGACGGAAATAATTAATACGATGGATATTACAATTGAAGAATTAAAGGAGCGAATGGATAAAGGCGAGGCCTTACATTTATTTGATGTTCGCGAAGAATATGAGTTTGATGAGTTCAATATTGGTGCGACATTGATCCCTTTGGGTGAATTGCCGGATCGTTTGGATGAGATATCTCATTTGAAAAATGAGGAGATTTTGATTCATTGCCGTTCTGGGGCGCGTTCTGGTCGTGCGAAAGACTATTTAACAGCTGAAGGCTATACGAATGTCCGCAATGTATTGGGCGGCATGATGGCGTGGCAAGCGGCAGGTTACTAAGATGACCGCGGCTGAATTCAAAGCTGATTTAACACAGGTAAACCTCCTAGATATAAGGACGCCCAGAGAGTGGGATGACTTTAATTTAGGAGGTTTTCACGTTCCATTGGATGTGCTTTTGGGGCGCATCGATGAAATTTCTAGGGAGAAAAACTGGGTGATTATCTGCTATAATGGGACGCAGAGTTTGATTGCTTTGCGTTTATTGAAGGCCAAAGGCTTCACTCAAATTGACCACCTCGAAGGCGGCTTGGAAGCCTATTTAAGCCTCTAATCGTTTCAAAATCTCCACAAAAGCTGTGCTAGGATGCAGGTAGGTATATGCATCTTGATTTCTAAACCAGGTCATCTGCTTCTTCGCATAATGCCGGTTATTGCGCTTTAATAAGCGAATCATTTCTGCTTCATCGTATTCTCCTCGCAGAAAACCATAGATCTCCTTATAACCCAGAGTTTTCAGTGCGTACAAATGCTGCTTATCTTCAAAAGCCTTCGCTTCTTTCATCAAACCAGCCGCTAACATTTGATCCATTCGTTGATCAATACGCGTATATAATTCTTCGCGCGGACGCTCTAAACAGATTTTGATGACTTGGAAAGGCCTAGCGGGCTTTTGGGCTAAACGAAATTCTGAATAGGGTTTCCCGGTAGAAAGGCAAACTTCTAGCGCGCGAATGACGCGTTGAGGGTTTTTGGCATCCACTTGCGCCGCATATTCTGGATCGAGGGACTTTAATTCAGAGAATAAGGCCCAAAGACCTTCCTTCTTCAACCGATTATTCAATGATTCCCGTAGATCTAAATCTGCCTCAGGCATCTCATCTAATCCTTCCGTTAAAGCTTTGATATACAATCCAGAACCACCCGTGGCAATGACCACGTCGTGTTTTTGAAACAAGTTCTCCAGAAGTGCTGTCGCCTCCCGCTCAAAATCCCCGGGTGAGAAATAATCCTCCACCGAATGAGAATCAATGAAATGATGTTTTACCCCACCCTGTTCTTCTAAAGAGGGTTTGGCGGTTCCTATCGCTAGTTCTCGGTAAAATTGACGGGAATCAGCTGAAATAATGTCCGTCTGTAGGTGCTTCGCTAAATCCACACAAAGTGCGGTCTTACCCACGGCTGTGGGACCTACAATGACGAGCAATATTTTTTTAGCTTTACTCAATTATCAATAGGTATTTTTCTTACCGTACCATTTACGACCTGAACTTGCCTTATCGAAAGAACGAGCAGGCTTCGCATCAGCAGCTGCTGGTGCTCCAGGACGAGCAGCGCCGCCATGGCGAGGTTGGCCTTGTGGCTTCTTCGCTGCTTTTTCGACATGCAAAACCTTCATCGGGTATTTATGCGCTTCCACTACTGGAATCTTCTTCCCGATTAATTTCTCAATATCTTTTAAATACGCTTTCTCTTCAATATCACAGAAGGATATAGCCGCTCCTTTTGCCCCTGCACGGCCTGTACGACCGATTCTGTGCACATAAGTTTCAGCGATGTTCGATAATTCGAAGTTGACTACGTATTCCAATTCGTCAATATCAATACCACGAGCGGCGATGTCGGTTGCGACAAGTACACGCGTTGTTTGGGCTTTGAAGTTTTTCAAGGCTGTTTGACGCGCGTTTTGGGACTTATTACCGTGAATGGCTTCCGCCTTAATACTTGCCTTTAATAACATTTTCACCACCTTGTCAGCGCCATGTTTTGTACGGGTAAAGACTAAGGCTGTTTTAATCGATGTGTCTTGTAAGATGTCGAGCAATAAGTCGTTTTTGTTTCCTTTATCTACGAAATAGACCGATTGATTGATGATTTCGACAGTAGAAGAAACAGGAGTAACGGATACGGAGGCGGGATTTCTTAAAATACTACCTGCTAGTTTCACAATTTCAGGGGGCATCGTCGCTGAGAAGAATAGCGATTGACGCTTGTGCGGCAAAGCAGCTAATAATTTCTTCACATCGTGGATGAAACCCATATCCAACATACGGTCAGCCTCGTCTAAAACGAAGTATTCCACGTCTGCAATCGATAAAAGGCGTTGGTTCATGAGGTCCAAAAGACGTCCAGGCGTAGCAATCACTACGTCAGCACCGCTGCGGATGGCTGAAACTTGAGGACTTTGGCCTACACCACCAAAAATAACGGCATATTTCAAATCCGTATGACGAGCATACGCACGGAAACTTTCTCCAATCTGAATTGCTAACTCCCTAGTAGGAGTCACAATTAGGGCACGAACTTTCTTATTTTTCGAGAAGCTTTTGTTCTCTTCTAACAGCTGAATGATGGGCAACGTAAACGCTGCGGTTTTACCTGTCCCTGTTTGGGCACAACCTAATAAATCCGTTCCACGAAGGACGATAGGAATAGATTGAGCTTGAATGGGGGTAGGATTACTGTAACCCTCTTCTTTGAGCGCCTTTAAAATAGGCTCAATGAGGTGCAATGATTCGAATGACATAAAAATGTATAAAGATGTGTTATGAGCAATGAAATAATAACAAACATCCTCATAATGTGGCGCAAAGGTACGCCTTTTATTTCACAGATTCGGTTAAACGTCCTAATTCGGCTAATAACGCCTTGATCTCCTCCCCTTTATGGGTCCCAATTAATAAAGGTTCACCCTCCTTAAATTTCAGTTGAAGACCTATATCTCCTGATACATTATAGACTAAGCCTTGACCACCAAAGCCATATTTTATACCCCAGCCACCGTATTCCATCAAGGGACTATACGTTCGGACATAGCAAGCAGAAAGAGAATCCCAATCATAAAATTTCTCCTTGAAGTGGAACGGAGTAAATCGCACATAAATACCTTCTTCTGCGATTCTAGTCACTAATTTCATTTGCCAAAACAACACAGGTATCAACATCCCTAGACCAAATGATATAATAAACGTGATGGTTGTGGGAGGTGACACGGTGGCAATGGCATACATCATCGTAATCCATGATCCAATCAAGATCAACCATAACCACCATTGGTTGAAGCGTTGCGTTTCTGTAAACATAAACAAGAATTTTGGCTCAAATTTAGCAGAATTAGGTAGAAAATTTTAGATTTGTTAAAACCTATTTAAAATAATGTCAACCAAAAAACAAAGCCTCGCCTACATTATTAGTGCGTCGTCAGTGGGTACCTTAATCGAGTGGTATGATTTTTACATTTTTGGAAGTTTAGCCACCGTATTATCGACCAAATTCTTTCCAACAGATAATCCTACCGCCGCCTTTCTAAACACTTTAGCCACTTTTGCTGCAGGATTTGTAGTGCGTCCTTTTGGTGCTTTAGTTTTTGGTCGTTTAGGCGATTTAATCGGAAGAAAATATACCTTTATGGTCACCCTCATGTTGATGGGAGGTGCGACATTTGCGATTGGATTAATTCCCTCTTATGCCACTATTGGAGCTTGGGCACCCATTTTAGTATTGACACTACGTCTGTTACAAGGACTTGCATTAGGAGGAGAATACGGTGGAGCCGCAACCTATGTGGCCGAACACGCTCCTGCTGAAAGACGCGGATTTTTTACCTCCTGGATTCAAACGACAGCTACTTTAGGTTTAGTTATTTCTTTAGCCGTTATTATGGCCACCAGGGCATCCATGAGTAAAGAAGCATTCGATGAATATGGCTGGAGAATCCCATTTCTAGTCTCGATTCTGATGGTTCTCGTTTCCCTTTTAATCCGCAAAAACATGGAGGAATCGCCTATGTTTGAGCAGGCCAAAGCCGAGGGAAAAATTAGTAAAAACCCGCTAAAGGAATCATTTGGCAATAAATTGAATCTAAAATATGTGCTTTTAGCCTTGTTCGGGGCTACGATGGGGCAAGGTTTAGTCTGGTATACCGGCCAGTTTTATGCACAAACATTCCTATTAAAGATTTGCAATCTGGATGATATTCAAACGAATACGATATTAGTCATCGGCCTTTTACTAGGAACCCCTCTATTTGTATTATTTGGTGCGTTATCAGATAAAATAGGTCGCAAAGGAATTATGATGGCGGGTATGATCATAGCGGTTCTTGCCTATCGCCCCATTTTTGACCAGATGTATAAAACTGTGGATGTGACAAATAAAACAGTGGTTCCCGGTTCAGAAAAGATGACTTTAAATGGCAAGACGACGACTTTAACAAAAGAATTT
>NZ_JBIIBQ010000012.1:0-76457 GCF_044239315.1 Aquirufa sp. | reverse complement strand
TTTACAGATGGTAGTTCGTATAAAAATATCATCACAGAGATTTCGTCTGACAAAACAGAATCCAAGATTAGCATTAAAATAAATGAGACAGATCAGTGGACACTCATCGGTTATGTATTTTGCCTCATTTCTTTCGTAACCATGGCCTATGGCCCTATTGCTGCGTTTTTAGTGGAGATGTTCCCGACAAAAATTCGATATACCTCCATGTCCTTGCCTTACCACATTGGAAATGGCGTTTTTGGGGGATTGATGCCCGCCATAGCGACTTTTTTAGTCTCGAATGCGCAAACGGCAGGAGTCGTTCAAAAACCCTATTTAGAAGGATTAAACTACCCTATCGCTTTAATTAGTGTCTGCGTGGTGATCGGAGTTATTTACATCAAATCAGATAAAAAAGCAGCAGCATGAACCTCATCAAACGCATTTTAGGCATAGTTTGGATCGGTCTAGGAATCGGTGCAGGCATTTATTTGATTTATTTTCAAGCGGTTCCTTTATGGGCCAAAGGCGGTAACGACCTCGTCCCTGCCATCATTTACACCTTTGTATTAGCACCTCTCATTTCGATTGGAATGAGCCTTTTTGGCTATTATTCCCTTCAGGGAGAATTTGACAACATTTAATTATGAGAATTACCAGCCTAGCGGATTACCAGAAAACGTATGAATTAAGCGTGCAAGAACCAGAGAAATTCTGGGCGAGCATCGCGAATGAATTTGAATGGTCTAAACCATTTACGAAAGTCCTAGACTGGAGTTTTGACGATTATTCGGTCAAATGGTTTGAAGACGGTCAATTAAACATAACCACTAACTGCCTAGATCGCCATTTAAAGACGATTCCTGATCAAGCAGCCATTATCTATGAGCCCAATGAACCAGGTGATGCAGCCGTAACTCTGACCTACCGCGAACTTTACACTCGTGTTTGCAAAGTGGCCAATGCCTTAAAATCACAAGGGGTTGAAAAAGGAGATCGTGTGTGCATTTACATGCCGATGATTCCTGAATTAGCGATTGCCGTTTTAGCTTGCGCTCGAATTGGGGCGATTCACTCCGTTATTTTTGGCGGATTCTCTGCCCAATCCATAGCGGATCGCGTCAATGATGCGACCTGCAAAATCGTTTTAACGACTGATGGAGCCGTTCGTGGGAACAAGGAGATTCCCATGAAAGAAACGGTAGATGACGCCATTGCGAATTGTCCATCTGTCGAAAAAGTGATTGTTAAACGTCGGACAAATACTCCAGTTTCCATGCTGGAGGGTCGGGATCTTTGGTGGGATGAAGCTGAGCACGAAGCTTCAGCAGATTGCCCAGCTGAAGTCATGAACTCAGAAGACCCCTTGTTTATTTTATATACTTCAGGTTCTACAGGAAAGCCAAAAGGTGTCGTTCACACCTGTGGTGGCTACATGGTTTACACGGCCTATACATTCGCAAATGTATTCCAATACAATCCAGGCGAAGTTTATTTCTGCACCGCAGATATTGGCTGGATTACGGGCCACTCCTATTTAGTCTATGGACCGCTTTTAAATGGCGCAAAATCCATTTTATTCGAGGGTGTTCCTACCTATCCGGAAGCGGGACGTTTTTGGGACATCATCAAAAGACACCAAGTCAACATTTTCTACACCGCACCTACAGCGATTAGATCACTGATGGGAATGGGAAATGAATACATCACCAACAAAGACTTGAGCTCACTACGCGTCCTAGGTTCCGTAGGTGAACCGTTAAATGTGGAAGCATGGCATTGGTACAATGATCACGTTGGCAAAGGGAAATGCCCTATTGTTGATACGTGGTGGCAAACCGAAACAGGTGGTCACATGATTTCGCCTATCGCCGGAATTACCCCATTAAAGCCAGCCTATGCCACTTTACCATTGCCAGGTGTTCAACCTATACTCGTTGACGAAAACGGCAAAGAGATAGAAGGCAATGGCGTAAATGGAAATTTATGTATCAAATATCCTTGGCCAGGAATCATTCGCACCACCTACGGGGATCACGAGCGTTGCAAATCAACCTATTTCTCTACGTATCCGGGACTCTATTTCACTGGAGATGGATGTATGCGGGATGAGGATGGCTATTACCGCATCACAGGGCGTGTAGATGATGTCATGAATATTTCAGGACACCGTATAGGCACTGCTGAAGTAGAAAATGCGATCAATATGCACACAGGCGTTGTGGAATCAGCAGTAGTAGGTTTCCCTCATGATGTCAAAGGACAGGGAATCTATGCCTATGTCATCTGTGAGCATATGCCAGAGAATGATGCGTTAATGCGCAAAGATATTTTAGCGACCGTTACTCGTGTCATTGGACCGATTGCAAAACCAGACAAGATTCAATTCGTTACCGGTTTACCTAAAACCCGTTCCGGCAAAATCATGCGCCGCATCTTACGAAAAGTAGCTGAGGGTGAATTTGGTAGTTTGGGAGATACATCTACGTTGTTGGATCCGGGAGTGGTGGATTCGATTATTTCCGGAGCCTTATAAAAACGCTTTGCGTTTTTATAAACTCCTGAAACAAAGAACAAAGATCAAAGCAAAAAGTACAAAGTTGGAATCGCCTGCGGCGATACATTCAGAGATATTGAATATACATTCTTTGAACTTTGCTCTTTGAACTTTGCCCACTGTCTACTGATCACTGGCTACTGTCTACTGCGTGATATGCTTCTCTAATTTGGCCAAAACATCAAACGCCGTTTCTGCCATCTTATTCCCCTTATTATCAAGCAAGGGGTTAATTTCAGCTACTTCTAGACAAGCAACTTTTCTCGTAGAAATAAATAATTCAATAATTGAAAGGGCTTCTTCAGAGGTAAATCCTGACTTAACTGGAGTACCAGTTCCATAGGATATTTGATCACAATCCAGCGAATCCACGTCAAAGGAAATAAAAATTATATCGGTTGATTGCAAATGGAGAATGGCTTTTTGGACACATTCATTAATCCCTTCCTGACGCATTTGTTCTACTTTAAAATGCATCACGTCAAACTGATTAATAAGAGATTCCTCCGCACTCTCAAAATCCCTTAAACCAAAATAAACCAACTGTTCTGGAGACATTTTGGGCCCTTGAATACCTATATTTTTTAATTGCTGCCACGAATTAACCGTCTCATTTGAAACTTGATTTATTCGACAGTCCAAGTTATCCAAATTCATAGCTGCCGCTAATGGCATACCATGTATATTGCCCGAGGGAGATGTAAATGGGGAATGTAAATCTGCATGTGCATCTATCCAAACCACCCCTAGCTTTTTCTCTGGATAGGCTTTTTTTATTCCGCTAATTACGCCCAATGCGGATGAATGATCTCCGGATAAAACGATTGGAAAATAGCCCTTTTGTAGATTGGTTGAAACAGAATCACAAACTCTTTCGCATTGTTGCAAAACATGTTCTATTCTTTTAGCAAAACTATTGATATTCTTTTGGTATATAGTTTCGTTATGAGTAGCAATATCCTCAAAAAGATGGCGATGAAAAAAATCATCATCCTTATTGATAGCCGCAATTTCTAAGGCATCTATACCCATGTCCGATCCTCGCGTCCCAGCACCGATATCAGACCGGTTTTTAAGAAGTTTAATAATCATGGTTTTGTTGATGTAGTCGTTGCTGCGCAACTTAGTCAATGTGCAGCTGCTACGCAGCTTAGTCGTCACTTTGTGACTTAGTCGACTTTGTCTTAGTCGCTGCTACGCAGCTTAGTCGCCGCAAGCGGCTTAGTCAATTAATCACCAGAAAAAATTTCAGGTAAGGGTTTACAAAATTATTGCGCAGCACAATTTTAAAACCCTTACCTGAAACTTTTACCAAAAATAAGTATAAAGAGCAATCAATCCCATCACCACTACAACCGTACCTAAAATGAAAGATGGCTCTAACTTGAACATTTTGGCATCAATCTCTAAACCTTTCGGATTGTTCTTGCTCGCCGGATCAGCTAGGGAGATAATCACCATAGAAACCACGCAGAAGATGAATACCCAGCCCATGCGGTCCATGAATGGAATCATATACACATCGCCATCAAGGAATGCCGTATAGAACATACAATCATTAACGCCCGTCCAAGTAGGAATGTATTTCGATAAAATCGAGAAGGTAACCCCGCCAATTAAGGCAAATAGTGCTGCATTGGAAGTTGTTCTTTTCCAGAAGAAACCTAGAATAAACAAGGCAAAAATACCTGGAGAAACATATCCGGTATACTCTTGAATGAACTCAAAACCACCTTTTTTGTCGATACCCATAAATGGTGCAATCGCAATCGCCAACACCATGGAAGCTACTACCGCAATTCGTCCGATTGAAACTAATTGCTTCTCTGAAGCACCTGTATTGATGTATTTCTTGTAGATATCTAACGTAAAGATCGTAGAAATTGAATTCGCTTTACCTGCCATAGAAGCTACAACAGCTGCTGTTAAGGCTGCAAAGGATAGACCTTTTAAACCAGCAGGCAATAAGTTCAATAAAACTGGATAGGCACTATCTTGGTTGATTACACCGTCTTTCAACATCTCCTGCTGGAACATACCGTCCTTGTGCAACAAATAAGCCGCGATACCTGGTAAAACCACGATAATAGGCATCAACATTTTCAAAAATGCAGCGAACAAAATACCGTTACGAGCTGTTGGGAGATCTGCTCCTAAAGCGCGTTGAGTAATGTATTGGTTACATCCCCAATAGTTCAAATTAATAATCCACATACCTCCGATTAACACGGTAAGACCTGGAAGGGATGGATAATTCGCGTTATCCTTGTTCAAAATCATGTGGAAATGTTCAGGTGCTTTGGTCATCAAATGATTTAATCCGCTCATCATACCCTCACCACCGAAGTGATCAGAGACCATTTGTAATGCCAAATAAGTCGTTGCAAGTCCCCCTAAAATCAAAAAGAACACTTGAATAACATCCGTATATCCAATTACTTTCATACCACCTAAGGTGATAATTACTGCAAATACAGACATTCCAATCATACAAACCGTGAAGTCAATACCTGAAATAGTCGTTACCGCTAGGGCTCCTAAATACAAAATAGACGTCAAATTCACCGCTACGTACAACATTAACCAGAAAACGGCCATAATTAAACTCACTGTGGGAGAATAACGTTGCGATAAGAATTGAGGCATGGTGAAGATTTTGTTCTTCAAATAGATCGGCATGAAGAAAATCGCTACTATTAGTAAGGTCGCTGCTGCCATCCATTCGTAAGTTGCAATGGCCAGACCGAGTCTGAAACCATTACCTGACATACCAATAAATTGCTCTGCAGAGATATTAGATGCAATTAGTGACGCACCAATCGCCCACCAAGTTAGAGAACCTTCTGCTAAAAAGAAGTCATTTGAGTCAGATAATTCAGATTTTTTCTTGTTGTAAATCCAATAGCCGTACCCAGCTACTACTACGAAATAAAAGAGAAAAACGAGGTAATCGAGTGTTTGTAAACCGTTTGATTGCATAGAGTTTTGTAGTTAATTTTGGTCTTTAATTGTCTAAATTAAGATTTTTATCGGAATTGTGCTAATCCCAAAGCTCGGGTTTCACTAAAACCACTTCCTCTTCCCTATCGACAATGACCATACCTGGTAGTAGATCCTTTGTTTTTCTCACATATTTCTTCGATGTAACAATCACTGGACAAAAAGATTCTGTCTGTCTTTTAGAAAAATAGGCTGCTAAACTAGCTGCTTTTTCAATGACGAAGGCAGGAACAGTTTTATTTTGGGGATTTCGGATGATGACATGTGAACCGGAAACATCTCGTGCATGAAGCCAGATATCCTGTTTTTTTGCATATTTCAGCGTCAGCAAATCATTGTTTTTTGCATTCTTACCTACCCAAATCACCCATCCTTCCACTTCAAACTGCTTGAAAGGTAACTCCTCTGTTGTATTTTTCGATAAGGCGATGGCTAAAAAGGGCTTCAAACCTTTTCTGGTTTCGACGGATTCTAAAGCGATTAATTTAGCTTTGATTTCTTCGATTTCCTGCTGCTTACGGGCAATGTTCTCCTCCCAATGAGCCAATTCTTTACTGAAATTCTTTGCCTTACGATAGTAATTCTCTGCATTCGCAGCCGGACTTAAAGTAGAATTCAACTTAATCGTAATCGGTTGATTTCGATAGAAATCCTCCAAAGTCACCTTGCTCTCCCCTTCTGGAATGAGATGCAAATAGGCCATCAAAATATTACCTATTTCCTCAAATGGCACATTGGTCTCTCTGATCACCTTCTGCTTCTCGAGTTCTTGTAAGTAGAGTTGGGATTTGGCTAGATTTCGTTCCAAGCCATCCTGCACCTGACTTTTCTCTCTTGTAAACTCCCCTACCGAATAATGCAGCACATAAAACTGGTTTAATGCGGCAATGGGATCGGTTGACTTATAAAGCAAATTCTCTGAAGGTGGGAATAAAGTAAATCCAATTCCTTTAGGCGTCTTGAACACATAAAAATGCCCCTCATCGAGTATTTCAAGCATCTTCTGTAATAATGCCCAGCGGTCTTTGAGGTTCAGGTTCTCGAAACCTTGAGCGGCCAGCCAAGCCTGGGCCTCTTTTCCTAAAGTGGGGAAAAGGGGGAAATAGTCACCATCTGTGACTTGAAAGGCCTCAAAACTCTGATCAATTGATCTTGATATGCCAGACAATACTAGCTCATCGTCCTTTTTCAAGCGCTTTTGGAACTGAGAATCATATTCCCCGTCGCGATATAAAATCAAATTGGCGCGGTTACCAAAAAGCTTAAAAACTAGCACATAATTACCCAGAAAATGAATCCCAAAGGCTCTCTCATTTTCGTACATCTCCACTTCCTGGACTTCGGCTAGGAGTAAATCGGAGAAAAGATCGATGGAATTTCGACCAGCTCGGTGAAAGGATTCGGGGAATTGTAAGCTAGAGAACTGGGGACCGAGTGAACATTTGATGTAGAAGTCGTCTCCGTTTTGGCGTTCAAAACCTAAAACCAATTCATCCTTCTCCTGCGAAAAACACTGTTTTAAACGCGCATACATCAATATCTGCCGCAAATGGCTCGATAAAATCCGCAGAAAATAATAGTTATTATGCATCGCTTAGCTTAAATTTATCCTCATGTCATTGATACCCGACTCCTATCTCACTATCGCGAAACCTGCTGAAGGACTTTACAAAGATAAAGGAAGTAAATTCATCAGCTGGGCATATCCGGTGAAAGATTTGGAAGAAATCAAAAGCCATTTAGCCACCCTAAAAGAAGCACATCCCAAAGCCAGACATATCTGCTATGCCTATCGCCTGGGTTTTACGCCAGAGGAAGCTCGCTCGAATGATGACGGAGAACCTTCCGGAAGTGCTGGAAAACCCATTTTAAATACAATTTTATCACACAATGTGCACTTTGTTTTAGTGGCAGTGGTTCGGTATTTTGGTGGAACCTTACTGGGGGTGTCTGGCCTGATTCATGCCTACAAGGAAGGGGCGATCGATGCGCTGGCGAATGCGGCAATTTATGAAAAAGAGCCAATGAGCGTTCGGAGCATCGAATTTAGCTACGCTCAGATGAACGAGGTGATGAAAATTTGCAAGAAACACCCCATCCAACTAGTAAATCAAGTTATTGATAACCTTTGTACCTTTGAATTGACTTATCCATCTCGGCACGCCGCAGAGATTGATGCATCTCTAGACAACCTATGAACTTTTTTAAAATTTATTTGACTGCCTCTGGGATTCAATTACAGAATCAACAGGGCCTCGTTTGTTCCGTTCCTGGCAACTGGGATGACTTTATTAACCAGTCTCAGCTATTTCAACATTGCGCATCTCTGAATTTTCAGGAGGCCAAAATCGAAAATCCTCTTTGCCCGATCGATTCACAAGAAATTTGGGCGGCTGGCGTGACCTATTTACGCAGTAAGGTAGCCCGAATGGAGGAATCCAAAGAATCAGGCGGCGATACTTTTTACGATAAAGTCTACGATGCCGTTCGACCTGAAATCTTCTACAAAGGAAATCGTCTACGTTCAGTAGGTTCTGGTGGCAAAGTGCGTATTCGAAAGGATTCTTTTTGGAATGTACCAGAACCAGAATTGACACTATTCGTCAATAAACACGGTGAATTAGCTGGTTACAGCATCGGCAACGATATGAGTTCCCGGGATATCGAGGGCGAAAACCCCTTGTATTTGCCTCAGGCCAAAGTATATGACGCAGCAGCCGGCCTCGGACCCTGCCTA
This sequence comes from Aquirufa sp., assembly GCF_044239315.1. GTDB lineage: Bacteria > Bacteroidota > Bacteroidia > Cytophagales > Spirosomataceae > Aquirufa. The sequence goes on along the minus strand of NZ_JBIIBQ010000012.1, from coordinate 68,181 downwards.
CTTGTGACGGAAAAACCCTTAGCACCTAGCACGGTAATCTCCATGGAAATCTACCGAAACGGCGAAAGCGTATTCCAAGGCGACACGGAAATCTCTCAAATGAAGCGTTCTCACGCCGAATTAGTGGATTATTTAACCCGTGAAATGTCCTTCCCTTCTGGTGTATATTTGATGACCGGAACTTGCATCGTTCCAGATCCGCCATTCACTCTACAATCTGGGGACAGCATCCACATCACGATTGAACCTATTGGAACCCTTATTCAAACCGTTGCCTAATGAATTATACAGACGCTTCGATTGCAGAAATCGACTTAGCCGTAGCAGCTTCAAAAGCCGCATTTCCCATTTACCGTCGTATTTCAGATGCGAAACGCGCTGAATTTCTTCTAGCCATTTCGCGTGAAATAATGGCAATCGGTGATGAGTTAATCCAAACAGCCTGCGCAGAATCACATCTTCCGGAAGCTCGTATTACGGGTGAACGGGGACGTACCACAGGTCAAATACAGGCTTTTGCTGATTTCATCTCAAATCCAGCCTGGAAAAAAGAGATCCACGATCCAGCTCAGCCTGACCGTGCTCCGCTACCTAAACCAGATTTATTTCAAACCCAAATTCCACTTGGACCTATTGCTGTTTTTGGCGCTAGTAACTTCCCCCTTGCCTTTTCAGTGGCCGGTGGCGATACCATTTCTGCGCTAGCAGCAGGCTGTCCTGTTATTTTCAAAGCCCATCCAGCTCATCCTAAAACAGGCAATCTCGTGGGTGGAGCCATTTCTAAAGCGGTCGCTTCATGCGGTTTACCTGAAGGCGTATTTCTTTTAATTCACGGTGCATCTCATGAAGTAGGTTCTCATCTAGTGCAACACCCAGATATTCAAGCGGTCGGTTTTACCGGTTCTTATCGTGGAGGAAAAGCCCTCTATGACCTTGCGGTGCGCAGACCACACCCCGTTCCAGTCTATGCGGAAATGGGTAGTGTGAACCCAGTAATACTTTTATCAAATAAAATCGCAGAAAACCCTGCCGCCCTCGCTGCCGGTTTAGCTGGTTCTGTTTGTATGGGTGTGGGACAATTTTGCACAAATCCTGGCTTACTGATACTTCAGAAAAAGAATGCCGGTTTCTTAGATTTATTGGCAGAAGAATTAGATAAACTTCCTTTAGGGACGTTTTTAACCCCAGGGATAGCGGATGCCTACACAGCAGGCGTTTTAAATCTGGCACAACATTCGAAAAAATTAACTTCGCGTGATTTACCTTCCCCAGCCTTATTTGTGGCTGAAGCCGCATCAGCGAATCGGGTAATTCTAGAGGAAGTTTTCGGACCCTGCACAGTGGCCATTTTAGTCGAAGATGAAGCGGAAATGATTTCCTTCATCGAATCACTCGACGGTCAGTTAACTGGAACTATTCACGGAACTAAAACGGAAATATCAGATGAATTAATTGATACCTTGTTACAAAAGGTAGGCCGTCTATTATTCAACGGTTTCCCTACAGGCGTAGAAGTTTCAGGCGCTATGGTTCACGGAGGTCCTTTCCCTGCTACCACGGATTCTCGCAGTACGAGTGTGGGGACGCAAGCTATTTACAGGTTTGTTAGGATGGTGTGCCTTCAGAATAGAGTATAGATTTTAGAGTAGAGAGTAGAGAGTATAGATGAGAGACGTCCAATCTTTTATCTTTACTCTATACTCTCTTATCTCTACTCTAATTTTAGAAATTTGAATTTCAAATTTCTAAAACCACGTTTTCAAACACCAACTCCCCATCAGCACCTAACTCCATCATCACCGCCGAATCTTTCACGATTTTACCAGATAAAATAGCCTTAGACAATTCATTAAGTACCGCTTTCTGAAGCACACGCTTCATCGGACGACCACCATAATTCGGGTCATAACCATCCGCCGCCAATTTATTCAAAGCATCTTCCGTTGCTTCCAAGGTAATATGTTGGTCAGCTAAACGCCTCTGAACCTCTTTGAACTGAATGGCTAAAATTTTGCGCGCATGTTCTAAGGTCAACGGTTCGAATAAAACCACCTCGTCCACACGGTTTAAAAATTCAGGACGAACGACTTGTTTTAACAAGGTCATCACCTCTTCTTTAGTCTCCTCTAAAATCAACGCATTATTCCAGCCTTCCATCTGCGCCATTTTCTCTTGAATCAAGTGGCTACCGATGTTTGATGTCATGATGATGATCGTATTCTTGAAGTTCGCGGTGCGACCTTTGTTGTCCGTTAATCGACCTTCGTCTAACACCTGCAATAAGATGTTCCAAACATCAGGATGCGCCTTTTCAATCTCATCTAGTAAAACGACAGAGTAGGGTTTGCGACGCACGGCTTCCGTTAATTGTCCACCCTCATCGTATCCTACGTATCCCGGAGGCGCTCCCACCAGGCGACTTACGGAATGTCGTTCTTGAAATTCGGACATATCGATGCGGACCATGGCATTTTCGTCGTTAAATAAGTAGGAGGCCAAAGTTTTGGCTAATTCCGTCTTACCCACCCCGGTCGTACCCAAGAAAATGAACGAACCAATCGGACGTTTGGGGTCTTGTAAACCAGCTCTAGAGCGGCGAACCGCGTCAGAAACCATCTCGATGGCCTGGTCTTGACCTGCCACACGTTTGTGCAATTCGTCTTCTAGGTGCAATAATTTCTCTACTTCGGTTTGCAACATACGGCTGACAGGTATTCCAGTCCATTTGGCCACTACTTCCGCCACATTCTCCGCAGTTACTTCCTCTTGCAACATCGAGTTTTCACCCGCTGAATGCGTCTGCATATCTTTTAGTTTTTGCTCCGACTCGACTAATCGACCATAGCGAATCTCCGCTACTTTGCCGTAATCCCCTTGGCGTTCGGCTTGTTCTGCTTCTAATTTTAACCGATCGATTGTTTCTTTCTCAGCGCGAACGGCATCAAGAACAGATTTTTCTGACTGCCAAATGGCCTTCAATTCACCTCTTTTCTCCGATAAATCTGCTAAATCTCGCGTTAAAATCGTTTCCTTCTCTTTGTTATTTTCTCTTCTAATCGCCTCGCGTTCGATCTCTAGCTGCATAATTTTACGCTGAATATCATCGATTTCTTCTGGAACGGAATCGATCTCAAGGCGCATTTTGGCAGCCGCTTCATCCATTAAATCGATCGCTTTATCCGGCAAGAAACGATCCGAAATATAGCGGTTTGATAATTCGACAGCCGCAATGACCGCGTCATCTTGGATACGCACTCCGTGGTGTAATTCGTATTTGTCCTTGATACCACGCAGAATTGAAATGGCATCAGCCACATCGGGTTCTTCCACTAAAACGGATTGAAAACGACGCTCCAGGGCTTTGTCTTTCTCGATATACTTTTGGTACTCTTTCAAAGTCGTGGCACCTATTGCATGCAGTTCTCCACGGGCTAAAGCGGGTTTTAATAAGTTCGCCGCATCCATTGCTCCTTCGCCTCCGCCGCCTGCACCTATCAAGGTATGAATCTCATCGATGAACAACACAATTTCTCCGTCGGAATCCGTTACCTCTTTGATGACCGCTTTCAAACGCTCCTCAAATTCCCCTTTGTACTTCGCTCCCGCGACTAAAAGACCCATATCGAGCGACATCACGACCTTGGATTTCAAGTTTTCAGGCACGTCACCTGAAACAATACGTTGCGCAAGGCCTTCAACAATGGCGGTTTTACCTACCCCTGGCTCACCTAAAAGTATAGGGTTATTCTTCGTACGACGAGATAAAATTTGCAAGACCCGGCGAATCTCTTCGTCACGTCCGATTACCGGATCGATTTTTCCGGCCTTCGCTAATTCATTTAAATTCTTACCGTATTTCTCCAAAGACTGGTAAGTACTTTCTGCATGTGGATCGTTCACTTTTCTATTTCCTCTAAGTTCTATGATGGATTTCTTAAAATTTGTACTCGTAATGCCTACCGACTTTAATAATTCCCCGATGGCATCTTTGGATTCAATGAGTGCGAGAAAAAGTAACTCTACACTCACATACGAATCACCAAATTCCGTCTTCAACGCCTCCGCTTTCGTTAATACCTGTTGTAAAGCATTACTCGCATAGGGCTGGGTGCCTGAAACTTTCGGGTAGGTAGAAAGAATGCCTTGAAGTTTGTCTTGAATCTGCTGAACAGACACGTTATTCTTCTTTAAGAGAAAAGCAGATGTTTGGGTGTCGTCTTGCAAGATGGCTTGCAATAGATGCCCCGTTTCAATGGCTTGCTGGCCATTCGTACTCGCGATTTCCATCGCGTTTTGAATGACTATTCCAGCTTGTGATGTATAATTATTTGGATTCATATCGGCTAGGTTTTCACACTACTTAGCAAATAAATACCCAATTGAATAATTCGGAAAAAATGACACTAAAAGACCAGTAAAAAAGAATAAAAACACGCCAAAATGGCGCATATTAGGCGAATTTGGCTTTAATCGCGTCTTCGAAATTCTTCAGAGCAATCTGTAGATCGACAATTTCGGAGGCGAAATGCTCAAAGTCACAGACTTTGGCCTTCAACTCGATTTTTTCACAAATCGAATGCACTTGAGCGGCACCTAAGGTGCCTGAATTCCCCTTTAAGGTATGCAGCTCCGACTGAACGCCTTTGCAGCTTTCAGCAGCGTGAGCAGAAATGGCAGCAGCGATCTGTTCTTTGGCCTCCACTATAAACTCTTCTAACATGCTTTTTACGAAGGAAGGGTCTCCGCCCACAGCATCAGAAAGCGAGGCCAAAACCTCCTCATCTACCACGAAATCCGTCGCAGCTAAATTCTCCCCTACGGAACCGTGACCCTCAGCAACCCAGCGCGATACCGTTTGAATTAACTGCTGTGCCCTGATCGGTTTGGCTAAATAATCATCCATTCCCGCTGCTAGGAATCGCTCGCGATCCTCTTTCATCGCATAGGCCGTCATAGCCACGATAGGCTGCATACCCGCTAAATTTAATGCCTTCAACCTACGAGTTGTTTCCATCCCATCCATCTCAGGCATTTGAATATCCATTAAAACTAAATCGAAACGAATATCTTTTTGAATGATAGAAATCGCTTCCTGACCGCTAGAAGCCATAATTACCTCGCAACCGGCTTTGAGTAGAATCTGACCTGCTACCTTGCGATTTGTGGCATTATCATCGACTAGTAAAATGCGCGCATGAACTGACTGTAGACTTCCAGCAATCGATACATCCGTTACCTTCTTTGTCTTCGCAGCTAAAGCCGAATCACCTACCGCAAGTTTAATCCTAAACCAAAATGTACTTCCCTTTCCTTCCTCCGAATCTACTCCAATCTCGCCGTCCATCATCTTACAGAACTCACGGGAAATGGCTAAACCTAATCCCGTTCCTCCATAATTTTTTGAAGTAGAATTATCGATTTGCTGGAATGTATTGAAGAGTTTTTGCAGATTCGAAGGACTGATACCAATCCCTGTATCTGTTACACGTATTTCTAATTCAGTGAATTCGGACGTTACAGATAGTGGCTTCACGGCTATAGAAACCGAACCATTTTCTGTAAACTTCAAAGCATTCGAAGTTAAATTCGAAAGAATTTGCAATAGACGCGTCTCATCAGCTTTCACATAAGCAGGAACCTTATCATCGAGCTTATAAGAAACCTTATTCCCTTTTTGGTGCGCTAGTGGCGTAAATAAGGCCATCAGACGATCGAATACATCCTCTAATAAAATATCAGTTGGATGCAGCACCATTTTACCTGCCTCGATTTTGGCCAAATCCAAAATATCATTCAAAATATGTAATAGCGTTTCCGAAGACTTACGTATCGTTTGCAAATAATCGCGTTGATCATCATCCAGCGGCGTATCGCATAATAGATCCACCATTCCGATCACTCCATTCATCGGTGTACGAATCTCGTGAGACATGTTCGCTAAAAACTGTTCCTTCACTTTCAAGGAGTGTTCCGCCTGTTCACGGGCATCGACTAACTCGCTTTGGTACTTCTTCAAGTCCGTAATGTCCCGAGCGATACCAGAAACTTCAGAAATAATACCTTGATCTAAAATAGGGTTCAGATAAATCTCTAACCAACGATCCGTTCCGTCGTTCTTTTTCAAGCATAATTCAAAGTGTTGCTTGGAACCTCTAAAGGCTAATTTATAGTGCTCCTCCATCACTTTGCGCTGTTCGGGAGCCATCATTTTAAAGCCCATTGTCTCCGAACTAAAATTCAATTGCGGCTTAATCCCTAACTCTTGCTCTAACAGATCTGCATAGTCGTGGTTAAAACTCATTAGCATCAACCGCTTATTCACAGACCACATGAGGTGAGAGGAGCTCTCGAAAATGGAATTTAATCGGGCTGTTTCTCTGGCCAAAGCCTCTTCCGCCTGCTTCCTCGAAATCGCAATCGCCACTTGACCCGAAATGAAGTCCAATAACTCTAAATCTCGGTTCTCGTATTTATTCGCACGCTCATAAGACTTCACTCCAATAATCCCTGTCACTCGATCACCGATACGCAGGGGAACACAAAGCATGACTTTAGGAACCACTCCATAGAGATAAATCTTCTTCTCCGCGGCTAATTGATGAATCTCATCATCGTGCAAAATCAGGGGCTTATTCGCCATCAAAGCATATTCCGTCAACCCATTCCCTAAGCGACGCTTCGTAAAGTGCACCCTAGAATTAAAGTATTCATCGATGTAATAAGGGAAATAGATATAGCTCTTTCCTGGATCATATTGCGCGATAAAGAAGTTCTTCACATCAATCACCTCGCCTAATTGCTTGTGAATATTCACAAACAAATCATCCAGATTCGAGGAATTAATGGCTACCTGAGAGATGGAAGAGAATAATTTATTCGCCCGCTCAGCCCGAACTTTCGCCGTGGAATTATGTAAAATACACCGATAGGCGGTAGGGATTCCTCTATCAAACCGGCAGGTAGCTGATCCTGATACATACAAACGTCGCCCATCTTTGCGTCTAAATACAGCCGTAAATTCTGGTATTTCTTCCCCTTTTGATAAACTATCAAATTGCGCCTGCGTCAGGTGGGCAAATTCCGGGTGAAGTACATCCTGCATTTTCAAATCTCTCGCTTCCTCCTCTGTGTAGCCCATCGTCTCTAACCAAGCGCGGTTTACGAAAAGGAAACGGCCCGTCACACCTGTGATTTGAATGAGGTCTGTTGTATTGTTAATCAAGTCTTGTAATTGGGCATTGGATCGAGTAAGGGCCTCCGATACTTTCTTCTTCTCGCTGACATCCTCCCCTATAATACTCAGGAAATTATCACTAACCACCGTAGAAGCCACCTCTACCCAAATAATTGATCCTGATTTAGTCTTGTAATTTCGTTCGCGCTCTTCGAATAATCCACCTGTTTGAATGGCCTTATCAAAGGAATTTCGGCGAATTTCACTCTCTCCGTCAGGAACAAGAGTTGTAAAGAAATCCTGCCCATTTAATTCACCGGGATTATAACCCAGCAACTGGTGTGTATACCCATTTGCATGCGAGATAGTGCCATCGAGCGCCATTACGATGCCAAAAAGCTTCAGGGAATCCAATGTTTTAATCAGGGCCTGCCTATCCTCCATGCCTTAAATCGAAAATTTTGCTTAAATGTACAAAAAAGGGCTTAATTTTACTCCTTAAACCCCACAGACCCGGTGCAAGTAAGAGCAAAAAAGAGTTTAGGACAACATTTTTTAAATGATTTAGACGCCGCAAAGCGTATCGTCGATGGCTTACAGCCGGCTGGTGCTTATACGAAAGTGTTGGAGATTGGGCCTGGAATGGGAGTGTTGACACAGTTTTTGGTCAAAAAAACCGAATACGAGACCTCTCTCATCGAAATCGATCAAGAATCCGTAGAGTACCTGCGTAAAAACTATTTAGAGTTTACGGGTCCTCGGTTAATCGATGGGGACTTTTTGCGTTATCCTTTAGAAAACATCTTTGGCGAGGAAAAATTTGCCATTGTGGGCAATTTCCCTTACTTCATATCTACTCAAATCTTCTTCCGTATTTTAGAATACAAAGACCAATGCATCGAAGTGGTGGGAATGCTACAAAAGGAAGTAGCTGTTCGTCTGGCGGCTAAACCAGGTAATAAGGATTATGGCATTTTAAGTGTGCTTTTACAGGCTCACTACGATATTGAATACCTATTTAGCTTAGGACCCGAGGTATTTACTCCTCCCCCTAAAGTGAACTCTGGAGTCATACGCCTGGTCCGCAATTGGGACAAAAAACTGGAATGTGATCCCGCTAAATTCAAGTCTTTGGTAAAAATGGCCTTCAACCAACGACGCAAAACTTTACGTAATGCGCTCAGAGCCTTGCAATTACCAGAACATCCTCTTTTAAGTAAAAGAGCGGAACAATTAGGAGTAGCGGAGTTTACCGAGTTAACGATTTTATGGAAAGATAATGGTTACCAGGGCGCTTAATCGAGCTAATTTTCGTAATTTGCGCTGTTTCATTTAAAATACCCTCAAAGCATGGAAGAATTAAACCCAAATCACCTTCCGTTTGAACTTACTAAAGAGTTCCTAGAGGACATCCGCTTGTTAATCGAAAATCAGGCGAATGAGGAAATTTTATTAAAATTAGATGAATTATTCCCTGCGGATATCACCCATATTTTAATCGAGTTAACAACAGAAGAAGCAAAATATTTAGTGCTATTAATTGACACTAAAATCGCCGCAGAAATTATCTCGACACTTGATTCTGATGATCGTAAAAAATTTCTAAAAAACTTCACTTCGAAGGAAATAGCCACCTACATTAACGTTATCGATTCCGATGATGCCGTTGATATATTAAATGAACAACCGGTTAAGGTTCGCGAGGAGGTAATTGCCCTCCTGAAAGACCGCGAACAGGCACGTTTCATTATCGACTTAATGCATTACGACGAAGATTGTGCGGGCGGATTAATGCAGAAAGAATTAATTAAGATTAATATATCCCAAACAGTAACTGAATGTGTGGAGGAAATCCGCAAACAGGCAGAGGATGTAGAGAAAGTATATTCCGTCTATGTCATTGATGATGACGGCAAATTATTAGGTACCGTTTCCTTAAAGAAAATCATCTTAGCAAAGCGAGGTTCTAAAATCGCTGACGTCTACGAGGATGATGAAATCGTATCTGTTCAGACCTATGCCTCTGGCGAGGAAGTGGCTGATTTAATGCAGAAATACGATTTAGAAGCGATTCCAGTAGTCAATATTCAAGGCCGTCTTTTAGGCCGAATCACCATCGATGACGTGGTCGATTTTATTACCGAATCTGCGCAAGAAGATATACAGGTCATGGCCGGTATTTCGGAGGACGTAGAGGAAGATGACTCTGTGTGGTTATTAGTTCGTTCTCGTTTACCTTGGTTAATTGGTGGCATGGTGGGTAGTTTTTTAGCTGCGAAAATCATTGATCGTTTCGATGACACCATCTCTATTTTACCTGCCATTTCCGCCTTTATTCCCCTAATTGGTTCTACAGGTGGAAACGTAGGAATTCAATCCTCCTCCTTAATTGTCCAGTCTTTAGCTGACAAGAGTGGATTAGACACTACGCTGGGTAAACGTCTCCAAAAAGTATTGCTAGTCGCTTTAATTAACGCCTTAATTGCAGCGGTTTTCGCTTTCGGATGCTCTTTATTAGTAGATTCAGGCCAAATCATGTTATCCATGACCGTTTCTCTTTCCTTATTTGCTGTGGTTATGCTGGCTAGCTTAATGGGTACGATCACCCCTCTAGTTCTAAATCAATTAAAGATTAATCCTGCTGTGGCTTCTGGTCCATTTATAACGACGACAAACGACATTCTAGGCTATGGTGTCTACTTTTTGATTGTTTATTGGCTTTTATAAATTATGATAGCTGTCATTCAACGCGTCAGCCAAGCCACTCTTCACATAGAAGGTGCCTTGCAGGCATCGATCCAACAAGGTTTTTTAGTTTTACTAGGCATTCATGTGGATGATACACCGGAAGATGTAGCCTATTTAGCTGGCAAAATCGCAGGATTGCGTATTTTCTCGGATCAAGAAGGTAAAATGAACCTAGATCTAGAGGCCATTCATGGCGAACTTTTACTTGTGAGTCAATTTACCTTGTACGCTAACACGAAAAAAGGCAATCGCCCTAGTTTTCTAGAATCGGCGCGCCCAGAACAAGCGATTCCGTTATATCAACTAATGATTACTACATTATCTGATAAACTAGGTAATAAGATACAAACCGGCGTTTTCGGTGCCGATATGCAAATTAATCTCACGAATGATGGCCCCGTGACCATCATCATCGACTCTAAAAATCCTTAATTATGACTATTTCAAACGCACAACAACAAGTAGATGAGTGGATCAACACCGTAGGTGTTCGCTATTTCAGCGAGTTAACTAATATGGCGATGTTAACTGAGGAAGTGGGGGAAGTCGCGCGTATTATCGCTAGACGCTATGGAGAGCAATCAGAGAAAGAGTCAGACAAAAATAAGGACTTAGGAGACGAAATGGCGGATGTTTTGTTTGTGTTAATTTGTCTAGCAAATCAGACAGGGGTAAACCTAGGAGAGGCTCTGAAACAAAACCTCTTAAAGAAGACGGAACGGGATGCGGACCGCCACAAGAATAACCCTAAATTAACCTAGCGAACAGGTATTTGGCTGGATTGAATCTTCTTTGCAATTCCTTTACCCTCCTCTTTCGATGGGATATAGGGCTTCAAAATAGTAATTTGTTCTAAGGTTGGATTCATTTGTTGAATCGATGGATGACGCACATCAAACTCTGCCTCACCTGACACTTTATTGAATTCTTCTACCGTTATATTTTGACGTTTGTTTCGGAAAGAGACTTGGTGAGTCAAGGTGCTATCACCTGCTAATTTACCTCCCTCCCAGGAAACGACAGAACCACCATGCGCCCAGTTAAAACCAGAAATGGTAAAATTCTTCGTATTTATTTTCTCAACCTCCTGTAATGTAAGCCCTAAATGCAAACCTGATGAGGTTTTCCAGGCTGAATTATCACCTTGAATACTAACATCAGAAATTTTCCCCTCATGAAAAAATACATTAGCTTCTTTCGCTGTACCTGGGAAAATAATGGCACCTTTCAAGGTATCATCTCCCGAGATGATGGAAGTATCTAGAATAACCGACTTTTCGCCGTATTTCGTGATTAAACCTTTCGCATCGACACAGGCTAAAACCTCGTTTAAATTTTCAGTGGGAACACTGACTTCTGAATTAGAAGAACAAGCACCTACAACAGCGAGGGATAAAAGGAGTACGATTTTTTTCATGGTTACAGAATTATACTTAAAATTACCGAAGCTTGCGGTTAGAAGCAAGTTAGAAATATTCCAAATTAGCTGAGCAAAATAAATACAAGCTCTTAGCGTTTATCGATTTATGAGTATATTTGTTTTAAAGCTTAGCATTTAACTGATTATGATTCGAATACTTTTGTTGTCTCTACTTTCTTTTTTGCTCTATCAACCTACGAGTAGTGCACAACAAATGTGGTTTCAAAAACAAAAGCGTCAAAAGGGATATAAAGGAGCCCCTTTTCAAGCACACAATTCCATTACATTAGGTGCAGGAAGTTCGCAATATTTCTACTCAAGCGATGATTTAACCTATTTTTCTAATTGGATCAACTCCAAAACTTCATTTAATTTTGGAGCCAGTTTTACCCGACATTTTCACAAAAAATTCAGTTACCGATTTAGCGGCAATTTCATTCAAATAAAGGGTGATGAAGTTAACTTCACTAAAATTCCGACTAATAGCACATTGCAAAATATGGTTTTTTCGACTAGCAATAATATCGTTGAAATCGGTGTAAAAGGCCTCTATGAAATACTTGGAAATGATGAATATGTACTCAAAAGAAGTGCATTTAAACCTTATGTATCACTTGGGATTTCTGTCGTATCCAATAACCCAAGTATTTCAAGAACGGATGGACCAGGCTATTCTGGAGGATTGAAGAGTGCTCCTAAAATATTAAATTATTATCTACTACCTCCCACACCACTACCCACTCCTGCACCTGCACCCTCTTTAAGCACTTTTTCCGAAACCATAACTAACCCAGCTGAAGTAGTTCCATCTATTGGAATCGCCATCCCCCTTCATTTAGGCTTACGCTATAAATTGAATGATAAAATTGATTTAGGTTTTGAGCTGGGATATCTAACAAATTTAACTCCCAGCATTTTTCCACAACAAGCCGGTACGAATATAACTAAGGTATTCAATCCTAAATTATTAATTCCAGCTAAAAGACCCTACACAACGGATCATGTCGTAACAACACAATTCCAAGTTATATTTCACATACCTTCACCCAAAGAATGCCCTCCTTTACCGAGGTAAAATAAACAAACAGATTTTGACATTTGAAGAACTCGGGCTTAGCCCACAAATTTTAGACGGTATCAGTTCCATGGGATACAAAACCGCTACACCGGTTCAATCCCAAGTTATACAACCTATTTTAGAGGGCCGCGATATTTTAGCCTCAGCCCAAACAGGAACCGGCAAAACCGCAGCGTTTTTACTTCCCATCATCCACAAATTAATCACTGAACCTCATCCAGAAGAGCACATTAATGCCTTAATCATTGTTCCTACTAGAGAACTAGCGATTCAAATTGCTGGAAATATGGAAGGCTTAGGCTATTTCACGAATGTGAGCTCCATTGCGATTTATGGAGGAGGAGATGGGAATTCCTTTACGACAGAAAAAACAGCTTTGACGAGTGGGGTCGATATCGTAGTTTGTACTCCAGGCCGTATGATTGCCCATTTAAATATGGGTTATGTGAATCTGAAGCATTGTAGTTTTTTAGTTTTGGATGAGGCAGATCGTATGCTTGACATGGGATTCTCGGATGATTTGATGAAAATCATTTCATACCTTCCTGAGAAACGCCAGAATTTGTTATTCTCAGCGACTTTTGCGCCTAAGATGAAGACTTTGGCCCAAAAATTATTACAGAATCCTGTTGAAATCAATATTGCAGTTTCGAAACCACCAGAGCAAATCGTACAAGAAGCTTTTGTGGTATATGAAAAGCAAAAAAGCCCGCTGGTAAAGCATCTATTAAAACTTCAGGATTATACCCGCGTCATTGTTTTCTGTTCCAAAAAACAGAATGTCAAATCCCTTACTTCAGATTTAAAACGAGCTAGATTCTCTGTTGAGGAGATTCACTCTGATTTAGAGCAAGAGGTGCGTGAGCAAGTTTTACAAGATTTCAGAAATAAGAAAACAAAGATTTTAGTTGCTACTGATATTTTGAGCCGAGGAATTGATATCGATGAAATTGAACTCGTGATCAATTACGATGTACCAAATGACGGAGAGGATTATATTCACCGCATCGGTCGTACCGCACGGGCACAGACAAAAGGAACGGCCTATACTTTTATTACAGAGTCTGAGCAACGTAAATTCAAAACAATTGAGGACTTATTAGAAAAAGAAGTAACGAAGGCGGCTGTTCCCCAGGAATTTGGAGAGACGCCTGAATATAATCCTGCGGCTCAAAAAAGCTCATTCGGCGGATATAAAGGGAAGTCTGGCGGAAAGCCGGCTGGCGGTAAATTTTGGAAAAAGAAATAAATGAGAAAACTGGCTTTATTGTTGATGATTAGCCTCAGTGCCTGGGCTCAAGATACCACCCAACACATCATTGCGGGTAGATCTAACGCAAAAATCCAACAAGATAAGCCCTATGTCATCTTGATTTCAGCGGACGGTTTCCGATCCGATTTTTCCCATAAATTTGAAGCAAAATTCCTTCAATCAAAAGAATCAACAGGCGTGAAGGCAAGCTACATGCAGGCCTCCTACCCCACCTTAACATTCCCAAACCACTATTCCATCGTAACAGGCTTATATCCTGCTCACCATGGTTTAGTAGATAACACCTATTTAGATGTGAATTCAGGCCAAGAGTACCGAATGGCCAACAAGAAAATGGTAGGCGAAGGGAAATGGTATGGAGGAACTCCGCTTTGGGTATTAGCTGAGAAACAGCAAATGATGGCGGCCAGCTTCTATTGGGTCGCATCAGAAGCTAATATTCAGGACACCTATCCCTCCTATTATTATGTATATAACGAGCTTATTGATATTAAATCGCGAATAGCTCAAGTAAAAAATTGGCTTTCTCTTCCAGCCGAAAAAAGACCTCATTTAATAACCTTTTATTTTCCAGAGGTCGACCATGATGCCCATGAATATGGTCCTGAGGATCCACGCGTTAAAAATTCCGTGCAATTTGTAGATAAAGCTATAGCAGAGTTAGAAGCAGCGGTTGCGCCTCTAGGGTTACCCATTAATTTCGTTTTTGTCTCAGACCACGGGATGAAAGAAGTGGACAATGTGAATACAATAGGTAAACCCGCACCATTGAATACAACTTCGTTTCAGGTGCCCTGGGGAGATGCGTTGTTGCATGTGTATGCCAGAGATCCTTCGAAAATTGACTCAACCTACCAGGAATTAAAAAAGGATTCGCGATTCACGACATATAAAATGGACGAGACTCCAGCACATTGGCATTACCGTAAATCTGATGATCGCTATAATCGTTTAGGCGATCTTTTACTAGTGCCTAAACTTCCTCAAGTTTTTAACCTATCCACTCGCAAAACCTCTAAAGGCAAACACGGTTTTGATCCCCTGCATCCAGAAATGCGTGCTAGCTTTCAGGCATGGGGGCCAGCAATCAAATCTGGACTTAAATTAGATGGATTTGAGAACGTAAACGTCTATCCTTTTGTGGCCAAAATATTAGGTTTAAACTACGACCCTAATGCCATCGATGGCAACATAAATGCGCTACAAAAAGCCTTGAAATAGCGTTTAATTTGAGACGAATATTTCGTCTACGTGCTTTTTAATATTAGCAGCAATCTTCTCCGTAGGTAAATCATTTGCGTCGTTTCCAAAAGGATCCTCAATTTCTTCTGCAATTAATTCCAGACTTGCTAGTACATAAAAAATAAAAACTACCACAGGAATCACATAATAGCTCAAAATAAAGGTGTAGCTAAAAGGCAAAGTCATTACATAAAAGAAGATGAATTTCTTAATAAATGCACTGTAAGAATAAGGAATAGGTGTATTTTTGATCCGCTCACAAGCACCACATACGTCCGTAAAAGATTGTAATTCGGTATTTAAATAGAGTAACTGATGTCCTGAGATTTTACCTGATTTATATAATTCATCCGACTTTTTATAAAGCATTTTCGCTACCTGATTAGGTTTATGTTTCATATGGTCGATATCTAAATCAAGACCCTCGAATAAGACTAATCCTGACTCATCATCTGCTAAATATTTTTGAAGAATATGAGCATACAAAGGGATAACTTTTTGATAAAAGTGACGATCTATTTCACTTTCTAAGGTGACGACTATTTTTAAGGCTAAATTTCTACTGTTATTTACCAAAGTACCCCACAATTTTCGACCTTCCCACCAACGATCATACGCCGTATTAGTCCGATAGGCTAGCAATAAAGAGATAACAAATCCTAACATACTGTGCATCACAGAAATGTTTTTAACTAAACTATCCTCCCCAAGATGAAAAACTTCTTCTTCTAAAAAACAAATTATTCCTGAGTACACCCCAATTAAAACCATCAAAGGCAATAATTTCCGAAATGTATCCGATTGATGAAAACGAAAAATAAAGGTTATCCAGTCTTTTGTATCGTATTGTACCATAGATATGTAAATTAGCCAAAAAAAAATCTGTAAAAAAAGGTCTCAATCTATATTAATAAAAACTACCATTAGATAAATTAATACCTTCAAAATTGAAAATACCTAAAAACGAAATTAACTTAGAGAAATTATACCCTTAAAAACAGGCTCCTAATATGAAATTAAATAAACAAATTTTACTTTTCGGGTTAACAATAATGACAAATTTTGTATTTGGTCAAGCAAAAAAACCTACCCTTATGATTCTTCCGAGTGACAATTGGTGCGAACAAAGGTTTTTTATGACTGAATTCAATAATCAAGGGATTATTCAAAAAACACCTAATTATAAACAAGCATTTCAACAGGATACAGAAATAGGACAAGTAATTTCAAAAATAGGATCTTTGATGATTGAGCGAGGGTTCCCACTAAAAGATGCGGAACAAGAGATTAAAGCTATCGAAGTTAGAAGTGCAGAAGATAACATGACTGCAAGTTCTACAAGCGGCACTTCTCTTTCAGAAAGCCCATTGGATAAATTAAGAAATAGGGCGAAAGCGGATATCAATATTCAAATTTGGTGGAAAGTTAGCAAAACAGATAAGGGCAAAGTTGTATCATTTATTCTCGAAGCATTTGATGCTTACTCGAATAAAAGAATTGCTGCGTCTTCAGGAAATGGAATTCCAAATAATACAGATATTGTACCCATTTTACTCCAAAATGCTATTTTATCCAATATAGATCCATTTGTTGGTCAATTACAATCTCATTTTGACGATATGTTTATTAATGGTAGAGAAATCGTGCTAACTGTTAAAAAATGGAATAATTGGGACAAGGATTTAGAAACTGAAATTGAAGGAAAAGAAATCAAAGATTATATTAATGATTGGATGAATAATCATACGGTAAAGGGACGATTTAGTGAAGCAGATGCTAGTGAAAATCTCATAAGATTTGAACAAGCAAGAATACCATTATTTGATTTAAATAATAAAGCATTAGATGCACGTCAATTTGCAAGAGGCTTACAAAAACAATTGAAGTCACCTCCATTAAATATTGATGCTAAATTAATGACAAGAGGCCTTGGAGAAGCCATTCTTGTCTTAGGAGAAAAATAATTATGAAAAAACTACTCATCATAGTAATCTTATTAATTAAAATTAGTTTTAGTAATGCTCAAGAAAAACTTGATGATTTTGGTAGAATTATATTGAATTCTTACTTGCCAAAAACTATGGAGATTCCTGATGAAGCTAAAGCATTACTAAACACTAAATTAAACCAGATTACTAGCGCCAATGGAATGGGAGGCAGTGTTATAAATCCACAATTTATAATAACATCAAATTTAAATGTTGAAAGTAAGGATATAATTGCCGGCCCACCTATGATGGTAGCTTTATCAATAGATATCTCTTTTTTTGTTGGAGATGCTATTAATAACGTCGTATTTTCTACAACAAATCTTCATCTAAAAGGAGTCGGGGGTAATGAAAATAAAGCATTAATTGACGCAATAAAAAAAATAAATCCCCAAAATAAGGAAATCAAATTTTTTCTAGAAGAAGGAAAGTCCAAAATCATAAGTTATTACAATACTAGGTGCGACTTTAACTTAAAGAATGCTCAATCTTTAACAAAACAAAATAAGTTTGATGAGGCTATTTTTCAACTTTCATTAATTCCTGAAATCTGCCAAGACTGTTATTTTAAAAGCTTAGACACCTTGACTAAAATACATCAAAGTAAAATCAATATGGAAGGTTTAGCAAAATTAAAGACTGCTAAATCCATATGGTCTGTTTCACAGACTAAAGAAGCTGCCGAAAAAGCGGGTTTAATTTTAAATCAAATTGATCCATTAGCTTCCTGTCAATCTGAAATTGACGCACTTTTTAAGACTATAGAAGACAAATTAAAGGCAGATGAAAAAGCGGAATTCGAATTCATTTTAAAACAATATGAAGATCAGCTAGCCATTAAAAAAGAAGAAATCAAAATCGCTGCAGATAAAGCAAAAAGGGACGATTCATTTAGAGATAAACAATCTTCTAGAAATTTCGAATTAGATAAAATTCGCATATTAACGTTTAGAAAAATTGCTGTAAAGCACTTAAATAACCAACCAAAATTAGTTTCATATTCCAACATAAACTGGAAATAAATTCTAAATATTTTTTTGATTCAATAACAATTACAAAATTCTATGAAAATTTTAATTTCATTATTTTTCATTCTAGCCGTTAATTCCTTGCTAATCGCACAATCAAATAATGACAAGATTGTAACTATTATTGCCAATGGAAAAGGAAAAACGGCGGAGGAAGCAAAGCAAAATGCATTAAGAAATGCCATTGAACAGGCATTCGGAACATTTATCTCTTCAAAAACGGAGTTGATGAATGACCAATTAGTCAAAGATGAAATCGTTTCTGTTTCAAATGGTAACATTCAAAAATTTGATATTATTTCTGAGTTGAATACTCCTTCAGACGGATATTTAACATCTCTTTCAGCTACTGTATCTATATCCAAACTTACCTCGTTTGTAGAAAGCAAAGGAATTAATGCTGAATTTAAAGGCAATTTGTTCGCTTTTAATATAAAACAACAAATATTTAATGAGAAAAACGAAATCAAGGCAATTTCAGACTTATATGAAATTGTACACTCAATCACATTGAAATCTTTTAACTATTCTTTGAAAGTAAATAACCCAATTGCAACCAGTAGTGATAATCAAAATTGGAAAATAGGATTAAACGTAAGTGTTGTAACTAATGAAAATGTTAAAAATATTTCATCCTACTTATATAAAACTTTAAAAGGGATCGCTTTAATTAAGGAAGAGCAACTTAATTATCTTAATCTCGGCAAAGAACTATATCCACTTAGTATTTCAATCAGTGATACGGAATATGATCACCTAATTTTTAGAACAGAAAAATCCTTAGAGTTAATTAAAGAATTATTTCAAGAGATTACTCTGGGCGCATTAAATTTCAAAATCAATAATGGGGTAAATGAAATAAAATTAGGTTCAGATGATTTAGCGAAATTTTCAAAAAATATATATAAAAAATATATAAAAAATAACGGTTCTGACAATTTATACACTTTTGGATTACCAAAAGAAGGCACTATCACAACAGGAAATTCAGCATGGATTTCATCCATAGAAACATTATATAGTTCAAATCGATATATTAATGAACGATTTAATTTCATTTCGAATTTAAAAGATAAAATGTTCGGAGAAAATAGAGAAGAAAAATACTGGAAATACAGTTCATATATACCATTTAGCATTTTTATTGCAGATCCAGGTTTAATTGTTGCAATAAATAACATTCCTCAAGACAAAGAAATAATCAACATTTCAATTAATGACATTAAAACCCTTCAAGAAATCAATAAAATAACAGAATATGTTATTTCTTCAATTGACGAAAAATAAAACATCTATGAAATACTTAATTCTAATTTTTATATTCTTATCAATGTCTATAAATTCATTTTCTCAAGGAATAAATGATGACAAAGTAAGTTTAACAAATTTTATAAAAAGGATGTATACTTCAACTCCGTTTGAAGGAGTTAAGATTATGGAAGATTATGATAAAAAATATTTAGTTTCTGTAATTAGTTTTGATAAATCAAAATATCCGGACCCATCAATTTTGAATAGGATTGCTCAGGTAAAAGCACAATCACAAGCAAATACTTATATAAATGGGGCATCTACAAATAGCGACATAATTATTAAAACTACTGAAAATAAGTCAAAGGATGAATTAACATCAGTAATTGAAACAATTGAAATCATCAAACAAAATTCAGTAGGTTTCACAAAAGGTCTTGAATTACTCACCAATTTTGAAAGTATAGATTCTAAAAGATTCGTATTTATTTATTTTAGAGAAATAGAATCAGCAAAAAATAAAATGTGATTTTAAATGAAATTATTTTTCTGTTAATAACAATAAAGGTCTTTATTTAGCAGGCAAAAAGACTCTCAGGTACGCAAAACCATTTTATATGTAAGCTTCATCATAATTTTAATATTTGACTTTTGATTTAAAAGCATAAACTAGAGCAAAAATCTCTGAATTAAATGACTTGAAATTAAAATTAGATAACATAGTGGTCATTCAAGAAGCCTAAAGCCTATTATTTCTTGAAACTAATTCGCCAAATACTTCCATTCAAATCATCACACACAAATAAGGAGCCATCAGGACCCTGTGCTAATCCACATGGACGGTGTTCGATAGGCCCTGTCGGTTTTGCTAAATCCTGT
The DNA here is from genome assembly GCF_044239315.1 of Aquirufa sp. GTDB lineage: Bacteria > Bacteroidota > Bacteroidia > Cytophagales > Spirosomataceae > Aquirufa. The sequence goes on along the minus strand of NZ_JBIIBQ010000012.1, from coordinate 48,100 downwards.
CCAGAAAAATTATCCGCAAAGATCTCCCAAGGTCCGGAAGGTTTACCGTTTTTAAATGGAACAAAGGCCACGAAATAACCTTTCTTCAATTCAGCTGATTGACCATGAAAAGCGATAAATGCTCCATTTTTATAGCGTGATGGAAAACTATTCCCAGTGTAAAACAAAATGTCGTTGGGGCCCATGTGGGCTGGGAATGCTACTACAGGATCTAACGCTTTTTCTCCACCTGTCTTCTTTCCATCTCCTCCATACTCAGGAGCTACGATTTTCTTCTTTTGGATATGGTCGTAGTAGATATAAGGCCAGCCTGCATCATCACCTGCCTTTTTAAATTCATACATGGCCTCGGCAGGAAGCTCCTGGCTTTGTTTTGGCGTATAATATTGTGGATAAAAATCATGAAACTGACCGCGTCCATGGGCCATTGCAAACATTGACTTCGTCGAATTATTCCAAGTAATACCTACCGCGTTCTTTAATCCCGTCGCAAAACGTGTACCATCCGCAAAACCTTGATTCAGTTTTTGAGCATCAAAGCGCCAAACACCACCCGCCGAATCTAAAATCGCACACGGATTCATCCCCTTGCCTGTCCCAGGCACTCTGCACGGATCATTCCAAGAACCAATCGTCACATAGATGTTCTTGCGATCTTGATCAAACGTGAATGACTTCGCATTATCCCGACCATGATCCGGCAAGCCATCTACAATCGTTTCGAATTTATTCCAATCAGCTACCTCCCCATTCGCATTCAAAGCATAGCGAAAAACTCCTTTATTAGACGAAGCATAAAAATAATCCTCTTGAATCGCAATGCCTGTACCTGTGTAATTACCAAACATTGCTTGCTCCTCATAAACCCCATCCTTGTCCTTATCTTTTAATAAGACGATCCCTTTCCCATCCTTAAGTTTGGACAGTTTCGCGTAAACATCGCCCTGCTTCGAAACAGCTAAATGACGGGTGGCACCTAGCTCTTTTCCAATTTCACTCACGTGAAATCCTGCTGGAACTTTAATTTCTTGCGCAAAAATGAGGGAGGGTGCTAGTAAGCACAGAGTAAGGATTTTCTTCATCGTATTTAAATAGGTTGGGTTAAAGATAGAAGAAAAAATAAAAAAGACCTGCACTATCGTACAGGTCTTTTTTCAGTGGTCGCGTAGGGATTCGAACCCCAAACCTTCTCATCCGTAGTGAGATGCTCTATCCAGTTGAGCTACGCAACCATTGCCCTTTCGGGATTGCAAAGGTAGAATTTCTTTGGTAAAATGAAAAACTATCTTCTAATATTTTGCAAAAATTATTTCCCTTTAAAATGAGGAGCCCTTTTTTGCATAAAGGCCATTACGCCTTCTGCGAAGTCTTCACTATGCCCTAAGATGGTTTGTTCGTCTGCTTCTGATGCAAGAGTTGCTGCTAAATCCTGATTATAAGCTCGTTGCAAACTACGCTTCATTAAAGAAATGGCTAGAGTGGCTTTCTTTGAGAAGGCAACCGCAGTTTCGTGTACCTTAGACTCAAAATCTGAGTCAGAAACCACCTCCGCCACTAATCCTATTTCTTTTGCCTCCTTGGCTCCTACTTTACGTCCTGTTGTCGCTAAATCAAATGCGCGGTGATAACCTACAGACTGCATTAAAAAGGCAGTGGAACCAGCGTCCATGGCTAAACCTATTTGGACAAATAATTCAGAAAAATAGGCATCCTCTTTAGCAATCAGATAGTCGCAGGCTAGGGCTAAACTACAACCTGCACCAGCTGCAACACCATTAATGGCACCAATAACGGGTTTATTCAAACCACGTAAAGCTAAAATCATTGGATTATAGGTAGAGCGCAACACATTTCCCAAGTTAGGGTCAGCCACTCCTGATTTTAAGTCTGCACCGGAACAAAAGGCCTTACCTTCGCCCGTAATAACTAGGACTCGAACCTCGTCATCGATCTGAGCTGCTTCAGCCACTTCTCTGATCTCGTGAATTAATCCAGTATTTAAGGCATTATATACCTCAGGGCGGTGTAAGGTCAAGGTCCAGATTGGACCGTTGCGGTGGAGCTTTAGATAGTTGAAAGTCATAACTTATGCAAATTCATATTTACGTATCAAATCAAATTCATTTTTCTTTAATCTCAATTCTTCTTCAATATCATAATCATCTTGTAAACTCATCCAGAATTTTACAGAATTACCAAAAAACAAAGACAAACGCAAGGCTGTATCCGCCGTCACTCGACGTCGTCCTTTTAATATTTCTGAAATACGCGTTTGGGGTATATTAATTTCTTTCGCAAGTCGATAGGCAGAAATGCCCATAGGAAGCAGAAATTCCTCCATTAAAATCTCTCCAGGATGTATATTTTTCAAATTTTCCATATTAATGATAATCTACAATTTCTACTTCTTCCGCTGATCCATTTATCCATTTAAAAATAATTCGCCATTGATCGTTTATGCGAATACTATGAAATTCCGATCCAGAGAGTTTTTCCAATCTATTCGCTGGCGGAATTCGTAAGTCATTTATATTCTCTGACGCTTGAATCATACGTAATTTTCTACGCGCAATTTCTTGAATTTCAAATGGTAAGCGTTTAGACCTCTCTCCATTCCAAATTTTTAAAGTTTCTTTAGAACCGAAGGATTTGATCATAATGACGCATCACGTTACTAACTTCAAAGGTAAGTAAATAAAAATGAAATCCTAATCAAGAAATTGATTTATAAATGTTTCCTCAACCTAGCCACCGGAATACCCAATTGATCGCGGTATTTAGCCACCGTTCTGCGTTTCACGACGAAGCCGCGTTCGAGTAATATTTGCTCTAAATCCTCGTCGGAGTGAGGTTCAGCGCTCGGTTCTTGTTCGATGATCTCACGCAAAATATTCTTCACTTCCCGGGTAGAGAAATCCTCGCCTGATTCGTGAGTGATGCCTTCTGAGAAGAAGTATTTTAGGGGATAGATGCCAAAATCAGCCTGTACTGACTTCGCCGAAACCACACGAGAAACTGTGGAAATATCCATTTCGATCATTGCAGCGATTTCCTTCATCTTCATCGGCTTTAATACGGCCTCATCGCCCGTCAGGAAAAAGTCATATTGCTTCGCCACAATACTCTCCATGGTCTTCATCAATGTACCCTGGCGCTGCTGAATAGCAGAAATGAACCAGGAAGCGGAGTCTAATTTATGTTTGATAAAGGTTACTGCTTCTTTGATATCCTTTTGCTGTTTATCGCCTTTGTCGTAGGTCTGCAACATTTCTTGGAAAGCACGGGAAACGCGAAGTTCTGGGGCGTTTTTTCCGTTGATTTTGATTTCGATCTTTCCGTTTTGATTTGTAATGATGAAATCAGGCTGTAAATAAGGAGCAATGGGTGCGTCGTCTCCTCCACCTGGTTTGGGATTCAAATGGGTGATGACTTGCATCGCCTTTTTGAGCTCCTCCTCTGTGATGGATAGTTTGGAGAGTAAAACATTGAAGTGCTTTTTGGAAAACTCTTCAAAAAAATCATCCACTAAACGTATGGCCGTCAAATGAGCCGGTGCGTCTGACTCTTTGCGGTGCAGTTGTAAGGAAAGACACTCCTGTAAGGTACGAGCGGCAATACCAGCTGGGTCTAGCGATTGTACTTTGAATAAGACCTGCTCTACTTCATCGTAATCTGTCTCAAAGCCTTGGGTAAAGGCTAGGTCGTTCACGATGCTTTCGATATTTCGGCGCAAATAGCCGTCCTCTTCCAAGGAACCGATGATTTGTTGTGCTAAAACCTCCTCGCGCTCGGTTCGAACGACGTAACGGATTTGGTTTAATAGATATTCTTGGGTGCTGGATTCGGTTGCCAAAGGGCGTTCCCGCGTCTCCTCATTGGGATCATACGAATCCCCAGCCATCTTATAGCCAGCATAATCATCTTGCAGGTAATCCCCCACTTCCATCTCCTCGCGCTCCAAATCATCTAAGGTTTCTCGAGGTTCTTGCTCCTCATTATGATCTAAACCTTCCTCTAATGCTGGATTATCCTCTAATTCCTCCTCGATCCTAGCCGCTAATTCAGCCGTAGGAATCTGCAACAACTTGATATACTGTATCTGTTGCGGCGAGAGGTTCTGTTGTTGATTCTGTTTTAAGGATAATCCCTGCATTGTCTAAATAATCTACTCCAAAGATAAGCCGATTTTTAATTACAAATAAATAAAATAAATCGGTTTTTTATCCGTATTTTTGAGGGTTATTGCCTCTATTGAGGCCTTTTTATTTATATTGCCCGAGTCATTTATGCAAATCAAAGAAATACTACGTTTAACACCCACGCAGCAAAGCATCGTCGTGAAAGGTTGGGTTCGTACGAAAAGAGTTTCCTCTTCTGTCGCGTTTATTGCGATCAATGATGGATCGACCATCCATAATATTCAAGCGGTGGTATCCGAGGGAACTGTTTCAGAAGAAACGTTGAAATTAGTGACTACTGGATCTTGTATCGCCGTTACGGGAAAATTAATTGCATCTCAAGGACAAGGTCAAAACGTAGAAGTGGAAGTCGTTTCCATCGAGGTTTACGGAACAGCTGATCCAGAAAAATACCCTTTACAGCCTAAGAAGCACTCTTTAGAGTTCTTACGTGAGATTGCGCATTTACGCCCACGTACGAATACGTTCTCTGCGATTTTACGTATTCGCCACGCGTTGGCTTATGCGATTCATACCTATTTCAACAACAACGGTTTCTTCTATTTGCACACGCCTATCATCACGGGATCAGATGCGGAAGGAGCTGGAGAGATGTTCCGTGTGACGACTTTGGACCCAATTAATCCTCCGTTAACGGAAGAAGGTAAGGTCGATTACAAAGAAGATTTCTTTGGAAAAGAGACTAATTTAACGGTTTCTGGCCAGTTAGAAGGCGAATTAGGGGCTATGGCTTTGTCCAAAGTCTATACCTTCGGCCCTACTTTCCGTGCAGAAAATTCGAACACCACTCGCCACTTAGCTGAGTTCTGGATGATCGAGCCAGAGGTAGCCTTCAATGAATTAGTAGACAACATGGATTTAGCGGAAGACTTCACTAAATTCTGTATCAAATACGCTTTAGATAATTGTGCAGACGATATTGCTTTCTTAGAAAAGCGCCTTATCGAAGAGGAAAAGAACAAAAAGAAAGAAGAGCAATCGGAATTAAGTCTGTCAGAGAAATTACGTTTCGTGACAGAAAACGAATTCGAACGCTTAACTTATACCGAAGCCATCGACATTTTATTGAATTCGAAGGCACATAAAAATGGCAAATTCGTTTATCCAGTAGAATGGGGAATCGATCTTCAGTCAGAACACGAGCGCTATTTAGTGGAGAAACACTTCAAAAAACCGGTTATCTTAACGAACTATCCGAAAGACATCAAAGCCTTCTACATGAAGTTAGATGAGGACGGAAAGACGGTTCGCGCGATGGACGTTTTATTCCCGGGTATTGGTGAAATCATCGGTGGATCTCAAAGAGAGGACGATTACGCGAAGCTATTGCAACGAACGAAAGAGGTGGGAATTGAGGAAGAATCTATTTGGTGGTACTTAGAAACGCGTCAATTCGGTTCTGCGCCGCATGCTGGTTTTGGACTTGGATTTGAGCGTTTAGTGTTATTTGTGACCGGAATGAGCAATATACGTGACGTGATTCCTTTCCCTCGTACTCCTAAAACAGCTGAATTTTAAGATGTTTGGTTTAAAGCACGCATTGAATGGACTAGTGGAACTCATCAAGAATGAGCGCAATGCGCGTTTTCATTTGGTGAGCACAGCGGTCGTGATTTATGTGGGCTGGAAGGTGGGTTTTGAGGCGTCAGAATGGCTTTGGATTTCCTTAGCAGTGGCAGGGGTTTGGGTGGCAGAATTGTTAAATTCTTCTTTAGAGAGAATTACGGACATGGTTTCACCGCAGCAAAGTGAGTTAGCGAAGAAGGCTAAAGATTATGCCGCAGGAGCCGTTTTAGTGATGGCGATATGGGCAATTATCGTCTTTTTGCTTGTCGCAGTTCCGCGCATTTTATTGAATTTAATGCTTTAAAAGCAACCAAATATGAAAGAATACGGATCGAGTGTTCAAAAATTAGTGAATTACATTTTGACCATTGCGGATGAAGAGCAAAGGACAAAATACGCTTATTTGATGGTCGAGGTGATGAAACAAATTCACCCGAATATGAAAGACAATAGCCAAGACTATTCGAAGAAGCTTTGGGATGATTTATACATCATGTCTAATTTTGAATTGAATGTGCAGGGCCCTTTCCCTTCCCCATCACCAGAATCATTGGGAAAAGCGCCACGTAAAGTCGCTTACAATCAGCATAATTTGAAATTTAAACATTACGGCCGTAATGTAGAACTATTAATTCTACGAGCGATTGCAGAGGAAAAGGTAGAAGACAAAAAGATTTTAGTGGCTTATATTGCCCGCTTAATGAAAGGTTTTTACGTCACCTGGAATAAGGAATCGGTGGACGATGCGGTGATTTGGCAAAACATCAAAGAGATGTCTGAAAACTTATTAGGCACTATTGTAGACGAGCTTTCACAAGAAGGTTTAGGTCATGCAAAAGTGGCAAATAACGCCAGAAACGCCTATAACGCACCAGAATATCCGAATAGCAACAACAATAACCGGAACAATAATTACCGGAAGAACAACTTTAGAAGCAACAATAACAACAACCGAAATAACAATTTCCGTAAAAATAAGTAATCATTTATGGCATCATTTAAAGTAACCGGTGGCCGCCGATTAAAAGGAGAAATTACTCCTCAAGGAGCAAAGAACGAAGCATTACAAATTTTGTGTGCCGTGGTTTTAACAGCAGAGCCTGTGACCATTCACAACATCCCGAACATTCGCGACGTAAATCAACTAATTGATTTATTAGGCGATATGGGCGTAAGCATGCGTCGTTTATCCGAGTCAAGCATTGAATTCGATGCCTCTCAAGTTAATATTGATTACTTAGATTCAGATACGTATAAGAAAAAAGCAGCTGCCCTTCGTGGTTCAGTAATGCTTTTAGGACCTACTTTGGCACGTTTCAAAAAAGGTCGTATTCCTTCGCCAGGTGGAGATAAAATTGGTCGCAGAAGATTGGATACCCACTTCTTTGGTTTCATGAAGCTTGGTGCGAAGTTCAACTATAGCCCGGAGGATGGCGGAATCTACGAAGTAGATGCTTCTGAATTACAAGGGGCTTACATGCTTTTAGATGAGGCATCGGTAACTGGTACAGCAAATATTTTAATGGCTGCGGTTTTAGCCAAAGGCAAAACAACGATCTACAATGCCGCTTGTGAGCCTTATTTACAGCAATTAAGCAAGATGTTAAACCGTATGGGAGCAAAAATCTCCGGTATCGGTTCTAACATGTTGATCATCGAAGGTGTTGACGTTTTACACGGAACGGAGCACACGATGCTTCCGGATATGATCGAGATCGGTTCATTCATCGGTTTAGCGGTGATGACTCAGTCGGAGATTACGATTAAGAACTGCCAAATTCCTGAACTGGGCATCATTCCAGAGGTATTCAAGAAATTAGGTATCAAAATGGAATTCCGTGGAGACGATATTTTCATCCCTTCTCAAGAGCATTACGAATTAGAAAACTTCATCGATGGATCGATGTTAACGATTTCTGACCACCCGTGGCCAGGTTTTACACCGGATTTATTATCGATCATTTTAGTAACAGCGATTCAGGCCAAAGGAACGGTCTTAATCCACCAAAAAATGTTCGAATCACGCCTATTCTTCGTCGATCGTTTGATCGAAATGGGTGCTCAAATCATCCTTTGCGATCCACACCGTGCAACAGTAGTTGGTTTCGATCGCAAGCAAACATTAAAAGGAATCCGTATGTCATCTCCTGATATACGTGCGGGTGTTTCCCTTTTAATCGCTGCAATGTCTGCGAATGGAACTTCGATCATCGATAACATCGAACAAATCGACCGTGGTTACCAAAACATTGATACGCGTCTGAACGCCATCGGCGCAGAAATCGTGCGTATCTAATGTCCCTTCTTTCTAAAATAAAACAGACCGTCCAATTAGCCTTACCCATCGTGGTAGGGGAATTGGGCGTTATGTTAATGGGTCTAGCCGACACGATTCAAGTAGGCCAAATGTCCACCGGTGCCGCCGAAAGCCTGGGGGCTGCTGGAATGGCGCAGTCCATATTCTTCACCATCGCGATTATAGGCATCATCTGTATACAAATTGTATCTCCGATGATTTCTAAAGCCGTCGCTGAAGGAGATAAATCCGAATGCGGTAATCTATTGCGAGCTAACCTGCGAGTAGCCACCTTTTTAGGCTTAATCACCATCCTAATAACCTATATCGTTAGTTTGAACTACGATTTGTTCGGGCAAACAGCGGCCAACAAAGCGTTGACCCTACCCTTCTTAAGTTTAATATCTATTTCGGTTTTACCCATATTCTGGTTCATTGCCTTGAAAAGCTTCATGGATGGGCTCCAACGGACAACGGTAGGAATGACAATTACCATTATAGCCTTGGCTTTAAATGTATTCGGCAACCATCTATTGATCAATGGTTTATGGGGATTACCTGCCTTAGGTTTATTCGGATCAGGCATTTCCACCTTACTGTCCCGTATATTCATGGCGGGGACATTAGCCATTTATGTGTTTACAAGGGAAGAGTTTAAACCGTATCTGCGTAAAGGCCATGTGCATGAGGTGAAGAATGTATTAGAAAAAAATATTCTTCGCATCGGAATTCCTTCTGGAATGCAAGGCTTCTTTGAAATCGCCACTTTTGGGATGGCCGTTGTCATGATGGGTTGGATTTCTGTTACCGCGCAAGCAGCGCATATCGTCGCCATTAATATGGCTTCCATAACGTACATGATGGCAACTGGAATCGCAGTCGCAGGTGGAATTAATGTAGGAACTGCCATCGGTGAACGAAATCGTTCCGGGATTATTCAATCCGGAAAGGCTGCACTTGTGCTCTCCATTTTATTTATGGGAGCATGTGCTTTGGTCTTTTTCTTCGGTCGTGAATACCTAGTTCGTGGTTATACACAAGAGATACCTGTCATTACCATTGCAGTCACCCTGGTGGTTTGGGGGGCAATTTTTCAATTATTTGATGGCATACAGGCCGTATCACTCGGATTATTACGCGGATTACAAGATTATAAAATCCCTACGGCAATCACCGTGATCTCTTATTGGGCTGTCGGAATTCCACTTTGTTACTATATCGGTATTTACCAAAAAGTAGGTGCCGTAGGCATTTGGGTGGGCTTAACGGCTAGTTTAGTTTGTTCATCGGCATTGCTTTCGTGGCGGTTTTATGTACGGGCGACTAAAGTGAATTTTGAGGAGTTGGAAGTGGAGTAAAAGCACAAAGAATAAAGCATAAAGTATAAAGTATGCAAAAAGGGCTCGAAATTCGAGCCCTTTTTTAGTATTGTGAAATGTTAAATTACATTCCATAAATTCATCGCCTAAGGCGATTCAAACTTTATTCTTTGTGCTTTATGCTCTATTCTTTATATTAAGAATGCAACGATCTCTTCGCCGTAGCCGCCAAGCAAGCCTCTTTCATTGCCTCCGTATACGTCGGGTGAGCGTGAGACATGCGAGCTACATCTTCAGCGGAAGCACGGAATTCCATAGCAACGACTGCTTCTGCGATCATATCTGCCGCACGAGCGCCGATGATGTGAACACCTAGAATTTCATCTGTGTTAGCATCGGCTAAAACTTTACATAATCCATCGACATCCATAGACGCTACTGCGCGACCTAAAGCTTTGAACGGGAATGAACCTTCTTTATAAGCAATACCTGCTGTCTTCAATTCTTGTTCAGTTTTACCTACAGAAGCCACTTCTGGCCAGGTGTAAACAACTCCTGGAATTAGATTATAGTTGATGTGAGGTTTTTGGCCTGCAATCACTTCTGCCACAAAAACGCCTTCCTCTTCTGCTTTATGCGCTAACATCGCTCCACGAACTACATCACCGATGGCATAGATTCCTGGAACGGATGTTTGCAAGGTATGCTCATCGACTGCTATGCGACCACGCTCATCAGCTGTCAAACCTGCCGCAGCAAGGTTCAATCCATCTGTGTACGGACGACGACCGATACAAACTAAGCAATAATCGCCTTTGATCTCCACTTCTTTTCCAGCCGAATCTTGGGCTTTCACGGTTACTTCTTTGCCTTTTACAGCTGCGGAAGTCACTTTGTGTGATAAGTAAAAGTCTGCGCCTAATTTAGCGATTGACTTTTGCAATTCTTTTCCCATCGCTTTGTCCATCGTCGGAATCATACTATCTGCGAATTCGACGAAAGAAACTTTGGAACCTAAACGAGCGTATACCGATCCTAACTCAGCGCCAATTACTCCGGCACCGATCACGATTAAATGCTTCGGAATTTCTTTCATTTTCAAGGCCTCTGTAGAAGTGATGATGCGATCCTTGTCTACTGGAATGAAAGGTAAAATTGTAGGCTTCGAACCTGTAGCGATGATGATATTCTTCGCTGATAAAACTTCAGAGCTACCGTCTTCTTTCGTCACTTTCACCGTTTTAGATGAGTCAAATGATCCCAAACCGTGGAAGGTCGTGATCTTATTCTTCTTCATCAAAAACGTGATTCCTCCGTTCATTTTCTCAACAACACCCGTCTTGCGAGCGATCATTTGAGTAAAATTGATTTTAGGTTTCGCGACGTCAATTCCATGCTCTGAAAAACTGTGCACAGCATTGTAATAATGCTCTGAAGAGTCTAAAAGGGCTTTGGAAGGAATACAACCTACGTTCAAACAGGTTCCACCCATCACGGCATATTTCTCCACAATGGCGGTTTTAAAACCTAACTGAGAGGCACGGATCGCCGAAACGTATCCACCAGGGCCTGAACCAATAACAACTACATCAAATTCTTGCATATAGGCGATTGAAAGCGAATAGGCCCGCTAAGGCCTATTCAATTAATTAAATGTCTAATAATAAACGAGCTGGATCCTCTAGTAACTGCTTTAAGCGAACTAAGAAGCTTACAGACTCACGACCATCGATAATGCGGTGATCGTAAGATAACGCAAGGTACATAATCGGACGAACTACAATTTGACCATCCACTACCACTGCGCGCTCTACAATATTGTGCATACCTAAAATTGCGACCTGAGGTGCGTTGATAATCGGAGTCGAAAGCATCGATCCAAATACCCCACCATTCGTGATCGTAAAGGTACCTCCGCTCATTTCTTCCAAGCTCAATTTGTTCTCGCGTGCCTTACCTGCTAAACGAACCACTTCTGATTCGATTCCGGCTAAGGATAAGTTCTCAGCAGAACGGATGACCGGAACTACTAATCCTTTAGGTGCAGAAACGGCGATCGAAATATCACAATAATCGTGGAAAACGATTTCGTCACCATCAATTTTTGCATTCACAGAAGGGAACTCTTTTAAAGCTACACATACGGCTTTTGTGAAGAAGGACATAAATCCTAAACCTACACCGTGTTTCTCCTTGAATTTATCTTTGTATTTACCGCGAAGATCCATCACAGGTTTCATGTCCACTTCGTTAAACGTCGTCAACATCGCTGTTTCATTCTTCACTGCCACTAAACGACGAGCCACTGTCTTACGCAATGAGCTCATTTTTTCGCGACGTGTTCCGCCTTGTGCTACAACTGGTGCAGCAGCCGCTGGAGCTGGAGCCGGTACTGAAACTGGCTGAACGGCTGAAACCGCATCCTCTTTCGTGATGCGACCTCCTACTCCTGAACCTGCTACCGAAGCAGCTGAAATTCCTTTTTCGTCTAATATTTTTGCTGCTGCTGGAGATGGGTGACCAGCTGCATATGATGCATCACCGGATGAAGCTGGAGCTGAAGCCACTGGAGCTGCAGACACTGGAGCAGGAGCAGCTGCAACCGCAGCACCTACCGTGATTCTTGCTAAAATTCCACCAATCGGAACTACCGTTCCAGATTCAGCTACGATTTCTAAAACACCCGCAGCTTCTGCTGGCAATTCGAAAGTCGCTTTATCTGATTCTAATTCGCAAAGAACTTCGTCTAAAGAAACGCTATCCCCTGTTTTTTTATTCCAAACAGAAACTGTCACTTCCGTGATCGACTCCCCTACGGCTGGAACTTTGATTTCTAACACCGAAACAGGACCAGAAGCAGCTGCAGGAGCTAGAGAGGCTGGCGCTGGAGCCGGAACAACTGCCGCTGCCGGAGCATCTGCCACTTTCACAGAAGCTGTTGCGCCACCTACCTCGATTGTACAGATAACTGCGCCAATCGGAAGCACATCGCCTTCTTTGGCCACAATGTGCAACACACCTTCCGCCTCTGCAGGCAATTCAAAGGTCGCTTTGTCCGATTCTAATTCGCACAAAACCTCGTCTAATTTCACGTGATCGCCTTCCTTCTTGTTCCAAGTGGCAACGGTCACTTCTGTAATCGACTCGCCCACAGCGGGCACTTTCATTTCTATAGCCATAATAATTCTATTATTCGAATGCTTTGTTAATTAGGTTTGCTTGCTCTACAACGTGTACTTTCAAGAATCCAGTCGCAGGAGAAGCGGATTTTTTACGCGCTACTAAACCTTTGAATTTAGACCAGCCAAATTCACGGATCACATACGACCAGTAGCCCATATTTTCTGGCTCTTCTTGTACAAAATAAACATCAGCACCTTTGTATTTCGCTAATTCTGCGTCTACTTGCTTTGTTGGGAATGGGTGTAATTGCTCGATACGAACAATCGCCACATCCTTTCGCTTATCTTTTTCTTGACGATCTAATAAATCGAAATATACTTTACCAGAGCAAAGTAATACCTTCTTCACTTTAGATTTATCAGCAAAGCTATCTCCAATTACCTCTTGGAATTTACCTTTCGTAAACTCTTCGATAGGCGAAACTACTTTCGGGTGACGGAAGATCGACTTAGGCGACATCACCACCAAAGGCTTGCGGAAATCCCAAGTCAATTGACGACGTAAAGCGTGGAAAATATTCGCAGGCGTTGTTAAATTCGCCACTACCATATTGTTTTCAGCTGATAACTGCAAAAAACGCTCTGGACGAGCATTAGAGTGTTCTGGACCTTGGCCCTCATAACCATGAGGCAATAACATCACTAAACCATTTTGGGTACCCCACTTCGATTCGTGTGAAGAAACGAATTGGTCGATCATGGTTTGAGCGCCATTTGCGAAGTCACCAAACTGTGCTTCCCAGATAACCAAAGCATCTGGATTAGCTAAACCATAACCAAACTCAAAACCTAATACACCGTACTCGGAAAGTAAGGAATTATAGATCTGCGCTTTCTCTTGACCCTCTTTAATGTGGTTCAAAGAATTATAGTTCTCATTGGTATTCGCATCGTGTAATACGACGTGACGGTGAGAGAACGTACCGCGCTGCACATCTTGACCAGATAAACGAACGGGCTTGCCCTCTAAAAGAAGAGAACCATATGCCAGTAATTCAGCCGTTGCCCAGTTTAACTGACCTTTTTCGAAATATCCTTTACGGTCAGCGATTACTTTTTCGATTTGCTTCAGCGCTGTAAATCCTTCAGGCAAGGATGTCAAAGCTTTTGCTACTTGATCAATCACCTCTTTCGAAATTCCTGTCTTAGGGGACGAGTCGAAATCTGTTTCATTCGAGAAACGAAGTGCTGACCAGCGGTTATCTAATTTCAATGGAACATACGGTGGGCTAACTTTTTGCTTCACCATATCTAAACGAGCCTGTAATTCTGCTTTGAAAGCTGAATCCATTTCTTCAGCTAATTTCGCCTCGATCTCGCCGTTCTTAATTAATTGTTGCGTATAAACCTCGCGTGGGTTAGGATGATTCGTAATGTTAGCATACAAAGTAGGCTGCGTAAAACGAGGCTCATCTGATTCGTTGTGACCATTACGACGATAACAAACCATATCCACAAATACATCGCGGTTAAATTCTTGACGGTATTCCGCGGCCATGCGTGACACAAAAACAACCGCTTCAGGATCATCTCCGTTCACGTGGAATACAGGTGAATCAATAATCTTAGCTACATCAGTACAATAAATTGCCGAACGTGCATCTTCAAAATCGGTGGTAAAACCTACTTGATTATTGATCACAAAGTGAATGGTTCCACCTGTGCTATAACCTGATAATTTCGCCATCTGAGTCACCTCGTACACGATACCTTGACCAGCTACCGCCGCGTCCCCGTGAATTAAAATCGGTAATACTTTATCGTAATCTCCCGCATAATGTGCATCTGCACTCGCACGACAGAAACCCTCAACTAAGGGGTTAACTGCCTCTAAGTGAGATGGATTAGGAGCTAATTTCAAGGAAATTTCACTTCCTTTTGGAGAAATATGCTTACTAGAATACCCTAAGTGGTATTTTACATCACCATCACCGTGAATTTCATTAGGTACATTTCCTTCGAAACCATCAAAGATTGCCTCGTAGGATTTGTGCATGATGTTTGCCAAAACGTTCAAACGACCTCTGTGCGCCATTCCAATCATCGCTTCTTTCACACCTGCATCCGCGGCCACGTTGATAATGGCATCTAAACCTGCGATGGTTGATTCACCACCTTCAAGTCCGAAACGCTTTTGGCCTAAATATTTTGTTCCTAAGAAATTCTCAAAAACAACTGCTTCATTCATCTTCTGAAGGATGTGTTTTTTATCTTCAAAAGTAGGCTTAAAAGAAAGTGCTTCCTTTTCTATCTTGTTACGCAACCATTCTTTTTGTTCAACATCACGAATGTACGAATATTCGAAACCCACTGACCCAGCATAGATTTTATGTAAAGCAGCTTGAATCGTACGCAGGGTGGCAGCGCCTAAACCCATAAAGGAACCTGCTTGGAAAACCGTATCTAAATCCGCCTCCGACAAAGAATAATCCGCCAAATCTAAACGTGGCTTGCGATCCTTGCGCTCCCGCACGGGGTTTGTTTTAGATAACAAATGTCCTCTAGATCGAAAGGCTTTAATCAAAGAGATAACAGCCATTTCCTTTTGAACATGGCTTGAATCAGCTGAAACAGCACCCGCAGGAGCTCCCTCGCCTAACCAAGTTTGAGAAAAGTCGAAACCCTTAAAGAAATCTCTCCAAGAACTATCTACTGAATTGGGATCTTGTTTGTACGCCTCATACAAGTCAGCTATGACTTGTGTGTCGGCATTGGCTACGTAGGAAAATGGATCCATAAGTTAATTTTCTAGGCTTTAGGCCAAAGAAATGTTTCAATGTTTTGGTTTAGTATTAATTCTAACATCCTATAAACGCTAAAATCTACGCAATTTACTATTTGATCGGCAAAATAACCCTAATTTCTCCCGGGTTTTTTACCTACAAGAGCACAAATTTCTGAGGATTTGTAACTAGTAGAAAAGAGTCATTAAAATTCTTTAATAATTTCAATTTTTTCTCCTAAAATCACCAATAATTACCGTACTCTTTTAAGGTCGAAATTGACCTAATTTACCTAGTCCAAAATCCAGGTTATAACTAATGAAAATTTGATGAAAACCAGATGCTTCACTAGTCGTTGTCGAACCCAGTGTTGAAACATTTTTTCCCAGAAAATCATAGGAATAGCCAACCCTAAAATTAATTCCTAAAGGCACCTCAACTGTTCCTAACAAAGCTGGATCCCCAAACTCAGAACCGGTCTGTTGATACCACACCCCTACTCCAACTTTTTCTTGGTACCAAAAAACAGCATTCAAATCAAATTTAGTTTCTTGATCCTTTCGAATGACAGTGCCTAATTTTAATGTATGCAAATTCGCAACTGGAAAATAATAGGATGCTTGAACGAATAATGGAGCATCTCCTAGACCATCAAACCGATTTGATGGCTTCGAAACACCAAGAGTCAACGCCTCTTTTCGATAGGAAACGCCTACTCCCACACTAGCAAGCATTTCACTTGTACCTGATCTCCCTAAAATGGGGTATTGATTAATTCCAGCATTTGCCCCTACACTAAATTGATGTCCCCTACCCCAATTCCAATGCCTTGAAAAGACAGCTGCTAAACCTAAATTAGATGAAATCAGACCAGAGGAAGTTGCAAAGGATTGATCCGTATTGAATCCCAAAAATCCAAGACCCCAGTCACCTTTATTTAAGGGCATATCAATGCTCATAAATTGCTGCGATGAAGTAGCTCCACCTATCACTTGAAATAGGGGCTTAATGCGAAAAACACCTTTGGCTGAAAAAAATTTCGTAGCTCCGGCTTCTGCAGGATTAATAGTTAAAGGTAGAAATGGATAGGTCATCCGTAAAGATTCCTGCTGAGCATTGACTGCAAATGAAAGAAATAAAAGAAAAGCAATTTTTTTCATAGAAACTGACAATGTGACACCTATTACCCGATTGGAATTAAATTTGTAAACGGATATTCAAATTTAGAATTATTAATTTTTAAAAATATGAAAGAAACAGGTAACATCTCCATTCACACCGAGAACATTTTCCCCATTATTAAGAAATTTCTCTATTCGGATCACGAGATTTTCCTTCGTGAGCTAGTTTCAAATGCTGTCGATGCCTCCCAAAAAATCAAACGTCTAAGTTCCATTGGTGAATTTAACGGTGAGTTAGGTGAGCTGAAAGTGAAAGTTAGTTTTGACAAAGACAAAAAGACGATTACGATTTCAGATAACGGTATCGGTATGACCGCAGAAGAAATCAAGAAGTATATCAACCAAATCGCCTTTTCTGGAGCGACAGAATTCGTCGAAAAATACAAAGATCAGGGGGATGACAAAGGAATTATCGGACATTTTGGTCTCGGTTTCTACTCTGCCTTTATGGTCGCAAAAGAAGTAGAAATTATTTCTAAGTCCTACCTAGAAGGTTCAGAGGCGGCTACTTGGAAATGTGACGGTTCTACGGAATACACGATTGGACCAGCGAAAAAGAAAAATCGTGGTACGGATATTATCTTGCATATCGCGGAGGATTCAGAAGAATTCTTAGAGGAATTTAAATTAAAGTCCATTTTAGAAAAATATGGCAAGTTCTTGCCGATCGAGATTGAGTTTGGCGATAAGGTAATCAATAACCCGAACCCGATTTGGACTAAATCTCCGTCTGATTTAACAGACGATGATTACTTGAAATTCTACGAAGAATTATATCCATTCCAAGAGAAACCTTTGTTCTGGATTCACTTAAATGTAGACTATCCGTTCAATTTAACGGGTATTTTATATTTCCCAAAAGTGAAGAACGAGATGCAATTGCAACGCGAAAAAATCTCTCTTTACAGCCGTCAGGTATTCATTACCGATGAAGTAAAAGACATCGTACCTGAATTCTTGATGTTATTGCATGGGGTGATCGATTCACCTGATATTCCATTAAACGTATCTCGTTCCTTCTTACAAGCTGATTCGAACGTGAAGAAAATCAATTCGTATATCACGAAGAAAGTAGCAGATAAATTAGCTGAATTATTCAAATCAGATCGCCCAGCTTTCGAAGAAAAATTCGCGAACATCGGCTTATTCATTAAGTACGGAATGATTTCGGATGAGAAATTCTTAGAGAAAGCAAAAGATTTTTGTTTGGTTCAAGATACGAACAACAAATATTTCACGTTAGACGAATACAGTGAAGATGTGCAAGCTGCCCAAACTGACAAAGATGGAAACAAGATTTACTTGTACACCACCGATGTCGAGCAACAAGATGCCTTTATTCAATCCGCCCAAAACAAAGGTTATTCAGTCATTAAATTGGATACCCTGATCGACAGCCACTTCATTAACACGATGGAGTCTAAATTAGAAAAGACGCAATGGAAGCGTGTGGATGCTGATGCGGTCGATAAATTAATTGATACAGGAATTACTTTAGAAGCGATTTTATCCGATGCGCAAAAAGAGAGCGTGAAGAAAGTCTTCGAAGAAACCCTGAATGACAAACAAAAAGTAGTCGCTGTAGAAGCGATGTCACCAGATGAATTACCTGCTATCGTAACTCAGAACGAGTTTATGCGCAGAATGAGTGACATGTCTAAAACCGGTGGCGGGGGAATGGGAATGTTTGGTGCTATGCCAAATACCTACAACATCACCATCAACGCGAATCACCCATTGATCAATAAACTAGCTGATTTAAAAGACGAAAGCGAACAAAAAGCGCTGGCGAAACAAATCTCAGATCTAGCTTTATTATCACAAAACTTATTGACAGGTGCTGATTTGACAGCCTTTATTAAGAGAACAGTGGGAGGATTTTAGAGGTTTGTAAATACTAAAAAAGAGCTGCTTGATTAAACGAGCAGCTCTTTTTTTATCTATTGAGAATGACTTTATTGTTTTCGAACCATCAATTTCTTGGTGGCAACCGGCTTGCCATCTACAAGCAGCTGGTACATATACAAACCACTATTTAATTCTCGTAAGGATATTTTAACAGAACGGTCGTCTTTATCCAAGTCAATTTCTTTCACCACCAGCCCTAATACATTATAGATTGTAATCTTCACCTCCTGGCTATTTCCAGAAAACTGATAATCAACTTGGGCAAAATCAACGGCGGGATTAGGATAAAGATGAGATACGAAGATGCGATCCCCTTGAAATAAATAGGGGTCATTTTTAAATCCAAACAAGGTAGTAAGGACTAAAATTAAAGTGATATATCGCAATACTATTTTCATTGTCTAATCGTTGAGACGAAATTAGCACAATTTTAGCAGGCGCTATCCTTTTTAAGGTTTTTTAACAAGATCTTGGTATTCAACGCGTTTCAAGATGGTTTGGAGATAGGGCTTTTCAGAAATACGCCAGCGAAAACCATCTAATTGTTGAAGATCCTCTTTCCATTCTTTGGGAGGAATAAATTTAGCCTCGGGCTTTGTTATAAACGCAATTCTTTTGACCGCTTTATCTTCAAAAAACAGATTCATCCGACTGCATTCTACCCGATTTAATCCAGTCGTTTCCTTTTTGTCATCAATAACATAATAGATACTCTCTCCATTCCCTTCTACATTTACCCGATTCAATTGAGAATCTCCCTTAAAATGCACCCAAATCTTTCGACCTTTAATCTGATTAAATTGTTTTAAAGAATCTATCGAAATCACAAACGACTTACCGCGTAATCGCATTTCCTTTAGCTTTTGATTTCCCATAAACAAGGAAATCGAATCGGCTTGAGATTGTGAATCTTGAGTCCAAAGAATAGGTTTTTGATAAAAATGAATGATCGAGTCCTGTACATTATAACCTAGAGAATCACACTTACCCGATAGATCGGACTTATAAATAAGTACATTTTTATAGGCAAATAACTTTCGAATAGAATCCTTTTTAATATTAATGGAAACCAGTGTATCAGCAGTCAAATACAAGGTATCCTTTTCCATGATATTTTGCATCCACGCATGACCATAAACCCTAGTGACTCCCGTTTTCCCAGCATAACGCCCATTATCACCCTTTAAAATCACCTTTTCCTTTTGACTCAGAAATTCTACCTTTCCTTTTGCCACCCCTATTTGCGTAGGTGAATCATAAAATAAGGTATCCGCTGTCAAAATATATTCATCTGTTTTAGCAGTTGATCGACCCGTAAAATTGGAAACTTTTGAAACGGTATTATAGAACCCACGACTAGTAAGTACCGTGTCTTTCTTGGTTACAATCTCCGTAGGAGCGATAAAATAGGCTTCTTTAGAGGCAGTATTGTACTTTAAAGAATCGGCTTTTACCGTTCCGCCATCCGTATCAATCACCTTCACTTTTTCCTTGAAAAGGAAATTTTTAGTGACGGTATTATAAAATCCTTCTCGACTTGTTAAGGTAGATTTCTTGTCAATAATTTTAGCCCCAGAATGATAAATAGCCATTTTGGTATTTAAATCGTAGTCTAATTTTGGCGTATTTAATAGGATCGTATGATCGTCTAATTTCACTCGGCCAATGATGTAAGCCTGGCGCATATTTCCATTATATAATGCAGTATCACCGGTAATGGTTACCGTATCAGCTTGTATAATTCGCACATGCCCATAGGCTTCCACGTTATTCGTAGTAGAATTTAAGACTGCTTGGTCACAAAAAAGTGTAGTTGTTCCTTGTTGGAGCAGAACACGACCCATCAAGGTTTTACGCATAATTAATTCCTGTTGCATTCCAATCAAACTATCTGCCCGAATAACTTGCAATAATTGGCCCTGAGCTTGCATAAAGAAGGGCAAACTCAGCAAAAAAACCAGGAAAATCCAACCTTTGTAACGCATCTTGAAATTGAATCGCTAATTTCGTAGCTCCATTGAACTCGCAATTTACCATATTTATGCTGGAAGATTTTAACCATTTTGTCCAAAAAGAAAATTTATTCCAACCTGATCAGAAAATATTGATCGCCGTGAGTGGTGGAATCGACTCGATCGTGTTGAGTAAGCTTTTTTCTTTGGCCAAATTAAACTTTGGAATCGCCCATGTGAACTTCAGCTTAAGGGGCGAAGATTCTTTGGCGGACGAAGTTTTTGTGAAGAAGTATGCCAAAACGCTGAAAGTCCCCTACCACACCATCTGTTTCGATACAAACGCTTTCGCAGCACAGGAAAAGATCTCCACCCAAATGGCCGCACGCATTTTACGCTACCAATGGTTTGAAGAAATCCGAGTGAAAGAGGGTTACGATTATATTGCCACCGGACATCATCAACTAGATAGCGCCGAAACGATGCTCACTAACCTGGTACGTGGATCAGGTATCGCGGGATTCCATGGAATACCCATTAAATCAGGAAATCTGATTCGACCTCTTTCTTTTGCTAGCCAAGAAACAATTTTTGACTTTGTCGTAGCGAACAAACTAGCCTGGCGTGAAGATTCCTCTAATCAATCGACAAAATACCAACGTAATTTCATTCGCCACGAAATCATGCCTAAGTTCCAGGAACTAAATGCAAATTTCGAGCAAACCTTAGCCTCTACCAGTGCAAAAATCAAAGGAATCGAAGCATGGCTGCAAGATGAATTACAAGGATTTAAAACGAACTCTTGCTCAACCGATTCCGCTGGCAACATATGCGTTAAATTGCCTACCATTTCGTCCAAAACCACCGTTTTACTAACCGAATTATTACTTAATTACCATTTTAATTCAGCTAGTATCGAAGCAATTCTAAAAGCAGATAAAGTGGGTGCCATTTTTGAATCTCCTAGCCACTCTTTAAATATCGATCGTGGCCAATGGATTATCAGTTTAAAAAGCCAAGCCGACTACAAACCCATCGTTATTTCAGAGGAAGATGAGGTAATTACTATCGGGGATCAAGAATTACACATTTTCATCGAAGAGAGAACCTCAGACTGGAAAGCTATTACAGATCCAAATGTAGCCTGTCTAGATGCAGACACATTAGACTTCCCACTTGAAATCCGAAAAGTGCAGGAAGGAGATTGGTTTTGTCCACTAGGGATGAATCAGAAAAAGTTAATTTCCGATTTTCTGACAGATAAAAAAGTACCTTTGGCCATCAAAAAGAACACCCAAATCCTATTAAGCAAAGGTTCTGTTGCTTGGATTCTGGGACAACGAATCGATAATCGAAATAAGGTGACGGAGAAGACGGAGTTGGTAGCGGTGTTTGAATTGAAATCTATACCAGAAAAGAATTAAGCTGAGGCATTTTAAATAACAATTTGAAAATTGTGCTACGCAATAATTTTCTGAATTGCTTTTTAAAATACTCTCAGCCAAATAAAATTTTAGGTTCAAGAATTTCAATCAAAAAACCTCATTTATTTCTAGTGACTCCGGACTCATTTCCTCCGAACTATCGACTGATTTCCTACGAACTTTATACTTTGTGCTTTATGCTCTATGCTTTATCGCAGATTAATAAAATAGCCTCTGGCTATTTTATTAATCTGCGATACGCCTCCGTTCTTATCGGATCTAACGTACTTAAATAGGTAAACGCTTGTTGGCGTTCTGCAGGAAGAGCTTCGTCAAGGAGGGAAATGATTTCCTCTGCTTTTGCCTCAAAAAACACACGAATACTGGCGGCACCTGGACGTATGGAATTAATTTGTCGAATCTGTTTAAGAATTTCCAAAATACCTTTGCGTGTTGCATCCGGATTCTCCGTCATTTTATCCAAATACAAGCGATGATAATCATAATAAATATCACGCATTGGTTGCAGGTTTTGATTAATCAAATTTTCTGACACCCCTATACGGCTTCGGACATCTGACATGACGCCCCAACCTGATCCTGAATTCTGAGCTAAATTAGTTAGATTGTTCAGTTTCTGAACGAAGGGTTCTCCACCTCTTGTCCCAAAAGAATCATACGAATAAGTAAGCCCCAAATAGGCGTAATAGGCCATTAGAGAGCTTAAATTATCGGTGTAATTATTGTCATTATAGGTGATGGGATTTCCTAACTGGTATTTGAAATTGAAGTTTCTATCCACAAAATTTAATAAGACCGTCTCATAAGAAGTCCCAAAAACCGGTCGCAATACTTGAACACGCGCAGTCGCCTCAATATCCCCTTGAGCAGAGGATTTTGTTAATAGTAGATTGATATTTAATTTGATTTTTTCCTCTGGCGAAAAATTGTCTGAAGACCATCTTCGGCCATTCATAAATTCCTGCATCGTCTTTTGTAGTTCAGCATAGACATTAGAACCGCCTCTTTGCTGATCGAGCTGTAATTGCTCTGTATTGATACTAATAGAAGTTAAAAGTTCTTGAGCTTGAACTGCCCAAGAACTTAAAAGAAATATCAACAGAAATCGGATAGATTTCATGATCGATCTAGTATAATCAACTTATTGTTTAGTTTTCAGTTGTAGCGTCCTCGCGATTTCTGAAGTCAACCTTATCAGCTAAAAAATCATCAATTGCTAAAGCTGATGGCTTAGGCATACGCTCATAGTATTTAGAGATTTCGATTTGCTCACGGTTTTCAAAAATTTCCTCTAAATTATCTACTGATGAAGCAAACTCAGATAATTTACCTGACAATTCTTCTTTCATCTTGCTAGAAATCTGACGAGCACGTTGCCCTACGATAGTAATTGATTCGTATACGTTACCAGTTTTAGCAGCGATCTTGTCTACATCACGTGTAATGATGGATGGGTTTGTTGGTGTCTTAGACATCTCTATATAATTTAAGATTGCAAATTTAACGTTAATTTTTAAGAAAAACTATTGAGGGCTGGTGGCAATTTTCGAAGTATTCGATTTCTCTTTTTCTTGCATCGTCTTGTATTCTGCTTCTAGTTTAGCAATGCGAATTACTTCACCTTGGCTATCTGAATACCATTTTTCAGCCGTCTTTAAAAACGAACTCTGAGGATATTTATCGATGAATTCTAAATAGAATTTAACCACATCCTCGTAGCGCTCTTTTTGCTTGATTTCAACGGTACTTTTAGCTAATTCATATTGAGATACCACCTTTAAATAAGCCATCTCCTCATTGTAATCTGAATCCGGGAAGTCACGTTGGAAATTAGTTATTTCAATAACAGCAGACTTCAAAGAAGCAATATTAAAAAGCGATGTTTTGTTATATAGCTTTGCCTTTTCATAGGCTTTTTTCTCTAATTTCTTACGTAAATCCCTGATCATATTACTACAATCTTCGCGGTATTTTGAGTCAGGATAATTATTCAAATAACTCTGCAATTCGTTTATGGCAGTTAAGGTTCCTGTTTGATCAAGATTAAAGTTAGGGGAATCCTTATAAAGTGAAAATGCCGCCAAATAAATTGACTCTTCAGCGAATTCAGAGCGTGAAAAAACTTCCGAGAAACGCTTAAAGTGTGTATTTGCAACGGTATAATTACCTAATTCAAAGTCACACTTCGCTTGATAAAAAGTGGCCATTTCTTGAGTAGAATCACCCGTTAATAAGGGCAAAACTTCATCAAAAAGGATCCCAGCTTTATCAAACTCCTCTTTCTTGAAATAATCTAGTGCGGCTTTGTATTTTGTAGGAACGTTGGCGTTCTTTCTAAATTTTTCAAACTTTCCACACGCACTTAAACCGATTAAAGCGATTAAACCAACAAATATTTTATTTTTCAAATTCATAAGCCCGCAAAGATACGTTTATTTTCTGAATTGTAAATGATAGAGTTGTGCATATAAACCGTCTAATGCCATTAATTCCTCTTGAGTGCCCCGTTCTTTAATTTCTCCTTTATCCATCACTAAAATTTGATCTGAATTTCGGATGGTAGACAAACGATGGGCAATAACCACTGCAGTTCGCCCTTTCATTAAGGTAGAAATAGCCTGCTGAATTAATAATTCTGTCTCCGAATCAACAGAAGACGTGGCTTCGTCTAAAACAATAATTTTCGGATTATGTACCAAAGCCCGCACAAAAGAAATTAACTGCCGTTGTCCCACACTTAACGTGGCACCACGTTCTTTTACCTCATAATCGTAGCCGCCTGGCAGAGAAAGAATAAAATCGTGAACCCCCACCGCCTTAGCAGCTTCCACTATTTTCTCCTGAGTAATAGATTCATCACCTAAATGAATATTATAAGCAATGGAGGAACTAAATAAGAATACGTCTTGTAAAACCACCGCAATGTTTTTTCGTAAAGAGCCTATCTCATAGGAAGTTAAAGGAACGTTATCGATATTGATTTCACCACTTTGGCAATCATATAATCTACCTAATAATCCAATTATAGACGATTTACCCGCGCCTGTTGCTCCCACGATAGCGCAAGTCTTTCCTGCTTCTACCCTGAAACTCACCTTTTTTACTACCCACTCAGGTTCTTGATAGGCAAAAGTGACATTTGAAAATTCTATTTTACCTTCAATATGATCCGCTTGAATCATTCCGTTATTTTGGATGTAATCCGTCGAATCCAACAGCGTCAAAATTCGTTCTGTCGATACAATACCCATTTGAAGGGTATTGAAACGATCTGCAAGCATCCGAATTGGGCGGTAAAATAAGTTAATGAACATGATGAATGCGGTCAAAGTCCCCACTCCCATCTCCTCCTTCACTATGTAAGTGGACGCCGCCCAAACCACTAGCCCTGTCCCTATAGCTGCAATAACGTCAGCCACGGGGAAAAAGACCGAATAAGCAAAAATACCTCGGATATTTGCATCCCGATGCTCTTCATTGATGCGATTGAATTTAGCTAATTCTTGCTTTTCAGCGTGGAACATTTGGACAATTAACATCCCAGAAATATGTTCCTGAACAAAGGAATTTAAATTAGCGACAGCAGTCCGAACCTCATTAAACGACTTCTTGATGTATTCCTTAAACACATAGGTAGAAAATACCATAAAGGGAACGGTCGCAATGATGATTAATGTCAGTCGCCAATCTGCATAAAACATCACCCCTAAAATCAAAAATAATTGTAGCAAATCACCAGCGATGGAGGCTAGGCCTTCTGAAAAAACATCATTTAATGTTTCAATGTCTGAAACCGTCCGTGTCACTAAACGCCCAATGGGAGTTGCATCGAAGAAGGCCAAACGAAGATTGACAATTTTCTCATACAATTGAATGCGTATGTCGCGGATAACCGTTTGGCCTAAGTAACCAGCCAAATAGGAGGTAGAAAATTGCAAACCTGTTTGCAAGAATAAGGCTCCTAACATCCAGCCCAGCATTCGAAGCAAATCAGACTGAAAAGTGAGTCCTAAATAATTATCTAAAGTATAGCGAATTAAAAGAGGTACGACAGGAGAAATACCCGCCATGCAGAGAATCAAAAAAACGAGGAACCAAAAGCGAAAACGGTATGGCTGAATAAAGCCGTACAACCGTTTAATAATCTGAAAATCAAAAGTTTTACCGGAATTAGCTTCTTTCACTGTTCATTTTATCGATAGTGGTAGAAGCCGCGCAGGTTCCACAGCCTTTGGCACAGTTCCCTGCATTCTTTCCCCAAAACTGACTATAAACCAGACGAACTAAATAAACGAGCGCCGCTGCAAATACCAGAAAGATGATCCCGTTTTCCATATTAATCAAACCACTTGGACTGCAAAGTTCTTAAAAATTCTGAGAATATTGGCCCTGCACCAATTATTTCACCTGTAAAAATCACGTCCTGGCCTCCAGAAAAGTTTGTTACTGTTCCACCTGCCTCTTCCATGATAATTTTACCAGCAGCGACATCCCAAGGCTTCAAATTAGCCTCGAAAAAGCCCTCAAAGCGACCACAGGCTGTATAGGCTAAATCAATCGCCGCTGCTCCCATCCGTCTTAAACCATGCGATGAACGCATTAGTTCCTTTAATAAATCTAAATACCTGTCTTGATACGAGAAATCATAATAAGGAAAACCGGTAGCTAACAAAGATTTAGAAAGCGAATTTTCTGGTGAAACCCGAATAGGTTTTCCATTCAAATGAGCCCCATGACCTTTCACCGCCGTAAATAATTCATCCCGATTAGGCTCATAGATCAAACCTAAAATGGGCTGCTTATTCAGAATCAAACCCACCGAAACCGCAAAAACGGGTAGCTTGTGCAAGAAATTAGTAGTGCCATCTAAGGGATCAATGACCCAATAGTAACCGTCCCCTACTTCTGAATAATTAGAAGATGTTTCTTCAGCTATAAATCCCGCTTCTGGGAAAATCTGAGAAAGACCTTGCTTTAATTTTGCCTCGGCTTGTTGATCTACAAATGAAACTAAATCATTTGTCCCTTTATATATAATGTCTGAACTCGTAAACTCAGATGATTGCTGCAGAATCCATTGGCCGGTCTCTCGAACCAACAGAGAAGACTCCTGCAAAACATCGGTCAGCGATTTCATTATTTTTTTGCTACTGCCTTCGCTACTGGTGCAACGGGACCTTTTAACCAATCCGCGATAATTTGCTGCGTTTCTTTCAAATACGCATCTTTCGCATGCTTATCTTTTTCTTTCGACTCCACTTTCTTACCATCCGCATCGGTTGCCTCTGCTCCGGCCATCGCTTCCATCACGGCTGACGTCTCATCCGGTTTTTTCTTCTGGTCATCTAATTCCTTCTTGCGCTTATCATATTGCAAGGCAATCGAATTTGTTTCCTTTAATTTCTTCCAACGCTCAAGATCTTCTTTCAATTTTAACAATTCAGGCTTGGTTTTCAATCGATTTTGGAAAGCCACTTGTAAAGTCTTAAATGTAGCTGGATTTACTTTTCCTGTCTTAGTAAATGTGGTTGAGCGAATCATATCCCATGGCAAAGCACTAGGCTGCGAACTTTCACCAAACTCCTCCGCTGAGAACGCAGAGGGCAAAGCGAAATCAGGACTCACCCCTTTGTGCTGAGTAGAACTACCTGTAACGCGGTAGAATTTCTCTAAAGTGATCTTTAACACTCCTGGATTTTCTTTCTCTGAACGAACGAAACGGCTTAAGTCTAATACACTTTGAACCGTACCTTTACCATAAGATTGTTCCCCTACAATAATGCCTCTCTGGTAATCTTGAATGGCTCCTGCAAAAATCTCCGATGCAGAGGCCGAGAAACGGTTAATCAAAACAGCCATCGGACCATCATAAACTAACTCCGGATTCTCATCGTTTTCCTGCGTGATTTGACCGGTTGATTCTTTGCGCTGAACCACAGGACCTGAACCAATAAATAAACCAGTTAAATCCACTGCTTCGATTAATGATCCACCACCATTGTTTCTTAAGTCAATCAATAAAGCATCTATACCCTCTTTCTTGAATTCTAATAAGAACTTACGCACGTCTGCCGAAGTCGATTTAAACCCAGCTTCATTATTTCGTGCACCTTCGAAATCACGATAGAACATCGGAATGGTGATTAAACCAATCTTTATTGTTTTGTCTCCTTGTTTTTGGAACAAAATCTCTTTCTTCGCCGTTTGCTCTTCTAATTTGATCTTTTCACGTACAATTCGTACTTCCGTGGTAGGAGACCCTGTTACACCAGAAGCTGGCAAAATCTTTAAACGAACAACAGTGCCTTTAGGACCACGAATTAACTTAACTGCATCATCTGTAAACCAACCGATGATATCTACAAACTTACCATCCTCTCCTTGAGCAACACCCACGATACGGTCCTTCGGATTAATTTGCTTACTTCGGTAGGCAGGTCCACCAGGAACAAGATCAACGATACCCACATAATCACCATCTAAGCGAAGAGTTGCCCCAATTCCTTCAAAACTCTGGGACATATCCTTGTTAAATTCTTCCGCCGCTTTCGGAATCATATAGGTTGTATGCGGATCTATGCTTTCCGTGTAGGCATTCATGAAAACCTGGAATACATCTTCCGACTTAGTCTTGGCAACGTATTTCTCGGTACGTTTATAACGCTCTTTTAATTCACGTATGGACGTTGTATCCGCTTTACCACCGATTTTCCAGTCTAATAATTGACGTTTTAAATCTTTACGCCAAAAATCATTCAACTCTGCCTCCGACTTCGCCCAAGTTGCTTTCTCTCGGTTAGGCTGGTATGTTTCGTCTATTGTGAAGTCCACAGGCTTATCTAATTGCGCATTGATAAAAGCATAACGCTCTTTCATCCGCTTTTGATACACATTATAAATCTGAAAGGCTGAGGTTAGATCGCCTAAATTAAGCGCTTCATCTATTGAGAAACGATACTTTTCTATCTCCTTCATGTCCTCCGCTAAGAAGAACACCTTGTTGGGATCTAATTGCTTGATATAAGCGTCAAAAATCTTAGAAGACAAAGAGTCATTCACCGGGACCTTGCGGTAGTGGTAATTACTTAAAATCTCGAAGACTTTGCTTTCTACTTTGCGTTGCAGAGCAGATGGTTGCAAATCACCCTCTTGGTAACTCATTTGGGCTTGCAGGTTAGAACCGTGCATATACCAAACTACCAACAAGGAAAGCGGAATGAAAATAGGAAGTATCTTCTTCATAAGTTTACTTTTCAATATCTAATAACTCCACTTCAAAAATTAAAGCAGAATAAGGCTTAATAGCTTGTCCACCTCCACGAACGCCATAGGCTAAGTTTTGGGGAACAAATAATTTGAATTTAGAACCAACGGGCATTAATTGTAATGCTTCAACCCATCCCTGAATGACGCCATTTACCGGAAAAGTGATAGGCTCGCCTCGCTGTACGGAAGAATCAAATATTTCTCCATTAATTAATGTCCCGTGGTAATGTGTTTTCACTTTATCCGTTATTATCGGCTTAGGACCTGTTCCTAATTTGATGATTTTGTATTGTAACCCAGATTCAGTCACAAGGATGGAATCCTTCTTTTTATTTTCTGCCAAAAACTTCTCTCCAGCCTCTTTATTAGGCAAAAACTGCTTGGATTGTTCTAAGGCTTGTGCCTCTTGGTTTTTCATCATGTAAGCTTGAACCACATTTTGACATTCTTGCTCTGTCATTTTCAACGTAGCACCTTGCGTTGCTGCTTCGAATCCTTTTGCAACCATTGCCGGATTTAATACCACTTTTTGAGACTTGAAATTTTGCGCAACTAGTACCCCTACTGCATAAGAAACAGAGTCTACTTGATTTGCGAAATCCTTAATTGGAACTCTCGTAACTGAAACAGTTAATTTAGGAACTGTAGTCTTTTTAGCTTTAGGCTTAGACTGTGCGAAAGCTGTAATGGACACAAAACAAGTTAAGATGGCTATAATTTTAAATTTCATAAGATGATTTATTATTTCTAAACAAAGATTCGAAGATACAGAAATTTGCCTTTTTTTCAAGAATATTAACGGCATTTAACAAGCGTCTAGAATCTCCCCATTTTCAATTCTTTAAAAAGTCTTATGATTATCGACTTTTTTTTTGTTAAATCATGGGATTATTCAAATTTCGTAGCTAATTTTGCACCCGAAATTTGATTCAAAATAAATTAGTAAAAATCAATAAACCCTCCAGTTTATATGGCATCAGTAAGACCAGATGAAGTTTCAGCAATTTTAAGGGAACAATTATCCCAAGCTAAAACTGTCGCAGAATTAGAAGAAGTAGGTACCGTACTCCAAGTGGGTGATGGTGTGGCACGTATTTATGGCCTATCTAACGTACAAGCAGGTGAGTTGATCGTTTTTGAAAACGGTCTGAAAGCTTTAGCCTTGAACCTAGAAGAGGATAACGTAGGTGCTGTATTATTAGGGGACTCTAGCTCTGTAAAGGAGGGTGATACCGTAAAAAGAACAAACCTAATCGCCTCTGTTAAAGTAGGTGATGGTATTTTAGGTCGCGTAGTAAATACTTTAGGTGAGCCTATCGACGGAAACGGTCCTATTACTGGAGATTTATACGAGATGCCTTTAGAGCGTAAAGCGCCAGGAGTTATCTTCCGTCAGCCCGTAACTGAACCATTACAATCAGGTATCAAAGCAATCGATGCGATGATCCCCGTAGGTCGCGGTCAACGTGAGCTAGTAATCGGTGACCGTCAAACAGGTAAAACTGCGGTTTGTATCGATACCATTATCAATCAAAAAGAATTTTACGACAAAGGCGAGCCGGTATTCTGTATCTATGTAGCCATTGGTCAAAAAGCATCTACCGTTAAGCAAATCGAGCAAACGCTTCGTAAAGCTGGCGCGATGGATTATACAGTTGTTGTTTCAGCATCCGCAGGAGATCCTGCACCGATGCAATTCTACGCTCCATTTACGGGCGCAGCTATCGGTGAATTCTTCCGTGATACAGGTCGTCCAGCCTTAGTTGTTTATGATGACTTGTCTAAGCAAGCGGTTGCTTACCGTGAAGTTTCTTTATTATTACGTCGTCCACCAGGACGTGAGGCGTATCCAGGAGACGTTTTCTACCTTCACTCTCGTTTATTGGAGCGTGCTGCGAAGATTAACAACTCAGACGAGATCGCTCGCAACATGAACGACTTACCAGAATCGATCAAACACTTAGTGAAAGGTGGCGGTAGCTTAACAGCTCTTCCGATTATCGAAACACAAGCGGGTGACGTTTCAGCTTACATTCCTACAAACGTAATTTCCATCACAGATGGTCAAATCTTCTTAGAAACAAACTTATTCAACGCAGGTATTCGTCCAGCGATTAACGTAGGTATCTCCGTTTCTCGTGTAGGTGGTAACGCACAGATCAAGTCCATGAAGAAGGTAGCAGGTACCTTAAAATTAGATCAAGCTCAATTCCGTGAATTAGAGGCCTTCTCTAAATTCGGTTCTGACTTAGATGCCTCGACTAAGTTAACGATCGATCGTGGTCGCCGTAACTTAGAAATGTTGAAGCAACCACAATTCGCCCCACAACGTGTGGAAGAGCAAGTTGCGATGATTTATTTAGCAACAACGGGTAATTTAGATAACGTACCTGTTGAAAAAGTTCGTGAATTCGAACAAGATTTCATTCAAGTTTTACGTGCGACAGAAAATGATACGTTAGTAGCATTAGGTCAAGGTAAATACGATGATACCTTAACAGCTACCTTGAAGCGTGTGGGTAATGAAGTAGCAGCTAAGTACAAAGCATAAAATTAACAGACTATGGCTTCCTTAAAAGAAGTAAGAAATAGAATTGTATCCGTTAACTCGACGCAGCAAATCACGAAAGCCATGAAAATGGTTTCGGCGGCTAAATTGCGTCGTGCGCAGGATGCGATACACCAGATGCGTCCTTACGCTAAAAAATTAGCCGAAATGATTGCCACAGTTTCTGCACAATCAGATGCTGGTTCAGAAAATCCTTTCACTGAGGTGCGTGAAATTAAGAATGCCCTAATCATTGTAGTTACCTCTGATCGTGGACTTTGCGGTGCATTTAATGCAAACGTAGCAAAAGCGACTATGGCTTTAGTTAATGAGAAATATGCTTCTCTTCAGGCAAGTGGGAATGTGGAAATTTTGGCCTTAGGAAAAAAAGGAGGAGAATACCTTTCTCGTCGTGGATACAAAGTGAATGATGCACATGCAGACATTTTCACTCGATTGAATTTCTCAAATGTGCGCGAAATTGGCGAAATAGTTCTAAACGCGTTCACGGAGAAACAATACGATGTAGTAGAAGTTCTTTTTAATTTCTCTAAAAACGTAGCAACTCAAATTATTCAAACAGAACAATTACTTCCTTTAGTTGCCTCTGAATCAGGCGAAAAAGCGAGTTCAGTTGATTATATTTTTGAGCCAACTGAAGAAGAAATTATTTCTGAATTAATTCCAAAGTCAATTAAATTATCCATCTTCCGTGCCCTATTAGAGTCTAATTCATCTGAACACGGCGCTCGTATGACTGCAATGGATAAAGCGACGGAAAATGCGGGAGAATTAATTAAAGCATTAAAATTAGAATATAACCGTTCACGTCAAGCAGCCATTACGAAGGAAATTTTAGAGATCGTAGGGGGTGCAGAGGCATTAAGCGCATAAGTATGAAAAAGGTATTATTTATTCTATTATCGGTTATTTCGACAGCTACAATCGCCCAAGGCATAAAAATGCCTGCGCCAAGTCCTGCACAAAGTATCAAGCAAGACTTTTCTTTATCATCGGTAGAGGTTAAATATTCTCGCCCTGTCATTAAAGGCCGTAAGATTTTTGGAGATATAGTTCCTTTTGGAAAATTATGGCGTACGGGAGCTAATTCTCCTACCACGGTTACTTTTAACGAAGATGTGAAAATTGCAGGTCAAGCTCTAAAGGCTGGAACCTATCAATTAATTTCAATACCCTCTCAATTTTCATGGGAAATCATCTTTAATAAAGGCACCAATGGCGTGTTTAACTACAAACCTGAAGAAGATGTGTTAAAGGTAAAAATTGCCGCAAGCGTATTATCTCAATCGGTTGAATCTTTTACCATTCATTTTGCAAATGTCATCTCTAATAAAATGGAAATGGTCATTTCATGGGAGAAAGTAGCTGTATCTATTCCAATTGAAACAGAGATTGATGCTAAAATTACTGCATCGATTGATAAAGCGATGGCAGCAGACACTAGACCCTATTTTGAATCAGCCTCTTACTATTTTGAAACAGGTAAAGATTTAAAGAAAGCGCTAGAGTGGGCAATGAAAGCTGTAGAAGCGAATGCTTCTGCGTATTGGATTTGGCACTTACAAGCAAAAATTCAAGCTAAGTTAGGCGATAAAGCTAGTGCAAAAGCAAGTGCAGAGAAATCAATAGCACTTGCTAAAGAAGGAAAAAATGAGGATTATGTGACGTTGAATTTAAAGTTAATCCAAAGCTTGTAAACGAAACAACCTCTAATCAAAAGCCTTTCTGACCGGGAAGGCTTTTTTTAGCTAAAATGAAAAACAACGTAGTACATAATACAGACGAGGAACAAGAGACAGCCGTCCTAGTAGCCGTCACTTCACAAAAGCAAAATGCCGAACAAACGGCAGAATACCTCGCGGAATTAGCTTTTTTAGCTTCTACCTCCGGAGTGGTCACGCTTCACAGTTTCACTCAGAACCTACCGAAACCAGACAATAAGACCTACGTAGGTAAAGGCAAATTTGAAGATATCATGGCCTACGTTATCGAAAAGGATGTGGATATGCTCATCTTTGACGACGACTTAAGCCCTTCACAGGTTCGCAACATCGAATTTAACATTCAAGAATACGGTAAAGAGGTCAAAGTATTAGATCGCAGTTTGTTGATTCTTAATATTTTTGCCCAAAGAGCACAAACCGTTCAAGCCCGCACCCAGGTAGAACTCGCACAATACCAATACATGTTACCTCGATTAACGCGTATGTGGTCTCACCTTTCCAAACAACGTGGTGGAGTCGGTATGCGTGGTCCAGGAGAGAAAGAATTAGAAACCGACCGTCGTATTGCTAACGATCGCATTGCCTTCTTAAAAGATAAATTAGAAGCCATAGACAAACAATCCTATACCCAACGCAAGAACCGTGACCGCATGGTCCGCGTTTCCTTAGTCGGTTATACGAACGTGGGCAAGTCCACTTTAATGCAAAAACTAGCAAAAACAGACGTTTTCGCCGAAAATAAATTATTCGCCACCGTAGACTCTACCGTCCGCAAAGTGGTTTGGGAAGGTATTCCCTTCTTATTAACCGACACCGTAGGATTTATTCGCAAGCTCCCTACCCTATTGATCGAATCCTTTAAATCGACCTTAGATGAGGTTCGCGAGGCAGATGTATTACTGCATGTGGTGGACATCTCCCACCCGAATTTTGAGGAACAAATCGAAGTCGTTCAAGGTATCCTTAACGAAATGGGTGTAGGCGACAAACCAACTATCTTAGTTTTTAACAAAATCGACCTCTTCCCTGTCGAAGATATTTTCTTCGAAGGATCAGAAGTCGGAATAGATGGCGAACCACAGTTGAGTAAAATGGACAGGGTAACTGTCTTTTTAAAGAACACACACTGGAAAACGAACATGCCTAAAACCGTATTCATTTCCGCAGAGCAACGCAGCAATTTAGCAGAGCTTCGCGAGACGATTATGGGCATGTTAAAAGATAAACATATGCAGATTTTCCCTAACTGGCTGGAGGGAAATCACCTGATGGGGCATAGTGATGGGTATACTCCAGAATAGATACAAATACCAAAGTTCAAAGTTCAAAGAACTTTAAAAAGATTGGCGCTGTAGTTCAACGGATAGAATAGGCGTTTCCTAAACGCTAGATCCGGGTTCGATTCCCGGCGGGGCCACCCAGAGGGAAGCAGAGGAGCGTTCCTTCTAAACGCTAGAGACGGCCGGGGTCGCGCTCGACTCGATTCCCGGCGGGGCCACATGACGCGCAGCGTCAGTCGCTAGTCACTAGTCGATAGTCGATAGTCAGTCCAGAGGAAATGAGTCCGAAGGAGACATTCACCATTTACCATTCTTTAGCGCTTTTTGCTTTGCTCTTTGGTCTTTGCTCTTCGGTCTTTGACGAATTTGGTAATTCAAAATAAAAATTTGAATTTTAAGCCAACTCGTAAAATTTGAAACAAAACCATGAAATTATCTGAACGGCTATCTCAAAGTCCTTACTTTTTCAAAGGGAGCAATTCGGTGTTTTTTGACTGGTTTTTAAAATTAGTCTATTCAAGAAAAGTTAGGAAAGGGGAATTCATCATTGAAGAAGGAGAGATTTGCGATAAATTATATTACATCGAGAAAGGTCTTGTCAGAATTTACAGAATTGAAGGTGATAAAGAAATTACTACTTGGTTTACCAAAGAAGGAGATTTTGTAACAACTGTGAATAGCTTTCATTTTGGACTACCTTCTAAAGAATATTTTGAAGCAATTGAAGATTCGGTTATCTATTATATCAATAAAAAATCCTATTTATATTTAGTTGAATTAAGTTCCAATTTTGCCAAATTTTCAATGGATGAGCTTTTAACTAATTTATGTGAGTATCAAAATCAATGTGAATTTCTACGAACGTTATCAGCTCAAGATCGATTGAAGTACATTGAAAACAAATATCCTTATTTACTAACTAGAGTTAAGCAAAAATACTTGTGCTCATTTTTAAATATTGAAGCAACCTATCTGTCAAAATTGATGAATCCAAAATCAGTAGAAAGTGAACAAAAAATCCCTGATTAAAAACCAGGGATTTAAGATACTCCGTGTTCTACAATAGTTTATTGAATTATTTTATCCATTCGGACAAATCGAAATAATAATCATCATTCTCTTTAAACCTCTCCCATCGCCTTTTGAATAGTTCAAACTGAACCTCATCACAAGGTAGTCTTAGTAAAAATTCGTCCCCATTATGAAGCTTAAAATCAAAATTTGCCTCATTTTTAATCGAAAAAAAGGTTAAGTTCTGAAAAGCAATATCTCTAATTAAAACGATTTCAAATCGGTTTAAATTTAAAACTTGATCGAATGTTTTGATCCTTAAGGCTTTCATCGCGCCCAAATTTATACCTTTTAAAAATAGCTAAAATTGTTATTTTGCAACTTTTAAAGAAAAAATCCGAACTACTTGAAATCGAAAACTTATTAGGGATTCCTACATTGCTCTTTGATCTTTGTTCTTTGCTATTTGATGACACGAAGCGTCAATCGTCAGTCAGTCCGGAACAATTTCCCTCCAATTTGTGTTACAAACTGATTAAACATATCCATTGAGTAGCACCTATACCCATCAACTTTACACTTGCGTAAATGATTTACCTCAAAAATGGGATCATGTTTCTGAATCGTGTATTTTCTTGCAGTCTAATTACCTAGGTGTTTTGGAAAAATCATCCCCTGCTAATATGCAATGCACGTTTGTAGGAGTTTTTGAGAAAGACGAATTAATAGCCACAGCTTTATTTCAGGAAATTGATTTAGCGTTATTAACTACTTTCGGAGATCGAGATCACTTTCTCTTAACTCGATTAAGAAATTTTCTCTTTCGTCAATACGCGTCAAAATTGCTCCTAGTGGGGAATAACATGTTAAGTGGCCAAAATGCCTATGCCTGTTTACCTGGAACTAATGAAGAAAAAGTTTTGGAAACGATCAAGAATATTTGTGATACTTGGCCTAATAAACCCCATCTAACTATTTTCAAAGACTTTACCCAGGACCAAACAAAGCCTTTTAACACAGCAAAATTTTCATCTGATTATCCATTTAGTTCACAACCTAATATGATCTTCGAAATTAAATCAAATTGGAAAAGGGAAGATGATTACGTTTTAGATTTAACAAAAAAATACCGCGATCAATTTAAACGTTGTCGAAAAAAAGGAAGTAGCCTTCGCAATCAAGAGTTAAGTTTAGAGGAGATCATCCAAAACGAAGAAATCCTCTATTCGCTCTACTTACATGTGGCAATAAATTCGCCATTTAATACATTTATACTCCCATTCAATCATTTCTCCATTTTCAAAAAACAACTAGGATCCGACTTTATATTACGAGGCTACTATGAAAATGAAAAGCTTGTGGGATTTACATCGGTTATTCGCCATGGAAAAGAATTAGAAACCTATTTTTTAGGTTATGACGTGAGCATTCAGCGAGAGAAAATGCTCTACTTGAATATGCTGTATGACCTTATTGATTGCGGAATAGTTCAAGGATTTGAACGAATTATTTTCGGTCGAACAGCACTTGAAATCAAAAGTTCCGTTGGTGCGGAAGCAGTTCCATTGAAAGGGATTATGCGGCACAGTTTTGGGGTAATACATACAAATCTTTCCTGGATCTTTCCGCTACTTGAACCCAAAGCAAAGTGGATTCAACGACACCCATTCAAAGATTAAACAGCGGATAAATCAACCAGGCATTCTACATTCGGATGCATCCATAAAAAAGAAGCAGGGCAATCCGTTCCAATTTTCTTCTCCATTATACGTTTTACAGCGTCTTGTTTGCCTTTTCCAGTAACTAAGAAAATAATTTTCTTGGATTGCATTATTCCTTCCATTCCTACGCAAAGTCCGTAGGCAGGCTCAGAACCTTGTGATAGAGTCGGATCGTGAGCGATAGTTGATTCAGCTAATACAGCTTTATGGAAATCGGGATTTAATACTTCTGCGGGCTCATTAAAGGCTATATGCCCATTTTTTCCCAAGCCCAAAATACAAATATCTAGTGGTCCATTTTCCTTGATAAACTGACCTATGCGCTGACACTCTGATTCCACTAATTCAGGTGCTGTATCAAATGAAATATACTGTTCTTCTGCAATGTCTAACGGCTCAAGTAAATGCTTCTTTAAATAACTCTCGCAAGAATCTGGATGACTTAATGGAATAATCCCCCACTCATCCATCTTAATTACGCGCATATTAGCATAAATCGACTTTTCTTTTGCCATTTCTGAATACATGCCAGTAGGACTACCTCCTGTTGCTGCACAAAATAATAATTCGGGGTTTTTCCGGACTTCAGATCCTATGAGTTGTGCTGCTTTCTCGCTCAATGTAGCATAATTCTCTAAATAGGTAATTTTCATTTTGCTTCGTTTATGGAGGCAATATACCAAATAAATAATAGAAGCTTTTTAGCCCATTGCAAATATTTAATTACTAATCCTAACTAGAAAATGAGATTATCAGTTAGTTGATAATTCATCGAATAAATCCACCTAAACAATGCCCAATGGGAATCAAAATAGCAGTTTATTGACTATTATCAGTTTAACTATATTTTGCTCGCTAAACCATTTAATAGCTTTTCTGTAGCTTGCCAATGACTTATTAAGAATGCCTAACCACAATCAGATGAATACCCCTAAATACCTAACCCCTTTTTATACTTTTATACTAATCTGTTTAATTTCAATTTCAAAGCTAAAAGCTGAGGATTGGAGTTATCAGATGGGTATAAATTCAACCAGATTCCGCTACGTAAGCCCCTCAGGTTTATCCCAAAATTCCTTCCAACCAGATGCAGGATTACATCTATCTATTCTTCGAAGTGATCGATTAATAAATCCAAGCAAAACAAAGAGTCGGTTTCTAAAAAAGCTAGACTATCATATAGGACTTGATATCAACCAATATAACGCTGTAGGTGAAACACAAAATATTCCCTTTTCTTACACCTCTAACTTTGTAGGAATCAAACTAGGAATCGGATCAAATGCGAATTTAGGCCGGGGATTGAATCTCGCTTATAGAGCTCAATCACATATAAACAAATTTGTTTTAGGATCACAAAAAATGGGAAATGAAGTATTCAACCTCCGAGGCAATTCCCAATTTGATCGAATTCAATGGCAACTAGGTGGAGAAGTCAAATTATCAAAAAAAATAAATTCGCAAGTCGCCACTTTTATTTTCTTTTCAGAAACTTGGCAGATGAATAATAGCCAATTAGACGGTAGTCAATTTGCCATTAATCCAACCTCCTTCGGGTTTGGAATTCAATATTCTATCCTTAAATAGCCATGAAAAAAAGTATACTATTCCTCCTATTTATAGGCTATTCCCTTGTTTCTTTAGGGCAAAATTCTGGGATTAACTACCAAGCGGTCATCTTAGATCCTAATCCAATCATGATGCCTGGAAATAATTATACCTCCCCTCCTCTTGGCAATACTAATCTTGAAATAAAATTCACTCTATTTAGTGGCCAACACCTTGATTATCAAGAATCACATACGACAAAAACAGATGCATTTGGATTAGTTAATTTGATAATTGGGAAAGGTCAGAAAATAAGTGCGAATACATTTGATGAAATGCGCTGGACGGATACACTCAAAATACTTCAAGTGGAGTTGAAATTCCCTTCTGCAGCTAATTTTATTGAAATCAGTCGATCTAGCCTTCAATATAGTCCCTATGCACTTTATGCTAAATCAGTTGATTATTTAAATGTAAAGGGGACTCCTACTAAATTATCCTACTTCCAAAATGATGTCGGACTTTTAAATCAAACAGATTTAACAACTTTACGGCTTGAAATTAAAAATCAAATTGATCAAATTATTGTCAATGATGTCCCTTTGGCTTCAGAACTTTTACCTGGAAAAATCAAACTTTCGGGCGATTTAAGCGGCCTGGCCATTGCACCTCTGATTAAGGAAAATGCCATCACTCCAGAGAAAATTTTAAATGGTGCAGTACATAGTTCCAAGCTAAAAGATTCTAGTGTAGTAGATCAAAAAATTGCCTTTGGCATTAATCCAGCTAAAGTAGGTCTTGATTTGGCAAACAACACTTCTGACCTAAACAAACCAATTAGCACGGCCACACAAACGGCCCTTGATTTAAAGGCATCTATTAGTGACCTAGCCACAAAAGCGAATACCACAGATTTGAACTTAAAAGCGCCTATAGCTTCTCCCAATTTTACAGGTACTGTATCTGGAATCACAGCAACTATGGTAGGGCTAGAGAACGTAAACAATACTTCAGATTTAGCGAAGCCAATTAGCACAAGCATGCAATCGGCACTTGACTTAAAAGGAAACATCAAAAAAGTGAATGGAATTTCTCCTGATGTTAATGGAAATATTGCTATCACTTTAAGTAAAAATTATACCGGTTTATATAATGGTGGAGTATTTATTACGAGTGCTGCTCCAATTGATGGCGATGTCTTTATTGTTTCAACAGATCCTGATGGCACCAATAATGGAAGAACCTTTATCTACCTAAACCCTGCTTGGAATGAAATAACAAATAATATTGGATCCACTGACGCCAGATATGTTCAATTAGCAGGAAGTACTCTTCAAGGTGATTTAATTTTTCCATCAGGCAAAAAAATTACCCTTACTGATTTGCCCACTACTTCCTTAGATGCGGTAAATAAAGACTATGTTGATGCCTCGAAAACGCTTGATGCTACCACATTAATAAACGGAAAGATTCGATTAGCTGGGGATTTAACCGGAACAGCTGCTAGTCCGGAGATAGCAAATGGCGCTATTACTGACACTAAAGTTGCTCTTGGAATAAATGCTAGTAAGGTAGGTTTAGGCTTTGTAAATAATACATCCGATTTAGCGAAACCAATTAGTACAAATACACAAACTGCCCTAGATTTAAAAGCTAGTATAGAGTCTGTAAATGTGAAAGCAAATACAAGTGATCTAGCACTAAAAGCTGATATTACGGATTTGAATCTAAAAGCCCCCCTTGCTTCCCCTACTTTTACAGGTAATGTATCGGGAATAAGCGCATCGATGGTAGGATTATCAAACGTGAACAATACCTCTGATCTAGAAAAAGTAATTAGCACTGCTACTCAGACGTCACTTGATCTAAAAGCATCTAACCTTGCTTTAGACCTGAAAGCAAATACGAGTGATTTAGCCTTAAAAGCAGACCTGACTACCGTAAATCTAAAAGCCCCCATTGCTTCACCTACCTTTACCGGAATCGTTAGTGGAATTACGGCAACCATGGTGGGGCTTAGCAATGTAGACAATACCTCAGATGTAAATAAAGCCATTAGTTCTGCAAATCAGGCAGCTTTAGATTTGAAAGCTACTACCTCAGACTTAGAGGCCGGTTTAGCTTCCAAAGCAGGCACCGCTTCTCCCACATTTACTGGTATTGTATCAGGTATTACGGCAACAATGGTAGGATTAGGTAATGTTAACAATACTGCAGATGCCAATAAACCTATCAGTACCGCTACCCAAGCAGCTTTAGATCTAAAAGGTACAGTTAAAAAAGTAAATGGGGTTTCCCCAAATGCGAATGGTGAAATTGCCATCTCATTAGGACGAAATTACACAGGTGTCTATAATGGAGGTTCATTTACAATCGCTGGCACACCAGTAGAGGGGGATATTTTTATAGTTTCTGGTGATCCTACTAGCGCGAATAATGGAAGGACATTCATCTATGTAAGCACGGTTTGGAATGAAATAACAAATAATATTGGAACAACAGATGCGCGCTATGTACAATTAGGAGGAAGTTCCCTACAAGGAAATTTAGAATTCCCTACAGGAAAGAAAATCACCTTAACAGATCTACCGAATCAACCCACAGATGCTGCAAACATGGCCTATGTTGATGCAACAAAAACAGTGGATGCCACCACGATACTCAATGGGAAAATTAGATTAGCCGGTGATTTATCGGGTACTGCTGATAGCCCCACTATAGCTACGGGTGCCGTAACTGATTCAAAAATAGCTTCCGGAATAAACCCTACTAAGGTTGGATTGGGAAATGTGAACAATACTACGGATGCATTGAAACCAATTAGCAATGCTACGCAAGCTGCTTTAGACTTAAAAGCGGGAATTGCATCTGTGGCATTAAAAGCTCCAATAGATGCCCCCACATTTACAGGCATCGTATCTGGAATAACTAAATCTATGATAGGACTCGCAAATGTCGATAACACAACTGATTTACTAAAGCCTATCAGCAATGCTACCCAAACAGCACTAGATTTAAAGGCATCCAATGTAGCACTCGCGCTAAAAGCAAATACGACAGACCTTAACTTAAAAGCTGACATTGCTGAATTGAATCTTAAGGCACCCATTGCTTCTCCTACATTCACAGGGACAGTTTCTGGTATTACAAAAAACATGATTGGGTTAGCAAATGTCGATAACACAACTGATTTACTTAAACCTATCAGTACGGCATCCCAAACAGCTCTAAATTTAAAAGCTAGTTTAACGGGTATAGAGACACTAACAAATAAAACGTTAACTGCTCCTACCTTCACTACTCCTGTACTCGGTACCCCAGCCTCAGGTACCGCTACTAATTTAACGGGATTACCCTTATCAACGGGTGTAATCGGAACATTAGCTGTTGGTAATGGAGGCACAGGCGCCACAACGATAACTGG
This sequence comes from Aquirufa sp., assembly GCF_044239315.1. Taxonomy (GTDB): domain Bacteria; phylum Bacteroidota; class Bacteroidia; order Cytophagales; family Spirosomataceae; genus Aquirufa. The sequence goes on along the minus strand of NZ_JBIIBQ010000012.1, from coordinate 5,786 downwards.
ACTTGTAAAAGGCAATGGAACTTCAGCAATGTCAGCTGCAATTATTGGAACAGATTTTAGTCTAGTACGTGAAATATCCGATGAATATACGGCTGGCTTAGGTCAAACGGTATTTAATTTAACGCAAACTAAATCAAGCAATGCATTACTGAAACTATACATCAATGGTGTTCGCATTTCAAAAACAGCTTTTAGCCTTTCTGGAACTTCATTCACGTACATACCTTCGAACAATGATAGCTATACACTAATTGCAGGTGACCGAATTCAAATTGATTATTTTTATTAAAGATGAAAAGAATCCTAATTCTTCTAATTATACCATTTTTTAGTTTTGCTCAACTAACGAAAACGGGGTTTCGACATACGAATCCGAACCTCTATGTTGATTTTAGTGGAAGAATCGGGGGAGGAAAAGGCCTGGAACGCTTTGGAAAGCAAACACTCACTTTTGTTTGCGGAAACACATTAACAATCGCACATACAACCTTAAATGGAGTGGCACCTCTCAATAAGACAGTGACCTACGGAACTGTAAAATCTTCACTTAGTGGTTCAGAAAAATGCTGGATAACCCAAAATCTAGGATCTACTAATCAAGCAACATCAGAAACGGATGCATCTGAGGCTGCTGCGGGTTGGTATTGGAAATTCAATAAGAAAAAAGGCTTCAAAAATGATGGCAACACAAGTACGCCTACCTTCACTACTACCTTTACGAATGAGATCTCAAATTGGTTAGCAGCAAATGACCCCTGTACCATTGAATTAGGGACTGGCTGGAGAATTCCTACCGTAACAGAATGGACAAATGTCAATAGTACTAACCTAAGAGCACAAGCCTATGCAGGCCCTTTAAAAATGCATGCTGCAGGGTTTCTTACTACTAGTTCAGGATTGCTTTATCGAGGTTCCCAGTTTTTTTATTGGAGTTCATCCAATTCAGATGCTTCTTTAGCTAAAGGTCTTGTCATTTATACGACTCAGACTTACAACCAAATATCCAATAATGATAAGGATGCTGGACTTTCAGTCCGTTGCATTCGCGATTAAAAGAACATGAAATACATCTTACTCTTCTTTTCGTTAACTGTATTTGCACAACAACCAAGTGAGGTATTCCCAGTATATTCGCAGCCAAAATCAAGACCCATTTCCATTGATAAAGTTATTATTCATATTAGAGAATTGAAAACAAAATCCTCTATTAAGTATGGGGAAGCTGTCGACTTCTACTTTAGAGAAATTGTTTCCGCAGGTAAAAATCAATGGCTCGAAAAATTAGAAGAATTCAGCCAAGATCCACAATGTCCGGCAAAAAATCGAATAAAAATAAATGAATATATCCTACGCTTGCGATCGTTGCAAATCGGAGAAATAGCACCGGATATTGTAGTAGATAATTATAGGCTATCTAATTTTAAATCAGAAAAACAAAGTATACTACTCCTATTTTATAGCCCATCTTGTTTCCATTGCACTGAATTGTTAATCGATTTAATCCCTTACTCCGTTAAAAAAAACTTACCCGTTATAGCATTACAGATAGATGAAGATATGAATCCATTTGTATTTCCTGAAAATTGGAAAAGTGTAAATGCTAATGCGGAAATACGCAAAATCTATGGGGTAATCTCAACACCCACTCTATTTTTAGTGAATTCAAAAAGTAGAAGAATTAGTGCAATTCCTGAAAACTTGTCTGAAATAAAAAAGTCAGAACATCTTTTTTGAATAAATTGACTTTTATCATTCTAAAATGTTTCTTTTTTGGGTAATTTACGAAATGAAACATTTAGCCCTTTTTAGTATAGGGATCATACTTTTTTCTTGTGGAAAGAAACAAGAAACAAGTCTTCCCACTGTAGGTCCTATCACAGAATCCATTTATGCCTCAGGCGTTTTAAAGACGGCTGATCAATACCAGGCATTTGTAACGGTAAATGGAATAATTAATGAAATTTTAGTACAAGAAGGCGATTCTGTACATGTAGGAAGTCCACTTTTGACCATCACAAACGAAACGCAGAAATTTAGTGCAGAAAATGCAGCCTTAGCAGCAAATTTTAATGACTTTACTGCGAATCAAGGTAAATTAGATGAGGCTAAATTGTTGATTGAAACGGCTAAAAATAAGTTTCGTGTTGATTCTTCCCTTTATAATCGCCAAAAAAACCTTTGGAATCAGCAAATCGGAACCAAAGTAGATTTTGAGCTTAAAGAATTAGCTTTCCAGACCTCAAAGTCCAACTATTTATCAGCCATCCAGAAATACAAAGATTTAAAAAGAGCGTTAGAATTCAGCTCTTCACAAGCCAAGAAAAACTTACAAATTTCTACAAATCAGGCACAGGATTTTACATTGAAGTCTAAATCGAATGGTATTGTATACAGCCTATTAAAAACAAAAGGAGAAATTGTAACCCCCCAAACACCCATTGCAATCATCGGTAATTTCAAAGATTTTGTTTTGGAATTACAAGTAGACGAAAACGACATTTTGAGAGTTAAAAATGGTCAAAATGTCCTCGTGACCTTAGATAGCTATAAAAAACAAGTATTCGAGGCGAAGGTCACTAAGATCTCAGAAATAATGAATGAGAGAAGTAAGACTTTTTTAGTGGAAGCTAAATTCACGAAAGCCCCGCCTAAGTTATTTCCAAATATCACATTTGAGGCTAACATCTTATTAAGCCAAAAAGAAAAGGTGATTTTAATTCCTAGAAATTTTCTTAAGAATGATTCAATTATCACGTTGGCAAATGGCGAAGAAAGAGTCGTGAAAATAGGATTAAAAGATTTTCAAAAAGCAGAGATTCTCTCCGGCCTAAAAGCCACTGAAGAGATCGTAAAGCCTAAATAATGAAATTCAAACTCGTTTATCAAGTTGCCTTTTCCTTATTAATTGCGCGATGGAAACAAACGCTAGTGGCCGCCATAGGTGTTACGATCAGTATTACTATGTTTGTGACCGTCCTAAGCTTTATGTCAGGACTTAATGATATGTTAGATGGATTAATCACGAATCGGACAGCTCATGTGAGAATTTATAAAGAGATTCAAATATCTGACAAGCAGCCCGCAGACTATCTAAACCCACAAGGACACAATTTCGTTTCCTCCATCAAACCTAAAAATGAGTTATTAGGGATCAATAATAGCAAGACGATTATCGAATCCATTAAGAAAGATGACCGCGTTTTAGGCGTAGCTCCTAAAATAAATGCACAAGTATTTTATAATGTGGGAGCGGTAGATTTGACTGGTGCTATTTTTGGTATAGATCCAGTGGAAGAAAATAGATTATTTAAGTTTAGTGATTATGTAACTGCAGGAAACTATATCGACCTTAAAAATATCCCGAATAGCATTGTTTTAGGTAAAGGAGTAGCCACTAAAATGATGGCCAATGTAGGCGATGTGATTCAAATAACAACCAGCAAAGGGGATCAAGTGGCACTGAGAGTAGTGGGTATATTTCAATCAGGGATTCAAGATTTAGATAATGTCCAAAGTTATTGTTCCCTTTCTACTACACAGAAAATTCTAGGAAAGCCAAGTAATTATATCACTGACATTCAGGTAAAACTCAAAGACATTTTATGGGCTCCTGAGGTAGCAAAAGAATACCGAAAAATTTATGAATTAAACGCGGTCGATATTCAGACCGCCAATTCTCAATTTGAAACCGGCAGCTCCGTTAGAACTCTCATCTCTTATGCCGTTGGAATTACTCTTTTGTTAGTGGCCGGATTCGGGATATACAATATTCTAAATATGATGATCTATGAAAAAATGGATTCCATCGCCATATTAAAAGCAGTAGGGTTTTCAGGAAAAGATGTGAATAAAATATTTATATCGATCGCATTGAGTATTGGAATTTTTGGCGGAATAATGGGGTTACTGATGGGCTTTGGCTTATCATCACTTATCGACCAAATTCCTTTTAATACCGAATCTCTTCCTACAATAAAAACCTATCCCATTAACTATAATCCGAGATTCTACTTAATTGGGGGGACATTTGCCATAGTAACTACCTATTTTGCCGGTTTCTTCCCTTCCAGAAAAGCGAGTGGAATTGATCCTGTCATCATCATAAGAGGAAAATAAAATGAACAAGGTCGTATTAGAAGCAAAAGAAATCACTAAATACTTTCACGACCCAGTGACAGTGAAAGTATTAGATAAAGTAAGCTTTAAACTAAATCAAAGCGAGTTCGTCTCTGCTATTGGCCGTTCCGGCTGTGGTAAATCTACCTTGCTCTATATCTTGTCCACCATGGATACAGATTACGAAGGTGATCTGCTTGTTGATGGCATATCTATGCGAGACAAAAAAGAAGGCGAACTTGCCATCGTTCGAAACGAAAAAATTGGTTTTGTTTTTCAGTTCCATTACTTACTCAACGAATTCTCGGTTCTTCGAAATGTGATGCTGCCTGGCCTTAAATTAGGCAAATTTTCAGAGAAAGAAATTGAACACAAGGCCTACGAAAAACTAAAGATATTAGGTATCGAAAACGAGGCCTTAAAGGATCCCAATCAGTTATCAGGAGGTCAAAAACAACGTGTTGCCATAGCTCGTGCTCTAATCAATGACCCTTTGTTAATTATGGGTGATGAACCAACAGGTAACCTCGATAAAAAGAATTCCGAAATTGTCTTCAATATATTCCAAGAGCTAGCAGAAGAATACAAACAAACGCTTCTTATTGTTACGCACGATAATGAATTTGCAGCAAGAACAACGCGAATCATTGAGATGGAAGACGGACATATCAAATAAAAAAAGGAGCTAAGGGTCATTAACCCTCGCTCCCTGCATTCATCTGTTCTATTATTATTTATAGTGGTTAGGCGGTATCAAATTCGCTTAAACAATAGTAGGGATTTAAGTTGAGAGGAGATAAAAAATAACAAAGTGTATGTTCCATTTTCGAAAATCCGAACTAATCACTTTAAAAAACATCCAAATTAGGCTTAGATATCGTTTTTTCTTTCTGAGTAAGCAGAAGGAGATTCTCCTACTAATTCCTTGAAGTTGACAAAAAAGGTTGTCCTGGATTGAAAACCAGACTCTAACCCAATCGCTTCCAAGGTAATTAGCTTGTCTTTCCCCGCATCAATTAATTCTTTTGCATGTCGAATACGCCAACGCATTCTTTGTTCTAGAAAATTTGATTGTTGTGTTTTTCTAAAATAGAAATTGAAATGATGAACAGGAATATCAAGGGAAGCAGATAGTTGTGCTAAAGAAAAAGTCGTCTTTAAAAAGGGTTTAAACTCTTCTAAATACAAATCCAATTTCGTCTCTATTTCAATTAATTTTTCTGCAGACAATTCGTAATTAGGGACTTTTAATTTAGCTTCCCGTTCTGCATTTATATACGGTGCATATAAAAATTCAGGAAAATAGAAGACACTTAAAGAGAGCACTAGATAAGATCCAAGACCTAAGTAATTCCAAGAAGTATTACCTTGATAAGTTAATTTAAAATGATCACTAGATGGCACGATTAAAAAGAAATAAACCAAAAAAATAATTAATAAAACTTGAAGTATTAGAAATCCAGGAATCCAATAATGCAACATGAAATTTTTTTCATTTCGTGAACGAAAGCGGAAATAAATTTGGCAACTATAAAAAACATATATACTGCTAAGCAATAGCTTAACATAAAAATGGAAACGTGCTGAAAAGAAAAATCCTAGTTGCTGCTTAACTAACTCATGAATGTCAAATTTGATTAATTCAGCTATTACTATTTTATGCGCAAAAG
>NZ_JBIIBQ010000002.1:0-150200 GCF_044239315.1 Aquirufa sp. | reverse complement strand
CTAGCAACTGAATAAAGAAAGGCAATAGATGAATCAGGTCTTTAGGACGTAAAATAAGATTATCCTGTACCATTCCTCTGACATAAAAATAGGCAAGAGGATAAAGTAGGTAGTAAAAGGCGTCAAAATTTCCGAATAAAACAGCGACGATTTCCACATGCCAATCAACAAAAAGGCAGTAATGAAGTAGTGTGAATAAGCCAAAAATGAGGAAATAGAAAAACAGGAAACGCTTCGGACTTTTGAAAAAAGGCCCAGAGGATTTTAATAGTAAAAGCAGGATAATGAAAAAGCTCATGAACACAGCTAGACTATGTCCAAACTTATAAATTTCGTGCATTAAGTGGTAAGGTATGAGTGGTTAAAGGTATTCTAACGAATGTACAAAAATACCCCCACAATCAATCAACCTGCCAGGTATTTAATCAGAGGTATTTTCCTCAATACCCAGACAATTCCACCCGAAATCAACAAGCAAGCCAAGGCCGTTAATGGAACACCTATACTCGGATGAAGCATTTCGCCGTAAATACCAGCTTTGGCTAAATAAAACAAGACAATAATATGCACTAAGTAGATTCCATAACTATGAGAACTTACCCAATCCCTGAAAGGACTTAAGAAAAGAATATCAAGGTTTTGGTACCTGAAAAATAAAAATACACCAGCTGTCGCTAATACCACGCTAGGAGAAAAATTCGCATACAACAAACCATAGAATTTCCCACTGTCTGCAGTAAAATAATAAGACCCCACCATGGTCCACAGGGTACCTACAAGAAATACAACCAAAGCTTTCCACTTCATCCCGGACGAGAGCTCCTTAGTAGATAAATAATAGCCTAAAACGAGATAACCGACATAGCCAGTGAAATCAGTCAAAACAACCGGCAATTTTAAGTAGGGAAAATGGGGATTATTAAACAGAATAGTCAGCCCCCATACACCTAAAAAATACTGAATATGGGACTCTGGCGCTGATCGAATCCACCGACCAATAATGGGAATAAAAAGATAAATCCCAATAATCATATAGATATACCAGAAATGGTAGGACGCCCCGTTAAAATACTGCTCCCCTAACCAAGTTAATCCATCTGAAAAGCCGAAAGCCTTACCGCGAAGCCGAACCTGCCAATTAAAAATGGTAAAAATCAGGTTGTAAAAGAGAAAAGGCAAAACGATCCTATTAAAACTCTTCTTCAAAAAAGGTCCAATGGCTTCATCACGAGGCAACAACAAGGCACCAGATAACATCACAAAAATGGGTACCACGTAGCGGTAACCACCATTATATAAATTTGCAAACCACCAATGATCTGCTGGCACTTTCGTAAATCGGAATAAAATGGTCGCAGAGGCATGAATCAAAATCACACCAATGGTCGCATTTACCCGAAGATTATCAAGCCAGCTGATTTTCATTTAGCTAAATGGCTGCTTGTAATGCCGTTTTTTAGTAGCAGCATAAATGGCATTTGCAATTGAACCTCCGGTAGGCGGTAAAGCTGGCTCACCTAATCCAGTGGGTGCTATACCATTATTGACGAAATGAGCATCAATGACTGGTATCTCATTACCTCGAATAAGCCGGTACGTATTAAAGTTATTAGGGCTAGCTACACCAGCTTGAAAACTTAATTTTGCAAACATCGCATGTCCCATACCATCAATGATAGCTCCTTTTACTTGGTTTTCAGCACCACTTAAATTAACAACTTCGCCACAATCAGTGACAGCTGTAACTTTCGTCACTGTAGGCTTACCGTTCTCCACTTTAACTTCGGCAATTTGTGCCACGTAAGATAAGTGAGAATAATAGACAGAAAAGCCTTGGTGAACACCAGGTTTTTTCTTCCATTGTGCCTTTTCAGCTACTTGCTTGATGACTTCTTCGAAGCGATCGGGCTCGTAAGTAATTTTTCCTACTGGTTTCGTTTTTACTTTCTCTAAAAGGGCTAAACGCATTTGAATCGGATCTTTCCCTGCTACCTCTGCAACTTCATCTAAAAAGGCTTGCTCTGCAAATCCTAAGAAATTAGTGATAGGCGCTCGCCAAGGTCCAGTGGTCACCGATGATTTTTGATCAAAAGATTCAATCAGCACATTTTCAATTGCACCTACAGGGAAATTATCTTGACGTGTGGAATTACCTGCATTCAGTCCTACACCACGTAAATAAAAGGCCGTTATTTCTCCTTTCGCATCCAAACCTGCTTTAAAATGATAACGTGCTGCTGGACGATAAATGCCACCTGTCATGTCATCTTCCCGTGTCCACATCACCAAAACAGGCTTTTGAATGATACTCGATAATTCTGCTGCCTCTAACACAAAGTCATTATTAAGACGGCGACCGAAACCTCCACCCATTTTGGAAATTTCTAATTGAATTTTTTCTACCGGAATTTTCAAAAGATCAGAAACTGCTTTTTGAGCAGGCTGAGGAACTTGGGTAGGTCCAGCTAACAATACTGAATCTTTTTGAACATCTGCAAAGAAATTCATCGGCTCCATCGGGCTATGCGAAATGAATGGACATTCATACGTCGCTTCTACCACTTTCGCAGCGCTAGCTATGGCTGAAGCAAAGTCTCCATCCTTGCGCATCACTTGTGCCTTATCCGATTTCATGCCTTCATCAAACCATTTTTGATGTGTTTCTGTGCTTTCCAAAGGCGCATCAGAACTATAATCACATCGCAAACTAGCACGTGCTTGCAAAATCGCATAAGTGGTCGAACCTACGATAGCCACTTTGTTTTTAAAGGAAACTACGTCGATAATCCCAGGCATTTTCTTGACATCATCTGCCGAGAAAGATTTCAAAGTAGCACCGAAAGGAGGACGCACTATTTGTGCGAAAACCATCCCAGGTTTTCTAATATCAATACCGAATAAAGGCTTACCTGTAACTACATTTTTATTGTCTACACCTTTTACGCGTGTTCCAATAATTTTGTAATCCTTGCGATCCTTGTAAGTCACTTCTGTAGGAACTGGTAATTTAGAGGCAGCTTCGGCAAGAGAACCGTAGGTTGCTTTTTGGCCAGATGGACCTAAAACTACGCCTTTCGATGTTTTACAAGTGCTTACATCCACCTTCCATTGATCCGCAGCAGCCTGCATCATCATCTTACGAACGGTAGCGCCGGCCTTTCTCAAACGATCCCAAGAATGCTTTAAAGCACCACTTCCTCCCGTTAATTGACGTTCAAAAAGCTTGGTATCTAAATTGGCTTGCTCTACTTGAACCTGAGCCCAATCGACGTCCAACTCTTCCGCAACAACTACGGGAAAAGCCGTCTTAATTCCCTGACCAATTTCTGGATTAGGAGAATATAGAATAACTTTTCCCAGACTATCTATCGAAAGAAAGGAGTTAAAACGACCGGCTGAACCCACCACTTCCATGGCAGATGCTTCCGCTGAAAACCAATCAAAACCTAAGGTAAATACACCCGTAAATAGGGCAGTTTTTTGAATAAAATCTCTTCTGGACGTTTTCATTTCTTGATCTTTTTAGAGGCTAATTTTACGGCTTCTTGAATACGGTGGTAGGTTCCGCAGCGGCAAATGTTCCCAGACATTCCATCGACGATTTCTTGATCTGTCGGGTGTGGATTGTTTTTCAAAAGTCCAGCTGCCGTCATGATTTGGCCAGCTTGACAGTAGCCACATTGTGGCACGTCTAACTCATCCCAGGCTTGTTGTACCGGATGTTTTCCTGCAGGATCCAAACCTTCGATTGTCGTTATTTGCGCATTAGATACAGCTGAAATAGGCAATACACAAGAACGCATCGGTTCTCCATTTACCCAAACTGTACAAACACCGCATTGCGCGATACCACATCCATACTTTGTCCCTAATAAAGACAAATGATCTCTTAACGCCCACAATAAGGGAGTATTAGGGTCGATATCCAGAGATACCTTTTTCTTGTTAACCGTGCAATTGATCGCCATAGTTTTATTTTTTCTTAGTCAATTCTTTAATTCGTAGGTTTCTAAATTTCAGAGGTGAACCATGTCCTAAAAACCCAATATGTCCCGTTTTGTTTAATAATCCTGGATGTTCTTTGTGATCTGCCGTACCTTCTTTAGTAGCTAACGCAATATCGCCATCTAAAATCACTTCTCCATTTAAAATCACTTTGATTTTATTTCCTTGTGCAATTACTTCCTCCTCATTCCACTCTCCCACAGGCTTCAAGAAACCCTGTTTTGCAGCGATGATTCCATAAACAGAACCATGGTACTGATAAGGTTGTAATTTAGCATACATCGGAGCCGTATTGTCCAAAATCTGTAATTCCATTCCCACATACGCCGCATCTCCTTCTAAAGGTGCACGAATACCTAGGCCATTATTTGCCCCTGGGGTTAATTGGAAGTCGAACTTTAAATGGAAGTCACCGTATTCTTTTTTGGTATACAAATTACCCTTCCCTCCTCTTTTCGGATCAATCACTAATTCGCCATTCGAAGGGAAATAATCCGTCGTATTGCCTGTCCAATTAAATAAAGAAGAACCATCGAATAAAGCCGTAAAATCGGCTTCAGGTGCTACATAGGCAGCATCAGGCTTTAATTCTTTCACATAAATATTTCGGTAAACGATGTGATTTCCGTGGGCTTGTAATTCAATCGCGTCTTTCACAAAAATAGGAATCTTGCGGTCCCAGTAGTTTTCTAGAATTGCTTGATCCACCACTAATTCTCCATTCAAATAAACGGTAACACGTTCTCCTTTCATGATGATTCGGAACGTATTCCATTCATTGACGGGGTTATCTGCCACTTTTAAAGGATTACGTGGATTAATTTGATTGTTATACAATCCACCAGAACCCACTTGAGCTCCTACCCTAGTTAGTGCTGTATCCCAAATCTGTACTTGAGGTGACCCTCTCAAATAAATGCCTGCATCCCCTTCTTTCTCAATCTTCCAATCTACATACATTTCGAAGTCTTGGTAGTCTTTAACCGAGCACAGATTATCGCCATGCCCCGTGAAATGCAATTCCTCTCCTTTCGCCTCCCAGCCTTCGTGCATAATTTTATCCGCTTTTACCTGCAATAAAGCAATGGTATCAGCTGACATCAATCGACGCTTTACAGGATTCGCCACCAAACCTTTCCAGCCGCGTAAATCTTGGCCATTGTACATGGTATAGAATCCGCGATCTGAAATTTTAAATGCTTCGGCTAATTTCTCCCGAATGGCGGGATCAGAAACTAGATTTAAACCTTCTTGGACCCACTCTTTGGTCATTTGTCCTCTGAAATCAGGATTAGCAAGATATAGTGAGGCTAACCCTTCTGCAGCGTTTTGGCGCACATTCGGATCTTTTAATCCTAAATAAAGGGTACGCATCGCCGATAAGGAATTAGATTTCGCTAAGCCCTTAAAGATTTGTTCCCGCGTCTCTAGGTTTGTGGTTAAATCCAAGGCGTTACGGTAATTCAAAACCTGCTGATTAACATTTTTAAAAAGCTTCGCATTAATTCGGGCGTAGGCACGAATCGCCTCTTCGTTTTTAGTCTTTTTGGCCTCAGCGTACAACCAAGGTAGGTTTTCAAGTTCTTGAACGAACGGAATCCAATTGGATTTTTGAGAAGCCTTCAATGCAAAAGCAGTGATTTTACTATTCAACGTGCCATCTTGTTTCGTAATTGCCGTCATCGCCTGTTGTAAAGACTTTACTTCTGAAGCGAGAGTGGCGTCAGCTAATTTACCGGCAATAATATCAAAATCAGCTACACTGATCCAATGCGGCAAGGCATAAAATCCAGAGGCCCTAGTAGGTAAATTCGATTGTACGGAGTTCCAAACCAAGGGCTTTACCTCCGGCCATTGTCTGGAGGAACCGTAAACAAGTAAAATTGTCTTCTGAGCTAAGGATGCCTGCTCATAAGACGCTAAAGTCTTCTTAAAAAAGTCATTTGATTTTAATGAAGTACAATATTCCGCAATCTCAAAATTTGCTTCTGAAGAAGAAGCGAGCAAAGTCCAAGCAGCTGAAAGGTTTCCTGTTTGTAACAAGGTCAAGGCCTGTTCCTGCGCAAAACCTGCTGGCATCGCAGGAATGGCCCAAGCGGCTTTATAGGTACCTACCGCTACTACAAAAGCGCGAGCGTGTACCGCATCCCACGATTTAGAAGCTGTTTTCAAGGCGACTAAATCGCGCGTTGCGCTCAAATAATTCTTAAGAATAAAGGCCATCACCTGAGGTCTCGAGGACTTATAGCTAGTTAACCAAACAGATGCATCCAAGTGACTCAAGGTCATCATCTCTGCATTTTCGGTTAATCCTATCGCCAAGTATGCCATCATTTCCGCTTTGTTTTTCGAAATGGCTTTAATAAATGATTCAGTCACTTGGGTGGGATCATATGCCCCTTTCATGGCATAAGCGGCCAATTTAAGGCTTTTAAAGTCACCTTTCTCAGCTAATGCGCGTAATCGATTTTGTTCTACACGACTCTGATCTTGAGAGAATACCGCAGAACTAATGAATAAAAATAGAAGTAGATATCTCATCGAATTATAGAATATAAGGTGCACGCATCGGTTGATCCATTAGGCGATTCGCCTCATCATCCCCTACGATTACTTGATTGATCGGGTCAAATTTCAAATTACGGTGTACACGCATCGCTATCAATCCAAGGTTAATTAAGGTACATGAACGATAGCCATTCTCCTCGTTCAAGGCGAACTTCTTGCGGTTCTTCACGGAATCTACAAAGTCCGTTTGTTGCATAACAGGATCAGGAAACTCCGCTAATTTCTTCGCTAAATCCGGAATATCTGATTGCATATTGCGATACAATTTTCCTTTAGGACCTTCGATATAGGCCACTTTTTCGTCCTTTGCCTCGCCGTCTAATACGATTTGGCAGCCGTCCGCATAAGTATATGTAATGCGATTAAAGATACCCACAGCATCTTTATCTTGCACCGGCGCGTCGACTTCGATATACACCGGTGACTCATTATCTTTTCCTAGCATGTATTGGATAGGGTCCAAATAATGTTGCCCCATGTCCCCTAGCGCTCCTCCATCATAATCCCAGTAGCCACGGAAAGTTTGGTGAGTCCGATGTACATTATAGGGTTTATAGGGCGCAGGGCCTAACCAGCTTTCGTAATCCAATTCCAAAGGAACAGGCTGTGGAGTTAAATCCGTCTTTCCTACCCAATAAAACTTCCAATCAAAACCTGTATGCTTGCTCACCGTAAACTTCAATGGCCATCCTAATAATCCAGAATCCACCACCTTTTTCATAGGCTTTACGGTCGTATTCATCCCGTAAAAATTACCTTCAAAACGGAACCAAGTATTTAATCTAAATATACGTCCATGTTGTTGAACGGCCTCTTTCAAGCGTTTACCCTCCCCGATTGTTCGTGTCATCGGCTTCTCGCACCATATATCTTTACCCGCTCTTGCCGCATCAGCCGCCATAATACCATGCCAATGAGGCGGTGTTGCCACATGGACAATATCCACTTCGGGTAACTGAATCATCTCCCGGTAGTCGTGGAAGGATTTTACCCCTTTTTCTACTTTATCTAAACCGAGCTGTAGGTTTTTCTTGTCCACATCACATAGAGCTACGACACGAGTACCCGCATAAGGTATGTGTCCGCGTCCCATTCCGCCGGTACCGATAATCGCTTTAGTTAATTGATCAGAGGGTGCTAAAAAGCCCTTTCCTAATACATGGCGTGGCACAATGCTGAACGCAGCCAAACCTAGAACAGATTGTCCTAAAAATTTTCTTCTTGAAACTGACATGTTTAAACAGGTTTTGCACTAAATATAGGAATTATTTTGGAATTCCTACGCTGATAATGTGTTGATTAACCTGATTTTGCAAATTTTCGTATGAGGCCTGATCGCCCCAAGTTTTGAATAAGGCCAAAGCAAATAATTTAGCCTGCAATTGATAGCCTTCTTTCGTCAAATGCAATTGGTCTTTCAGGAAACACCCATTTTTAACCCAGTCTAAACTAGATCCAAAACCTCCCATCGCTGCATTTAAATCATAAAAAGGAACCTTCAATTCAGAGAGAACTCGAATCACCTCTTGCTGGTATTTCGGTACTCGATTTTGGCTCCTGGTGTCCGGTGGACTAGTCAGCAGAAAAACCGATTTAGGAGAATGAATTTGAATTTCCTGAATAAATTCCAGCCATGCTTTTTTATACGACTGACTTTCCCAATTCGCATTATAGGCTTCATTTGTCCCAAAAGAGCAAATAATCAAATCTGGTTGAAGGATTTTAATCTGGTCAAACACCAAATTTGCCCTCGATTTGATATGTGTAAACTGTGCCCCTGCTACGCCTAAATCAATATATTCTATTCCATGATCATTTGCCGGCAATTCAATTCCATGCAAAGTGAATTGATCTCTAACACCGACATTGCGTAAAGAAAGAACGAATTGACTTACGGGCAAATTAGATTCAAAGTCGTAATAACTCATTCGCCCTTTCTGCTGCTGACTTACTAAAGAGAATTGAGAACCTAAATCTGGCTGAAGGGAACAAGAATCTGATTCAGTCCAAATACGAACCTGTTTAAAAGAAAGCAAGGAATCTTTCGCTATCCATTGAATTTTCGCCGCTGTATCCCGAGTAGAAACGGCATATCCAGTAAAACCGATATTTATACCTGAGGCAGGTTTTAGGACCGAAATCCCAGTCCAATTACCGGATGCTTTTGTTTTAAATAGTCGACCATCCACACTTTTCGCTATTGGGTAGGGGAAATGAATGCCAGCGTTTTTGGCCTGTAATAAGCGCTTAATCTCTCCCGAAAAATGGCCAATCTGAACATGGGAATCTCCTAGATGCAAGACCTTTAAATCTCCCGATTTCCATTTAGTTGAAAGCGTAGCCAGGGAAGAATCCTGTTGAATTTCATTGCAAGGCAGACATACTTGTAACGAATCTACTTCTGCCCTAAGAGGTAACGAAATAAGCCAAAAAAGCAGAAAGACATACCTCAAAATTGAAAATAGATAAAGGGTTGAACTAAGGTGTCACGGTACTGAATAATGAATTGCAAGGCGACTAAAAGAAAGAAAAACCAGAAAAAGGAAGGAATGTAAAAACTCCACTCAAATCCTCTTTTCTTCCAAGCAGACGGAATCAAAATCCAAACCAGTAACGTTAATAGCAAGATAGCGAGTTCATTTCGAGAAAACCAAAAACCCAAAAAATCAAGCTCTGACGTAGCGTAAGTAATTTGATTTAAGATAGTTAACGCAACATCAAAATCTTTTGCCCGGAAGAAAATCCAACAGAACGTGACAAAGCAAAACGTTAAAATTCCACCTATAAATTCCATCCATTTACCTTCAGGCAAGTATCTGTTAACCCATTTGTGTAGCGCTAATGCTAAACCATGCGCTGCTCCCCAGGCCACAAACTTCCAACTCGCCCCATGCCAAAAACCACCCACGAGCATCGTAATCAATAAAAACAGGTAGGTATTAAATACTCCCTTCTGATTCCCCCCTAAAGGAATGTACACATAATCACGTAACCAGGTGGATAAAGAAATATGCCATTTACGCCAAAATTCTGTCACATTCGAAGCACCATAGGGATTATCAAAATTCTCTTTTAACCGATATCCGAGCAAAATTGCTAGTCCTATCGCAATATCTGAATAGCCTGAAAAATCAAAATAGATCTGAAAACTATAGGCAAGAGCGGCTAAAATATTCTCTCCTCCAGTGTAAAATGCCGGATTTTCGAAAACCATATCAACGTATTTACCTAGGTAATCCGCAATTAATAGTTTCTTTAAAAGTCCTGTGGTAATTCGGAACAAACTCTCTTTGTATCTTCGTGCATCCGGGCTTTCTGGAGCATTAACTTGGCCTAAAAAATCTTTTGCTCTAACGATTGGACCTGCCACTAAATGAGGAAAAAATGTCATATAAAAGGCATAATCCGTGATGTTTTCGGAGGCACGTATCTCTCCTCGATAGACATCTACTAGATATGAAATGGACTGAAAAGTGTAAAAAGAAATACCGATAGGTAGAAATAAATCCACCGACTCAAAATGCGTTAATAATAGCCAATTCGTATTCTCAATTAAAAAATTAGCATACTTGAAATAAAGTAAAAAGGACAGACTAAAAAGGACAGCGATAAATGTCCAAACCTGTTTTGCGCTTCCTTCTGTTCGCTCAATTTTTCGAGCAAAAAAATAGTCTACCAGTATTTGAAAAAGGAACAAACCTAAAAAGGGACCGCTTGATTTATAATAGAAAAATAAACTAAAGGCGATCAAATAGACTTTACGAAGAGCATTCTGCGTGAATAGAATCGCATAGAAAAACAGAAAAATGCCAAATACAAAAAGGAATGAAAACTCCGTGAAAAACCAAGGCTCTTTCGTGGAATACAGCATAAAATCACGAAGGAGCTGCTCAAATGGGATCGACCCTATCGCCTTTTCAATAACCTCTATAATCTGCTGCATTTAAGACAATTGCTTTGTATTTTTTAGGATATCCAAAACGTTCCGGTGGCATCATCCGCATCTTCCATCTACTCGATTCTTGTAACCAATTGGCCACATTTCCCATCCAAATTCGATAGCCAGGTAGGGATGGATGTCTTCCATCTATTGCTTTAGGTAAAACTAAGTGTTTCGAGGAGAAAAAGGCAGCGGAATCTGCAGCCGCCTGATATGCATCAGAGACAACATAATCATACCCCCAATTCGTAGGACCAATCCAAGCGTAAGGAAGTCCATTTAATCGTTTATGAAAAGATTTAGCGAGGACCTTTCTGGTCGTATAGTCCTTGGCTAAAACTTCATTAAGTCCAAATAAAACAAAAACGAAAGTAGGTCGATAGCGTTTAATAATTTTAGAAATGGTATCCGACTTCGCAAAGTTTAATGTGGTAGCTGAAGCCCATTCCACGGTAGCAACAAGCTTATGACCGTTGCTTTGGCAATAATCATTTAACACATTTTTTATTCCTCCCGCTTCAGAATCTCCTATTAAGATAACCCGATGATGAGTAGAATCGTCTAAACTAGAATCGGGTAAAACAGGCTCTGGTATGACAGAGTAAACCATTTTTGCCGTATCCTTGGGAATTATATACGTAGGAATCGTATCAATTTTCGCGACCTCTATTTTTCTCTCTACTCTTTGCACGGGTGTTTCTATCTCGAATAACTTCTTGATTTCTTGGTCCGCTACTACATACGTGATAGGAATATAACTATATAAATACAGCGCAGAACACGCTAAAATGAAACCAATCGCCGCCCATAACAAATAAAACCTTTTCATCTTAATCTATCCGCGCAAAAGATTTTTTCATTAAGCTTATCCAACGCTTCGCATTCGCCGCATATCGTGCCTTTGCCATCGCTCTGGTCCATTTCATCGCATCAGGATTACCCTTTAATTTATGATAATAATTTTTGCTAGCCAAAACCTCGCAAAAATCGACCATACTTTCTTCTGGACGGTTATAAAATTTAAAACTAGACTTCTTTTTTCTGGAATATTTTCCGCGCAATCCGAAGTAATTATTTTGCTTAATGGATTGTTTGGATTGGCCAAAACCGGATTCACAAATCCCTACTCCGATAATTAGTTTAGTAGGAATTCCGTAGTGTGCAGACAAGGAATCAATGTAAGGCTTGTAATGTTGAATTTTCTCTTTTGTTCCCTCAAAAGCATTTGCCGTTAGGTGAATAGACAAAAAGAAAAATAAGACGATTTGCTTCATACGAGGCAAAAATACGAAATTATGCGTGGATTACCACCGTCAAACTTCGTGCACCATGCGCACCTATCACGAGCGATTGCTCAATATCTGCGGTCTTGGAGGGACCTGCTAAAAATAAACCAAAACTAGAGCTCGGCTTTTTTAATTCTTCGTATGCCGCATGCATATGAGGCACAATTTTCTGTACATGAATGACTAAATGTTGGCATATGAACGGCGCTACACGATGTGGCAACGCCTCTTCTGTTAACCAAATCGCCCCATTTTCTGCTACACCAAATTCACCATCAATTTCCAACACCTCCACATCTGCCAGACTTAATCCTTCATGAGTCTTTTCAAATCGTTGTCTATTAGGAAATATATGCTCAAGCTCCTCTGGTGAAACCACTCGCGCACCCACCACTTCCAATGAAGCTTTGAAATCAAAGTCTTTCGATGAACCCTGAAACGCCCCCGGATGTTTGACTTCCGCTAACGGCTTTATTTTCCCTAAAATCTGATCTCTTGCGCTCATCGTTTTTTATACCATTCTTGAAAACTCTCTTTGGGTGCGGCCGGCATTTCGCGTTGTTTGTACCAAGGATTCAAACTTGAATTTAAAAGGCCCGAGAATCTGCGCATCAGTGATCCTCCTATTCTGTAAATCACCGGATTTGCTAACGTAAATGCCATCAATTTCATTCCAATTGTTTTTCCTACAGGAGCTAATCCTGCCTCCATTAAATCCTGACGCCAAAACCACAATTGCTCATGGATATTGATCTTCACTGGACAAACGTTCGAACAAGAACCACACAAGGTCGATGCAAATGGCAAATCGGCATTGGCTTTTTTGTCAATATTGGGCGCTAAAATAGACCCAATAGGTCCGGCGACTGGCTGGTGATAGCTGTGTCCCCCGCTTCTACGATACACCGGACAGGTATTAAAACAAGCCGCACAGCGGATACATTTTAACGAATTCTTGTATTTCGGATCGGCAAGTTGACGCGTTCGACCATTATCTAAAAATACGATATGCATCTCCTGACCTTCGTGAGGTTTATGGAAATGAGAGGAGTAGGTGGTGATTAATTGCCCGGTAGCACTTCGCGCAAGTAATCTTAAAAATACCGCTAAATCTGCTCGTTTAGGGATAATCTTTTCGATACCCGTGCAAGCAATGTGGACTTTCGCTAAATGTGCACCCATATCCGCATTCCCCTCGTTTGTACAAACGACAAATTCACCCGTTTCTGCTACCGCAAAATTTACACCCGTTATGGCGACTTCAGATGCCAAGAAATGACCTCTTAAATGTTGACGAGCGGCCTCGGTTAAAAACTGTGGATCCTTATTTCCTTTTGGCGTCCCTAAATGTTGGTGAAAAGTTTCTCCCACATCTTCTTTCTTCAGGTGAATCGCGGGCAATACAATATGGCTGGGTGCTTCGTTTCTAAACTGAACAATACGCTCGCCCAAATCGGTATCCACTACCTCTATTCCTTTGGAAGCCAAATAGTCATTTAAATGGCATTCCTCGGTCAACATGGACTTGCTTTTGACAATCGTTTTTGATCCTTGCGCGGCGATGATACTATGTACAATTGCATTGTGTTCTGCAGCATCAGCTGCCCAATGGACATGGATTCCGTTTGCTATGGCTTTGGCCTCAAAGGCTTGTAAATATTCCCCTAGATTCGCTAACGTATGATCTTTGATTTGTGAGGCATGTTCCCGCATGGCCTCCCATTCAGGTAAAACCTTAGAGGCCTTGTCCCGCTTAGCACGAACAAACCACAAAGTCTCATCATGCCAGTCTGTCCGCTCAGCATCCGCAATGAAATTCTCAGAAGCTTCTGAATGACTAAGCATGATTCAATATTTCAACAATATGTTTAACCTGAACTTTCGAACCCTGACGTCGCAGGATTCCTTCCATGTGCATCAAACACGAGGTATCCGCGCCTGTTATATATTCCACGTCATTTGCATCATGTTCTTTGATGCGGTCTTGCCCCATTTTCACAGAAACTGCTTCTTCTGAAACACAAAAAGTTCCGCCGAATCCGCAGCATTCATCCTCGCGTGCAGGCATCACAACTTCGACACCATTTACAAGGGAGAGTAAATCTTCTAATTTCGAAAAAGGCTTTTCATTGCGCTCTGACATCGAACTAAGTCGTAATCCGCGCTGTCCGTGGCAACTTTGGTGCAATCCTATGCGATGAGGAAAGGTCGCAGACAAGCTTTTTACTTTCAACACATCGGTCAAAAACTCACAAATCTCATAAACAGAATTCCGAATTTTCTCCGAAGGATGATGCTCCTTCAAATGCAACACACAGGATCCTGAAGGGCCTACTATATAATCAAATCCTTCAAAATTATAGGTAAAATTCGCATCGCATCCTTCAGTTGACGTTGCAAAACCAGAATTGGCCATGGGTTGGCCGCAGCAGGTTTGGTCAGATGGAACAATGACTTCGCAGCCCAGTTTCTCTAACAATTCCAAACTCGCCACCGCAACCTGCGGATAGAATTGGTCAATGTAACAAGGAACAAACAGAGCTACGCGCATCTTAAAATCGTTTCAATTGAATTAAATTCTTGGGTGTTTCCCCATCGTATACCACCAATGCAGCACCTAAAGCACTCGCTTGCGCTACTTCCGCCGCATAAACCTCCACTTTTGGCAAAGCATGTGCTAATAAGCGCATGTACCATTCATTTTTACTAAAACCGCCATCCACCAGCAATTGTTTGACCGGCGCATCTTTCAGCAATAGGTCTAAACTATGGAGTTGTTGACCTACCAAATCTACCATGAATTGATCATACGCCGAAGCTAAATCCGGAAAATCCGTTAAATCCCTTGTAGCAAAGGCACATTCAAAAACAGACGAGCCCCTACTGGACAATGAAAATACCCGCTCAGCAAACGTTAAATCTTTGTAAGAACCGCCAAAATGCTTTTCCATCCTGGCTACCTGCTCCTCGTGAAAATGCCCACCGAACAGCCGAGAGGCCTTCACAGGTTTTCCATTGGGCTGTAAATAGCACAAGACATCTTCCGCTAATTCCTCGGCGCTTAAAGGCGATTCATTAAACGGGTGCATCGCAATGCACCAGGTTCCAGTAGATAACAAAACAAATTCATCTGAAATCGTTCGTAAATAAGGAACAAGCGCCGCTGACGAATCATGCAAACCTAGACCGTAGTTAATCCCGTCGATGGGTAGAAATCCTTCACTCGAAATAGGAGCTAATCTATCCTGAATAGCGGAAACCCAAGGATGGTATTGACCTAAATCAAAATCCCACAATGCGGTATGACAACCTATGGACGTGATTTCAGATAAAAACTTACCCGTAAACAGAAAAGCGAGGTAATTAGGAAAATGTAAAGCTTTAAAAACCTCAGGCCAAAAAGGTCTAAAGGTGGATTCATACACCTGCAAACCCGAATTCAAATTCCCCAAGATTGGTGAAGCTGTCTTGCGGGCAAACTCGTCCTTTCCACTATGCTCCAGATACGGAAATGGTTTCGAAATAGGTTTTAAATAATTATACAAAGGTGCAACCGGTTCGCCCACCCGATCTGCATAGACAAAGGATGCACCATATGCGGAGAAATTTAATCCGATAATCTCAAATTCAGGTAGTTGACATAGCTCTGTAAAGGTGGATACAATCCATTGTTGAAGTGCCCCTAAATCCTCGCAGGAAAAGCCGTCTTCGTCTACAATCTCGTCGAAAGTCTGCTGCTTCTCAAACACAATCTCGAAAGTTGTTGACCAGAGAAAGACCTTCTTATTGGTCTTTCCTATGTCAAATACCGCGATAACTGGTGTTTTCAAACTCATCTTATAAACCCGTCGCTACCGTTTTAGCACCCCGCGCCACGATTAATTGCTCGCGCATTTTCTCTTGACGGAACAAGGCGATTGGATCTAGAGCACCGCCTAATTCCAAACGCGCTTGAGCCACTAAAGCGCGCACATCGGTGCGGAACACCGCCTGTAAAATTTCTTGGCAACGCACCACATCATTGGCTTCTCGTGCAGCTTCTAAAGCCGCGCGATCTACCAATAAGGCTTGCGCATAAGCGATTTGAATCGCCTCCACGGATTGCAATAAATCTTCTAGTGGATCTTTTACGTTGTGGGAAGCATCGATCATCCAACCTAGGTCTTTGGCATGATTCATACCTTTTGCGTCCATTCCGTCTACTAATTCGTTGAAGATCAAGAACAACTGATACGGTTTGATCGAACCAGCCGTCAAATCATCATCACCGTATTTCGAATCATTGAAGTGGAATCCACCTAATTTGCCTTCCATCAACAAAATTGAAACGATTTGTTCGATGTTAGCATTCGGTAAATGATGTCCTAAATCGACCAAAGTCTTCGCTTGTGGCCCTAATTTATTGACCATCGAATAGGACGCACCCCAGTCCCCCACCGTGGTTGAATAAAAGTTCGGTTCGTAGGCTTTGTACTCTAAATACAAGGCCCAATCCGATGGAAGTGCCGCATAAATCTCCCGCAAACTATCCACCGTACGCTCATAGGCATGACGGAAATTTAGTTGACCTGGAAAACAAGAACCATCTGACAACCAAACGGTTAAAGCCTTAGAACCTAGAGAGACCCCGTGCTTAATCACCTCAATATTGTGATCAATCGCCTGCTTCCGAGTCGCCGCAGAAACGTGTTGCAAGGATCCAAACTTATAGGAATGTGCTTGATCAGACTGATCTTGAAAGGTATTCGAATTCACTGCGTCGAATGCCAAACCATGTTGGGCTGCTAGTGAACGAATCGCCGCTGGATCTGTTGGGATATCCCATGGAATATGCAACGAAATCGCTCCAGATGATTGATTTAAGGCATGCAATAAACCTACATCCGCTATTTTTTCCTCCAAATTACGGGGTTCGCCTCCACCAGAGAACCGGCCGAAACGTGTTCCTCCCGTACCTAGAGCCCATGAAGGGATCGCGATTTGAAAATCCTTTAATTTCTGTAGAATACCAGCAGGTAAATTCACCTCGGATTTCAAGAAATCCAATCGGCGCGTATGCTGCGCTAACAAAGCATCGTTATGGCTCGAAATATTCATCTTATTATCTTAAAAATCCTGCAGCTACACCTCCGTCTACGTTGATAGCATTTCCTGTTGACTTATTCAATAAGCCCCCCACGAATGCGAAGCACGCGTTAGCAATATCATCCGGCAAGATTGATTCATTTAACAGCGTACGTTTCGCGTAATAAGCTGGTAGTTCGGCGACTGTTATGCCATAGGCTTTCGCGCGACCTTCGGCCCATCCGCCTGCCCAAATATTGGAATCTGCAATCACCGCATCTGGATTTACCGTATTCACGCGAATGTGATCCGGTCCTAATTCAGCCGCTAATAAACGCGTCATGTGCGCCTGCGCTGCTTTTGCAGAACCGTAACCCACATTATTAGGTCCAGCCACAAAAGCATTTTTTGAAACAATATTCACGATATCGCCACCCAATCCTTGCTTGCGCATCACCGCAATCGCCGCCTGTGAAACCAAGTATTGACCTTTCACTAATATATCATATAATTTATCCCAATCAGCCTGCGTGTGCTCCAAGATTCCTTTTGAAATAGAAATACCCGCATTGTTGACGATTATATCCACTCCCCCAAAATCCAAACAAGCCTGCTTCATCGCCGCTTCGATCGATTCTTGATTAGTCACATCAGCGATCACTGTGGAAACGACGTCCTTGCCGAACAAGCCCACAAATTCCGCTTTAGCCTCCGCTAAACGATCCGCATTTACATCATTTAAAATCACGCAAGCACCTTCTTGAGCCATCTTTTTGGCAATCGCTTTTCCGATTCCTCCACCTGATCCTGTAACAAACGCCACACGTCCTGACAAAGCTTTCGGCTTCGGCATGCGTTGAAGTTTTGCTTCTTCTAATAACCAATATTCGATATTAAATGCCTCCTGACGAGGTAAAGAGGTGTAAGAAGAAATCGCCTCCGCGCCGCGCATCACATTAATGGCATTGGTATAAAACTCAGCGGCAACACGGGCAGTTTGCTTGTCTTTGGCAAACGTAAACATCCCCACACCCGGGTATAAAATCACTACCGGATTCGGATCTCGCATTGCCGGAGAATTCGAATGCTTGCAGCTATCATAATAAGACGCATACATCTGACGGTATTCAGCAAACAAAGGAGTCAAGGCTTCCACCGATATATCCGACCCTAGTACCAATGGCGAAATTTTTGTCCGCAAGAAGTGATCAGGGCAAGAAGTTCCTAAAGGAGCTAAACGATTTAAATCGTTTGAATTGATGAATTGTAATACGCGTTCGTCATCTGAGAAATGACCCACCATCTGCACATGGGAAGAACAGAAACCACGTAAAACGGGTGCCAGGGAAGCTGCCTTAGCCATGCGCTCCTCAGGAGAAAAGGATGACATGCGAGCTCCTCCAAAAACATTCGCCGTTTTCGATTCAATGTATTCCGCACATTTCTCTATGACTTCTAGTGTATTCAGGTAACATTCGTAAGACGTATCGCCCCAAGTAAATAATCCATGGGAGCCTAACATGATGCCACGCAATTGGACACCACGTAAAGCTGCTTCTTCCAAACATGTCTTTAGTTGCAAGCCTAAATCAAAACCAGGACGTTGCCAGCCTACCCAACCGATCTGCCCACCGAATAAGTCTTTCGTAATTTGCTCACCATCTTTCGAAGCCGCGATCGCAATCGCTGCGTCAGGATGTAAGTGATCTATGTGTTTAAATGGCAAAAATCCATGCAAAGGCGTATCGATGGATGGGGCTTTGGACGATAAATCAAAAATGCAATGATTAAACAATTCTACCATCTCATCTTCGTGTTCCAAACCTCGGTACACATTAGTTAATGAAAGCAAACGCTCCATGTACAAAGCCGCACAACCTGATTTTTTCAAGGTTCCGATATCTCCGCCCGATCCTTTAATCCACATTACTTCCGTCTCAGATCCCGTTAAAGGATCCTTGTCCTGTATTTTTACCGAGGTATTTCCCCCGCCATAATTGGTAATGCGTAAATCCGCTCCTAAAATATTAGAACGGTAGATGAATAGATCGACTTCATTTCCGGCAAGCGCAGCTGCTTTTGCGTCATCCCAGAGATACGATACGTGTTTGTACATGTTAAATTTATTATATTATAATTACAATGTTAAAAGGGCTCAATGGCCCTAGTCTACCTAGGGTAGTTCGAATTATTTTTTAGCCTTAATCAGTTTTTAGGAAACTATTGGTAAAAAAAGAGACGCGAAAATCGCGTCTCTTAAAATCTATTTCTTTTTCTTCGGTTGCGCCATGTCCATGTAGTCAACAACTAAACTACCCAGAGCTTTAACCCCCACTTGGAATTGACTCTCATCTAAGTAAAAGTCTGGTGTGTGGTGACCTGCCACTTCGTTCGCCTTTTTATTATCAGGTCTTGCCCCTAAAAAGAAGAAGAACCCAGGAACTTTTTGTTGGAAGAAAGAAAAATCCTCCGCACCTGTGTGCGCTGGAACTGTTCTAACCCGATCTTTACCATTCACACCTTGCAAAGTAGGCAACATTTTCTCCACCAATTGCGGATCATTATAGGTCATAGGATATCCTGTTCCAATCGTCACATCCGCTTTTCCTCCACCACTTTCAGCAATATTCGTCGCGATATCTTTGATGCGCTTGTGTACTAATTCACGTTGTGCTGTACCAAAAGTCCGAATGGTTCCAATCATATGAGAAGATTCCGGAATGATATTTTGGCGAATACCACTGTGAATCGCACCCACGGTAACAATCGCAGGATCTTCAGTAATATTAACAGAGCGAGAAACAATCGTTTGTAGCCCCATCACAATTTGAGATGAAATCACAATCGGGTCAATTCCAGTCCAAGGACTTGCGCCATGCGCTTGTTTCCCTTTGACCTTGATGTCTAATTGATCCACAGCTGCCATCGTTGCACCTGGTTTGTATTCAATAACCCCATTGTCATTTCCCGCGCCAATGTGTAAACCGAAGATCACATCGACTTTTGGATTTTCTAACACGCCCTCTTTCACCATTAATTCAGCACCCGCTAGAATTGTCTCGCCTTTGTCATTATAAACGCCTTCTTCAGCCGGCTGGAAAATGAATTTCACAGTCCCCGCTAAATTTGCTTTTTCTGAGGCTAAAATTTCTGCAACACCCATTAAAATAGCCACATGAGAATCATGACCGCAGGCATGCATTACGCCTGTTTTTTGGCCATTAAAATCGGTAACAACCTTAGATTTAAAGGGTATATCTACACGCTCCGATACCGGTAAACCATCCATATCCGCACGTAAAGCAATAACTGGACCTGGTTTTCCACCTCTCAGAATTCCCACTACGCCCGTGTAAGCTACTTTTTCTTGCACCTCAATTCCCAAGGAACGTAAATGTGCTGCGACGATTCCAGCTGTACGCACTTCTTGGTTACCTAATTCAGGATGTTCGTGAAAATCACGACGCCAAGCGATAACCTTGTCTTTCATGGCATCTGCTTTTTGAGCGATGACCGGTTTCAAATTAGATTGCGCATCCGCTAAAAAGGGAGCAGCTAATAAGCTGATTAAAACAATTTTTTTCATAGTATTTTTTTATTTGTAACCCCATCCACGCATGATCGCAATATTCTGCTTCATACAATCCAATGGCTTTAATCCTTGGTATGATTCTTGTTCGATAATAAAATGTTTTGTTCCACCTTCTTTGTCCCCTAATTTAACTAAGGCTTGAACGTCGATTTGACCAGAACCTTTACCTAAAATGGTGGATTCGAATTTCTCATGTCCAGCGGATGATGGTACCTCATCTTTCACGTGCATCGACACGAAACGACCTGGGAATTTCTTCATGACCTCGGCAGGAACTCCTCCTCCGTTAATCATATTACCTATATCTAATTGTTGAGCAACCAGCGTAGGATCGGTATTATTCAACATGATGTCATATAATAATTCACCATCTAGTTTCTCAGAGAACTCGAAATCGTGATTATGGTAGCCGAAACGCATGCCCGATTTTTGGCATAATTCACCAGACTTATTAAAGATATCCATGTACTTTAACAATAGGTTCTTATCCTTGCGAATCCCCATATCGATGGACGGACTAATAACTAATTCCTGACCCATGACAGCGGCATCTTCTACCGTATATTTCCAAAGGTCGGTAAAGTCTTTCTTCGCATCATCCCAATGCGGTTTGCCCATTACTGTGTGACCTGAAGGCATTTTCATCCCTAAATCATCTAGGCGCTTTTTGAATTCTTTTGCTTCCCAACCATAAAATTTACGGCCAATGTAATTCGCATGCTCTACATATTTGTAGCCCATTTCTGCCAAAGCGTTTAAGGTGCCTTGTGGATCTTTTCGCATATCCTCGCGGATAGAGTATAATTGAACTCCAACTAATTTCTTGTATTTAGCAGCTGCTAAAGCTTGCAAGGCTGGAGAAGCGAAGGCCAAAGCCCCAAGTCCCATGGCCGAATTGCGTAAAAAGGAACGTCTAGAATGATTCATAATTGATAGGTTTATTTAGGACGTCAAGCTACAAATTCTATTTCTATTTTACAAAATTCCCGTAACTTCGAATCATGATGCAGCCCCTCGCAGAACGAATGCGCCCTACTATATTGGATGAATATATCGGCCAAGAAAAGGTGGTGGGTGCTAATGCACCTTTGCGAAAAGCGATTGAGGCGGGGCATTTACCTTCCTGCATTCTTTGGGGACCTCCAGGTGTGGGAAAAACGACGTTGGCCACTTTATTATCTGGTGCGCTAAAGCGAACCATGTACTCGCTTTCTGCAGTGCAATCTGGGGTGAAAGAAGTGCGAGAGACCCTAGAATTAGCGAAGAAGAATCGCATGTTTGAGGCACAATCGCCCATTTTGTTCATCGATGAGATTCACCGTTTTTCGAAATCCCAACAGGACTCGCTTTTAAATGCAGTAGAAAAAGGAATCGTCACCTTAGTAGGCGCGACGACAGAAAACCCGTCCTTCGAGGTTATTTCGGCCCTTTTATCACGCTGCCAAGTCTATGTGTTGGAATCGCTTTCGAATGAGCACCTGAATCAGATGCTATCCAAAGCCATCGCAACCGATGCGCTATTCAAAGATAAAAAAATCACATTAACAGAAACCGATGCCCTCTTCCATTTCTCGGGAGGAGACGGAAGGAAACTCCTGAATCTATTCGAATTGCTAATCACAACCGAAGGGGGAAACGAGCTCGAAGTAACCAATGCCCTAGTCACTGAAAGATTACAAAAGAATCTGGCGCAATACGATAAAGACGGAGAACAACATTACGATATTATTTCAGCTTTCATCAAATCGATCCGAGGATCGGATCCGGATGCGGCCGTTTATTGGTTAGCTAGAATGCTGGCGGGCGGTGAATCACTTGAATTCATTGGTCGTCGACTTTTGATTCTAGCCTCAGAGGATATTGGATTAGCGAATCCCAATGCGCTGTTATTAGCCCAGTCTTGTTTCGATTCGATCAGAGTGATTGGGAATCCCGAGTCACGCATCATTTTATCTCAAACCGTTATTTATTTAGCGACGTCGCCCAAGAGTAATTCAGCCTACAACGCCATCAACAAAGCCATGGCCTATGTAGATCAAACGGGGGATTTACCAGTGCCTTTGCATTTACGCAATGCGCCCACGCGAATGATGAAAGATTTGAATTATGGGGCGGATTATAAATACCCACATGATTTTCCGGGAAATTGGGTGGAGCAGAATTACTTTCCTGAGGTTCCTTCAAGGCCGATCTTTTACAAGCCTGCTGATCAGGACAAAATTAATCGTGGCACTCCATTAAAATAAGCGCCCCACTTTCATACGAAATTTTCACAATTCCATCTTCGCGCGCCTCATTGCTCGAACTTGTTTGGGTCCCAAGCTTTAAAACGGGATGATTTAAGTCGTATAACAAGCCAGACGAAATCACATTTATCGCCTCTCCATAAGGAATCAGAGAAATAGGCGTACTCGCCGGATACCACTTTTCAAAACTGGGAGGCAACAAATACGATGTAGAATAATCGTCAAAAAACACGATTTTCAATTGACGTCCGTAACGTACTAGTGAATGAAAATTATTCAACGTATGGTCCATTCGCTTTCCCGACGCCCAAACGACATTAACGGCAGGATAACCTTCTTCAAGTAAATATTCGAATGCCTTTTCCAGATCGGTTAAATTTTGATCAGGTGTATGGATTTTTTTCAAGGGATAATCGGAGTAATCCGCCTCGTGAGTATGATCAAAATCCCCTAACCAAACATCCACTTTAATTCCTAAAGAAACTACGCGCTCAATCGCTCCATCCAACACCACTACCGTAGGAGACCACTCTAATAATTGCTCCACTAAATCCAACGAGCAAGCCTCCCCATTCGCGATAATTAGCGCGGGTTCTTGTTTGTCTCGAATGATGTGGTGAGAGGACATATTAGGCTTGGAAATCGGATTTGCCACCTGACTTTGAGATCAGCTTTGTTTCTTTTATGAGGATACCTTTAGACACGGATTTACACATATCGTAAACCGTTAATGCAGCCACAGAGGCTCCTACTAACGCTTCCATCTCTACTCCCGTCTTCGCTTCTAAGCGACAAATGCAAGTAATAATGATTTGATCTTCCTGGACCTCTGTTTCAAATTTGCAAGAATCAAGACCGAGCGGATGACATAATGGGATTAAATCAGACGTCTTTTTCGCGGCCATCGTACCGGCAATAATTGCTGTTTGAAGGATACTTCCCTTCTTATTTTGCCAGCCAGCGGCCTCAAAATGCTGTACAATTTCTGCTCCTAAATAAACGATGGATTGCGCTTTCGCTTCTCGAACCGTCTCGTTTTTTGCACTTACATCCACCATTCCTGGGGTGCCATCAGATTGCAAGTGAGAAAAGTCTGTTGACATAGCTGATTTGAAATTTAGAAGACAAAAATACGGGAGAATTAGCAAAAAATAGCGAAATTTAACAAATACGATAAAACACTACACATGATCAGCCCACTTGAAGCGATTGAACTTTTAAAAAACATCACCATTCCTTTCCGTACGGAAAAAATGCCTTTGGCAAAAACGTTAGGAATGAACATCGCCGAAAAAATCGTGGCAGATCGCGACTTCCCTCCTTTTGACCGTGTCATGATGGACGGAATCGCAGTAAAAGATATCACGGCTCCTACCTGGAAAATTGAAGGTATTTTATTCGCAGGAGAACCTGTGAAAGCCATCAAAAAAATTGATGGTGCCCTAGAAATCATGACAGGTGCTACCGCTCCGAGAGGCACAGAGGCGATTATCAAAATCGAAGATCTGAGCATTGAAAAAAAGATAGCTTCGTATATCGGTAAAACCCCTTTAGAAAAAGGGCAATTCATTCATTTACAAGGGGCGGATGCGCCTGCAGGATCCGTTTTGGTAAAGAAAAGAACGAAGATTGGACCTGTCGAAATTGCGATAGCAGCAACGGTAGGTAAAGCACATATTGAGGTGGAATCAAAGCCGCACGTGCATATTTTCTCCACAGGCGATGAGATCGTAGGTTTGCACGAAACACCTGCAGATCACCAGATCCGTAGCTCAAATGTGATGATGCTAAAGTCGGTTTTATTGTCCAAAGGATTCAAAGCTAATTCTAGCCACCTAGCCGATTCAGCTGAAAAAATTAAATCTAGTATTGATAAGGCATTGGAATCTAATGATATTATTTTATTATCTGGTGGCGTTTCAGCGGGCAAAAAAGATTTAATTCCAGGTGTTTTAGCGGAAGCCGGATTCGAAACGGTATTCCATAAAATTTCTCAAAAACCAGGCAGGCCCTTGTTAGTGGCTACGCGCCCAGATGGAAAAGTGGTTTTTGCTTTCCCAGGAAATCCCATTTCAACTTTAACCTGTTTTTGGGTGTATTTCCTTCCATGGGTATCTGGCGAATGGGCTGAATACAACGTAAAAGAAATCAAATTCCTACCTAAGCCATCCGCTGAATTAGACCAATGGATTCCGGTGGAAAATGGAGAAGTTTTAGCTCATAATGGATCAGGGGACTTGATTAATTGGTCGCGGGCGGATGGATTAGTTTGGCAAAAAGCAGGTGATAAATCGAAAAAATTGCCCTATATTCCACTCAAATAAACGCGTATGGAACTGAAACTTCATACTTTCGATCTACCTCTGAAACACACCTTCACGATTGCACACGAATCGAGAGATGTGCAGCCTACCTTAATTGTGGAATTGAGTTGGCATGGTAAAAGTGGATTTGGAGAGGCAACGGAGACCCCATATTATGGGGTTACGATGGAAAGAATGAAGGCACAGATTGAATCAATAATCGATTTATTGCCACACGATATTCTTCCCCATCCTAATGATTTTTGGACGATGATGTCCAAGTCACTACTAGATGAGCATCCGTTCGCCCTTTGTGCGTTGGATGTGGCCTATTGGGACCTCTGGGGTAAGACGCATAACAAGCCACTTTACGAAATATGGGACTTAGATATCTCTAATAATCCCATCACAGATTACACGATCGGTATGGATAAGGTGGAGAAAATGGTTGCCAAAATGAAGGAAACCCCCTTCCCTCTCTATAAAATCAAATTAGGTACCCCAGACGATTTGGAAATCGTAGAAGCTTTGCGACGCGAAACAAACGCGGTATTTAGAGTCGATGCGAACACTGCCTGGTCTGTTGAACAAACCATTTATTTCGCACCTGAACTAGAAAAATTAGGAGTAGAATTCATTGAACAGCCCTTGAAAGCGGATAACTGGGAGGGAATGAAACGGGTATACCAAGAATCTACTTTACCTATTATTGCGGACGAGAGCTGCATTCTGGAATCGGATGTGGAGAAATGTGCCGGCTATTTTCATGGAATTAATATTAAATTAATGAAATGTGGCGGGCTCACGCCCGCTTTGCGAATGATAAAAAAGGCCAGAACTCTCGGCTTAAAAGTCATGGTGGGCTGTATGACCGAATCGACGATCGGATGTTCTGCCATAGCACATTTACTTCCCTTATTAGATTACGTAGATATGGATGGCTGCCTTTTAGTAGATGATACAATATCACAAGGCATCACCATTGATTATGGTGTGGTATCTTATTCAAATTTACCTGGAACGGGTGCCACGTTGTTATGAGCTATTCGCTGCTAGAAAATCATATTCCAGGACGGAAAATAAGCTATGAGGGAGCCGAATACCTATGGCTAGGAGGTACGAATTACTTGGATATTGGTGCGCATCCTACCTTTCAGAATGCCCTAAGGGAAGGAATTGAACAATATTCCCAAAACTTCGGTAGCTCCCGTCGCAACAATTTACAATTCTGCGTTTGGGAGGATTTTGAACAAGCATTAGCCGTTCATTTTAACGTGGAAGCCGCCGCCTTGTGTTCCTCCGGTTTAGCCGCTGGACAAATTGCCGTTCAATTCGCACAGCAAAAAGGATTGACCTTGAACCTAGCACCTCAAGCGCATCCAGCTTTATGGCGCCATCCGCATAAACCTTTTACCGGAAGCTATTCCGAATGGATCTTTAGCCATCAAAAAGGACAAATTTTAGCTTCAGACGGCATCGGTACTCCTTGGATAAATACCTTTGATTTCTCGTTTGCAAAAGCGATGGACCCAAGTAATTACTTAATCGTGGACGAGTCTCACCGTTTAGGTATTCAAGAAATTTACCTTCCATGTGCAGGTAATTTACTTCAAACGGCCTCTCTTTCAAAAGCGTTTGGTTTACCCGCTGGAGTAATTTTAGGGTCTGAAAAAAATATACAAGAAATAAAGAAAGACCCATTTTGGGTAGGTTCATCGCCTCCTAATCCTGCTTTTTGTCAGGCAGGATTGAAAACGATGGAGGCTTATAAAGAGCAAAATCAACAAAGCAAAGCCTTGGCAAATCGCTTCGCAGCAAACCTACAGGGTTTTGAGGTGGCTGTGACCTATCAAGCAGGTTATCCTGCCTTTTGTTCCAAAGCACCAGGCCTATTCGAACACCTCAAATCATCTGGCATTTTAGTGAACCAATTTGCTTATCCAGATATTACTGCGCCACCCAGTTGCCGCGCCATCTTACCCACCTGTCTGACATTAGAAGATATTGATACAATTACAGATGCCATTAAAAGCTATGCCTAAATTCTTGTTTATATTACTGATCAGCATGAGTACATTCGCTCAAAAGCCCACTAATATCCTAGAGAAGTTATTACTTTCTCATCCGGATAAATTCAAAAAACTTACGGATAATCCTGAAAAATACCGTCTCCAAATTCTCTATACACAGATTGATCGGGATGCAAAAAATAAACCCACACTGACAACCTATGCTTATCGGTCTGATTCAACCGAATATTTTTACCCAGCGAGTACGGTAAAATTAGCAGCAAGTGTTTTGGCCTTAGAAAAACTAAACAGCTTAAAAATAGATAAGGCAGCTACCCTATATACGCTAAAAAACCGCCCATCCCAACTTGAAATAAAGACCGATTCCACTTCGGCTTCGGGCCTACCCAGTATCGAGCATTATATTAAAAAGATTTTATTGGTGTCTGATGACAATGCCTTTAATCGTTTGTATGAGTTTTTAGGCCAAAGACCTTTCAACGAATCCATGCAATCTAAAGGATTTTATGGCGTGCGTATAACACATCGACTCTCTATTTCTTTACCTCAAATAGAAAATCAATACACGAACCCGATTCAACTAGTAAATGCGGAAGGCAAAACCCTCTTTAAGCAAGAAGAAGCATTTAATGACCGGCCATATGGCGCGAACAAGCCAATTTTAATCGGTAAAGGGACGATGAATGATAAAGGCGTAGTGGAAGATCATCCCTTAGACTTTAGTCTAAAAAATGCCTACCCATTACAAGCACAGCATCTTTTTTTACAACGATTAATGCTTCCTGAGGCTTTTGCTAAAGAAGATCAATTCAAAATTTCGAAAGAAGATTACCAATTTCTGTATCGGTACATGTCGATGTATCCTACGGAATCAATAAATCCTGAGTACACAGACAAATTTGCTGCTTATTGCAAATTCTTGTATTATGGATCGGAAAAGAAGGCGACATTAAATCCCTCCATTCGAATTTATAATAAAGTAGGAGATGCGTATGGATTCCTATTAGATAATGCCTATGTAGTAGATTTTGACAAAAAAATCGAATTTATCGTGACGGCCGTCTTGCTATGCAATGAAGACGAGATTTTCAACGATGATAAATACGATTATTTTTCTATCGGATTTCCGTTCTATAAAAACCTGGGTGAGACAATATATGAATACGAACTAAAACGACCTAAAAAATACCTGCCAGATTTATCACATCTGCGTTTAGATTATACTAAGTAGTTTTTCGCTTGGAATATAATAGAACACCGATCCCGAAAAGAACTGCAGGAATGGATAAGATTTGACCCATATTAAAGGTCATCCCATTTTCAAAAGTACTCTGATTCTCTTTCAGAAACTCATAAAAAAAGCGTAGAGTAAACACGAAAATCATAAAAATACCTGTAAGTGAGCCCTCTTGGACCTTGGCTCTTTTTAGATTCCATAGGTACAATAAAATGAAAAATAAAAGCAGGCAAGAAAGTGCCTCATACAATTGAGATGGGTGACGGGGTACAACGAATGAAGCTAATCCACTCGGATTAAACTCGTAATCGCGCATAAACTTAAAGCCCCAAGGCAAATCTGTCGGTTTACCAACAATCTCAGAATTCATCAAATTCCCAAACCGAATAAAGAATCCTGCTAAAGCTGCAACGATAACTATCCGATCCGTCACATAGAGATATGATTGTCCTTTGTTTTTCTTCGTATATAAATAAAAGGCTGTAAATAAACCAATCGCCGCACCATGAGAGGCTAAACCAGAAAATGGTGGGGTAATCATATGAATAAAAAAACGAACAGGATCAGCTAAAAGTAAAGGAAATTCATAAAAGAAATAATGCCCCATACGCGCACCCACAATTGTTCCCACCATGGTATACAATAATAATTGATCTGCTTGCTCAACAGGTCTCCCCTCCTTTTTGAACATATAACTCACGACCTGAAAACCGGCTAAAAAAGCTAAGGCAAAACAAAAACCATACCAACGAATAGGGAAACCCAAAAGGGTAATGATAGTAGGGTCCGCATTCCACTCAATAAATAATAAGCTCATAGTATTTTAGTCTTTCGACCAAAATTAAACATTATTTCTTTGAGTTTTTAACAAAAACTTGGATAGTCTTTTTAATAAACTTCGCAGGGTATAAACGATGAGGGAAGCCTAAGGACATGGCTTGAAAACTGCAAAAAACGAGTATTAGGACAAGAAGCTGACGTTTTTTCATGGTGGTTTGATAAATCTTTGGCAAAGATATAAAACAAAAGGTACTTTGCAATACAAGGTACTATAAATTATCAAGTAACTTATAATTTTGTATCCAAGATGCACCCGTTCGTCGATAGGTTGCTCCACTTTTTCTTTTTTTCAAAGAATATCTATATAATTGGAAAAGATTTACCGTTTGATAAACCAAAT
The DNA here is from genome assembly GCF_044239315.1 of Aquirufa sp. GTDB lineage: Bacteria > Bacteroidota > Bacteroidia > Cytophagales > Spirosomataceae > Aquirufa. The sequence goes on along the minus strand of NZ_JBIIBQ010000002.1, from coordinate 120,749 downwards.
CAACTTTTAAAATCATGAAAACAAAAATTTCATTAATCGCGTTTGTTTCCCTACTCGCTTTAAATGCGTGTACAAAAGATCAAAATGTAGACCCACAAGAGGCTACAATGCTAGCACCTCAAGATGTCCCTGTTCTTGTAACACAAGCAGTATCTAAGGTATATCCGAAAGCGACTTCTGTTGACTATTCAACTCTTCAAACAAATTCTCTTTATGTCGCAAATGTCATTGCACCTACTACGGAGGCTCAAGTTGTCGTCTCCAATAAGGGGATCATTAAGGAAGAGGCCGTGAAAATAGCCAAATCAGAATTGCCAGCTGCAATACTCACCTACTTAGATACAAATTTTCCAGGGTCAACCTTTGAAAATGCATTCAAAAAGACAAAAGGGGAAAAATTAGGTTTCAGAGTTGAATTAATTTTCAACAAGGAAAAATATTCTGTATTCTTTGATCAAACAGGTGCTTTTTTAAACCAAATAACGGGTTTACAAGGAAAACCTGGAAAGAAAGGTCCAGCACCAGTAGCAACAGAAATCGCCCTAATTGATCTACCTACGGCAGTAAAATCCACCATTTCTGGATATACATTTAAAAGAGCCTTTTTAGTAAAAGATCCGAAAGGCATGGAAGTATACCATATCCGTATTGACAAACTAGGAGTTCCTTATGATTTAGTAGTTGATAGAACAGGTAAGATTTTACATACAAAAGAGGTTAATACAAAAGGTCCAAATTTTACTAAAATTGAATTAAAAACACTACCAGATGGTTTAATTAGCTATTTAAATGCAAACGTCACAGGATATAAGTTAGATTACGCTGTCGCTATTTTAAAAGATTCTGTCATTGTTGAATACCATATAGGTGTTACCGTAGGCACCACTAAAAAAGATATTCATTTAGATGCTAAATTCCAGGTTCTTCCTCAACATCAGGGAGGAAAATCAGGTCATAATCCTCCAAATCTAGGCATTAAAGAATTGAAGGCTTCGGACTTACCTACCACAGTTAAGTCCTATTTAGACAGTAAGTATGCAGGTTGGGCCTTCGTTAAAGGCGCAAGTGGTTCAGTGGATAATGTGGTGAAGTTTTACCATGTGGTTATCGAAGTGGCCACTAAAAAATATATGATTGAATTCGATGGCAGTGGCGCATTTAAGAAGGCCGTTTCTCTTTAAATTTAATCTCTATTGGATTTAAAAAAAGGCTTGCGATTGCAAGCCTTTTTTAGGTTATTAGAGCATGCAAAACATCGAACCATCGTTCCAATGGGAATCTATTTATATGGCTGCAAAGGATAAGAAGTCCCCCTTCTTTGGCAGACATTATTCCCAAACTACCTATGAAAATGATATTTATGGCTATTATATTCATCCTTTATGGGATGATATAGGCTCGGAGACCCTATTTTGCAAAATTTTATTCACAGATTATACAACAAAATATACCATTATCGAATTATTCGGGGAATGGAATGATACCCTCCATAACGATGTAATGCATTTGAAAAGAACCGTAGTGGATCATTTTGTCGATGCAGGGATAAAGCACTTTATTTTAGTGGGAGAGAATGTGCTTAATTTTCATGGATCTTTTGAGGACGACTACTATGCAGAATGGTTTGAGGATGTGGAGGATGGCTGGATTGCGGCAATGCATTTTGCGCCTTTTGTGGAGGAGGAATGGGCCAAATACAAGATAGATTACTACGTGAATTTTGGCGGAAACCTTCAGATTCCGAACTGGAGAACACTAAAGCCAGAGATGCTATTTTTTATGATTGACAAACTATTAAAAAGACGATTAAATCCGTAAATTCGTCCAAACCTATTTAAACACATGAAAAAATTAATTCTTTTGACCTTGCTGTGTGCAGGTCTATTTCCCTTTGCTGTAAACGCAAAAAAAGCAGATAGTCGTTATTTTGAAATGCGTATCTATTATTGCCATCCCGGTAGATTAGATGCCTTGATTCAACGATTCACGAATCATACGACGAAGATTTTCGAAAAACACGGTATGACAAATGTGGGCTATTGGATCCCCACTAATAATACTGAAAATGCACTTTACTATATTTTAGCCTATCCATCGAAAGCGGATCGCGATTCTTCCTGGAAGCATTTTAGTAGCGATCCTGAGTGGAAAACTGTCTCAAAAAAATCTGAAGAGACTGGTAAAATTGTCGCTAAAGTAACCAGTGTATTTATGAATGCCACAGATTTTAGTCCTAAGATTAAACCTTCAGGCGGCCCTGTAGATCAAGTTTTTGAACTACGTACCTATTCACAATTGCCAGGCAGAAATCCAGCAATTTTAGCGCGTTTCAGAGATCACACGACGAAGATCTTTAAATCGCATGATATCAAAAACATCGCCTACTTCACAACCATCGAAAAGGACCCAGCTGTTCAAAGCAAATTAGTATACCTTGTTGCGCATCCATCTGAAGTAGCTGCAAAAGCAAATTGGGCTGCTTTTGGAAATGATCCAAAATGGAAAAAAGCATCAGCTGACTCAGAAAAAGACGGCAAGATTATAGAGAAAATTGAGTCCGTTTTTATGACCCCTACTGCCTTTTCAACTATTCGTTAAGGAATTATGAAAATCACTAAAAACGCTCCGCTCCTACTGCTAGGTGGGATGATTAGCCTTGTTAGCTTAGGTATTCCTAAGATGACACAGCTAAAAAAAATCACCGCTGATTCAGTCCAAACAAAGGTTTCAACGCTACAAGTCCCTGTGGGCTTAGAATTGAAGCAATTCGCAGCTGAACCGATGCTAATCAATCCCACTAATATTGATGTGGATTCTAAAGGTCGCGTTTGGGTATTAGAAGCTTATAATTACCGTCCTGGAATTAATGGGAATCCGACGAATCCACAAGGGGATCGAATCTTAATTTTAGAAGATACGGATGGTGATGGACAGGCTGATTCACGAAAAATTTTCTACCAATCCCCAGAAATAAATTCTCCACTGGGAATCGCGGTTTTAGATTCGATGGTCATTGTTTCACAAAGTCCGTACATCTGGAAAATGTTTGATGATAACAGGGATGGAAAAGCGGACCGAAAAGAAGTGATGTTTTCCGGAATTGGCGGGGAGCAACATGATCATGGGGCGCATGCGTTTACTTTTGGCCCAGACGGAAAACTGTATTTTAATATCGGAAACGAAGGAAAGCAATTGTTGGATGCCAAAGGGAATCCAGTCTTAGACCAAGATGGAGATCCAATCGGCCCTAAGAAATACCGCCAAGGAATGGTTTTTCGATGCAATCTAGATGGTAGCCAAGTCGAGGTTTTAGGTCATAATTTTAGAAACAATTTTGAGGTCGCGGTCGATTCCTATGGGGGGCTTTGGCAATCAGATAATGATGATGATGGCAACAAAGGGGTTCGAATCAATGCCGTTTTCGAGCATGGAAACTACGGTTGTGTAGATGAAATGACGGGAGAGGGTTGGTCTGTAAACCGTACAAACATAGAAAAAGAAATTCCGTTGCGTCACTGGCATTTAAATGATCCAGGCGTTGTACCCAATTTATTGCAAACAGGGGCAGGTTCACCTACTGGGATGATCATTTATGAAGGAAATTTATTGCCTTCTATCTTCCAAAATCAAATGATTCATACCGATGCAGGTCCTAACATCGTTCGTTCTTATGCAACAAGCACATGGGGTGCCGGTTATGAGGCAAGAATTAATAATTTAATCAGCTCACGAGATCAGTGGTTTAGACCCGCTGATGTGGCTACCGCACCCGATGGATCACTTTTTATTGCAGATTGGTACGATCCAGGCGTAGGTGGACATCAAGCAGGGGATCAGGCCAAAGGCCGCATTTATCGAATTGCCCCCAAAGGACACGTATACAAAACAGCGCCTATCAATCTCAATACGCCCGAATCAGCTCTAAGAGCACTCGAGAACCCTAATTTAGAAACACGTTTCCTTGCATTTCAAGCGTTGCAAAAGATGGGAACCAAGGCTGAAACGGTGTTAGAAAATGAATTTAACACGCATGAAAATCCCCGATTTAGGGCAAGAGCATTTTGGGTATTGAATAAGGGCATTCGTTCCAATGAATTTATTCAAAAAGCATTTGATCAAGCTAATCCAAACCTAAAAGCAATGGCTATTCGTGCAGTGAAACAAAAGCCATTTACAGAATGGTCTGCACTCGCTCAGAAAGCAGCAAAAGATCAACACGCATCCGTGAGGCGTGAATTAGCGATTGCGCTGCGCCATCTTTCCGGTGAGGATGTGAATAAACTTTGGGCGAGTCTTGCCATGCGACATGGAGGTGTAGATCGATGGTATTTAGAAGCCTTAGGTATCGGGGCAGATGGAAATTGGGATGAACGATTTGCGGCTTATTATGATCTTAAAACGGAGAATTCCAAAGGATATGCGGATATTGTTTGGAGAGCACGGACAGAGAAAGCACTACCGGCACTCATCGAACTGATTGGAAAAACTAAGTCGCCTGCCTATTTCCGTGCCTTGGATTTTATGCCCGGGGACCAGAAATCAGAGGCCTTGTTTGGTCTAATTCAAGGTCCATTTGCTACGGACGCAACCTCACAATTAGAGGCTGTTCGGCATATGAAACCAGCCTATATTTCCAGCCATCCCGAGGTTAAACAACTATTAATAAGCTTGTTAAAGCAAACCACTGGGAAGCAATACTTGGAGTTAGTAGATTACTATCAATTAAAAGAAGAAATCGATCGAGTGTTAGGAATGGTTCTTTCCCGTACCGAGTCTACTAAAGCTGGCCAAGTGTTATATAACTTGCCCGGTGGTTCAGCATTAATTCGATCTAAATTTCTTTCAGGAAATGAATCGGAACAATTGGCCTTAATCGAGTCCTTGCGTTACCAAGGAAAAACAGAATCAGCTCAATTATTGTTTGAGGCTATTTCGAATCCGAAACTAGGTAAAGCCGTGCAAATGCAAGCTGCAAGAGTTATTGGAAATGCTTATCCAACGGAAGAATTTGTCTTGGATTTATTAGATAAAAAGAAAATCGCACCTGCTTACATTCCTCTAGTAGTAGAAAGCCTTCAAAAGGCTTGGAGAAAGTCGATTCGAATCAAAGCAAATAGTTATTTAGACAAACATCAAACAGAAACCAAAAAAACACATCCAGCGACAGCCGAATTAATTAAAATGTCAGGAGATGCAGTGAAAGGAAAGGTTGTATTTACTAATTCGTGTGCGATGTGTCATGTGGTAAATAATGAGGGAATTGAATTAGGACCTAAGCTATCTGAAATAGGATCCAAATTATCCAAAGAAGGATTGTATATGTCTATTTTGCATCCAAATGCAGGGATTGGTTTTGGCTACGAAACCTTTGAAGTGAAGACAAAATCGGGGGATACCTACCAAGGAATTATCGTTTCAAAAAACGAGACTGATATCGTATTACGAATTCCGGGTGGATTGGTAAAAAGCTTTAAAACATCTGCCTTGAAATCTTACAAACAAGTACCAGACTCCTTAATGCCAGAAGGTTTAGCCGATGGAATGAATACAACAGAATTAGTTGATTTAATTGAATATTTATCCACTTTAAAAAAGAAATAAGATGAATCGCCGTGATTTTGCCTCGATCTTAGGAGCTAGTTTATTAGTGCCATCATTCTCAAAAGGCTCCCCTATTGCACGTGAAAAACCATTTGAATTGAATTATGCGCCTCATTTTGGGATGTTTAAAAACCACGCAGGGCCGTCTGAATTAGATCAACTACAATTCATGTATGACCAAGGTTTTACCGCATTGGAGGACAATGAGTTAATGGGCAGACCAGTAGCATTACAAGAGCAAATTGGGGAGAAGTTAGCCAAACTCAATATGAAAATGGGGGTTTTCGTTATCAAATTCGATGGTTTTTTTGATAAGCAAACGATGACTACCGGCAAAAAAGAATGGACTGATCTATTCCTTTCTTCTTGCAGAAAAGCCGTAGAAACTTCCAAGCGAGTAAATGCTAAATGGGCAACTGTGGTACCAGGTAATTTCACAAGAGACCTGCCTATGGGAATCCAAACGGGCAATGTAATTGATAATCTAAAGCGCGCTGCAGAAATCTTAGAACCGGCTGGATTAACCATGGTATTAGAGCCTTTGAGCGATAATTCAGACTTATTTTTGCGTTTTTCAGATCAAACCTATAGCATTTGTCGCGCAGTGGACTCACCTTCATGCAAGATACTTTTCGATATGTACCACATGCAACGAAATGAAGGAAACCTCATTGCTAATATGGATAAATGTTGGAATGAAATTGCCTACATACAGATAGGAGACAATCCAGGACGTAAAGAACCTACAACAGGTGAGGTAAATTACCAAAATATATTCAGACACATAAAACAAAAAGGATTTACTGGCGTTTTAGGAATGGAACATGGAAATTCTAAGCCTGGGAAGGAAGGAGAATTAGCTTTAATTGAAGCGTATCGTAAATCAGATATTTAAATGTTTGGATTTATTAAAATTAATTTAGACATTCGCTTAATTATCTAATTAAGATGGACGCAAAATTTAAAGCAATCAACGATCCCACCCGGAGAGAGATCTTGCAGTTCTTGGTTAACGGACCACAAAATGCTGGAAAGATTGCCAGTCAGTTTGACATGAGCAAACCTAGCATTTCGCATCACTTGGATTTATTAAAGCAAGCAAATTTGATCCAAGCCGTTAAAAAAGGGCAATTTATCGAATACAAACTAGATAAAACTGGATTTGAAACCATTCATGCTTGGTTCCAATCCTTCTCCAAGTATTTTGAATTCCCTAAACCTAAAATTAGAATCGAAATTTAATCTGTTTAATTATGTATATTCAACTGCCCAGCACTTTTCAATTTATACAGAAACACCTACCAGCTAACACAAAAGGCCTTGGTATAACCACTTTGTCTAAGCGTAATTTCTTCCAGTCCATTGGTGATTTTTTTGCGGATAAATCTGGCAAAAAACGTGTATCCTTTGTGGCTGTAGCAGACACATCTATTACTCAGTTACATTTTCAAGGAGATGATTTGATCGCTGAAAATACGATAGAATTAAGTCAATTAGATCATTTTTATATTTCTGAAGGCCAAACACCTGACGGAATCATTCACCACTTATCTTGTGATGCAACGGTGATTATTTCTGAAAAGAAGATGGAAGACCATCACATTAAAATTCTTCCCTGCTTATTAGGCGAAAATGCGAGTAATGTGCAAGTAATTCAAAGTATTCAATGGGCTCAAGAATCAAAGAAGGCTTTAACTGATATATTAAAAGGATGGCCGGAACAAATTGCAAAACAAAAAGCGAAAAAAGCAGCGGAGGAAGCTGCGAAAAAAGCAGCGGAGGAAGCTGCAGCAGAAGCCGCGCAGGAAGCTTCGGCAGCTAAAGAGTAATTATTCCGATACTTTTTGATCTACATCAAGATCAAACAATTCCTTGGAGGTAAGGGCTACTATACTTACCAACACCATCGTTACCCCTGCGCCTATCAGAACAGAAGGCACGGTACCGAACAACTTCGCGGCCAGTCCTGATTCAAAAGCACCCAGTTCATTGGATGTGCTGACAAAAACACCATTTACAGAAGATACGCGTCCTCGCATCTCATCGGGCGTATAAAAACGCAAAACCGTTTGACGAATAACGACTGAAATTGAGTCAAAAGCTCCCGTAAAAAACAAGGCGGTCACGGAAAGCCAAAAATTAGTCGACAACCCAAAAACTAAGGTAGCCAAACCAAAACCCGCAATGGCTAAAATCAAATTTCTCCAGGCGTGTTTCAGAGGAGGGAAATAAACCAATGTAACCATCGTCACAACAGCTCCCACCGAAGGAGCTGCTCTCAATATTCCCAAACCCTCAGCTCCAACTTTTAAAATGTCTTCTGCGAAAATGGGCAAGATAGCAATTACTCCCCCAAAAAGTACAGAGAACAGATCTAATGAAATAGAATATAAGATGATTTTAGTCTTAAACACATACGCAATCCCCTCTCGCAAACTATGCCATATCGATTCATGTTGAACCGTTTTTACTGGCACAGGGCGACTCTCTATTTGGAAAATACAGACCATTACCCCTAGTAACAACGCAATTACAGTCATCAAAGAACCAGATAAGCCCGCATAAGCATACAAGAAACCAGCTACTCCTGGACCTAAAATAGAGCCCAATTGCCAAAAAGAACTATTCCATGTCGCTGCATTAGCAAACACCTCTTTAGGCACTAAAAAAGGATTTAATGAAGAAGCGGCAGGACTAAAAAAACCTTTGGAAAGGCCAATGATAAAAATAACCGCATAGATCGAATAGATATGAAAATCCTGATCTGCGGATTGAAGTTGTGTACTTGAATATAAAAGGAAGAAGGAGGACGCAATAATCAAAGACAGTGTTACCTGCATGATCTTCTTCTTATCCCGATTATCCGCAAAATGCCCTCCAAATAACACCAAAGAGATAAAAGGGACAGCTTCCGCTAAACCGATTAGGCCCAAAGCTAATGGGTTGTGTGTAATCTTATATATTTCATATGCCAAGACTACCTCTTGAATCAACAAAGCAATCGTAAAAAGCGTATTCCCTGTCACATAAGCGCGAAACTCCGGAAATTGCAAGGCTTTGTAAGCGTCTTTATGTTGAAAAAATCCCATGAAATAGATAAATAAGTGGACTCCAAAATGCCAGCTCTCCCCTGAAGCGATTCCTTTCAGAAATAGTTGAGTGAGACAGTAGGAATGTTAGCCCAAATGTAACCAAAAAAGGTAAGACGATAAAAAGATCACTTCTAGGGACAAATTTTTAATAAATGGCATCCTGAGAACGAATGACTTGAACCTCCATTCCTACGTGTATTTCGCCTATTGAAATAGGCACAAATTGCTGACCAAAATACACCTTTTGGTTAATTGTTCTAAAGGAGGCTAAGGTTTTCAAGGTTTTTTTATCTGATTCCCCCGAAATAGGATCCACATTTACTAAAGGGCATCTTGCACAGGGTTTGGCACCCGAAAGAGACACCTCTCCTACCTTAATCTCAGACCAGGTATCTTCAACGAAAGGCTCTGTCGCCGAAACAATAATATTAGGTCTAAAACGTAATCGATTTACCGGCTCCAGAACCTTGCGTTCTAAAGCACTATAAGAGCCCGCACTCACTACTAACAAAGGCAATGAATCTGCGAATGAGGTGTTCTTAGCTATTCCGGTCTGGTATTTTTCCTGCATCTGACGAGGATTTTCCTCTGTAATCCGAACCAACTTTACTTGTTGAGATAAGGCTTGTGAAAACCAAATTGACCACCCATCCATCACTTCTCTTGCCTTCAATTGATCATCCCAAATATCAACGGGAATATAATCACCTAAAGAAGGCGCTGTACATAATTCTTTTTCCAAGCCTGTTACAGCATCTTTCACTAAATAGCCATTTGCTGATTCCGATAAAGCAAATCTAGTTAGCGCAGGTCGGGTACGCTGAGTAATAAATTTACCTTGTTCATCAACCAGCATGAAGCGACGATCATCCCGCAAACCCTCCTTCTCCATGATTGCTTTTGAGACAGAAACTGCCCCTAATGACTTAATTGGATAGATATATAGATGTGACACCATTAAACAAATGTATTACATTCTACGCAAAAAGCCTTATGGGTGCTTATAGGCTTTTGACTTCCTAATGTGGCTTGATTTTGTTAAGTTTGTTTTATTGATTGATTTAACCTATTTCTATGAAACTATATCGCTTAGCCTTCTTCGTTCTTTTGTGTCCCATTGCAGCGCAAGCACAACAAATGTTGACTTTAGAAGAGGCAATCCAACAAGGAATAACAAAGCAATATTCCATTCAGATTTCAAGGCAGAGGGAGCGTATCGCAGAGAATGAAAATTCACTTGGTAATGCAGGATTTCTTCCTACCATCTCTGGAACAGCCTCTAAAAATTATACAGTCTCTGGTCTTGATCAATCATTTTTTGGAGGATTAAGACCACCTTTGGTTCAAACTGGGGTTAGATCAAATTCTAGCAATGCGGGCTTAGCAATGGCTTGGACATTATACGATGGACAAGGCATGTTTGTTTTACGTGATCGATTTAAAGAATTACAAAACCTAGGGGCAAAGCAAACTGAATCCAATATAGAGAACTTAATCGCCTTAATTTCAACCACCTATTACGATATCATTCGTCAAAATCTGAGAGTAAACAACTTCAAAAAAGGACTTGAAATCTCGAATGACCGCCTTAAATTAGCAAAAGACCGCTACGAAGTAGGTCAAGGGTCTAAAGTGGATTATTACTCAGCTCAAGTAGATTTTAATGAGGATAAGGCGCTATTAATAGCACAGGAGCAATCCTTCACAAATACTAAAATCGGGTTCAATACCCTTTTGGTTACAGATTATAAGGCAGATTTTCAAATAAATACGATGATTGATTTAATGCCTAAACTAACGTTAAATGAGCTAAAAACGAGTGCTTTGTCTCAAAACCCCGCACTGATCTCTGCTATTTTGACAAAAAAAATCAATGATTTGGATACCAAAAATTTACAGAGTCAACAGAAACCTCAAATTGATTTATTAGCTGGGTATAACTTAAATAGCGTGGCAAATGGGGCAGGTTTTGGGGTAGAAAAAGGAAGCAGCAATGTTTTAAACTATGGCCTGAGAGCAACGTTCAATATCTTTGATGGCTATAACCAGAAGAGAAGAATTCAAAATGCAAAAATCAATGCAGAAATTGCGTCACTACAAATTGAGGATTTGAAAAATAATCTTTTATCCACGCTAGAAAGGACTTACATTACCTATGAAAATGCTCTGAATTTAATTCAACTTGAAACAGAGAATTATGCTATCGCAAAGCAAAATATCGATATAGCTTTTGATAGATTTAAAGTAGGTATCGCTACATCTTATGAATTGAGAGAGGTACAACGTAATGCTGTGGCGGCTGAAACTCGTTTAATTGAAGCTAAATTTGCTGCGAAATCAGCGGAGATAGAATTAATTCGGTTGAGCGGAAATTTGATGTAACTCCTCGTTTAACTGCTGTTGATAAAGTTCGAAATAAAGCGTTTTGCGCTCCATCAAGTACTCGTGTGATCCACTTTCAATGATTGATCCATCTGAAAGCACAAAGATTCGATTAGCTAAACGAGCGGAAGAAACACGGTGTGAGATAATTAAAGAAGATTTCCCATGTGTCACCTGTTTCAAGTTTTCTAGAATCGTATGTTCCGTATGCGTATCTACCGCAGATAAACAGTCGTCTAATACGAGCATCTTCGGATTTTTAGCCAAAGCACGCGCAATCGACACGCGTTGTTTCTGTCCACCTGAAAGCGTAATACCCCGCTCACCTAAAATCGTCTCGAATTGATCAGGGAACTCCATAATATTATCATACACATCTGCTTGCTTCGCCGCTATTTCGATGGATTCCTGTGTTAAAGAATCATTCCCGAACCGAATATTCTCCGAAATACTGGTCGAAAACAAAAATACATCCTGCGGCACAAATCCTACAAAAGAGCGCACCCACGCCATATCCCACTCTTTCAAAGAAATACCATCCAATAAAATCTCCCCCGAGCTCGGGTCATAAAAACGAGCCATCAATAAAGCCACTGTTGACTTTCCTGAACCAGTTTGTCCTAATAATGCCACGGACTCACCCGGCGCAATAGTTAAATTAACTTTATCTAACACCAAGCGATCTGAACCTGGATAGGCAAAACTGACCTCTTTAAATTCCCAATTCCCGATGATCTCTTGTCGAATTTGCTGACCAGTAGTTAGTTCTGATTTGGCCTCTAAAAACTCATTAATCCGCTTCTGAGAAGCTGCAGCCCGCTGAATCTGCGAACTCGTCCAGCCCAAAGCGGTCACTGGCCATGTCAACATAAATACGTACATAATGAACTCGGTAATATTTCCAACGGTCATTCGGCCTGCGATTACTTCCTGTGATCCAATATATACCACTAAAATGGTCGAAAACCCAACTAGCAAAGCAATCAAGGGTGTAAAAAGCGAATCCACTTTTACTAAACCTAGTGATTTACTCCGGTAGGCTGAAGATGCTTCCGAAAAAGATTCCAACGATTTCTTCTCTCGAACAAAAGACTTTAACACCCGAATCCCAGAAAAGGCTTCCTGTGCAAAAGTCGAAATCTGCGATAAAGCAGCTTGAATCTCTTCAGATTTACGAATAATAAGGGAATTGACGTAATAAATACTCATCGACAAAATGGGTAAAGGCATTAATACATACCACATCAATTTCTGATTCACCTGCCACATCGAATAAATCACGAGGATAAAAACCGTAATCAAATTCAGGCCATACATCATGCTAGGGCCTACATACATCCGAACTTTTCCTACATCCTCGGAAATACGCGCCATCAAATCCCCTGTATTTTGTTGGCGATAGAAGGACAATGGCAAAGTTTGGTAATGGGTATAAATCTCGTTTTTCAACTCGAACTCGATATGACGGGACATCACAATGAGGGTTTGACGAACCAAAAAGAGAAAAACTCCTTTCATTATCGCCATCAAAATGATCAAACCTCCGTAAAAGAATAGGGTAAAACCAAAGATTTCATAAAAGGCTTTTTGGAGACTAAAACCTTTAAATAGAAAATAAATATCAATAGTTTCTGTCACTAAGTCGAGCGCATATCGAACTAATTGAGCAGGGAATACACCAAAAAAATTAGAAAAAAGTGTGAAGATAATCCCAAGGAATAAAAGCCATTTGTACTTCCAAAAATACTGATTGATATGACTTAGCGCGCCCATGTATAGATTTATTGACTACAAAGATAGGACCTTTATCAATTAAAATTCTTAATTTTGGGATTCAAAACAAGACGCTCTTTTATTTCGGATGGTTAACAGGAGATTACTACGTGTCAAAGCATTTCAGCAATTGTATGCTTTCTATACACAAGAACGTGCCCAATATCAATTAGCTTTTGATGGTTTAGCGACCATTTTTCAGCCTGATTTATCCTTAATGGTCTCAAAAGAAGACCAATCGCCTCGTTTAGAAGGCCTAAGACAACTAGCCGAAATTCAATTAAAAGAGTTTTTTCAAGAAATTAGTTCAGAAGAAACGATTCCAGATGAAGCGCAAGAAGCAGCTCAATCAGTCTATCATCAATACCAAGCAAACGTAAAGCAAATTGCTAAAAAGCTGAAACATGATATGGTTTTAGAGGTGGAAGCCATCAACAAGCAATACCTTAAAATCTTATATTACTTGCAGCAATTGCCCTTAATTGCACTTTGGGATGAAAATAGACGCTTGTTAGAAAACAATACAAAGACCTCTTTACTGGCTAAAAATAAGGTATTATATATTCTGTCCAAATGGAGCGATTTGCAACGTGCCTTCGACAAGAACCACATTGGATGGTCAGAAGAGGACGAAAATTTAATCAAGAAATTATTTATCGAGAACATCTTGACGGATGAAACCTTCTTAACTTACCTCCCTACGGCTGGCAAGAAGTTTGAAGATGATTTAACTTTCGTCGTTTACGTGTTAAAAAATTTCCTTTTAAAACACGAGTCGATGACAGAATATTTTGAGGAAAAAGATTTAAATTGGTCTTTGAATAAGGATGTGGTAAAGAGTATGGCAAACAAGACCTTTAAGATAGAGGCTTTGGAAGACCTAAGTTTACAACCTCTTGCTATCCAATGGGAAGACGACAGATTATTCTTTGAAGAATTATTTGATTACAGTGTCTCAGAAGACAAGCAATTAAGTGCTTGGATCGGGGACCAAACTAAAAACTGGGAGTCTGATCGCCTGGCGGTCGCGGATTTTATCATTCTTAAGATGGCATTAGCCGAGATGGTGAAATTCTCGAGTATTCCAGTGAAAGTGAGTATTAATGAGTACATCGAACTAGCAAAAAACTATTCGACACCTAAGTCTGGCCAGTTTATTAACGGCATTTTAGACGTAGTTTCGAATCGCTTAGTTCATGAAAAAGTGATTACTAAATCAGGTCGAGGATTAATCGACATAGCTAACAAATAAAATGAGCAAATCATCTAGATCTTTTTGGGCCTTCGTAGTGGGCGCGGCAGCAGGAGCTGTTGTAGGTATTTTATACGCTCCTGATAAAGGAGAGAATACCCGCAGTAAATTGTATTTTCAATTGAACAAATACCGTGATCAGTTAAAGCAATTGATCAATGATATCGTAGAGGGCAAAGAAGTAATCGAAACTACCGCAAAATCAGAAGGCAAAAAAGTAGTTCAGGATGCCAAAATCAAAGCTGAGAAATTGCTAGAAGATGTGGAAAAAATGATGACACAAATTAAGGCGAAATAAGATGCGTTCTACTCTCTTTTTTTTCTGTCTTCTAGGGATTTTTTCCTGTACGAATCAGCAAAAAGAAGCGAATAATGCCACAGAGAATGCTATACCTGCAGCATTAAAACCAAGTGTAGAAAAACAACCAATCCTTAAAGTAGATAAGCCCTTCGTATCTTTAGGTAAACTAGTGGAAGGAGATAGTGTTTTTCACACGTTTAATTTTAAGAATACGGGGAATTTGCCTTTGAAAATTATCTCAGTGAATGCATCGTGCGGATGTACCACTCCGAAATGGTCCACAGATATCATTCAACCGGGAAAAAAGGGATTCATTCGAGTAAAATTTGATTCGAAAGGAAAAGAAGGGAAATTGCAGAAATCCATTACCGCCTACTGTAACACGCTACCAGCCGAAAACAGAATGGCATTTAAAGTTGAAGTCTTACCTAAAAAATAAAAATATGTTATTATTACAAGCTCAAAGTCCTGCCTACATGCAAATCATCCTTTTCGGAGGGATTTTTGTCGTATTTTATTTCTTCATGATTCGTCCACAGCAACAAAAAGCAAAGGAAGCGAAAAAATTCATTGAGGAATTAAAGACAGGTGATAAAGTTGTAACTATTGGAGGAGCACACGGAACTGTGGTAACTATCCGCGAAAAAACCATCGTAGTTGAAGTTGATTCAAATAAGGGAGTTCGTATGGTATTTGAGAAAACAGCCATCTCAAAAGATGCTTCCTCTCGCTTAGAAGAGTAATTCAATGCAAAATAGCCTGAAACCTTTCATCGGAATTACAGGCGGAATAGGATCCGGCAAATCGACCATTTGCCGGATTTTTTCGTGTCTAGGCATTCCCGTTTTCGAAGCAGATAAAGTAGCTCGCGAAATTTGCGAGAATGACATCCCGGTGAAAGAAGCAATCATTGCAGAGTTTGGCCCTAAAGCTTACCTTCCGGATGGTTCTTATAATCGCACTTGGATTAAGGGTTTATTACAAAAATATCCGGGTGATGTGGCCCATTTGAATGCCATTATTCATCCTGCAGTTCGTCAAAATGCGGTTGATTGGCACGCTTCAGCACCAGAGGCTCCTTTTTGTTTATATGAATCAGCCCTCATCACACCGCGAACTAAACCAGAGCATATTTCACAGATAATCACTGTGGATTCACCTTTAAATGAACGTATCCAAAACATTCAAAAAAGAAGTCGTATGAGCTATATGGAAACAATGCAAATGATTGATTTACAACCTCAGCCTAAAAACTACTTATGGGGAGCTGATTTTGTCATTCAGAATGGGAAAAACGATAAAGTATTTCCACAGGTGATGAATATTCTCAAAGCCTTTATTTGTTTTTTTCTCCTATTAGCTGGTCCTACAGCCACTGCCCAACTAAAAGCAATGACTTTCAATGTGCGATTAGATACCGAATCAGATGGCGTAAACCAGTGGAAATACCGCATCAAACACTGTGGAGAACTCATCCGCTATCACCAAGCTGACATTATTGGATTACAAGAAGCCTATTTGCATCAAATTACGGATTTAGAAAAAGAATTACCTGGTTTTGGATGGTTTGGAAAAGGTCGGGATGATGGTAAAGCAGAAGGAGAATTCTCTGCTCTGATGTACCGTAAATCCAAATTCAAACTAATGAAAGAAAGTACGTTTTGGCTATCGGATTCCTGCGATAAGGTAGGTTTTGGTTGGGATGCGGCTTGCCGTCGTGTGGTAACTTGGGGCCAATTTCAAGAGATAAAGAGTGGAAAGAAATTCTTCGTTTTTAATACTCATTTTGATCACCTAGGAAAGGTAGCACGCAGGGAAAGTGCGAAGCTAATTTTACGTAAAATCGAAGAAATCGCAGGCAAAACTCCAGTAATTTTAACAGGTGATTTTAATGCAACTCCAGACGACGAACCTATCCAAATTTTAGTGGATGGGAAAAATCCAGCGCGCGTCATCGATGCAGAAAAGATTAGCCAAAATGGTCATTATGGGCCCTACAGTTCATTCAATGGCTTTACAAAAGAACAACAAGGAAGACATATTGATTATGTGTTCGTTAAAAATGGCCCTACTGTTCTACAACACACGACCCACAGCGAGACCTGGGAGAACAAATATCCAACGGATCATTTCCCTGTGAGTGCGGTCATCAGAATCCCCTAAAGCATTTGGGAATTAAGGCTTAAAAAGGTAAATTTGATTATGGAAAATTTTATTGTTTCAGCGCGTAAATACCGCCCTACCCTATTTGATTCCGTGGTAGGCCAAAGTCACATTACCACCACCCTAAAGAATGCGATTAAGTCAAATCACTTGGCACAAGCATTCTTATTTTGTGGTCCTAGAGGAGTCGGTAAAACAACCTGTGCACGTATTTTAGCGAAAACTATTAATTGCCAGGATTTAGGTGCAGATGGAGAAGCTTGTGGTAAGTGTTCATCCTGTCAATCTTTCCAAGAAAATACCTCATTAACTATTCACGAATTAGATGCGGCTTCGAATAATTCCGTAGAAGACATTCGTAACCTAATCGATCAAGTTCGCTATCCTCCTCAAAACGGTAAATACAAAATTTACATCATTGATGAGGTTCATATGCTTTCGGCTGCTGCCTTTAATGCTTTTTTAAAGACCTTAGAAGAGCCGCCTTCCTATGCTATTTTCATCTTAGCAACGACAGAAAAGCACAAAATTTTACCTACGATTTTATCTCGTTGCCAAATCTTTGACTTCAACCGAATTCAATGGAAAGACATGGCTTCACATCTTGCGTCTATCGCAAATAAGGAAGGCATCAATGCAGAACCAGCTGCTTTGGAATTGATTTCTATCAAGGCCGACGGTGGACTTCGTGACGCATTGTCCATGTTTGATTTGAATGTGACTTTTTCGACAGACAATTCGCTGAGACATGCCGCTGTATTGGAAAACCTGCACATACTTGATAGCGATTATTACTTCCAATTAACGGATTTCTTTGTGAATCAAAACCACACCGATTCACTCGTATTATTAGACGAGATTATGCGCAAGGGTTTTGACGGACAACAGTTTATAGCTGGCCTATCGGAACATTTCCGTAATTTGTTATTTGCTAAAGATCCTAAGACGCTTGCCCTGATGGAATTAAGCGAAGAAAATCGGGAGAAATTTCAAGTGCAGTCCGCGAAAACGTCTGCCTCTTTCTTGTTATCAGCAATGAATCTTTGCTCCCAATGCGAGATACATTACAAAGCGGCAAAGAACGCACGTTTACATGTCGAATTGACCCTTCTAAAAATCAATTACTTGCCGTCGGTTTACCAACCTGCCGCAACTCAACCTGCGGTGGAGGGTGGCGCCGGAAAAAAGTCTGAGAGTAAACCGATAGCTAAGGCTTCGGTTTCAGAGCCTGTGCATGTGCCTGTTCCGGAGCCTTTGCCTTTGCCTGAGCCTGTTCCGGAGCCTGTTCCGGAGCCTACTGAGCCTGTAACTAAGCCTGTGCCTGAGCCAGTGCCAACCATTGAAACGCAAGTAATTAGACCTTCCAGTCATGGATTACGCAGTGCAAAGAAAGTGGTCAGTTCAAATCAACTCGAAAATGAAACGGAAGCAGGGATGGTGGATAACGTTCAGCAGGAACCGTTTACTTTCGAGGAGTTAAATTTTGTTTGGACTCAAATTGCCCAAAGCTTCAAAACAAGCAATTTCATTAACAAATTTGTGATGATGAATCGAGAAATTAGTCTGATCGATTCCGTCATACATTTGAAGGTGGAGAGTGAAGTCCAAATGCAACAATTTAACGACTCATTGAAACTTGAATTGTTAACTCAGCTTCGAACAAAATTGAAAAACGATTCGATAGACCTCGTTTTAGATTTAATTCAAGGGGATGTTTCAGATAAAAAAATGATTTATACTCAGTCGGATAAATACGACTACTTATCTCAAAAACATCCTATTTTAGTCGAAATGAAGCAAAGAATGGGATTAGATCACGAATTTTAGCGAATTTGGCCTTGACCAATTCCAATCCATTTTTCTGTGACTAATTTTTCCAAAGCAAAAGGACCCCTTGCGTGCAATTTTTGAGTAGATATACCTATTTCAGCACCTAAACCAAATTCTCCACCATCTGTAAAACGCGTTGAGGCATTCCAATACACTGCCGCAGCATCAACTGTAGATAAGAAAAATCTGGCTTCTGTTTCATCATTTGAAACAATTGCTTCCGAATGCCGAGAAGAATAGGTTGAAATATGTTCAATAGCTTCTGGTAAATCTTTCACCACTTTAATCGAACAAGCAAAATCCAAGAATTCACGTCCGAAATCTGATTCAGTAGCGTTTTCTAATAAGGGGTAACCCACCTGCTTCAGGGTATTGTAAGCCGAAATGTCGGCGTAAATCGTTACTGAGTATTCTTGTAAAGATGAAGCTACTAACCTAAGAAATTGAGCCGCAATCGATTGATGCAAAACGATGGTGTCTAATGAGTTGCAGACAGATGGGCGAGAGACTTTGGCATTCACCACAATGGCTACTGCCATCGAAAGATCCGCCGATGCCCCCACATACGTATGGCAAACTCCTGCACCCGTTTCAATTGTAGGAACTAAGGATTCCTTTCGAACCCGTTGAATCAAGGCCTCCGATCCACGCGGAATAATCACATCTATGTAGTTGACTGCCGTCAAAAGTGTCGTCACATGCGCACGATCCGTGGGCATTAAATAGACCAAATCCGTCGAAAATCCGTGTTTTTCTAGGGCGAGATGAATCAATTTAACTAAAATAGTATTCGTGTAATAGGCATCCGAACCTCCTCGTAATACCACCGCATTCCCAGAGCGAATACATAGAGCTGCTACATCAATCGTTACATTAGGGCGAGACTCAAAGATCACCCCTACCACTCCAAGAGGTACGGTTATTTTAGACAATTCTAAGCCATTTGGAAGCTTTCTCTTCGACAAAACCTGACCCGATGGATCTGGCAATTGCATCACGGAAAGAACACTTTCCGCTAGTGCATCTAATCGTTCTTGAGTCAATAGAAGGCGGTCACGCATCGGATGATCGCCTGCCATTTGGGCTACATCCTGTTGGTTTTCTCTCAAAATTTCAGTCGTATTCTCTCGAATCAACTCAGCTAAACTGGCCAACACCTCATTGCGCAAATCTCCACTTTTCATTGCAAGAGAAGAAGCCGCAAAACGAGTACGTCGAAATTGATCTAAAATGGATGACATTAACGTAAAATTTTGATTTGCTGTACTTCACCTTCATCCGTTTTCCAAAAGAAAAGGTAAATACCTGGAGGATACGGAGACAAATCCAACGATTGAATTTGCTCGCCTGACCCAAAATTAGCGCTTTTAGGGGACAAAATCATGCGACCCATGGCATCTGAGATAAAATAGGTCACAAGGGATGGTTTATTTAGACTAAATTTCCATTGAAAAAATCCGGACGAAGACGGATTAGGAAATACAATTGCGGATGCATTTTCTTCGCGAACGGCTAATATTGGACTATCAAAAAGGGCCATTTGGGCATCTAACCAAGTTAGACGTCCCTGGATCCAATTCTTCAACCAGTTCACCTCATCGCTCAAAGTGGCACCTACATAATAATTAGGCCATATTTTCTTACCCATTAAAGGGAATTTTTGGAAATTTCTTGTCAGCGGATCCTTCAGAGCAACCTGCGCAGAATCGATTGTGGCATAAATAGATTTCGTGTTTAAAAAACTAGCGCGTACAGCCTTCCATCGGGTGGCCAATGCTTTGCGAAAACTTGCATCTTGTATCAATTTATTCCACCAAAAAGGTACTTGCCAATAATCATTCTTGCCCCCATCATTCTCTAACGATTTGTACACAAATCCTTCTGTCTTCCAACCATTCAAATAATCAGCATTACCAAAAGCAATATTAAAATCCCAGGCGGGCCCCATCTTTATCTTGCCACCAACAGATTCCTTGTCTTTGTACAAGTAAGTACTTAACCTGAATCCATCCACATTGCGAGTGACTTCATTTAAAATGAAGAAATTAACGAAAGACGGCACGTCCATTAAATTACGAAAACTAGCATTTGGATCATTTATGTTCTCAGTCATCAATTTTTGCTCCCAATTATTAATATAATTTTTAATATAATTTATTTGAGTCTGAGTAATGATTCCATATTTAGGGTATTCTATTTGGAACTCTGTTTTTTGTGTAGCTAATATTCCCGAGGTATAATTACTTTTCCAAGAAGGAGAGGGTGAGCCACTATTTTTATCAATCTTCAACAAGTAGCCACCAGTTAGATTATCGCCAGCATTTTCTGTCGGAGTTAAATCTGCTATAGGTACCCTATTTTTCCCTTTCTTAATCTTTTCCAATAATAAATAAACCCCATTGTATTCCTCATTAACAATTAATTCGACAAATTTTGATTTTGAATTTAATAACCCGAAACTGCCTGCTAGCTTTTGAGCTAAAAAATCACGCATAAATGATCGGTCATTATAGGAGGCATTTAATACCCAATCAGATTCCGATGGCATTTGTACGAGAGAAAGATTTTTAACAGTCACCCCACTTGTATCAGTCCATAGTTCAATTCCGTACGGTTTTTTGACTAATCCGGGTAAAAAATAAAAATCAGCCTGAGAGGTTGAACCTCTATATTCAACTCCAGCAATTGTGCTTAGCGTAGGCGTGTTAGAAACCTGATTAAGTTTGCCTGGTCCATTATCAAAAAGATCGAAAACCACCGGAACCTTGGGTTCATCCTTTATGACCCGACCCTTGGTGCTTATTCTTATGATTGGCAAATTAGATATACTTAGACTTTGAGAAAAAAGTGTCCAAGGGATAAATAAGAGAAAAAATATTTTTTTGATCATTTAAAAATCATATCCTAGTGTCAGATAGGTTAGAGGAGACTTTACTTCTTTATTTTCAATTCCAAAGGCGTAATCAAATTTAACAAAATAGCCAAAAATGACAGCCCTAGCTCCAATTCCATAACCTACTAAAAATGGATTTCTAAAATCAGTCACGGTAGCAATAAATGGATTCGTTTTTCCGCCATACACATTCGTATTAAATCCATTGGATTTCTCAAAAGGACTAGATCCTGTCCAAGCTGTTCCAACATCTGTGAAACCAACGAGTTGAACCGAATTAAGTAAGCTAGAGGATTCTGAAGGCATAATAGACTTGACAGGAATCCTGATTTCTGCGTTAAACAATAAATGACTATTTCCACTTAGTTTATTCAAAGCAAATCCACGCAATGGAGCAATGAAATTACTCATAAATACGTCCCGCCTTGCAAGTCCATCCAGTCCCAAGGGAGTTTCTTGTGCACGCACATCTCGTCTATTAAAAAACCAATTATCCATCCCACCTAACATAGAGGCCTGGGTCCTACTTCCCAATTGATGAGAAGAGGAGAAACGAGTAGCAAAATAAAAGGTATTTGAAAGTTTCTTGTAATAGCGGGCATCAAATCCGATTCGAACAAATTCTCCCGACATAACCATATCCTTTTGAGCTTCAAGAGTCGCGTTAATTCGATATCCTGTTCTAAGATTATCCCCTGCCTGAACGGTATTATCTACTTCGTAAGAAATTAATGCACCTGCAAAACCTGAATATTCCTCAGGAGTTACGAGTGATACTTGATTAAATAACCGATTAGTTGAATATAAACCAGTCACAGATAAACGACTCAATAAACTAAATGGATAAGAGGCTGTTAGGGCGAATCGATTAAAACGAATTTTTTGAGAATCATTTTCTGTATCTTGGCCTAAAACCTTTCGATCGTATCGGAATTTCCAATCTAATTTATTAGCTAGATAAGCGTATTCTCCCCAGATATCTGAATTAAGTAAGTTAGCCGTCAGAAATGCACCGGCCTTAAATAAGTGATTCTCTAATAAATCATTTGCTTTCAGCTCATAGGCGTAACCAATACCTCTAATGGGATCTGATTTAAATTGTCCTTCAGAACTATTAAATACAAAAGAATTTTGATAGGCTAAGGGACCCACCATCTTACCAGGTTCTCTTTTTAGTCGAATAGATAGTTGTCGATCTAATCTAGCTTTTCTTGCCTTTTTTGCTGCATCTGTTTCAAAGGAAGCGACTTCTTGTTCAATAATTGTTGTCGGATTTGCCGAGTTAATCTTGGGAATCCATTCAGAACCAAGATATTCTTCAAGACTTGTTTCTGTGTAGCGTTGAATGTTATCCGTTACAATATTTCTTTCTAGCGCATAAACACCTTTAGCTGTTAATTCAAAGTTTTGCCAAGCAACCGTTCTAACTCTAGATTGTCTAAAGGAAGTATCAGCCATTTGAAAACGAATTAACCGAGGTCCGTTTGCCTGATTATGTAAAAAATAAGCCACTGAATCTGACTGAAGCTTAAAATTATATACCTTCCCAGAGGTTGAGAATAACCTGGTCGGATTTTCTGGTTCATCTGGATTCCAAACAAACAAAGAAGAAATGGGTGCAGGTGGAGAAGGCAATGAATCTATATACCGATCTGTTATATAAATCACCCGATTATCGGGCATCCAATGGGCCTCTGTTTCATTATAAGCATCTTTAGTAAGCAGATTTAACTTGTTTCGCTTTAAATCATAAATACCTAAATCAACTTGACCTTTTTCTAGAACACGTACTAGTGCCTTCATCCCATTGGAGGACACCTTCATATCTAGGTAAGACAAATTGGCAATTTTAAGTTTAGGCTCTGAAGTATAGTTCCCCCCTTTATTAACCTGATAGTTCTTCATCCAAGTAAATCCTTGCTCGTTAAAAAGAACAGAAAGCCTATTGTTTCCACTCCAAGAAATTAAAGGCCCTTTCCCGTCAGAAGTACGATTTAAATCCTTTAATCCAGTTTGTTGGAGTAATTGCAGTTTATCCGTGGCCACGTTATGTAAATAGACCTTATATCTACCAAATTCATCTGTGACAAAAGCCTCAAAAAGTCCATCAGGACTTGCCTGAAAAGAGTTAATTTGATTCGATGGAGGCAAATAAAAAGAGGAAGGAAAAACCTTAGAAGTAGCGATTTCTAAATTTTTTGCATCATTCAAATACTCGTACCAATCCTTTAAAAATTTAGAAAATGGTTTTCTTATGGTACTAGATAAACTTGATTGTTCACTTCTAATAATCCGAGTTAAATTCAGAATATTACCTATTGCCTGTTTTCCATAGGTATTTGCGATATAGGACCAAATGGATTGACCTAGCAATTCAGCCTCTGCACCTGTAGCTACCTGTAGCCTTCTAATTTTATTTTCACTAATGATTTGATAGGTAAAACGTCTCATTTCAGGTGAATCTCCTGAAGCTAAGTAAGCAGACATTCCTAAAACAAACCAATCTGACACATTTAATAACAAAGAGTTTTGTAGTACATCCCTCACACTACCTCCAAACAATAAATCATGTAAATATACACGTACAATTTGTTTGGTAATCTCTTGTTTAAATGCGACTAAATTATCTTTAAAAGCTACTTCAATTCTAAATTTAGCTAAATTCTCCTCCGCCACATCAGCCGAATTAGCTAAAGAAATTCCGCTATTACTTTGTAACCAGGTTTCGTGATTGGGATAAACAAAGATCTTCACCTTTTGATAAGGCGTATAACTCAGAATCTCCGTTATTCGGCCATTATCTGACTCAAGGTATGTTAACGTCGATTTGGCTAAAGCTTCATTTTTATCAAAATAATACACCTCAAAATTGGAACTGCTGATGTAATTCCATTGGAAATTTTGGTATTGAATCCGATGATTCTCTGGAATCCATTGCGAATCTTGTCCATATAGCTTGGTAAAGCCTAAAGACAAGAACAAGAAGATTGCGAAAAAAGAATTTAAATTACGCATTTAGCCAAAAGACTTTAAAACCAAATTTACAGATTTAAACGGAAAATAAATGATAAAATCGCCGAATTGATGCCTCTGAATGAACAGAAGTATTTCCTAGGATTTCGCTGGTCCATTGTTTGGCAAAATAGGGCGCTAAAGAAACTCCTTTAGATCCAAAACCATTAAATATACCCGATTGTTTAGTTGGATGAAAACCTATAATTGGTCGACGATCTTGGGTAGCGGGCCTAATTCCTGTCTTTTGTTCTATCAACTCGAATTGACTACAACCCATTAATCCTAATTTATCCGTTAACTCAACCAAGGCCTCCGATGTAATTTTGTTTGTATATTCTTTCCAAGCATAGGTCGCACCCACCTTAAATTTCTGCTCCCCTAACGGCAACAAGAAACCATTTTTATTCAAAATATAATCCTGAGGTGGTTCTTTAGAGCGAACTTCCATCAATTCGCCCTTTGCAGGTAAAAAAGGCAAACAAGACCAAAGTGGATTCTGTTGCCCATGGAATCCTTCACAAAAGATAGCCTGAAAATCCGTATACTCGGCTTCTTTCAGCATGCCTATGGAGGAAAAATACGCACGAGATGCCTGCAATAAAGTGGCAACATCGACCCAACCCGCTTTTTTTACCCAAACACCATCCGATTCCCAACGTAAATAATTGTGGTGTATTTGATCTTTCCGCTCTACCAGCCAAGTCTTCATCTCCTCATTCGCAAAGGGACGAAAAAGCGGCATGGGAAAAAAGAAACGCGTATTTAGCGTTTTCTCTAACCGAGGATAGAAATCAAATAAATAGGTAAATAATTCATCTGCCAGCCAGGTTTGCTCTAATTTGCGACCTGTCACTGGATTAAAAATGCCACCAGCGGCTTTTGAAGAATTAAAATGTGTTTCTGGCGAATCCCAAATCTCAAAAGGGATATCAACCTCCAGAAAATGGTGTGCTAAAATGGTGCCAGCTAAGCCCTGGCCAACAATAATGAAGGGTTTATCGTTTTTCACCTTGCACGCGTCGAACGTGATCTAATACAAACTCTACTTGTTCATCCATGGTCCGATAAGAAGTATCTAGATCAATGGCATCGGCTGCACGTTTTAATGGGCCTTCACTGCGATTTGAATCAATTTCATCCCTTTTGCGGAGATTTTCGATGATTTCTTCCAAAGGAAGATCTTCGCCCTTTTGTAAAAGCTCTAATTTACGGCGTTGAGCCCGAATATGTGGCTCTGCCGTCATGAATATCTTTAATTCAGCGTTAGGAAAAACAACTGTTCCAATATCGCGTCCGTCCATGACAATCCCCTTTTTCTCCCCCATTTTTTGTTGTTGAGCTACCATCGCATGTCGTACCTCTGGAATCGCTGCGACTTGGCTCACTAAATCAGATATATGCATTTTTCGAATCTCTGCCTCGACATTTTCCCCATTTAAAACGGTATCAGAAGCCTGTTTTACGGGATTGAATTGAAAAGTGATTTCGATATGGGAAAGCGCTTCTTTAACAGCCTCTAAATTTTTCAAATCCACATTTTGACGATCAAAATAGAGTGCCACCGCCCGGTACATCGCACCTGTATCTAGAAAAGCATAATGTAAAGACGCCGCCACGTGACGTGCTGTTGTACTTTTTCCGCAAGAAGAGAAGCCATCTAGGGCAATAATTATATCAGACATGCAAAAATTGATTAATTGCCTCTGCAACAGCTTCGGGCGCTTCATAGGTACCTTGATGACCTACGTTTGGCAAAATTACAACCGATTTCGTTACAAACCGAGTAATAGACTCCGGAGAAATCAAGGCGTCATATTCACCCAAGATAAATAGGACGGGGATATCGGTAGTTTGAATAAACGTGGTAAAATCTTTTCGATCCCGCATGGCCTTGGTCGCGGCAATTAATCCAGCAGCGGATAATTCTCGGTACCTGGAGGCTAATGTAGAAACGAGTTCTTGAGATGGATTTGCGAATAAATTAGACAAGAAAGGCCCAATAAAAAACGATGTTCCTTTTTTAGCTAATAAATCAGCCGTTCTATCTCTATTGATTTTCTTTTCCTCTGTGTCTGCCACAAAAGTAGAATGTAGCATCACGACTTTCTGGACTCTTTCTGGAAATTGAGAGGCGATTTCTAAGGCAATATACCCACCCATAGAATGACCCACTAGAATGAAATCACAACTAAGGGGAAGGGAAGAAACGATTTTTCGCGCATAATCTACTAGCGTGACACAATCTGTCCATTCCGCATAGCAGGGACAAATAGCTGGAAATGACCAAGTATAATTAGGCAAAAAATCTGACCAAACCCGGTCATCTTCCCCAAAACCGTGCAAAAATACGAGCTGAGTAGCTGGCATATTAAGCGACTACTTTCATTTGATGGAATACCGTACGTTCGAACTTAGATTTGGCATAATTAACATCCACCTCAAATTTCTTCATTCCCGTTTGAGAAGGAATTTCATACATGGCATCTATCATCACAGCTTCCATGATTGAACGTAAACCACGCGCGCCTAATTTAAATTGCATCGCTTGTTCTACCATGTACACGAGTGCATCGTGTTGGAAAGTTAACGAAACCCCTTCCATCTCGAAAAGCTTCTCGTATTGCTTCACAAGCGCATTTTTAGGCTCCGTTAAAATCGATAACATAGCCGTAGTATCCAATGGATTTAAATACGTCACGACAGGTAAACGACCTAATAATTCAGGAATCAAGCCAAATGACTTCAGATCCTGTGCCGTTACATACTTCATAATTTGGTCCTTCTCGAATGACTCGTGGAAGGTATCATCTCCTGAGAATCCAATCGGACGAGAATTCAAGCGCTTCGCAATGTGGCGATCGATGCCATCAAATGCACCACCGCAAATAAACAAGATATTCTCCGTGTTCACGGCGATCATCTTTTGGTCTGGATGCTTGCGACCTCCTTGAGGTGGTACGTTCACAATCGAACCTTCTAGTAATTTCAATAAAGCCTGCTGTACTCCTTCGCCAGACACATCACGTGTGATGGATGGATTATCTGATTTACGGGCGATTTTGTCAATTTCATCAATGAAAACGATGCCACATTCCGCCTTCTCCACGTCATAATTCGCCGCTTGAAGTAAACGTGTTAAAATCGTTTCCACATCTTCACCTACATAACCTGCCTCCGTAATTACGGTGGCATCCGCGATGCAGAAAGGGACTTGTAATTTTTGGGCTAAAGTCCTGGCCAAATACGTTTTTCCTGTACCGGTTTCCCCTACCATCAAGATATTAGACTTTTCAATCTTGACATCGTCATTCGAAGGAGCCTGCATTAAACGCTTGTAGTGGTTATAGACTGCAACAGACAAATGCTTTTTAGCTTCTTCTTGACCGATGATATAGCCATCTAAATATTCTTTCAAATCCTTCGGCTTCACTAATTCAAAGGAATGTTTCGTACCCGCTTTCGCTTGAGCCGCTACACCCATCTCCTCTTTGACTACCTCGTATCCCTGTTGCAAGCAGTTATTGCAAATGTGGCCATCAATGCCAGAAAGCAATAAACCTACCTCGTTTTTAGGACGACCGCAGAAAGAACAACTCTTTTTTTTACTAGCCACTAGACAGTTCTCGTTAAAATCTCATCAATTAAACCATATTCCTTCGCCTCTGCCGCCTTCATCCAATAATCGCGATCTGAATCACGTTCGATGTCTTCGAATGATTTACCCGAGTGCTTCGCTAAGATTTCATATAATTCTTGGCGAATTTTCACGATTTCACGTGCGGTGATCTCGATGTCACGTGATTGACCTTGTGCCCCACCGGAAGGTTGGTGAATCATCACACGGGCATGCTCTAAAGCCGAACGCTTTCCAGCTGCACCACCGGCTAATAAAACGGCTCCCATCGAAGCTGCGAGCGAAGTACAAACAGTCGCAACCTCTGGACGGATATAATTCATCGTATCGTAGATGCCTAAACCAGCATAAACAGATCCACCGGGGCTATTGATATACATAACGATATCTTTCTTAGCATCTGTAGACTCCATGAACAATAATTGAGCTACGATGATATTCGCCATGTAATCATCTACCGGAACACCCATGAAGATGATGCGATCCATGATTAAACGAGAAAATACATCAATTTGAGCGAAACGCATCGGGCGTTCCTCAATGATGTATTGTGTCATATCGTCGATTTGGGGCACCGGGCGACTGCCGATGTTATTCATATATTGATCAACTGCAAGACCGTTCAAACCTCTGTGGTGAACCGCATACTTGCGAAATTCTTCTGATGATAATTCCTTTGGGTACATAGATTTCAATGTTTAAGAATCAAATTTCTACTTTTAATAGGTAGAACACAAATATACAAACCTTTGTTCACAGAAAACCCCGCAATATGCGGGGCTTCCAAAAAATAGCAGGACAATTTTAAAATTAAAGCGCCGCAGCGATTTCTTTAAACTTGTCTACATCGATTTTCGTCACCTTGTGAGGAACGTTTGCCACGATCGCCGCTGAAACTTTATCAGCGAAAGCTTGATTGTATAAGTTCATGAAGTTATCAGACTTCGATTTATCGCTCAAGTAACCCATCGCGATTTTCTCGATCATTTCTTCAATACCTGGCTCGTTAGACGATAAATAACCGCCAAATTGTGCACGTACCATATCTTTTGCCTTCTCCACTACCTCTGGGTATTCCACTTTCACGTCGAATTTCTCAGCGATTTCATTCTTGATCAAGTTCCAACGCATGTCTTTCTTCACATTATCAAAGTCTTGATCAATTTGCTCTGGAGTAAATTTGCCTTCGTTGATACGAATCAACCAAGTGCGTAAGAATGTCTCTGGCAAGTCGATTTTAACAGCGTCTAAAATGGCTTTCTCTGCATCGATACGTAATAGGTATTCAGCCTCACGCTTGTAGTTTTCTGTTACAATTGTTTCTACCTCCGCGCGGAATGACTTCTCATCTGTCGCTTTACCAGCACCTAAAACCTTATCAAAAAACGCAACGTTCAATTCTGAAGGAACTTGACGTGTAATATCTTCCACTACGAATGAAACCTCTCCTTTCAAATCAGCCACTTCGTCTTCTTTCTTTCCTGTCGCTAAAGCTAAAGCCTTCGCATCTACGAATACTTTATCGATCGCGAATTTCAAAGTATCGTCTTTCTTTGCTCCGATGAATACTTTCTTCGACTTATCGTTGATCGCGTGCATGGGGATAGCCGATTTCTCTACCCACTCCCCTTGCGTAAAAGTTCCGAAAACTAAATCACGGTCTTCTACTGAATCTGGGTGTGTTTGATCGCCAAATTGCTTCTTCAAGTTCTCAATCGTCTCTTCGATTTCCTTCTTGTCTGCTTTAATTTCGTAAGAAGCGATAGCTTTGATTTTGGTCAAATCTACTGTAAAATCTCCGTGGAAACCTAAATCATAATGGAACGTAAATTCTGTATCTTTTTCCCAGTCGATTGCATCTGCCTCTTCAACAGCTGGCAAAGGCTCTCCTACTAGATTCAATTTGTTTTCTTTGATATAATCAGAAACCGCATGACCTAATAAGTGGTTAATCTCGTCTACTAAAGCAGATTGACCATATAATTTCTTCACAAGCGCAGCTGGAACCATTCCCGGACGGAATCCTTTGATGGAAGCTTTTTTGCGGTAATCTTTCAATTTAGCCTCTACTTTGTCCGCATAGTCTGCTGGTGAAACTGCCACGGTCAAACGACCTTCTAAATCTCCTGCCTTGTTAAGTGAAATGTTCATTTGTGATTATTTATAATTAGCTTTTAAAATAAAACCCTCAAAACCTTTTTTGGTGTTGAGGGCTTGCCATTGGTACGGGTGAAGGGACTCGAACCCCCATGCCTCGCGGCGCCAGATCCTAAGTCTGGTATGTCTACCAATTCCACCACACCCGCGTAATTTGGAGTGCAAAGGTAGTCAGCAATTTTAAAAATTCAAAAGCTTTTAAATATAAATATTGGATTAACTTTGGGCAAAAATAATCCTCCTATGAAATTCAGTCGCTGGTATATTGCACTCTTGGCTTTCCTTATCGGAGTTATTGCGACATTCATTTACTTAACTGAAACCTTCAAATAGTAATGCAGGCACTCGATTGGATCGTTTTATTGGGCACGATTGGTGGAATTGTGGCGTATGGCAGCTGGAAAGGGAAGCAAACGAAGCATTCGTTGCAAGGATTTCTCTTAGCGGATCGGAAACTCCCCTGGTACCACATTTTACTTTCAGTGATGGCCACGCAGGCTTCTGCGATTACTTTTTTATCCGTTCCAGGTCAGGCTTACCACGATGGCATGCGCTTCGTGCAATTTTATTTAGGTCTACCCATCGCGATGATTATCCTTTCGGTGACCTTTATTCCACATTATTTCTCCTTAAAAGTATATACAGCCTACGAATTTTTAGAGAATCGCTTTGATGCCAAAACTCGGGTGCTCACCTCCCTCCTTTTCTTAATTCCGCGTGCCTTATCCACCGGAGTCACCATCGCCGCGCCTTCCATTATTCTTTCCACTTTGTTAGGCTGGGATTTGACTTGGACGAACGCCATTACTGCGGCTATCGTAACTGCCTATTGTATGTTAGGTGGCTCAAAAGCCATCTCCTACACCCAAATGCTGCAAATGGTCGTGGTTTTAGTCGGCATGGTTTTCGTCGGATTTTATATCGTTTCACAGCTTCCAGACGAAATTGGAGTAAAAGAATCCTTGCAGATTGCGGGCAAGATGGGCAAAGTGAACTTGATTGATTGGAAATTCGATTTGAATAACCGCTACAATATTTGGTCTGGAATCATTGGAGGATTCTTTTTGCAGCTTTCCTATTTTGGTACAGACCAAAGTCAGGTAGGCCGCTACCTTTCCGGCGTTTCTGCTGGAGAGATCAAGAAAGGATTGCTCATGAATGGTTTCCTAAAGATTCCTATGCAGTTCTTCATCTTGCTGGTCGGAATATTAGTTTTCACGTATTATCAGTTTAATGCCCCTCCTACCTTCTTTAATAAGAATACGGAGGCCGTTTGGTCTACAGTGCCGGGTCATCAGGCCATCGATCAAGAGAAAGGCGCCATTTTCGAGGCAAAGAAATCAGCTATTTTACAGAAAGATTACGCACGCCTAGACGAATTGAATAAGCAAGCTTCAGCCACTCAGGAAAAAGCGGTAGGTCTATTGAAATCTGTTAAACCTGACACGGAGGCGCAAGACACGAACTATATCTTCTTGCATTATATCATCAACCAATTACCTATAGGGATCGTGGGCTTTCTGATCGCGATGATTTTGTTATCGTCGATGGGTTCGATGGCATCCGCTTTTGGATCCTTGACTTCCACTTCGATGGTGGATATTTATGAACGATTTATCGCTCCTGACCGAGGTAACCAGCACTATTGGTGGATTTCAAAACTCATTACTTTGGGCTGGGGGGTACTTTGTTTAGTCGTCGCCCAATTTGCGGTGAACATGGGCAGCTTGATTGAAGTTGTGAATATTTTAGGTTCCTGGTTTTATGGCACTATTTTAGGCGTCTTTTTATGTGCCTTTTATTTGCCTAGAACGACGGGAACACAGGTTTTTACGGCGGCACTGATTGCAGAAGCTTTTGTAATTTATGCTTGGAAGGTGGAATGGATGGCCTTTCTTTGGCTAAACGTGTTAGGCTGCCTATTAGTGATGGCGATCGCCCTTCTATTAAGTCTTATTTCTGGTCCAAAACAGACATCGAAAACTTCACCGGAATAACGGGTTTCTCGTCAAAGGAACGTTCTTTTTTGATGGAATCGACGACGGCCATTCCTTTAGTCACTTTACCAAAAACTACGTATTTTCGGTAAAAACGAGCTGCTTGTTCTGTATCTGTCACGATGAAAAATTCTGTAGGCGAAGAGGACTGCAAAGGGTTCCCTTCGTCATATCGTGCCATCGCAATCGTGCCTCGAACGGGACGCAGTTCCTCCAAATATTCAGCAGGCACTAAGTAATTCAGGCGATCAAAATACTCACCCCCACCTTGAATCCCGATTTCATATACATTGCGATAGAAGTAGCGATCCTCGAAATAACCCATCTTCACTAACCGAATAAAGTTCACCGTATGCAAAGGCGTTCGATCATCTAACTCGAGTTCGAAATCCCCTAACCTCGTTTCCACTACTATTTTACGCTCCGTATGTTGTCCCGCCTGGGCCTGCAATTCTTCCTTTACTTTGGCAGGATCAATTCGCCAATTAGGCTTGCAAGACGCGAACAAGAAGGAAATTAAAATCAGATAACGCATAAAAAAAGGGGGCCTTTCGAGCCCCCTAAATTAATTAAATTTCTAGATTAAGCCTGAGCTGCTTTCTTTCCAAAGAAATAAAGACCCGCAAAAGCCACGATTAAGATCGCTGGGAATAACAACATATTAGATAGTGTTGCCTGCCCTGCAGCTAAATCAGCCACGTCGCCTACCAAACCTTGACCTACAGCCACTGCTTTGTTTTTATCAATCCATCCACCGATAATTGGCTGGAACATAGAAGACGAAAACATACCAATTCCCCCCATAATAGATAGACCTAAAGCACCTGTTTTAGGCATTGCCTCAGCCACATATCCTAACATGTTTGGCCAGAAATAACAAATACCTAACGCGTAGATGAAGGCTGCGAAGTACAAGGTAGAACCTGACATGGTGCTCATCATGTATAAACCTGCCAATGCAAAAATGGCTGAGCCTAATAACACACCCACCGTATTGATTTTAGCAATAATGGATCCAGCAAAATAACGACCCACGGCCATCAATCCTGTCACCAAGGCTAAAATTAACATGGGGCTAGCACCTGCTTTCGCTAAAATAGGGCCTACCCATTGCTGAGGGCCAAATTCTGAGATAGCTGTTAAAGCCATACAAGCCGCCATAAATAAATACAATGGATTTAGCATAGCCTTGAAGCTATCCATCGTCGAACTTGCATCCGCCTTAGGCTTAGGGAAAGCTTGGCCGGAGAACAAGATAGCATAAATGACTGTCGGTAAGATAATAACCCAAACTTGTGTTTGCCAAGCCATTCCTGCATCCGTCATGAACTTTGAGATTAAAGAACCTACCACAATTCCACCTGGGAACCACATGTGAAAACGATTCAGCTTACTACTCATCTCGTTTCCTGTGTAGGCATCAGCAATCATTGGATTACAAGCCGCTTCCGTACAACCGTTTCCTAATCCAATTAAAAGAGTAGAAATCAACAACGTATTGTAGTCCACCGCATAAATAGTCAATAAAATACCTGCGGCGTGTGCTACTAAGGCAATTTGCATGATCAATTTTGGTCCAACTGACGTATAAAATACACCTCCTAAAATCATGGAAATTGGAAAGCCTAGAAACCACATTTGGTTGATATAACCTAGTTGCTCGTTAGTTAAAGATAATTCCGTTCCTAACTGAGGTAAAATACCTGCCCGAATGCTAAAAGAAAAGGCCGTGGTGATGAGGGCAAAACAGGACGCCAAAAATAAACGGTTGGCATTAACAGTTTGATTCATAATTGTTTGAGGTTTAGATTAATTAATTATTTTGGTTATTCTTTAAAAAATTAAATTCTTCATTGGAAAAATCGTAACAAAAAAACAAAAAGTTTTTCGGATAATGATATCTAGGGGCATTTATTTTTACAATTATGTCAAAAAAAGAGGGATTTAGAGGCTATAAAACCAAATTTTGCTCTATTTTTGTAACCTATCTAAATCTATAATACTTATGATCCAAGGAGGTTCTGCTACACAGGCAAAATCACGCCAAAGTAGGAAAATCAGAATGGGAATGATCGGTGGAAGTCAAGAGGCTTTTATCGGTGCAGTTCACCGTCGCGGTTCCCAATTAGACGGAGAAATCGAATTAGTTTGCGGCGCGTTTAGTTCTAGCGCAGAAAAATCAAAAGCCACAGGTGAAGCTCTTTATCTTCCAGAAAACCGCGTTTACGGTTCGTACGAGGAGATGATCTTAAAGGAAAAAGAATTACCAGAAGGTGAGCGCATGGATTTCGTTTCCATTGTTACACCGAATCACGTGCATTTCCCGGCGGCTAAAATGGCGCTAGAAAATGGATTCCATGTGGTTTGCGACAAGCCAGCGACTTTGAATCTCGCTGAGGCAAAAGAACTAAAGAAAATCATCGATAAATCTGGCTTGATTTTCGCTTTAACTCACAACTATACGGCCTATCCGATGGTCAAAGAGGCGAAGCACTTAGTAGACTCAGGTCAATTAGGTGATATTCGCAAGATCATCGTGGAATATCCTCAAGGTTGGTTGATCGACTTAGTGGAAGCAACGGGCCAAAAGCAAGCGGCTTGGAGAACAGATCCAGCGAGATGTGGTGCCGCAGGAGCCATCGGCGACATCGGAACGCACTGCGAAAATTTAATCGAATACATTACTGGATTACATATTAAAGAGCTTTGCGCTGATCTTACAATCTTCGTGGAGGGGCGTCAATTAGATGACGATGGTAATATCTTAATCCATTATAATAATGGGGCCAAAGGTATTTTACATTGCTCTCAAATCTGCAACGGAGAAGAGAACGACTTCAACTTCCGTATCTATGGAAGCAAGGCTGGTATTACGTGGCACCAAATGGAGCCGAATACGATGGTGTTTAGGACGCGCGACGAAGGAGCGCGGATTATTCGTACGGCCGTAGGCCAGCTATCTCCGGCAGCGAATGCGCATACACGGCAGCCAGCGGGTCACCCAGAAGGCTACGTGGAAACTTTTGCTAACATCTACCGCAATTTTGCTTTTGCCTTAAGAGCGAAATGGGAAGGCAAAGCGCAAGATCCTTTATATGATTTCCCAGGCATTGACGAAGGAATTATGGGCATGGCCTTCATCGAAAATGTGGTGAGATCAGCCCAAGACAATACGAATAAGTGGACAAAATTTGAACTATAATAAACCATGACTAAAATCAAAGTTGGAATCGTAGGAACCGGTTTTATCGGGCCCGCTCATATCGAGGCATTGCGCCGTTTACCTAATATTGATGTTGCTGCGCTTTGCGAAGTGACAATCGAACTAGCTGAGGCGAAAGCAAAGCAATTAGGAATTAGTCGCTGGTATACCTTTGAGGACCTTTTAAAACAAGACGATATTCAGTGCGTGCACATTTGCACACCTAACTTTCTTCACTATTCACAGTCCAAGGCAGCCTTATTGGCTGGGAAGCACGTGGTGTGTGAGAAGCCTTTGGCAAAGGATTTACACGAGGCGGAGGAATTAGTTGAATTAGCAGCGAAGACAGGTTTAGTGAACGCGGTTCACTTTAACTTACGCTACTATCCTTTAGTGCGTCAAATGAAGACGATGCGCGAGAAAGGTGATTTAGGAGAAATCTATTCCATCATCGGTAGCTATTTACAAGATTGGTTATTCTACAATACAGATTATAACTGGCGTTTAGAGCCGGACAAATCAGGTGATTCACGCGCTATCGCCGATATCGGATCTCACTTATTAGACGTCATAGAATACATCACAGGGTTAAAAACAGTCGAAGTGATGGCTGATTTTAATACCGTTCACAAGGTACGTAAGAAGCCATTGAAGCCAGTAGAGACATATTCAGGCAAAATGTTACAACCAGAAGATTATGCGGATGTGCCTATTAATACGGAAGATCACGCGAACGTATTATTACGTTTTGACAACGGAAACCGCGGTTGCGTGACCGTATCTCAGGTTTCAGCGGGTCGTAAGAACCAATTGAAATTAGAAATTTCTGGTTCGAACAAGACTTTTGCCTTTAACTCAGAATCCCCTAACGAAATGTGGATTGGTAACCGTGATCAAGCTAACCAAGTGTTAATGCGCGATCCATCTCTAGCTTATCCTGAAGCAACCGCGTTAATGACTTTCCCAGGAGGTCACAATGAAGGATTCTCTGATACATCGAAACAATTATTCAAGGAAGTGTACGCAGCTGTAGAAGCTGGTAAGCAACCTGAAAACCCGAAATACCCCACTTTTGCAGACGGATACCGTGAATTATTAATTTGCGAGCGCATTTTAGATTCGACGCGTTCACAAAAATGGGTTAAAATCTAAACCTCAATTATATATGAAAACGATCAAAGGACCAGCGATATTTTTGGCACAATTTATGGGCGATGAAGCCCCATTCAATTCCTTAGATAGCATCACGACTTGGGTAGCCTCTTTAGGTTACAAAGGTGTGCAAATCCCTTCGTGGGATTCACGTTGCATCGACCTGCAAAAAGCTGCAGAGTCCAAGACTTATTGCGATGAAATCGTAGGGATGTTAGCTGCCAAAGGCTTACAAATCACTGAATTATCAACCCACCTTCAAGGTCAATTAGTCGCGGTTAACCCGGCCTATGACCTAGGATTCGATGCTTTTGCCCCAGATTCCGTAAAAGGAAATCCAAAGGCGCGTACCGAATGGGCGATCCAACAATTAAAATACGCAGCGAAAGCTTCTCAAAACTTAGGTTTAAACGCCCACGCAACGTTCTCCGGTGCCTTAATGTGGCACACAGTGTATCCTTGGCCACAACGTCCAGCTGGATTAGTGGAGCAAGGTTTTAAAGAATTAGGTCGCCGTTGGTTACCGATTTTGAATACCTTCGATGAGTGTGGCGTGGATGTATGCTACGAGATTCACCCAGGTGAAGATTTACACGATGGCGTGACATTCGAAATGTTCTTAGACGAAGTTAAAGGCCACAAGCGCGCGAATCTATTGTATGATCCATCGCACTTTGTTTTACAGGCTTTGGACTACAAACAATACATCGACTTCTACCACGAGCGCATCAAGATGTTCCACGTAAAAGACGCCGAATTCAACCCAACGGGAAAACAAGGCGTTTATGGTGGCTACCAATCTTGGATCAACCGTGCCGGACGTTTCCGCTCTTTAGGCGACGGACAAGTCGATTTCAAAAGCATCTTCTCTAAATTAACCCAATACGGATACGACGGATGGGCGGTATTAGAATGGGAATGCTGCATCAAAGATCCCGTTCAGGGAGCTACGGAGGGTGCGCCGTTCATCGCGAGCCACATCATCAAAGCAACCGAGAAGGTATTTGATGATTTCGCAGGAACCGGAGCTGATGAAGAGTTCAATAAAAAGATCTTAGGTCTGTAATAAAAAAGCCCCTTATCCACGAGAATAAGGGGCTTATTTATTTGTTTTTTACACTGACTTACTGCGCACCATCTGCGTTCGCTTTTTGGACGGCATACGTTCCTATTACTTTTCCATGCTTTCCACCCATTGTACAATCTACCCGGAAATGTATCAATCCATAAACACGGGATTCAGAGGCCTCCTGGGCATATTTATTAAATACATTCGATTTTTCAGGAAAAAACGCAGCTAATACCGTGGAAGCTGCAAACGAGAAGGTCGAATGTCCAGAAGTATAACCAGGGAAATTAGGTAATCCTACAGACGTCTTTAAGTCAAACTGCTGAGGACGAGGACTATAATAGAAATATTTTGTCTCCCAACAAGCAATACCCGCATCCATTAAGGCGGTTCCAACGTAGGCCAGCATGCGCGCCATGCGAACCTCCGAATATTTCGCATCCACACCTGCCTGACAGGCATATCGGTGCCAATGGCCTGGTGGTGTATAGGAACCAGGGCCATCTGCCCAATAATTAGCAATAGCAGCTTGTTGGCGAGTTTGGCTTTTATTAATCGCTTGTAGTTCGGCTAAATCAGCCTTAAATTCCGGAGAGCCTGGTAAATAAGGTATAGCTGGGCGAATCGATTCTAAAGTAGCCCTATCAAAATTCCAAGTTTTCACAGCACCATAATTAGGTAACATAGGAGGACGAGGAGGTAATTCTTGACTTTCCCAAAGTTTTGTTACCCCTATCGATTTAGCATGTGCAATTAAATCAGGAACAATCGCCTGATTATTTGAAGCGCTCATTCCGTCTGCTTTCGCTCTTGCCATTACCTTCGTTGCAACAGCCGCACCTAAATTTGCACCAGCAATCACATCTGAATTTACATTCGTTTTCGCCCAAATAGGTATATTCTTAGCTTCCGCTAATTTAGCCGCTAAAAAAGGACCCTCCCCTGGGAACATTGCTAACAAAATCACATAACTCGCCTGTGCCACCACCGCATCTTCAGATGGGTAGGATGGTAATGTAGAGGTAGGCAATAAAGGCTTGATTGTCGCATCTAGCACATAAGGCGCCGGGCGATTATACTGGTATTTGTACTTCCAAGCACTAACAAGCGCATCATATTGCGCCACAGACAAATAAGCTAAAGCTCTTGCGGTATAGGGCGGATTAGCAAAAGGAAATTTAGGGTCTGCCAAAGGATCTGCTGGATTAGGTACCGGATAAATACCGGCTGCATTTGCTGCAGGAGGCAAATTATAGCGCGCGGCTAATTCCCTTGCAATTTCATTCCAACGTAACACTGAGCCAGCTCCCCAGTACTGAACCGCCGCCTTCTGAGTCGATGTAATTCCCAGTGCTTTCACCGAATCCACTTCTTTCTTATAGGCTGCATCTGAATTTAATGCTGGCACAGCTACTTCCGTAGGACTTGTTAAAATAAAAGTCTTCCAATTTCCGGCCGTCTCGTCTACTTTTGCTGGAGTATATGGCTCAATAACTGATTCTAAGACAGATTTATCGCATGACCACATCGTGATCAAGACCAATAAACTAAATATATATTTCATGCTAATTAATTTTAAATTGATACAATACCCCTACTGAAATAGAGGTGCTTTGACCTACGTTTTGGCCATCAAAAACATAAGCAACTCGCGCGTTGACACCGATCTTCTTAGGCTGGTATTTACCGTAAATACCCACGGTAGTCATCGTCATATCATTTGTCAAAAAAGGCATGTCATTACGACGGATAGCATCCCCCTTGATACAAGAAAAATGTTCTGCAAATAATTCGAGTTGGTTATCCTTTTTCAAATAGCCAAAGCGAAAGGCGGCATCAAAGGCATCTGGTACAGATACATGACTGGTTTGATACAATTTAGAACCCATTAAATAGGCATCACGATCCGCTTTCACCTTACTTCTGGCCTGATAGGCAATAGACGTATTCACATATAAATGTGTAGGTAAAGCATATGAAATCATTCCTCGCACCAGAGCTGTTTTAGTCCCTAGGCCAATTGACATAGGCATAAAATCAGGCACATAATTCGTGACAGGAGAGCTTAGTCCCACAACCGCATGTGCAGTTATGCCCTTAAATGCCTTGCTTTTTACTTTGACAAAAACCGAGGCATCTTGAAAACCTTGCTGACCCATCAAGTTACCCTGACTAGCATTCGTTTTTACATAGGGAACCATCGCGATTACATTGATATCACGCGTGATACCGTAAGCTATCATCGCCGTTGTGGATTCCGTACTTAAACGACCTATATTCGGATTATCCCGCTTTAGGTTATTTTCCCAGTAATTTGTCCAGGAGCTATGGCCATAAATTAAGGCGCCACAGGCTAACTTTTTGTTCATATAGATCGCGTCATGAGGCATTTGAGCCTTTAATTCGACGAAACCTAGTAAACAAAATAAAAGAGTAATACACTTTTTCATTTGCTTAATTTTTTAAAATACATGATATCCGAGGACAGATTAGTCCCAGGCTATGAAGGAATTAAAAATTAAGCTTGCCGTGGCGGCGAGAAAAAAGCAGACGAAAAGTCAATTGTAGGTAAAATAGGATGACTGATTGCCTCCGAAGGGGAAGGCCAATCCAAAATATACAGCACCCAACCAGATGACTGAGCACAATATTCTTTCACTAAGGAGTTAATTAATTTCGTTTTAGCTGGAGTAGAACCTGGTTCATCCGTTAGATGTTCGTTCACCTGCTCCGCTAAATCAAAGAAGTTTTCACGGGCATTCCGGTCTTTCACCATCACCGTGACTAAGGTATCATTTTCAACCTTACGCGACTTCATTTCATAGAATTCATCCCCTTGGCGAACAGAACCCTCTATTTCTTCGGATGAAACCCAATCCGTTTGGTAAGGTAAATTAATGGGTATTTTAACGACTACCGTTTCTTCCGTTTCCGGATCTATAGACACGGTGTTGCCATCCGATAGATACTGCAAAGCGAAACCGCCTGCTTGGTAAAGCAGCACAGAGAATAGCATTATGGCAAGTATTTTCTTCATTCTAAGGCAAAAATAGGCTATTTTTCAATAACAGTACCTAATTCTTGAGAAATATTTTTTTGAATTTCCTTCAAACGCAGAAACTCTAACAAGACTCCATCCATCTCTGGAGAATCGGCTTGCAAGGAATCCAATTTAGAAAGTACCTCCTTTAAATGCTGATCATTATACACTTTACGGAGACGTAACACATTTTTATAGGCCAAATCCTCCAGCATCTCCTCATCCGTATTCACGCGAATTTCGTGCTTATCCTTCCATTCTGAAGATACAGAATGCTTATCAGACGAGATATTAATGGAGAAAGATTGGATTTCCTCATCTGAATGGTGTAAAAAGAAATCAGGCTTAGGTGCACGCTGAGTAGCAAATTCTTGCTTGCAGAGGTCCAAAATGCGAATAAATAGCGGCGTCTGAAAAACCGTACCCTCTAATTCATCAATTAAATAATGAACCACCGATAGACCAGGCGCCTTTTCTGGATTAATTTCCAAATGACCATAATTGATCATTAAGCGGACACATTCTAATTCTTGGTAATAGGCTAAATTTGGGACTTCAACCGTCTGATCCCCTTGAACGGGTTCGATGAGATCTCTAACCTCTGCATATTGCTGGGCAGAGATTTGTTGAGGATCATTCGAAGCCCCTTTCATCTTCTTTAATTGAATCTTATTTAATTCAGCCAGCAAGACATCTTCATCCATCCGCATCATAGAGGCGGTCTTTTGAATAAATAAGCTGCGCTGAATCCCATCCGGGATTTTGGAAATAGATTGAACCATTTCTTTAATCATCTCTGCTTTCTTGAAGGGATCATCTCCCGCTTCGTCTTTGAATAAATTCGCTTGGAAAGAGATGACGTCTTTTGACTCTTTTTTGATATACTCCACAAAGGCCTCTGAACCAATCTTTCTAACAAAAGAATCGGGGTCATTCCCTTCAGGGAATACCACTAAATTCACTTGTAAGCCTTCTTCTAGAATCAAATCCATTCCACGTAAGGCTGCTTTAATACCCGCAGAATCACCATCATATAGAACGGTGACATGCTGTGTGAATCGACCGATTAACTTGATTTGCTCGATGGTCAAAGAAGTTCCTGAAGATGCTACCACGTTCTTTATTCCCGCTTGATGCAGCGAAATAACATCGGTATAGCCTTCAACGAGGTAACAAACATCTTTGGTGCGAATTTCATTCTTAGCTTGCGCGATGCCATAGAGCGTCGACGATTTATGATAAACTTCCGTTTCAGGAGAATTCAGGTATTTCGCCTGGTTCTTCGCATCATTACGAAGTATACGTGCGCCAAACGCAATAATCTTTCCCGAAACATTGTGGATCGGAAAAATTACTCGATTTCGGAATCGGTCATAGACTTTTCCGTCGTCATTTTTTTGTGTGACTAGACCCGCCTTTTCAATGATTTCTTGAGAAAAGCCCTGTTTAAGTGCTGATTTCAAAAAGGCATCCCAAGCTTCCGGGCTGTAGCCTAAATCGAAAGATTGTAGGGTTGCATCAGAGAAACCACGTTCCTTAAAATAAGGAAGGGCAATAGACTTACCTTCGTCTGTTTCGTATAATTGCTTTTTAAAGAATTCCTTCGCGTATTCAAGGATGATGAGTAGACTCTCTCGTTCGTTTTGACGAACGAGCTGGTCGTCAGTCATTTCCTCTTCCTGGATATCGATGCCGTATTTTTTGGCCAAATGACGTAATGCCTCCCCATATCCAAGACCCTCCATATCCATGACAAAACGCACGGAATCTCCAGCCTTACCACATCCAAAACATTTGTAGATTCCCTTCGCAGGTGAAATAGAAAAAGAAGGCGTTTTCTCACCGTGAAAAGGACAACATGCCCAATAGTTCGCGCCTTTCTTCTTGATAGTTACGTAATCCCCGATCACGTCTGCCACCGCAGCCGTTTGCTTTATTCGCTCGACGGTTTCGGGATCAATGCGCATATTACAATAATAAACCGGCTAAAGTAGCAGATAAATAAGAGGCCAAAGTACCAGCGATCAAGGCTTTGAAGCCTAATTTCGCTAAATCAGAACGGCGTGAAGGGGCTAATTCGCCGATACCACCAATTTGGATGGCTACAGAGGAGAAGTTAGCAAATCCGCAAAGCGCAAAACTGGTAATCGCGATTGTTTTAGGGTCCAACGTTGCTTTTAAATTGACCATATCTAAATAGGCTACGAACTCATTTACCACCATCTTCTTTCCCATTAAAGCACCAGCCACTTCCACATCTTGAGCGGGAACTCCCATCGCAAAAGCAAAAACAGAGAATACTTTTCCCAGGATTGTATTCATTGATAATTCTGGATAGTTAATCCAAGCACCGATATGTCCTAAACCCAAATCCACTAAAGCGATCAAGGCAATAAATCCAATTAGCATTGCGATTACATTCAATCCCACTTTCAAACCCTCACTTGCACCTGCCGCAATCGCGTCCACTAAATTCGCGTGGGTTTTAGATAATTCTAATTTCACTTCACCTTGGGTTTCCGACTTCTCCGTTTCTGGAAAAATGATTTTAGAAATAACCAATGCACCAGGTGCAGCCATTAAACTTGCTGCTAGTAAATACGCAGCCGGAACACCCAATGAAATATAAACAGCCATAACTCCACCGGCGATACACGCAAATGAACCCGTCATCGAAGCCATCAACTCCGAATTCGTCATATTTTTCAAATAAGGCTTAATCATGATTTGCGCTTCTACCTGCCCCACAAAGGTGGATGCGACATTCGAAAGCGCTTCTGCCCCACTCACGCCCATTAACCTGTGAACACCCTTTCCGATAAAGGAAACCACGCGTTGTAGAATACCTAAATGATAGAACATATTCACTAAAACAGCCACGAAAATAATGGTAGGAACCACTTTAAAGAAGAAAATATAGTCATTCCCAGGACCAAAAGCCTTGATCATCAAATCGCGATTCACTAAAGATCCGAACACGAACTGCGCTCCTTTATCCGCTTGACCTAATAAAGTATTGATGGAATCACCTAGCCATTGGAAGAGGTTTTGGCCTACTGCCGTCTTTAAGATAAACACAGCTAACAAAACTTGCATCAAAAGACCTACACCTACCGTCCGGTAATTGATTGCTTTTCGGTTATTTGACATCAAAAATGCCACGCCCAAAATCAATACGATACCTAGCAATCCTGTAAATCTTTCCATTTGTTGTTTTTTGGTGTAATTCGCCTATTTCATTTCTAGGCTAACGGTAAATTTATCAAAAGCTAATTCGGCAACCAAATCCTCGTCTTTGATTTCATAAAATTTCGAGTGGATATTGAATGGCTCTTCACTCTCAATTTTCCAATACGTACCATCCTCCTGCATCTCATACGAATTCTTGGTATCCCGTAAGTTCCAATCTAAGATGGTAATAGCCAAATTCTTCGCCCGTGTATTCACTAATTCAAACAAAGATTCAATACGTCTGTCAAAACTTCGCACCATCACATCTGCGCTACCCCCGTAAATTTTAGGATCACCTTCATGGTGGAAGTAATACAAACGCGTATGCTCTAAATACTCCCCTACAATTGATTTAATAAAGATATTCTCTGATAAACCTTTACGTTGCGGACGAATACAACAGATTCCGCGCACAATTAATAGCACCGGCAATCCCGCCTGCGAAGCCTTGTAAAGAGCCTCCATCGTCTTCAAATCTTGTAATGAATTAATCTTCCAGCAAATACCTGCAGGTTTTCCTTCTTTGTAATTCTTCACCTCATTTGCGATCATCTCGATTAAACGGT
This sequence comes from Aquirufa sp., assembly GCF_044239315.1. Classification (GTDB taxonomy): domain Bacteria; phylum Bacteroidota; class Bacteroidia; order Cytophagales; family Spirosomataceae; genus Aquirufa. The sequence goes on along the minus strand of NZ_JBIIBQ010000002.1, from coordinate 76,399 downwards.
TACGCATATCCCGTGGCGCCGTAATCAAATGCTCGTAATGCGTAGGCATCGAATGACCCGTGATTACATTGAAAAACTCTGAAATATCCTGTGTGATACGGGTATCAGTTGTTAAAAGGCCAATATCCGTATATAATTTAGCCGTATCCTCATTGTAATTTCCAGAAGAAAGGTGGGCATAACTCACCACGTGATTGCCTTCGTTACGAATAACTTGTAGCAATTTCGTATGCGTTTTTAATCCTGGAATCCCGTAAATCACGAAGCAACCTGCTTTCTGCAATTTCGTTGCCTCCTTAATATTGTTCTCCTCATCGAAACGCGCCTTCACCTCAAACAAGACCGAAACGTGTTTTCCTTGTTCCGCCGCACGCAATAAGGCGCTCGAAATACGGGAGTTTTTGGAAATCCGATACAAAGTGATCTTAATCGCTAATACCTTCGGATCATCAGCCGCCTGTTCCAATAATTGAATAACGGGTTCAAAATTGTTGTAGGGATGGTGTAATAAAATATCACCTCGCTTAATCGTATCGAATATGTCATCTATCACCACTGACTTCAGACCTAAAGCCGGAACCACAGCAGGATTTACAGCCATTTGAGTCTTAAATTCAGCGTGTTTTAAGATTTGCCAAAAACACGTAAAATCTAAAATCGAATTCTTAATAAAGATATCAGAACGCTCTAAATTCCAGCGCTTTAACATTTCAGTTAACAAGAAGTCTGAATGGAATTTCTCCACTTCCACTCGTGTCACTCGACCCAACCGACGGTCCTTGATCTTCTTCTTTACCTCATCTACAAAATCCGTATCCGAATCCTCGTGTTCTACTAAATCAAAATCTCCGTTACGAGTGATGCGAAATAAAGTCGTTGATTCTATCTCCACGTTTCGGTACAAAACCTGCAAATGGTGACGAATTATCTCTTCGATCGGGATAAACAACACTTTGTCCTCCCTTTCTATTACATAAAAACGCTTCAAATTCAATGGAATCTGCACAAAAGAGATCTTTTGCTCCCGCTCGTTTCCCGTCTTTTTCTTATCAGAAAGGCCTAAAGTCACTACCCCAAAAATCAAGGTCTTCGCTAACAAACTCGGAAAAGTGTGCGTATGATCGAACACCATCGGTGTTAACATTGGATAGATGGTCCGCTGAAAATAAGTCGCTACTTCTTCCTTCTCCTCTTCATTCAAATCATCTAAACAAGCTAATAAGAGCCCATTCTCCGGAAATAAAGGCAAGATTTCCTCCATAAAAAGACGGTGCTTTTCTTGCGTAAACTCTTGCGCTTCATCAATAATCGCCTGCTTAAAGGGTACCTCACGCAAGCCACAATAATCCGTTCTTTCCTTCCCTAAATCAATGTAATTATACAAAGAGCCCATCCGAATGGTAAAGAACTCATCCAAATTAGAAGCCGTAATCGCTAAAAATTTTAAGCGATCGAAAAGTGACTTAGAACTATCACGTGCTTGGTCTAATACGCGCTCATCAAATTTCAACCACGACAAATCACGGGAGATGAATTTTGATTTCACAATGGTATCCTTCGACTTTTGGGTCGACTTATCCACCTTGCGATTTTGCTCCCGAGGAGCCATCAAATTAATTTTCCAGTTCGTAGGCGTAAGTAAAGACAAAAGATTCCCGGCAAGGGAATCTTTTGACTCTTCGTGTTTCAGTATTTTATCTAATTCACTCATTTATTCAGTAGGTATTTGATTTTTGATCGCTTGATAATCAGAACCCAAACGCCCCATTTCAGTGGCCAAGAATTTCTGAAGTTGTAAGTTAAACAAGCCTTTATCTTCCTCTGTTAAGGAATTGTAAAAGTCTTTCAATTCCTGATTGATCACTTGCTTTTCCTCAAGCGTCTCCGCGTGAATCCCGCGCAAATGATACGACTTAAAATCAAAATTCATGCTAAACGTCTACTTTAGCGTATTTAGCATTCTTCTCGATAAAGTCACGACGTGGCGCTACTTCATCACCCATTAACATCGAGAACAATAAATCTGCCTCAATGGCCGATTCCACCGTTACTTGCTTCAAGGTACGAGACTCCGGATTCATCGTAGTTTCCCACAACTGCTCCGCGTTCATCTCTCCAAGACCCTTATAACGTTGTACTCCTACGTTGTCTTCTTTTCCTCCACCCGCTAATTCTTGAATCGCTAGAGTACGTTGATCTTCTGTCCAAACGTAACGCACCTGCTGTCCCTTTTTAACTTGGTACAAGGGTGGCTGGGCGATGTAAATACAACCGCGATCTACTAATTCGCGCATATAACGGAAGAAGAAAGTTAAAATCAAGGTACGAATGTGACTACCGTCAACGTCCGCATCGGTCATGATGATCACCTTGTGGTAGCGCAATTTGTCCATATTCAACGCACGCTCATCTCCATCTTTTCCGAAAGAAACGCCCAGCGCCGTAATCATATTCTTAATTTCTTCGTTCTCGTAGATACGGTATTCTTGTGCTTTCTCTACGTTCAAAATCTTACCACGCAAAGGCAAAATAGCTTGGAATGCACGGTTACGACCTTGTTTCGCCGTACCGCCCGCTGAGTCTCCCTCGACAAGGTAAATCTCACACGTTTCTGGATCAGAATCCGAACAGTCAGCTAATTTACCTGGCAAGGAGTTCGAACCTAAAACCGTTTTACGCTGAACCATTTCACGCGCCTTTCGAGCAGCATGACGTGCTTGGGCGGCTAAGATAACTTTGGCTACAATTTGGCGAGCCTCTTTCGGGTGCTCCTCTAACCAAGACTCTAACATGTCTGACATCGCAGCAGAAACCGCACCAGAAACCTCCCCATTACCTAGTTTGGTTTTTGTTTGGCCCTCAAACTGTGGCTCAGCAACTTTCACGGAAATAACCGCCGTCAAACCTTCACGAAAATCATCTCCCGCGATATCAATCTTTAATTTTTCTAAAGCACCGGACTTATCTGCATAGTTTTTCAACGTACGCGTCAAAGCACCACGGAAACCTGCTACGTGAGTACCCCCTTCAATCGTATTGATGTTGTTCACATACGATACCACGTTCTCCGTGTAGGAAGTGTTGTACATCATAGCTACCTGAACTGGAACGCCATTCTTATCACCCTCCATATAGATAGGCTCAGAAAGCAATGGCTCACGCGTTGAATCTAAGAACATAACGAACTCGCGAAGACCTCCTTCGGAAAAGAATTCCTCCGTTTTCGCAACGCCATTCTCGTCTAATTCACGTAAATCAGTTAATTGAATACGAATTCCCGCATTCAAGAAGGATAATTCACGTAAACGACCCGCAACCGTTTCGTATTTGTATTCAGTTACCGTAAAAATAGTCTCATCTGGCTTAAATAAAACCGATGTACCCGTACGATCTGTTGTTCCTACCTCTTTAACCGGGTATTGTGGAACACCAATTTTGTATTCTTGTTGGTAAATTTTACCATCACGACTATAAACCGTTACTTTTAAATCAGTCGATAAGGCATTCACACAAGAAACCCCCACACCGTGCAAACCTCCAGAAACCTTGTAAGTATCTTTATCGAATTTACCACCGGCGTGAAGCACAGTCATTACCACCTCTAGGGCAGAACGCTTCTCTTTCGTGTGCATTCCCGTAGGGATACCACGACCGTTATCTTCTACTAAAATGGAATTATCCGTGTTGATCGTCACCTTGATCATATCGCAATGACCGGCTAACGCCTCATCAATCGAGTTATCAACTACTTCCCAAATCAGGTGATGAAGCCCTTTAAAGCCGGTATCACCGATGTACATGGAAGGACGTTTACGAACCGCCTCTAATCCCTCTAAAACTTGAATATTATCTGCACCGTAATTTGCCCGATCTTGAGCTGATGAATCTTGTGCTTCTGACATAATGTATTTAAAATGGGTTAAACGAAGACATTAAGGCCTTCGCATATGTTGTTGAATTTAATCCTAAAAATATAATTTTTAACCGAAAAATCCTAGTGTTTAAAGTGACGAATTCCTGTCATCACCATGGCTAAATTATTTGCATCGCAGTAATCAATCGAATCTTGATCTTTTATAGATCCACCCGGCTGCGTAACCGCCACAATACCTGCATTTCCAGCGATCTCAACGCAATCTGGGAAGGGGAAGAAAGCATCCGATGCCATCACAGCGCCGTTTAAATCAAAGCCAAATTCTTTTGCTTTGTCGATTGCTTGTTTTAAAGCGTCTACACGTGAAGTTTGGCCTACACCTGAAGCTAATAGCTGGCCATCATTGGCTAAAATGATGGTATTTGACTTCGTATGCTTACAAATTTTTAATGCGAAGGCCAAAGCGCGCTTCTGCTCGTCTGTAGGAACGCGTTTCGTTACCGTCTTGAAATCATCCACACCTTCCATCACTAAATCTTTATCCTGCTCTAAAACCCCATTCAATAAAGTCTTGAACATCACTTTCGGGAAAGAAACTTGGTTACGCTTCAATAAAATACGATTTTTCTTCGTCATTAATATTTCCAAAGCCTCCTGAGTAAAGTCTGGCGCAATAAGAATCTCACAGAACAACGGATTGATCGACTCTGCCGCAGCTTTGTCCACCGTATTGTTTGTGGCTAACACACCACCGAACGCAGAAATTGGATCACAAGAAAGCGCTTTATCATAGGCCTCTTTCACCGTAGAACCAGTAGCCACGCCACAAGCGTTCATGTGCTTAATGATAACGAAAGCTGTTTCTTTAAACTCGTCTAAAAGGGAAAGGCACGCATCTACATCCACTAAGTTATTGTAAGACAATTCCTTACCGTGTAGTTTATCAAATAAAGCCGCTAAATCTCCGTAGAATTTACCTTGTTGATGCGGGTTTTCGCCGTAACGTAAACCGTGTGCTGGCAAGGTCGTATAATTTGCTAAATCTGCAGATTGGCCAGCGAAATAACGCTGAATTGCTCCATCGTAGTGAGATGAAACAGCGAATGCCTTTCCTGCGAAACTTCTACGCTCTTCTAAAGTCGTCGAAGTAGAACCGTGTGCCGCAAAAATCGCAGAAACTTCAGCGTATTGATCACGAGATGAAACGATTAATACATCATTAAAATTCTTCGCTCCACCGCGGATTAAAGAGATACCACCAATGTCAATTTTTTCAATAATATCCTCATCAGATGCTCCAGACGCAACCGTCTCCTCGAATGGGTATAAATCTACCATCACTAAATCAAGCGCTGGAATATCGTATTGTTTAGCAACAGCCACATCCTCCGCTAAGTCACGACGGTGTAAAATACCACCGAAAACTTTCGGGTGCAAAGTCTTCACGCGACCGCCAAAGATCGACGGATATCCCGTTAAATCTTCCACTGCAATCACCGGAATACCCAATTCCTCGATGAAAGACTGCGTCCCTCCCGTTGAATAAAGTGTCACTCCGTTTTTGTGAAGTTCTTGAATAATAGGCGCTAAACCGTCCTTGTAATAAACCGAAATTAAGGCTGATTGAATTTTCTTAACTGACATGGGGCTTGATAAAAAATGAAGCCTCAAAGGTACGAAATTCAGCCCAAAAAGCCGTCTATTTTTTGGCCATTTTTTGGTAGCGCAACAAGCCTTCTAAATAATAGTAATCTGCATAGATTAAGGGCACGTCAATTTCAGAATTCAAGGATTTCGCTCCCAAGCAATGCTTGATCAAGAAGTGATTATTTTCACCTAAAGCCGCTCGGTAAGCAGGCGATGAAAGTGACTCTAACATCTTCACCGCATCAGCGTAGTAGCGCTTGCCTTTCTCACCAGAATACGTACTTAATTCCAGCAAAGCAGAGGCTGCAATCGCACCTGCCGAGGCATCACGTTCCTCTGTGGGGATGTTAGGCGCATAGAAATCCCAGTACGGAATTTTATCAGCTGGCATATTCGGGTGATTCAAGTAGAAATCGGTGATTTTTTGCGCGAAGTCTAGGTATTTCTTATCCTTCGTATTTCGGTACATTTCCACATAGCCATACATTGCCCAGGCATGTCCACGCGTCCAGGTAGATTCGTCTTGGTAGCCTTGGTGTTGTTTTTTGGCCAAAACCTTACCATCCACATCATAGCAAATCACGTGGTAGCTCGAATAATCCGGTCTAAAATGATGCTTCATCGTATTATCCGCGTGAATGATTGCAATCTCCTTAAAACGCGGGTCTCCCGTCTCGCGCGACGCCCAGAATAACAATTCCAAGTTCATCATATTATCGATGATCACTGGATATTTATAACCACCTTTGAAGCCATTCCAAGACTTAATCAAACCAATTTTAGGATCAAAACGAGTCGCTAAAGACTTAGCTGATTGAATCAATACCTTCTTGTATTCTGGATCTTTGGTCAAGCGCAAGCCATTCCCGAAAGAATCGTACATCATAAAGCCCAGATCGTGCGTTCCCGTATTGTATTGCTCCTTCTTGACCGCTGCCGTCCATAAACGCGCCGCAGACTCCCATTTCGGGTCTTTCGTCTTTTCATATAGGAACCAAAGTCCACCCGGGAAAAATCCTGAACACCACCAGCTAGACGGCTTATTGCTATACGAACCGTCTTGTTTTGCGGAGTGAATCGTTGTGCTCGTATCTGGTCGGGCAGCTAGCATCAATTGGTATTGTTGGCCAGCTAAAGCGATTTGTTTATCCACGTCTATTTTCTGCGCGAAAAGGGAGGTGGAGATAAAAATGAGGGATAAGATTTTTTTCATAGGTTTAGTTTTTTAATTAGAGCACAAAGAATAAAGCATAAAGTATAAAGTTGGAATCTCCTTCGGAGATGAATTTATGAAAGATTTTTCTCGAATCCATCCGCGAAGCGGATTCAATCTTTATTCTTTATTCTTTGTGCTCTATTCTTTCATTACCGACCCATCCAACCGCCATCGACGGTCAGTATGGTTCCGTGTACATAGTTAGAGGCGTCAGATGCTAAGAAAACCACAGGACCCTTAAAGTCCTCAGGTTCGCCCCATCTTCCTGCCGGAATTCGTCCTAAAATAGAGCTACTGCGATCTTTATCTTCCCGCAAGGCAGCTGTATTATCAGTTGAAATATAACCTGGAGCAATCGCATTCACATTCACTCCCTTCCCAGCCCACTCATTCGCTAATGCCATTGTTAAACGGGCAATTCCGCCCTTGCTTGCTGCATAACCTGGCACGTTAATGCCGCCTTGGAAACTCAAAAGAGACGCGGTGAAAATAATTTTACCAGAACCCTGAGCTAACATAGCAGAACCGATCTCTCGGCTCAAAATAAACTGAGACGATAAATTCACCTCTAAAACCTCATCCCAAAATTCATCTGAATGTTCCGCAGCTGGATTGCGCAAAATGGTTCCCGCATTATTTACTAGAATATCGATGCGAGGAAAATCTGCTTTTACTTGTTTAATAAAAGCATAGAGCGAATCGCGGTTAGAAAAGTCTGCCTGGTAGGCTTTGAAATTGCGACCTAAGCCGGCGACTGCTTTTTCAATATCAGATCCTGACAATTCTAATGAAGCCGAAACTCCGATGATATCTGCACCAGCCTCCGCTAAACCCAAAGCCATTGCCATTCCTATGCCTCTTTTGCAGCCCGTAACGAGCGCTACTTTTCCTATTAAATCAAATGCGTTTTTCATATTATTTCAAATGTACGGCGGAATCGTTGATTTGGTAGTTGTTTTGTTTCAGTAAATCCATCATCGCGGCACCAGCTAAAAGTACGGGGCCATAACCGTGCGCTGCGTAGGGAGAAATCGGTCGATGGTAATAGAAAGCGGGATCCCAGGCTAAACCGGTACCCACGCAGGTACCTTCGACTTGGCCTTTTTCGTTCACTTTCGTATTAACCGCATTCCAGCCTAAGATGGCAGCTGGACCATATGTTTTCGGGTCTAACCAGCCTTTATTGATTCCTTTGGCCATCACATAGGTATAAATCGCCGTACAAGAGGTCTCTAAATAGGAATCATTTTTATCCAATAATTGATGCCAAAAACCGGTTCCATCTTGTAAGGCCATTAGCCCTTTTAAGTGGTTTTTCAACTGAGCCAAAAGAGCCGGTCGCGCCGGATGATTCACCGGTAGGTATTCCAATAATTCCGCATTCGTTAACAAGGCCCAGCCATTTGCGCGGCCCCAATGGAATTCGGGATGCTCCATCGCATCGACTAAATAACCGTGCATATATATATTCTGAGTTGAATTGAACATCCGCTTTTGATACGCATTAAACTGAAAAACGGCCTCCTCATACTCCTCTAATTGCAATAGAGCTGGAATCGACATATATACATCATCAAGCCACATCGTGTGGTGTAATGGACGAATGCGCACTAGAGTACGATCCGGCAAACGATGCTCTTCTTTTAAGATAAAATCAGATGCGCGCTTCGTAATGTAGGACATATCAGTAGTGAAGCCTGCTTTTTTGGCCTTTATCACCGCCATTCCCATCGCACCTATGTCATCAAGTGCGCGCGGATGCACTAATCCTCGTAAAACATGCGGCTGATCAGCTGTAATTTTGATGGCCTCTGGAACACCCGAATTAATCAGATTTAAGCGATTAAACACATAGTTTTTGTATTTCACATCACCGGTCACTTCAGTTAAGGCTAACATTCCTGAATAGGTAACTCCCCATTCATAAGAGATTGGGCGAAAATCACCTTTGCTAAAAATGGCATTAGCGTTATACGTTTTCACCTCTGCACCACTGGTTTTATCGACAAAGCGATTAGGGGTGGCAGTATCTAAATAGGTAAAAATACGATCGATCGTTTTCTGTATATCGGCGACCGCTGGAGCACCATAAGGCGTGGGATAATCTGGCTGTAGCGCGTGTAAGGGCGCCGTTGCATCAGAGGCGGTGGTGATGTTTTTTTGGGCAAATAAAGTGCCCGAAATCAACAACAATAATACGGTATAGCGCATAAAAAAAGGTTCTCTCTATTTAAAGCAGAGAGAACCTTTTACTTACTATAATCGAGAGATTATTTTTTCATTTCAATACCCGAAATCTGCACGACAATTTGTTGTTCTGTGGCTTTCGGATTCACCGCCACAAAATACAAGTCATGTGAACCTGAGGTGGATTGTATCGCTACTTTTTGGGCAGCTGGACCAGCCATTCTTCTTTGACCTGCAGGTGCCGCCGCTGGGGCTGCTGCCGGAGCTGCTGAAGCAGCTGGCGCAGCTACTCCTGTTCCTAGTGGCGCGCCTTTACCTGGCGTAGCTGCTGCTGGAGGAGGTCCACCAAATCCACCTTGTGAAAGTTCAATGGCTGAAGTCTTACCAATAACAGGTCCTGTTGGCGAATCTAATCGAATTTCAATCACCCCACCTGCTGCGTTCGCTCGTGCTTGCGCTGAGGCAGCAATTTCGATTGTCGAAATACCCGTTAAATCTAAGTCTTTGTAGCCTAAATACGGGTTTTGACCCACCATATTCGTCGAACGACCTGGTGTGATTAATTGCAAGATACCTTTCGAAACATCTGCTTTCTCTACGTTCAACGCTGGGTGACGCAAGAACAACCATTTCTCAGATTGAACCGGTGCCATTTTCTTGTTTCCTTTATCTAAGTAGGTCGCACGAACGACGAATACCCCTTTAGAAGAGGCTTGATCCGCTGGTTTTTTCAAGCCTAATTCTCCAGCAATACCGATCGCATTGCTCGCTTTAGCATCCCCTAAACTCAGGATGTAATTAACCATGGATTTTGCGTCTGCTTTTGAGATATTCGGGTGTGCAGACATCGCATGCTCTCCCCAAACTCCCATACCACCCACAATAACCTTATCAGATAGTTTCTCCACCATATCTTGTCCTTTGTACTTCTCAGCCACTTCTTTATACGAAGGTCCTACGGAACGTACAGACATTTGGTGACATGATTTACAATCACTCGCATTGATTAAACGAAGACCAGCCGAAGCAAATAAATCGCTATCAGCCTTTCTGTGCGATTGTGCCATTTCGATTGGATCGTAACCAGACGCCACATAATCAACCGTTGCAGCAACCGCCTCTGGCGCGATTCCTTTTCCTAGCGTACCGTCTTCCTTATCTTCCACTTTCACCGCATATTTAACTGGCTGGCCTTCAAAATAGAAAGATTTATTGCCTTCCACTGCGATGTCGACTACTGGAGCCTCATTTCCTACTAATATTTCCAAAGAAGCCGTATTCGATAATCCCTTCGGATCCGAAGCTTTCAAGCTAACTTGGTATTTACCTGCGTCTTTCAAGCTTAAAGTAGCAGTCGCACCAGTTAAATTCTTCACGATTTTACCAGCCTTCTTCACTGTCCACGTATAGGTTAATTTATCTCCATCGAAGTCTTTCGTCCCTTCTGCGGATAATGTCGTAGTAAACGGTGCTGCACCAGCCTTCTTCGCTGCAGAAGCCTCCACATAAGGCTTGCGGTTTCCTCCTTGGTATTCGATCTTCACTAAACGGGCATTTTCATTGCCACGGAACCAAGCCGAACCATATTCTAACACGTATAAATCACCCTCTGGGCTGAAGTCCATATCAATCGCAGAACCAAAAGTCGTCGAAGGCATAAAACGCTCCATCGACTTATAATCTCCTTTTTCATCCATTGTCACGGCCATAATCCAACCACGCATAAACTCAACAATTAACCATTTTCCTTCATAATACGCTGGAAAAGCACGTTTTGCAGTAGGAAAATCAGAGCGATGGAATACCGGACCACCCGTCGCTGAACGACCTGATGAACCTACTAATGGAAACTCTTCTGAAGTACCATATGGATACCAAATCATCGCCTTCGTTGCCGCAGGCAATTCACGTAAACCGGTGTTATTAGGGGATTCGTTAATAGGAGCCGCTGGATTGAACTTAGGACCAATTGCCATCGTCTCAAAGTTTACATCCGCATAAGCTTGGTTATTTCCGATGAAATAAGGCCAGCCGTAATAGCCTGGACCTTTGGCCTGATTAAATTCATCATATCCGCGAGGACCTTTCTCTGAATCAACCGAAGCATCTGGACCTACCTCTCCCCAATATAAGAAACCTGTTTTCGAATCAATACTAGGTCTCCAAGGATTGCGGTGACCCATCGTATAAATCTCCGGCTTCGTCTTAGGCGTGCCTGGAGCGAATAAATTGCCTTTAGGAATCGTGTACGTACCATTCGCCTCTGGGTGAATACGTAAAATCTTTCCACGTAAATCATTTGTATTCGACGCACCACGCTGATCATCCCAATACGCTTGACCTGGACGCTCATCAATAGGCGCATAACCATCTGAATTACTGTTACTTGTATTATTTCCTACTGTTAGGAAAAGATTTCCTGATTTATCAAAAACCATTCCACCACCAGTATGGCAACACTCCTCACGCTGTGTAGGAACCTCTAAAAGCACTTTTTGTTGCTCAACTAACAACTCATCCCCACGCAATTCCATACGCGCTAAAATATGTTTAGTCTCTGTCGGATGCGCATAATAAAGATATAACCAATGATTTTTGCTGAAGTTAGGGTCCAAAACAATTCCCATCAATCCCTCCTCTGCCACACGCTCTTGACCCAGGCGATTCTTGTACTTCGTATTCACATTTAAGTGAGCGATCGTCTTCGTTTCTTTGGTCTTTGTATCATAAGACTTCACATCCCCTTTTCTTTCTACGAATAGAATACGTCCATCCGGCAAAAAGGTAAACTCCATCGGTTCATCCAATTTGTCAACTAAGACTGATTTCACAAAACGATTTTCATCTGGGGCCTGCGCAAGCGAAGAAAGCACAGGAAATGCCATCAAAATGGCGAGAGTAATTTTCTTAATCATAGGTTTAATTTATTATTCTACAAAAATGATACAATAATCGGTTATTCAAAAAAATGTGGTAAAAATTGAGACGAAATCCCGGAAAACGGTAGTCGGTATCCAGTAATCAGTAGTCGGGAGTCGCTAGTCACTAGTCGATAGTCGGGAGGAAAAAAATACCATTTACCATTTACCATTCACCATTCACCATTTACAATTCTCTATTATCTTTGCTCTATTATCTTTACTCTCTACTCTCTTATCTATAATCTACAATGAAAATACTCCTCCTTCTCCTCCTCCCCACTCTCCTGTTCGCACAAACAAATAAAGACGAATCCGACATCAAATCTGTCCTGAATACTCAGATTACACTTTGGAACGCCGGAGATGTGAAAGGCTTTATGGAATACTACGAAAAATCCCCTAACCTGAAATTCATCGGAAAAGGCGGAGTAGTCTCTGGCTGGGAAGCTACTTTGGAACGTTATTTAAAATCCTATCCTAATCGGGAGATGATGGGAACGCTAGATTTTGACATTCAAGAAATCGATGTTACTGATGGAAAAACGGCCTGGGTATTAGGAAAATGGCATTTAACAAGACCAAAGGTGGGTGATGCGGGAGGTTATTTTACGTTGTTGATGAAGAAAATTGATGGTAAGTGGCTGGTTGTGAGGGATCATACCTCGTAGGAGAGAATGGTAAATGGTGAATGGTAAATGGTAAATGCTTCCTCCGGACTTTCGACTAGCGACTAGTGACTAGCGACTCCAGTCTACTAGATTGATACCCTTGAAAACACATAAAACATCTCCCCCGCAATCTGTCTAGACCTCGCATCATATTGCGTGGCCTCTTCAGCTGTGTCATCAAAAGCTTTAGGATCCTCATAACGTATTGGAATGCGGGCTTCTGCTCCAGGTATAATGGGACAATTTTCATCCGCATGCGAACAGGTCATAACCGTTGCAAAGATTCCATGTGGGTTGATGACGTCATCGTATAATTTTGAGAATAAGATGATGGGACGTGAATCTTGGGTATGCAGGGCAAAGTAAATCGGATTCGAATGTCCGTGTTTGGATACGATGAAACCCATACGTTCTAAGGAGGCAACGGTGCGTTCGTTGCAAGCCGTCACTTCTACCCCACCTGAATAGCATTGAGCTGGGATTTGGAAATAATCTGCGGCGGTTTGTGCCCAGACTTGCGAGAATTGAGAGCGACGGGAATTGTGCGTGCAGATGAAATTCAGGCGAATGGGCTGCTCTTTCTTGCGTTTGTCTTTGATATAATCAATTAAGACTTGTAAAATTTCTCTACGCTCCTCGGGGATTTCGAGGGAGAGAATTTGGTCCAAATTTTGGTTTAATAAATCCTTCATCTTAGCAACATCCAGAGCCTGGAGCACAAGCGTTTGCGGCTTGCACTTCGGCAATTTTTAATTTTGGTTTTTCTATAACGGCATCCGCAGGAGGCATGCAACAAGCTGAGGCATCTTGCATTTCATAGTGTGGGTCATTGAATTCGGCGTCTTCATGGAAATAATATACTTCCCATTGTACGCCATCGGGATCTGTAGCCCAGAATTTATCCTGTACCGCGTAGCAGCAGGAAGTGCCTATTTCTTCTTTAGAAACAATACCTTGATTTCTAGCTACTTCTAAGCGTGTTTGCATTTCTTCCGCCGTCTCCAATTGAAAACCTAAGTGGCCAAAATTCGACTGAACTCGGTCTGGATTTTCAATAAACGAGATAATGAGTGACGGACTGTCTAAAACATACTTTGCATAGCCTGGCTTTACCTTCGTAGCTGGCTGACCGAAAAAAGTCGAGTAAAAATTCACCGATGCCGCTAAATTGCTGACATACAGGGAGACGTGCATTCGTGGAAAAGTTGACATATTAACAACAGTTAGATTTTTGTGCGATAAAATAATGTTCGAAGAACTCCCCAAAAAGTTGGCTAAATTCTGCCCACTTTTCTGGGTTAATGCAATAACAAACCGAGACACCTTCTATCGTACCTTGGATGAAGCCGACCTCTTTCAACTCTCTTAAATGTTGAGAAACAGTGGCTTGGGCTAAACCTAATTCTTGGACTAAATCTCCGTTGATGCAGGTATTGGATTTCACCAAATGTTGTAAAATAGCGACGCGCGCAGGATGTCCGAGTACTTTGGCCATCTGAGCGATTGCATTTTGTTCTTCTGTGAAGAGATCTGATTTAGTGATTCCCATGGTTTAATTATTACATTGCAATATTACGATGAATAAATAAAATAAAAAAGGCCGAAGCCTTTTTATTTTTTAGTCTCTATAATTCAAGGCCGGCTTGCGATCGCCTAAAAGCGCCTTATATTTAAATTCAGCCCCTTTTCGCTTCGTCCACTCTGCTTTTGCTGCATCAATCAAGGCGGGATTCTTGAATAAATCCAGGGCGGTTCCTGCTAATGTTTTGGCAGCCACCATCATACCTTTCTTTCCTATGCTCATTCCACCCGCAGCCACCGCTTGCCAGCTGTGTGCTGACGTACCAGGTACCCAAGTTGCTGTGCCTAAACCGATTGTAGGCACTACCCAACTCACATCACCCACATCCGTGGAACCACCGCCACTCGGATCCGGACGACCCGGAACGACTGAGGAGGTCGATGCTAAATCGGTTTGCAACATACCTGTTGTTTGCTGCATTTGTTTCGCGAAAGCTAATTCTGTGGGATTCAAAATGTATCCACCTACGGTTTGTAAGTTTGTACTCATGACAGACGCTAACTTATCGTTTGGCAAAATTTCATATACTCCACCGATAACCTCTAGTTCGTAACGTGTACCTGTTCCTAAAGCGGCCCCTTCGGCGGCTTTTTCCAAGCGATTCCACACATCCGTAACGATATCGCGTTGCGGTGAACGCACATAATAATAGACCTCTGCGTAATCTGGAACGATATTAGGGGCTTTACCACCGTTCGTAATCACATAGTGAATTCGGGTAGAGGATGGCACGTGTTCGCGCATCATATTCGCCATAAAGTCCATGGCCTCCACAGCATCTAAAGCAGAGCGCCCTCTTTCAGGAGAAGCAGCTGCGTGTGAAGAAAGTCCATAGAAACGGAATTTGCCTGTTTTATTAGCCAAAGAAGAACCCGTAGAAACCGAATTCGCGTCGCTTGGATGCCAGTGCAACATGATATCAGCGTCATTAAATAAACCCTCACGCACCATATATACTTTTCCAGAACCCCCTTCTTCTGCAGGGCATCCGTATAACTTAATTGTTCCTTTACCACCTGTTTCTTTCAGCCATTCTTTTACGGCAATAGCCGCAGCAGAAGAACCTGTCCCAAATAAATGGTGGCCGCAAGCGTGACCAGAGGCACCTCCTAAAGATCGTTTGGTCGGAATCGAATCTTGTGATAAACCAGGTAAAGCATCGTATTCTGCCATAATCCCAATCACCGGTTTACCTTGACCGTAAGTCGCGACAAAAGCAGTAGGAATACCGGCTACTCCAGATTCAATCGTGAATCCAGCTTGCTTTAAGGTTTCCTGTAAGAGTGCAGAGGATTGTTTTTCTTTATATCCGACTTCGGCGAAGTTCCAGATTTTCTGTGCGATAGCACTGTAATGCGATTCTTGTTGTTGTATTCTTGCTAAGACTTTCTTTTTATCGGCGTCTTGAGCGAAAACTTGAAGACTTACTAGGGCAAACAGAAGTATTTTTTTCATAGTGTAGGAATGATGAATTTAAATTTAGCAGGAAGAACGCAGAAATCAAATTTGTCTGACGTTTGAACCTCCCCATCTACTTGTGCACTGAGCACACGACTGGTTTGAATGGAAATCTTTTTCTCTTGAGAAAATTCAACTATAGGCAGGTTTACATGCTTCCCTGATTGAATAATGGGCATATAATAAAGTCTTTTCCAAACCGGAATGGGCTGACAGAAGAGCACATCGAGAAGACCATCTTGCACGGAGGCTTTGGGAAAGAAATGAAATCCTCCCCCTGCTCTTGAGGAATTGAAAACCATGCAAAGAAAAACGTCGCGATCTACCGTTTTTGCATAGGAGACAGAATAGGTTTTAAACTTCAATAAGTTCGGAATAGCCGCTAAATAATAGCCTAAACCTCCTTTAAAATAGCGAATAGAATCCATTGATTTAAGTACCTCTCCTTCTATTCCAATCCCCACACCATTTAAAAATAGTTGCCCATTACAGGAACCTGCATCGAATTCCTCAACATGTCCCGCCAAGACGGCTTCTAAATGTGACACTCTTGATCGCTCCCCGAATAGTTTCCAGTAAAAATCATTCCCAGTTCCGCCTTTAAATAAGGCGATGGGCTTATCAAGCGAAGGATAGTTGTTCACAAAATAATTAAAAGTGCCATCGCCACCCATCACCCAGACTTGATCAAAATCACTTAAAACGGCAGGCCATTCTTTTGTAAAAAGCTCAATTTCCCAGTCTTTTTTCTTTAGCTTTACGACTTCTAGGACCCAGGAGAAATAGTCTAAAATATCGACTGTATTCTTCAAGGGATTAATTAGAAACGCAATTCTTTGATTCATATCTATATTGGAATTGTATAAATTTAACAAAAAATAATCTTATATGTCAAATTCCCTACCCACCGCCATCATCACCGGAGCCTCTCGTGGAATCGGCCGTGCACTAGCTATCTTATTGGCTCAGAACAACTTCCAACTCAGTTTAGTGGCACGCAATAAAGGTGAATTGAAGGATTTGGCTGCTGAAATTACGGAAATTGGACATCGTCCCTTGTATTTCGATGGAGATGTGTCTGATGAAGCCTTTGTTTCCGAAGCGGTCGAAAAAACGATGCATACTTTCGGGCATATTGATTTTGTAATCAATAACGCGGGGATCGGGGCTTTTGGGCCTACGGAATCCTATTCTGCAGCGCAATGGGATCAGGTATTTGACACGAACGTGAAAGGCACTTTTTTATTCTCTCAGAAGGCCCTGCCTCACCTGAAAGCCGCTAAAAAAGGTCATTTTATAACGATTGCCTCTGATGTAGCTAAGCGGGTTTTTGATGGAGGATCTCTTTATTGTGCATCTAAATATGCACAACACGCGTTCACAGAGGCGCTAAGAAAAGAGGTGAGAAGAGATGGAATTAAAGTTAGCACCATTTACTCTGGATTAGTGGATTCCCACTTTCATGCCGATCCAACAGGGGATCCTTCCCACCAAGGTTGGTTAAGTCCGGAGGATATGGCGAACAGTATCTTTTATGTGATGAATCAACCAGCGCACGTAGTTATCGATGAATTGATGATACACCCGCTTAATCAGGAATATTAGGTTCAACAGTGTAGGACAGTTTGCTGGTCTTGGGTAGAATAGTTAAATTTCATCTACGAATAAACCTATCAAACATGTCATTACGTAAACCCTCCTTGAGTTTCAGTCAAATAGTCAACATGAACGTTGGCTTTTTTGGTATTCAATACAGCTTCGGATTACAGCAGAGCGCAGTGAATCCCATTTATGATTTTCTAGGAGCGAGTCCAGACGAAATTCCCTTATTAAACTTAGCTGGCCCCGTTACTGGGCTTTTAATTCAACCATTCATCGGTGCATTAAGCGACAGTACCTGGCACCCTAAATGGGGCCGCCGCAAGCCCTATTTCCTCATAGGAGCCTTATTATGCAGTATTTGCCTACTTTTATATCCTTTCAGCTCCTCGTTATGGATGGCCGCTAGTTTATTGTGGATACTAGATGCTGGGAATAACACGGCGATGGAGCCTTATCGTGCCTTTGTGGCAGATAAATTAAACGACGAGCAGCAGCCGACTGGTTTTCAAATGCAGAGTTTCTTCACCGGTTTTGGCCAAACCTTAGCTAACCTTTCCCTCTTCATCTTCCCGATGATTTTCATCGGAAAAACCGGCTCTTTACCTACCTGGGTATATGCCTCCTTCTTTTTAGGGGCTGTCTGTTCCATCGGTTCAATCTGGTGGAGTATGCACACCACCTCGGAAATTGAACCGACCGAAGAGGAATTAAAGGAAATTCGTGCACGAAAAACCAGTGTACTAGAATCCATTTTCGAGATTTTCCATGCGATAGGTGAAATGCCTAAAGTGATGTGGCAATTAGCCCTTGTATATTTATTCCAATGGTATGCCCTGTTCTGCTACTGGCAAAATTCATCAAAGAGTATTGCGCTTTCTGTTTGGAATGCAACACCGAAAGATAACCCAGAACTATACGAACAAGCGGTTTCCTGGACGGGTCTAGTGAATGGATGGTACAATATCGTCACTTTCTTATCTGCCTTAGCCTTAGCTCGTTATGCGAATAAATATGGGGCTAAAGCTGTTCATATGGTTTGTTTGATTTTAGCGGCGGCAGGTTTCCTGGCCTTCCCACACATTGAGAATAAAAACCTCTTGTTCTTCGCCATTTCTGGTTTCGGGATTGGTTGGGCGAGTATGATGGGTATCCCCTATTTACTAGTCGTGGGAGATATACCGAAGGAGCGTTATGGCGTTTATATGGGTATCATTAATATGATGATAGTTATTCCAATGATCTTACAAAATCTTTCATTTGGCTATATTTTAAAGCATTTTTTAGACAATGATCCCAGAAATGCAATTACCTTTGCAGGAGCTTTATTAGCCATTGCAGCCCTAGCGACTGCCTTTATTAAACCATCCCCATCTAAACAATCCGCATGAGTGTCATCTGTATAGGCGAAGCCTTGATTGATATGATTTGTACTGACAAGGGTTCAAGCCTATCAGACGGTCAACATTTTTTAAAGAAACCGGGAGGTGCTCCCACGAATGTAGCAGCCGCGATAGGTGCCTTAGGCGGGAAGGTTTTATTAAGTGCCAAAGTAGGAAATGACCCTTTCGGTCGCCAGCTCATCTCGGTGATGCAGGATTTTAATGTGGACACCAAACATGTTCATTTAGATCCGAACTCTTTCACGACTTTTGCCTTCGTTTCTCTTATGCTAGACGGAGAACGTGATTTCGTTTTTAATAGAGGCGCAGATGCGGCTTTAACTGAAGCGGAAGTGGCGGCAATTGACCTTTCTAGCGCGAATATTGTTCACTTCGGATCAGCTACTGCCTTTTTAGAAGGGCCACTAAATGCAGCCTATTATTCCTTAAAAGACCGAGCGAAAAAGGACGGCAAAATCATTTCTTTTGATCCGAATTACCGCCATTTATTGTTTGGCGATAAAATACCCACCTTCATCAAGCAAAGTCTACTCTTCCTGAAAGAGGCAGATTTCACCAAATTATCAGATGAGGAAGCGATGCTAATTACTGAGACGGAAACTTTGGAAGAGGCGACGGAAGCTTTATTAGAAATCTGTAAAGGCGTTTTTGCCATTACCTTAGGAAAAGAGGGTACTTTATTAGGCCTAGCTGGCAAAACCTATATCATTCCAAGTATTGCCATTAAACCGGTCGACACGACGGGTGCTGGCGATGCCTTTGTAGGCGCTGTACTTTATCAATTAGATGGTTTAAAAATCCAAGATCTTGATTTTGCGGCCTGGAAAAAGATTGTGGAAAACGCTAATAAGGCGGGTGCCAGAACGTGCGAATACCTAGGAGCCATGGAGGCCTTCAAAAATTTGAATAACAGTATTTTTAATTAATCGAACGTGTACAATTCCGCTTTACAAAAACAGGCGCATGCGCTTATAAAGAACCATAAGATCAAAGATGCAGGCTTTCAAGAGCGTTTAACTGCGAATTTGGACGATATCCATACCCATTTTAGAACGATTTATGGAGACAGTCCCTTATTTACCGATTTAATCAACGCTATTTTTCAAGCACATCTAGATCGCAGTGCTTCCTTAAAAAAAAGGGACGAAGCAAAGGCGAAGCAGGAAGAAAACTGGTTTTTAAGTCAAGACCTCGTGGGGATGAGTCTTTACGTGGATCGTTTCGCAGGAAAGATTAAGGACATGCCAGCTAAATTGCCTTATTTGGAAAAATTAGGCGTGAATTTCCTCCACCTGATGCCCTTATTTAAGAGTCCAGAAGGAGAAAGTGATGGCGGTTATGCAGTGGAAGATTTTCGCGTGGTGGAGGAGAAGTTGGGGACGATCGAAGATTTGCGTGCATTCCAGCAGGAGCTGCAGCAAAAGGACATGTATTTAATGATCGACATTGTGTTAAATCACACGTCGCATCACCACGAATGGGCGAAGCTAGCGAAAGCGGGGATCAAAGAATACCAGGACTATTTCTACATGTACGATGACCGCCGCATTCCGGATGCGATGGAAGAAACGATGCCAGAAATTTTTCCAGAGAGTTCCCCAGGCAGTTTCACTTATGACGAAAAATTAGACAAATGGGTGATGAGCGTTTTCCATCATTACCAGTGGGATTTGAATTATACGAATCCCAAAGTCTTCGTAGAAATGCTCGCTAACGTATTCTGTTATGCGAATCTAGGTGTGGATGTGGTGCGTATTGATGCGCCGGCGTTCATTTGGAAACAAATGGGTACCTCTTGCCAAAACCTACCTGAAGCCCACCAATTGCTACAATTAATCAAAATGTGTGTGGAAGTGGCAACGCCGGGAATGGCCATTTTAGGTGAGGCGATTGTGGCACCTGCACAAATTATGGAATATTTTGGGACGGGGCGTTTCGCGACACACGAATGTGACTTCGCTTATAATGCCACCCAAATGGCAGTGCAATGGGATGCCCTCGCAACAGGCGATATCCGCGTGATGCGAACCGCACAAAATGAATTATTGCGTAAGCCGAAAGGCGCAACCTGGCTAACTTATACCCGTTGCCATGATGATATCGGTTTAGGTTATGACGATTGGATGATTGAGCAAGCTGGTTATAATCCCTACGATCACCGCTCGTATATCAAGAACTATTACAGCGGCGGAATCGACTCACCAGCCACAGGTGCCCTTTTTGCAGTGAATCCAAAAACACAGGATGCTCGCCTATCTGGTTCACTAGCCTCTTTGTGTGGTTTGGAAAAAGCCATAAATGCAAAAGATGCGTCTGCCATTCAGACATCGATTGACAAGATTATCTTGATGCAGGCACTAAGCCTATTTGTAGGAGGGGTTCCCATGTTATTCTATGGTGATGAGGCGGCTTACACAAATGATTATGCTTATTTAGAAGATCCTGGAAAATCCTACGATAACCGTTGGATGCACCGACCTATCATCGATTGGAAGAAGAATGCGGCGGTTGACTCGCCGAATACAGTGGAAAACCAGGTATTCTCGAATTTACAAAAGCTGATCAAGCTGCGTAAATCATTAAAAGCGGTGGCTGATTTGAAAAATATTCACTGGTTAGAGATTCACAATAATTCCATCATCGGTTTCGAGCGCTACATAGAGGACGAGAAAGTGTATTTCTTATTCAACTTTAGTGCGGTGCCGCAAGAGGTGACCTATTATGTACTCGGTGCTTTTGGAGAACGTGCCACTTCGCTGAAAGACCTTTGGTCAGGCAAAACAATCCAGGTGGGAATGGATCATGACCATTTAGCATTTGCTCCTTACCAGTTTTACATCCTAAAATAAAAAAACATCCCCCACGAGGGGATGTTTTTCCAGATTCTAAATTCAATCATTAAACACTAAAACCTTAGGCGGATTATAAAATTGCATCCAAAGCTTTCTTGCTAATGCGAAGGCTTTCGAAAGCGTCTTTCGGGAAGTCATGTTCTACAAAGAAGTGTTCTAATCCTCCTGATTTAGCCGCATCAAAAATGCGCTTGTAGTTAATGACACCCTCTCCTACTGGGAGAATATTTTTAAATTCTGAGTCAAAATCTTTGATATGGCATAAAGGGAAACGTCCCGGATGCTGCTTAAATAAAGCAGGTACATCCACGCCCGCCTTGGAAGCCCAACCTAAGTCTAATTCAAATTTCAATAAGTCTGCTGGAACCTGGGAGGTGAAAACGTCAAAGGCTTTTTGGCCTTCTACTACTTTAAATTCTGCATCATGGTTATGGTAGCAGAAAGTTAATCCTGCTTTCTTCGCTAATTCACCTACTTTATTCAGTGTAACAACAGCCTGAGAAACCTCGTCTTTCGTCTCTATCGGAATATTCGCACAAACCAAGTATTTCACACCTGCCTCTGCAGCATTATCTACTGCTTGCTGCGCGTCATCACGTAAATTCACCATTTTCGGGAAACGTGACATATCCATACCTGGACGCGGTTTTAGAGGAGCACCCACCACATGATGTGCCACCCAATTAAGACCCAAATCTGTATTAATAGCCTTGAACTCTTTCCCTTTCATTCCATAAAAACCGGGTAACATACTGAAGGCTGATTCGATCTCCGTGTAGCCGAGTTCTGCGATTTTCTGCAGATTGCCTTTCACATCTTGGTCGAATTTGCCAAAGAAGGTAAACAATTGAATACCGACTGGACGACTTGTGAAGGTTTGGGCAGATAAAAACCGAGGAGCAAAAACGCTAGCCGCTAGGAATGCGCTAGACTGTTGTAAAAATTTTCTTCTCGAGTTCATAAAAAATAGGTTTAGAGGTAATGGTTCAAAGTTAATGTATTTTATTGATACAATAAATTATTTTTTCCATTTATCTCCAAAAACCGATTTAAAAGTAAAGTCAGCAGCTTTCAAAGAGGTATTGTTTTTATGCCATGTATAGTCCCCCCCATCGCGGTGAGAACCCGAATAATACACGCGATGCCCCCAATTGAGCACCCGATCGCCCGATTGGTAGATTGGTGCATCAGCCATGTTTTTATCAAAGGAACAGTTGAACAAATAAAATTGAGCTTCCCGGTGGTAGCGACCTAATTTATATCCCAGATCACCCATGAAGCGACAATTCTTTAATACCGTCTTCGCATTTTGATCTCCCAATCCATCATGCCAAATAGCAGCACTTGTATTATGGCACACAAATGTGCAGTTTTCAGCTAAGGCATAACCGCGCGGACAATACAAATCTACTCCCCCTTCGATTAAACAGTCATTCAAATAATACATTCCGGTATTCACATCCCACGGACTCATCGTATCGCCTCCGCCTGATTGCAAGGTGCAATGCTCAAAAGACAATCTTGTTGCCCCTGGCATCGTCCGAACCGCAAATTGGTGACCATCCACACGGACGATCTTCTCCCCTTCTTTCTCTCCTTTCTCGCGAGGAAGCGCATATTTCTGAACAGTCGTGTTCGTTTCTTTACCTGCTTCGTTTAAACATGGGATAGTTACGTCCTTGGTAGCCGTAAATCCATACTCATTAATAACCGTGAGGTTCGTAAACGAAAGATCATGGCCCTTGATATTCAACACGCCTGCGCCATAATCATCTGGATTAGAACAACGCCAAATATCCCGTGCAATCGACTCCTGTATCACCACTCCCTCCCTACTTTCTCCTGTAAAACTCAAGTGGTGCTTTAATGAATCGATGAAAACCTTTTCTCGATAGTGCCCATTTTTGATAAATATCTCTTGACCTGGACGCGCGGAATCCACGGCTGATTGTATCGTTTTGAATTCAGTCCCCACCACTAAACGCTTCTTCATAAAGCGATCCATCCGATCCACCACTTGGTTAAACCAGTGATTCATTAAAACGAAGGTATGAGGTGCTTTTTCAAACGTATAATATTCCGTATGGATCCCAAATCCTGCCATTTTATTCATAAAATCTGTTCGGCCTGCGTGCATTCTATCTACACCAGAATTCAAAAATAAGACAGGAGGATCCCCTTTAGTGACATGACTTAAGGCCGAACCCTCTTTCCATATCGCTTCGCCATCCTTTTTATTATAGCCAAAATAATAGGTAGCTGCCGAGGTGCGTTTGCTATCATCACCTTCCCCTGACTCTGAATGAATAAAGGCTAAAATTCCATCAATATCAATTACTCCAGCCAGTTTCACCCCTTTACCATAGGTGTTTTCATCTTGAACAGATCCCAATAGCGCAGCCATTTGGCCCCCAGCTGAATAACCCGCTACATAGATTTCTCCTACATTCTTTCGTTTATCTACCCACTGCAAGGCTGCCTGCGCATCCAGCATGGCCGCTGGATATAAAGCTTCTGTGGATAATCGGTATTCCACTAGAAATACGCGATAACCGCGATCAGCCAGTGCTTTTGCTAAGGGAATATGCTGTGAGCGATGACCCGTTCGCCAGCCTCCCCCATGAAAGAAAACAAGCGCAGGTAGCACGCGAGAGGTTGAAATCGCATATTCATCTACTGCTAATTTTCTCTTTCCTATTACTTTGTACACTGAACTTTGAACTTTGCTCTTTGAACTTTGAAAATCAGTCAGCCGCACCGTGGGATCCTCTTTCAATAGACTCCGCCAAGCAGAATAGTTTGCAAAGGACGTATCAGGTTTCCCAGTTATACCTGATTTGTCTTGGGCTTGAAGGGACCAGGAACTTAATAGAAATAAAATAAGGAGTTTGCGCATAAATTGTAAAGGGGAAGATTCGATTTTTCTAATCATTCTTCCTAATTTACGACTCTAAATCGATTAATATGAAAAATATACGCGTGCTCGTGGTGGGTTGCGGAAACATGGGAGCCTCCCATGCGAAAGCCTACCAAAACGTTGCCGGATTTGAAATTTGCGGACTCGTTTCACCGGGAAATAGCAAAGAAGTATTAAATGAAGCATTAGGTGGGGGCCAAAAGCTCTACAGCGACTACTATACCGCCCTTGCCGATTCAAAGCCAGATGCGGTTTGCATCTCCACTTACCCAGATACGCACGAAGCTTATTCCATCGCAGCCCTTGAGGCCGGGTGCCATGTATTCCTAGAAAAACCTATTGCAGATTCTTTAGCCGGAGCGATTCGCGTCGCTGAAGCGGTACAGAAAAGTGGCAAGAAACTCGTGGTGGGCTATATTTTACGCCACCATCCCTCTTGGATTAAATTTATAGAGATCGCAAAGACAATGGGAAAACCTCTTGTTATGCGCATGAATCTCAACCAACAGTCACATGGATACATGTGGGATGTTCACCGCAATTTGATGAAATCTCTAAGTCCTATCGTGGATTGTGGTGTTCATTATATCGATGTGATGTGCCAAATGACTCGCTCTAAACCCTTACGCGTTTCAGCGATCGGCGCTCGAATGACAGAAGATATTCCTGCCGGAAATTATAATTATGGTCAGCTTCAAATCCATTTTGAAGACGGATCCGTGGGCTGGTACGAAGCCGGCTGGGGACCGATGATCTCGCAGAATGCGTATTTTGTGAAAGATGTTTTTGGCCCAAAAGGCTCTGTTTCCATCGTCGCTAAAAATGCCGGAGGCGAAGGCAAATCAGATGATGTGGAATCACACACCAAAACCGAATCACTTCGCGTTCACCATGCAGACATCGATGCAAAAAATGAATTCACAAAAGACGACGAATGGGTCAATCTAACCGATGAACCAGACCACCAAGGCCTTTGTGATCGCGAGCAGGCCTATTTCCTCCGTGCCATTCAAGACAACGTAGATCTAACTGATCACGTAGAAGATGCGGTTAACAGTCTTCGAATCGCCTTTGCTTGCGATGAGTCGGTAAGGACGGGGGAGATGATCAGTATACGGTAGTCGGTAATCGGTATCCGGTAGTCGGTAGTCAGTAATCGGTATCCAGTAATCGGTAGTCAGTATCCGGTAATCGGTAGTCGGTAATCGGTATCCAGTATTCGGTGTCCGGTAATCGGTATCCGGTGTCCGGTAGTCGGTAATCGGTGGTCGGTAGTAGGCAGTATAACATAAACCGACCACTGGTTACTGACTACTAGCTACTGATTACTATTTACCGGCTACTGACTACCGACTACTGGCTACTAACAACTTACTATTTCAAGTAAGTTGCTAGCCAGTTTTGTATCTCCGCATAATGAAACTTCGAGTTGTCTGGGTTCAGGATCCAGTGGTTCTCTCCAGGGAAAACAATCAACTTAGATGGAATCTGTAAACGCTGATGAATGCTCCAATTTTCTAAGGTATTGTTAATAGGTACGCGGTAGTCATTCTCGCCTACGGTTAAGAGCATGGGCGTTTTGAAGTTGGCAGCGAAGCGCATCGGATTTTGTTCTTTCCACGTTTTGGTCGGTACCCAAGGTGCTCCACCATTCATTAATTCTCTGCCCCAAATCACATCGGATGTTCCCCATTGTGCTTCGGAATTCACTAAGCCAGCGTGTGAAATCAAACATTTATAATGAGCCGTAGACGCTTGCATCCAGTTTGCTAAGTGACCTCCGTAGGAGGCACCACCCGCTGCTTGTTTGCTTCCATCTATATAAGAAAAGCGTTTGATGGCATCGGCTGCGGCTTCTTGGATTTCTTGGCCCGGACCTTTGAAGGGATCAAACTGAATATCTTGGGCAAATTTCTCGCCATACCCTATGGAACCCGTGTAGTCTGTCATCACAATTACATAACCAGCTGAACCTAAAATATAAGGATTCCAACGGTAGCCGAATACGTCCTTGAAAGAACTGGCTGGTCCTCCGTGCATTAATACGAATAGGGGATATTTCTTAGAGGAATCAAAACCCGTCGGCTTCAAAACCACCGAGCGGATGTTTTTTCCTCGAGATGATTTAGTCCAAATCACCTCCGGCTTTACTAAATCTAAACCGGCTAGTACCGCATCGTTTGCCTTTGAAATGGCTTTCAAAGAACCATTTACAGAGGCCCACACTTCTGGAGGAGTTGCCATGTTTTGGTATTGATAGGCAAAAACTCGCGGATTGGTAGATAAACTTAATGCAGAGAAGGATCCCGTTTCAGCGCCTAGAACCGGTTTTACTGATCCATCACTAATTGAAATTTCGACGATTCGATCTACACCTTGGTCTTCAATACTAGCATAGATTGATGAACCGGCCATTTCCATATCGTTGATGGGACGATCGAGGGTGGCGGCTAGCTCTTTTTTGGCTGAATTAGTAGAGGCATCAAAACGGTAAACGCGATTCAAGTAATACAATTTATTCCCATTAGCAGAACCGGTCGCAATCAAATATTTCCCGTCTTCAGTGTATTCCACGGATGAATAATCTGTCTCATCACTCACGAGGGCGGTTTCCTTTCCGCCAGAGATACTAACTGAATAAATATTCGATTTCGAAGATTGATAGGCAGTAGTATTGTATTCCGTAGTGGCCGTGAACACGACTGATTTTCCATCTGGGCTGAAATGATAAGAACCTAAACGAAAACCAGGAGATTGAACGAGTGAAATATCTTTCATTAAATTCACGGGTTGAGCTCCGGCCTTTAATTCCATAGCGAAAATATGACTCTGCTTTTCGTCTAACCAAGCATCCCAATAACGCACGGGGAAGGATTGGTAGACACGAGCTTTGGTCTTAATTTTTTTCTTTTCATCTGCTAACTTTTTGCTAGTAGAATCCGTGAAAGCGGTAGGAAAAACACGACTGGAGAAAATGATGCGAGATCCATCGGAAGAGAACTTTACATCGCTCACGCCGGTTGACAAAGTGGTTAAACGTTGGGCTTCTCCTCCAGCTAAGGGAAGAACGTATAATTGAGGGACGTCATCGCCGTCTCTTTTGGCAATAAAATAAATTTTATCAGAAGCCGCTGACCATTGGTAATTGTCCTCGCCTCCTTTTGAATTGGTTAATTTTCGAGGCTCAGTGGAACCGTCTGTAGATGCAATCCATAAGTCCGAAGTTTGCTCCTCAAGATTATAGGAAGTTTCTATTCGGGAATAAATGAGGTGACGTCCATCGGGGGAAATTTTAGGCGCTCCGATCTTTTTAAATTTGATCATGATCTCATGGGTCATGGGCTTTTGGCCATTCATAGAGAGGCTAAATGCCAAAAAGCAGGACAGTAATAATAACAATTTCTTCATATCGGTAGTTTAGAATCCTTAAATTAATTAATTTACTGCCACAACAACCTTTTTCAAATGAAAAATAAATACTATCAACTACTTATGGCTGGTACGCTTTTAGTCAGCAGCAGCCTTTATGCCCAAGAAAAACCGGGAAAATTCATCGACAGAGATAATATGAATTTCAGCGTTAAACCTGGAGATGACTTCATGGAATACGCAAATGGTCCATGGATCAGAAAAAATCCTATCCCTGCTAAAGAAACCCGCTGGGGAAGTTTTAACCAATTACGCGATTTCAATATCAATGCGGTTAAAACAATTTTAGACGGTTTAAAAGGTACCAATGCCGCTCCAGGCTCTATTGAGAGAAGAGTTGCTGATTTTTATTCGGCAGCTATGGACAGTGTAACTATCGAAAAATTAGGATACACTCCTATTCAAGCCGATTTACAACACATCGCCGGCTTAAAATTCAAATCTCAAATCGTTACAGAGATTGCAAGAATGCGCTCTACCGGCGCTGGTTCTCCCCTATTTAGCTTTTACATCGGTCAAGACCGTAAAAATGTGGAGAAAATGGTTCCACAATTAGGTCAAGGTGGTACTTCCCTTCCTGATCGTGACAATTACCTAAAGAATGATCCACGCAGCTTAAAAATCCAAGAGGCTTTCAAAAAATATGTAACGACGCTATTTACTTTAACAGGTACACCAGAGGCACAAGCGAAAGCAAATGCGGAGACTGTTTTCCAATTAGAGAAGAAATTAGCGGAGGCTCAAATGGCCCGCGTAGAGATGCGTGATCCTTACAAAACCTACAACAAATTTGCCTTCGCAGATTTCAGTCAAAAGACGCCTGCATTCAACTGGGCATTGACTTTCCAAGACTTTGGAACAACAGCTCCTGATTCTATCTTAGTAGGTGCGCCTAAATTCTTCGAAGCGGCGAACAAATTATTGATCGAGACTCCTGTTGAAACTTGGAAGACGTATTTAACATGGAACTTGTTGCGTGGTAGCGCTGGGTATTTAAGCTCTCCTTTCGTGAAAGCAAGTTTTGCCTATTCACAAGTATTATCAGGCCAAAAAGTTCAAACACCTAGATGGCAACGTATGTCCTCTATGACAGACGGTACCTTGGGTGAGTTATTAGGTCAGATTTATGTAGCCAAATACTTCAAGCCTGAGGCGAAAGCGAGAATGGTTGAATTAGTGGCTAACCTACGTAAAGCTTTTGCGGTTCGCATCAATAAATTGGATTGGATGAGCACGGAGACAAAAGAAAAGGCTTTAGCAAAATTAAATGCCTTTACTCCTAAAATCGGATATCCTGACAAATGGAAGACCTACGATGGTTTAGAAATCAGTGGAGCTGAGTTTTATGGAAATGTTCGCCGTGCAGGCGCTTGGGGCTTCCAAGAAAACCTAGCACAATTAGGCAAACCAATTGACAGAAGCAAATGGGGCATGACTCCTCCAACAGTAAACGCCTATTACAGCCCAGTGATGAACGAAATCGTATTCCCAGCTGGTATCTTACAATTCCCTTTCTTCGCGGCTGACGCAGATGATGCGATTAACTATGGTGGAATCGGTGCGGTAATCGGCCACGAAATGTCACACGGATTTGATGATTCAGGTAGCCAATACGATAAAGATGGAACGCTTCGTAACTGGTGGACAAAAGACGATTTAGCGAAGTTCAAGGCTAGAACTGAACTTTTAGGCAAGCAATTTGATGCGTATACAGTTCAAGATACCATCCATGTAAATGGTAAGTTAACGATGGGAGAAAACATCGGAGATTTAGGTGGTTTGAATATGGCTTATGAGGCATTCAAGATGACGAAGCAAGGAAAGGCATCGAAGAAAATCGACGGATTATCTCCAGACCAACGTTTCTTCTTAGCTTGGGCTCAAGTTTGGAGAGGTTCATCGCTACCAGAATCAGAGGTACAACAAGTACAAACGGATCCTCACTCGCCTAACCAATACCGTACGATTGGAGCTCCTGTGAATATGGACGCATGGTACACGGCATTCGGTGTGAAGCCAGGTGATAAGTTGTATAAGAAGCCGGAAGATCGAATTAAGATTTGGTAATTCTCTGGAATAGAGATAAGAGAGTATAGAGTAGAGATATAAAAAAAGGCGACCCTGCGGGTCGCCTCTTTTTTGTTAAACTTTCTCTTACTTCACGTATTTTTCTAACCATTGGAATTGCTCCCATAGCATATGCAATACGTTTTCTTTTCCACGGTAGCTGTGCGCTTCATAAGGCAGATAGACAAAGCGAGTTGTTCCACCGTTACCTTTCAAGGCAGCATATAAACGCTCTGAGTTAATTGGGAAAGTTCCTGTATTATCATCTTGCTCACCGTGTACTAATAAAATAGGCTCTTTGATTTTATCCGCAAAGCTGAATGGACTCATATCAAAGTACAATTGCGGAGCTTGCCAGTAGGTACGATCTTCATTTTGGAAACCAAATGGTGTCAACGTACGATTATATGCCCCACTACGCGCAATACCTGCTTTAAAAAGATCGGTGTGCGCTAATAAATTTGCCGTCATAAAAGCACCATAACTGTGACCACCTACGGCCATGCGCTTGCGATCGCCCACGCCTAAAGAAACCAAGTAATCAATGGCTGCCGAAGCATTTAATTTTAATTGATCCACGAAGTTATCGTTTGGCTTCTTGTTAGCATCCGTAGACACAATTGGCATTTCAGCATTATCTAAAATAGCATAACCTTGTGTCGCATAATAAATGGGCGATGCCCAGCTTAACATGGTAAATCGATCCTTGCTTCCCCGAATTTGCGCAGCATCTGCAGCTGAATTAAATTCACGAGGATAAGCCCAAATCAATACGGGTAAGGGACCATCTTTCTCTTTGTTATAGCCTTTAGGTAAATACAAGTCGCCAGTTAAATCAACGCCATCTGCCCGCTTGTACTTGATTTTCTCCTTAGTAATTCCCACTAAATTAGGATAAGGATTCTCAAATTGAGTTAACGCTTTATCTTGTGCAGGGTTTAACAAATTTTTGATGAAATAATTAGGCACCTCCGTTTGGGATTCTTTTCTACTTAAAACGATCAATTTATCTGCATCAATAACCTCTTCCACTTGCTCAAAATAACCCGGTTTAGCACGCCAAACGATCTCGTTCTTCTTCGTCGCTAGATCAAACTTTGCGATAAACGGCAGATCCCCCTGATCGGATGATCCCACTGGATTGTTCATCAAAATTTTAGTTCCGTTATCCGTAAATTGAATCACATCACGACCTAACGCATTTTTTGTCAACACTGGACTTCCCGGATTGCGGTAAGCATCGGTAATGTTTCGCTCATACAAAACGTCCATTGTTCCATCAGCCGGAGAATAACGACTTACTTTAGACGTTTGCTTACCACGTAAAACCTCCGTCACTAAAGCGACTTTATTATTTCCCCAAATCACGTTAGAAAAACGAGTCTTTGTTTTAAACAATTCTTTTGCCTCTTGAGTGAAGGGAGCTGATATCGAATATACCGCATCATGAAACTCTACTTGCTTCTTAATAAAACCACTATCTAATGGCATAGCATATACCAAAGATGCTGGCTCATCATCTCTCCAATCAAATCCTCTTGGCACATTTTGTACGTTATCATTTCCAGATGGAGCGCTTTCAGCAGAAGGTAATTTGGCAATTTCTTTGATCATTTTTCCGTCCAAATCAAGCACTTTCACCGTCGTAGGAAATCCATAGGCAGGTACTGCATAAGAGAAAGGCTTGGCTACGGAACGCGTCAAAATATAGCGACGATCCGGAGATAATTGGAAGGAATTGAAAAGAGACGGTTCCCCTATTTTCTTATTCACCCCATTCTTATAAACGACTAATTGGGCCTCCGCGTAATAGGCAAAAAGACTTTCGTCATAGGGAGATTTTATTAAATCCTGAAAGGTAGGTCTTGGCGCCGCTTTACCTACATTCTGCTGAATCGTAGGTCCTTTAGGAGTAATTGGACGCTTAGGAGCACCTGCTGCATCATGTGTGGTTACTTTGTAAAGAATCGATTGATCATCTACCCATGTAAACGCATTTCCTAAGACTTGATTTAAGGGAGCGTTGTTTATACGAGTGGCTTTTTTCGAAGCTATATCGATCACATATAAATCGACGCCGTTTACTTCTATTTGGGCGAACGCAATCTTAGTCTCAGATGGATTCCAAGAGATGGATCCCACTGTCAGGTTTTTAGGCAATCCTGAGATTTCAATTTTTGTGCCGGTACGAATAGTTTGAAGGGTTATACTGCTGATTGGACTTTGGCGAGATGGAGAAAAATTTAGGGGATTCAAGCGAAGACCCGCAATTTTCATCTCGGGTTGTCCTAATTCTTCTACCGTAGGATACGAGTTACGACCTAATAAAAGCAGGTATTCCGCCTTGGAATCAATTCGTACAAGAGGTGTAGGTTTGGCTAAAACTAAATCTGCAATCGCTTTAGGTGGCAATTGATAGGCATCAGCATCTTGAGCTTTCAGGGCAGAGTGCGAGAATAGTAACACGCTAAGCGCGACTAAAATAGTTGATTTTTTCATAGTATAGAATAGATATAAACAAAAAAGGGTGGCTAATAAATTAGCCACCCTTAAATTACAAAATAAATTATAACGGATTCTGTACGATCGTTGTATTCGCATTAATCTCACGACGTGGGATCACGAACTCCCAACGTACATCCCCAGGAGCCACATCAAATAGTAAGGCAACTGAAGCAATAGCGTTCGTTCCATTTCTATTTAAAGGCGCATTAGTACGCTTTAGGTCAAAGAAACGATGTCCCTCACCCCAAAGTTCAATACGACGTTGAATTAAAATATCGTTGATCAATGCAACACCTGATTTAGTAGACTGAACATAGTTCGGGTCTCTTACTTTCACTAAATCGAATAATACTTTAGAAGCTCCCGCCGCATCATTTAAACGTGCTTTAGCTTCTGCTTCGATCAAATACATCTCTGCAGCGCGCATGTAAGGAACATCGCCCATAGCTGAGGTAGAAGGTGTACCTGGCAATCTGAATTTCTGATTCAACCACTTAGGGCGAACACCCCCTGGAGGAATTACTGAGTTCGTCGCCGTAGGGGTTTCTACCCACATTTTTGATCTAACGTCCGTTGCTGGAATTTGAGCATATAACAAGTTGTTAATTACGTTAGGATACGTTCTGATAACAGTTGAGTTATAGTTACAAGAATTATAAGAGTGGTATCCACCAAAAAACTCAGACTGATCTTCTAAGTGATCAAAACCCCACATCCATTCTGAATTCGAAATATCTTGAAATCCATCTTGGTATTGTGTTGCTGTCATAGGAACATACCCAGCACGAGCCTCAGCTGCAAACTTAGACGCATTAGCCCAATCTTGTTGTACTAAAGCCACGCGAGCTTGTAATCCTTTTACCACACTAAGATTTATGTGTGACTTATTTAAGCGCGAAATAGTAAGTAATGTCGCAGCCTCTGCTAAATCCTTATTAATCTGAGTATATACTTCCTCCACCGTATTACGAGGAATACCAGCTGTAGTCGGTTCTAACACTAAAGGAACTCCTAATTGTGCATTAGGCTTAGCCGCTGCATCATAGCGCTTTCCATACAACTGCACTAAATTAAAGTAACCGAAAGCACGTAAAGCTAGAGCTTCACCTTTTAACGCATTACGTTCCGCCGCAGGACCTACCGCTTTATCAATGTTAGCAATACCAATATTAGCATTACCAATGATACGGTAGTACATCTCCCAAGGAAACTGAGACATAACATTAACGTCTGTACGGTGTGCGACCCATCTTGTTTCATTCGCATGCCAACCATTTGTTCCGGCTGTTGTACCAATGATTAAATCTTCTCCCAATTTATCTAGGATGATCATCATCGCAGGATGACCTGAGTGACCTTGAGAACTTAAATAACGTACGACAAAAGAACGGTAAATACCGTTAACTGCTGCAGATGCGTTCTTAGTAGTGGCATAAGCAGACCCTGCATCGATACTCGCCGTCGGCTTTGTATCTAAATACGCTTCCTCGCATGAAGTAAATAAAATGGCGAAGACTAGCGAAAAGTAAACTAAATATTTCTTTTTCATGATTCTATATTATAACGAGAATGATAGACCTAATACTAATGACTTCGCTGGACTGTACACATTACTTGTTGTTCCACCAAAGTTCTGTTGCACGTTCATCCCACTACGACGGGATAACATTAAGAAGTTTTCACCACTCACATATACCTGTGCATTATCAATTTTTAAACGATTCATCACAGATTTTGGTAAACGATAAGATAAAGTTACCGTACGAATATTCATGAAACTACCATCGATTAACCAACGATCTGATGCAGCATCAAAATCCGCTGTTCTACCAGCGTCCATACGTGGCACATTAGTAATATCACCTGGGTTAACCCAACGCTTTAAGATATCTTCGTGTTTCGCATTGTGGTAACCAGCACCCATTAAACTAGCATAGGCACCATCATAAATTTTACCACCTAATTGGTACACCATCAAAGCTGTTAAAGAGAAGCCCTTGTAACGTAATGATGTATTAACAGAACCTGTTAAATCTGGAATAGATGTTCCATTATAACCAAAGCGAGCATTAGAAATGTTGTTAGTCAACGTATCTCCATTAGCTGTAATTCTAGAGTTAGCCGGAACAAAAGCGATAGCGCGGTACTCAGCTACACCATTTTCTGGATTAACTCCTTTGTACTCACGTAACCAATAATCATAAAGAGAACGATTTTCTGCTAATTTCTTAGTACCATCAATAATCTCCTTACTTTCTGCAGGCATCTTAGTGATTTTGTTCTCTAATTTAGTAGCATTGAAATCTACATTCCAAACAAAATCCTTCGTTCTGATTAAATCAGCTGCTAACTGTAATTCGATACCACGATTGTACATGGATCCAATATTTCTAGTCTCAGTTCCGATACCCACCGATAAAGGAAGAGGTACTGCGAAAATCAAATTAGTAGATTGACGATCAAAGTATTCAATAGTACCTGAAACTCTGTTTTTGAATAAACCGAATTCTAAGGCCACATCAAAAGCAGTATTTGTTTCCCACTCTAAGGATTTACTTCCTAGAGAAGATTGAAGAATTCCTGGCTCTAAGGCATTATTCCAACCTAAAGCGTACAATGGCTGCCATGCATAGTTGCTGATACCGCCATCGTTACCTGTTTGACCCCATGAACTTCTTAATTTCAAGTTATCAATGAAAGTTAATTCCTTGATGAAATCTTCTTGATCTAAACGCCATGCAGCTGAAGCAGAATAGAATGTTCCCCAACGCTTGTCTTGGTAGAACTTAGATGAACCATCACGACGCGCTGAAACCGAAACAAAGTATTTCGAATCATAGTCATAGTTTAAACGAGAGAAGAAACCTTCAACACGACGAATATCAAATTGAGATGTCAAGTTCGTTGTTGTAGTGAAGTTAATTAACTCATAATTACCATCTAAGATCTGTTGTGAACGAGATCCATCTAATGTATTACTTACCAAGTTGTAGTTTTCATGACCTAAAAGGGCATCCACCGTGTGCTTTCCAAACGAATGATTATAAGTCAACGTTTGTGATAAGTTATAGTTTGTAATATTATCAAATGTATTTGATGCACGACCTGCTGGAGCTCCATCACCAATTTCTGGGTTACCAAAAACAATTGAATTCGCGTTCGTGATATCCACACCGATGTTATTCGTGAATTTGAAATCTTTCAAGAAAGAGATCTCACCGTAAGCACGACCACCTAGTAAGTTTCTGCGGAAGAAGTTTTCGTTCAATTCCGTTTCAGCCACTACGTGACGACCACCATATTGTGGACGGTTAGATAATCCCAATGCGCTTAAGTTACCATAATCATAACGGCGGCTTCCATTCTCAAGTTTCAAGAATTGGCCAGGATTAGCTGGATCATATGCATGAACAGGATAAATAGGTGCAATACCACGCGTAAAGAAGAATGGATTCACAAAAGAAGTTCCTCCATCAGCAGTAGACTGATTCGAATTAATAACGGTTGTGTTCATGTTAGCCCCTACTTTGAACCAATTGTTCATTTGAGAATTGACATTTAAACGAGCCGTAAAACGATCATAATCAGACTTAATTTGATATCCTTTATCGTTCAAATAAGATACAGACAAGAAGTAATCTGATTTTCCGTTAGATCCAGAAAAGTTAGCATTAACCTCATCACGAATACCTTGACGCATTACAGCCTTCTCCCAGTTTAAATCATCTGCACTATAAATCATTTGAGCAGACGGATTTAATTTACCATCTGTACCTACTAATTGCGCGAAAGGCACATTATATACATTGTATCCCGCACCCACAATAGCACCTAAGCCAGCAGAAGCAGTTGTGTTTGCCGTTGCAATAGGCACTGGACTTGCAGCACGGTAAGCCAAGTTATTTCTATTTGCTTCCCACATTAAAGGATAGTAATCAGCAGCTCCTACGCGGTTGTACTCAGGAAGAGCACGCGTATTGAAACCTTTAGTGTAGCGAATATTAATCGTATTTTTTCCTTTTGAACCTTTTTTAGTGGTTACCATTACAACACCATTCGCAGCACGAGCACCATATAATGCAGTAGACGCAGCATCCTTCAAAACAGTAATCGACTCAATGTCGTCATTGTTTAAGTTTGCAATACTTGCAGAGTACGGAACACCATCCACTACATACAAAGGATCGTTTGAAGATGAAATCGAACCGAAACCACGGATACGAACTGCAGGAGCAGATCCTGGTTGTCCACTTGTTGAAGTTGTTGTAACCCCGGGAGCGATACCTTCTAATGCTTGACCAATATTTGTGATCGGTCTAACCCCTAATTTCTCAGCACTAACTTTAGCTGAGGAACCAGTAAATGAAGATTTTTTTGCTGTTCCAAAGGTAGTGACAACCACTTCATCTAACGTAGACGCAGACGATGCTAAAGAAACATTAATAACGGTACGGTTACCCACTCGAACTTCTTGAGGAGTATAGCCTACCGAACTAACGATTAGAACTGATGTTGATGAAACAGTCAGTTTAAATGAACCTTCAGCATCCGTATTTGTACCTCTGCTGGTTCCTTTGATAGAAACGGTAACTCCCGGTAAAGACATTCCATCTTCTCCGGTAACCTTTCCCGTAATTGATCTGTCTTGTGCTTGCAGTGGAACCATCGCCACTAACCACAAGAAGATACTTACTAGTAATGTTTTTTTCATAATTGTTTTTTTTAATTGAAGGATAATGTAATGAGGGGTCGAAATTATAGTTTAATTCAAAATTTAACAATTAAATAATCAAATAGTTTTCATTAAAGGCATTTATATAAGCAATTAGACGAAATCATTTGGCAAAAACGGCAATTAGCCATCTAGTATTTAGCAAAAGGGAGGAATATCCTTTAAATAAACGCTTATTGAATTTATTTAAAAAAAAGAGGGATCAAGCTGTAGCTTACCCCCTCTTTTAATTGATTCGCACCAAGATGAAATTTTCTACTTGATTTTTAGCTTTTATACCAAATTAGGATTCACCTCGTCTTTTTTTCTACCACATTATTAACTAAGTAAACTACAAAATTTGATTTAAAATCATCACTCCTGCTAATCCAGTGACAGACACGATCGTCTCCATCAATGACCAAGACCTAATCGTTTCCTTCACTGTTAAATTAAAATATTCTTTAAAGAGCCAAAAGCCCGTATCATTTACGTGTGAGAACATTAAACTTCCTGCACCTATACTTAAAACCATCAGGTTCGCATTTACACCGCCCGCAGCCACTAAGGGATAAATCATTCCGGCCGCCGTTAATCCTGCAATCGTTGCAGACCCAAGGCAAACTCGAATAATAGCCGCCATCATCCAGCCTAAAACCAACGGATGTATCGGTAATCCACCTAAATAAGAAGCAATTTCTTTACTAACCCCTGAAACGAGGAGGATTTCCTTCAAGGTTCCAGCACCTGCAATAATCAATAAAATCATGGCTACATCTTTCACCGCCTCTCCATACACATTCATTACCTCTTCGATTTTCTTGCCACGTTGAATCCCAAGTACATACGTTGCCACTAAAATAGCCACTAGCATCACCATCGCTGGATCTGCGATGAATTTTACAACGGGTGAATCTGGTAATTGTACCTCGGCGATGGTAGTCCCTACTAATAGGAATACGGGGAAAAGGGCAGCAACGAAACTAGAGGCTTTCGAAGGCAAGTTCGTTTCGTCCACTTCTGCCGAAGCGAAGGCCTTTAGCGGTTTGACGGGTAGATGAGCTAAGGTTTTGGCAAAAATAGGACCCGCTAAAATGATCGCAGGAATTGCCACGATAATACCTAACATCAAAGTCTCTCCCATGTTCGCGTGAAATTGTGCCACTAAAGCTGCTGGAGAAGGATGAGGAGGTAAAAAACCATGTGCCACAGACAAGGAGGCCATCATAGGCACCCCAGCCATCAACGGCGGGATCTTGTATTGCTGTACTAGAGAGAAAATCAACGGAATCATCAAAACAAAACCCACATTATAAAAAAGTGGTATACCTATCACGAAACCCGTCAACATCAGCCCCCAGGTAATGTTCTTTAGACCAAACAAATCAATTAGCGTACCCGAAATCTGTTTGGCCGCACCTGAAGAGGCTACCAATTTACCCAGCATGGCTCCCAGCACTAAAATCACCACTAAAGATCCTAGGGTATCTCCCAACCCTTTTTGGATAGACTTCGCTATATCAGGAAGAGGTAAACCGAAACAAACGCCCGCGAAAATACTCACAAGCAAAAAGGCTATAAAAGAATTGACCTTCCAGTACGTGATTAAAAGTACTAAAAGGCCAAGGCTTGCAATTACAATGAATAAAGTCATAGAGTGAATAGGTTAACACTCACAATTTACTACTATGCTTTAAAAATCACCATATGTTTCTTCTAAATATTTCTGCATCACTAAGATATCCTCTTTTGAGGTTAAATCAGGCACATTTTCTGCCAAAGGAATCGCAAAGAAACCTTTGCCCTCCCCTTCGCCGAACATGACTACTGAAGTAGGCAATTCTTTTTCGTTGCGGACAGGATGGAATGGAGTCTTAGCTAAATACGGCAAGAACGTACTCGCCTCGAACACAAACACATTCATGCTCACGCCTAATCGACCTTGCTTTGCCATTAATTCATCTGCTTGCTCTTTCGTAGGCTTCTCGATAATCTCCAATAAATACCCCTCTGCATCCGTACGAATCAACGCAAAAGCGGAGATACGCTCCTCTGGATATAATAAACTATCGCGGTGATACGAAATCAAAGCCTGAGGAACTTCTGATGCCCAAAGCGTTTTCAACGCATTCACCGAATACAAATTATCCGAATTACATACAATAACGCGACCCGTCTGCCAATCCGAATGCTGAGATAAAGCCTGGTATACCGCATCTGCCGTCCCTGCTGGCTTCTCGCGATCTGCCGCGATTTGTTGACGAGCAAACACGATTTTCATTCCCCAGGTAGCATCTTTCGCCATTAAAGACTCACAATATTCTTGAGAAACATTGTCTGTCGGATGTAAAAGCAACATCACCTCTTCAATTCCGGCTAGGTGTGCATTGTATAATTGGTAGTCAATTAAGGTCTTGCCATTTTTTCCTACTTGAATCATTCCCTTGGTCACCGCATTCGCTTGTGCCACTAATTTCGGGTCTAAATCACTGTTCTCTTCTGTTAAGGCTTTCTTCATGCGAGAGGCCATACCACCCGCTAAAATCAATAATCTCTTCTTCATATAATTTTCGTTGTTCCTTTATCTACTGAAATAATGTAAGCCTTCCCACCCTCTTTTTCGATGGCTTCGACTACTTTTTCTGGATTAATAGGTGCATAAGCAAACATACATCCACCACCACCTGAACCATTTATTTTTCCTCCCAAAGCTCCCGACTCCAATGCAGCCTCAATCATTCTGTTGATTTTAGGCGTAGAGATTCGCTTATGTTCCCGCAAATTTACTTGATGTTCATTTAATAAAGAACCTAATTTTTCATCTGACCAAAGGCTTTTCCCCTCAAACATCGCCTTCGCCTCTAAAAGTAAATCTCGATCGCTAATATTCGATTTCAAAAGCACCCACTCATCTTCAGTCAATAATTCGCGGTATTTTTCTGGATCAGTTTCGGTAGCTAAATCAAAATCCGGGTATTTTGCCTGAATCTTTTTCATTCCACCTAACATCCCAAACTTCACGTGGCTCAAAATCCCCAAGGTATCTTTCGGCTCCATGGAATCCCCTAACACGAAAGTACCTAATTCTCTGGCATAGGTCTCAATGTGAATCTCAGGCACACTGGCCAAGTAAATCACATTCCCTACGGCTGTCGAATATTGATCCATCATACCGCCCGGCTCAGAAAACTCGAGTACCTCCGCTTCGTAGGTGATCTCACCTACCTGTTTTTGAGAATAGCCTAATTCATAGATTTCATTCAAGAAATTCACCCAAGAAACGAGCAAGGCGGAGGAACTAGACGTTCCAGAATTAATAGGAATATTGCCACTTACGGTTAATTCCAATCCCCTATCTAGTCGATGCCCCTTGCGGTGCAATACATTTAATACGCTCTTGAAATAGTCGCGTTCTTTCGTGTAGGCTAAGGGATAAATTAGCTCGAATGTTTCTTCAGCTCCCACATCAGGCAAAGAAAAATGCACCACATTATCTTCTCTAAAATCACCTTCAATTTGAATACGCTTCGAAATAGCCGCTGCAATCACCGGCAATCCTAGATAATCTTGGTGTTCGCCAAAAAGACAAATGCGACCCGGTGTAGATACGATCATGTTAAGCAGGGTAGTTTGTTAAATAATCTAATTTATACGCCCAAGTGGCAGCAATGTTTTCCGCCTTCATTATTGCCTCTTCCGTCTTAGGCCCTTCAAACAAATCCCGCAGCGTCTCTCTAAACAGGGATAACCATCTTTCAAAGTGAGCCGGCGTAATCGAATGAATTTGATTGATCTGCAAATGTGGTCGCATAGGAGCCCCTTGATAGGCGGTTCCTTGAAATAATAACATCTCCCAAAAATCATACATCTTAGGGAGATGTGTCGAAAAATCTACCTGCATCACTTCCATAAATACGGTGCCAACTAAATCATCTGAAGGCATTTTTCCGTAAAATGCGTCTACAAATGTCTTGATATCCTCCTTAGAAGTGATGTCGTTTTTCATTAACGTGTCTTCACTTTTTTGAGCAATTGCTGCGCCACTTTACCACCTTGAATCACTCCTTGATCAAGTGCAGGACGGAAGTGAATTCCACCATACAAACGACTAATAGAAGCCTCATCAGCCGCTTGTTTAAAGGAAGTAAATTTACGAGGCGGTAAGCCGTACGGAATCTCTGTCGAGTCATTAAAAGCCACATTATCCCCATAAATGGTGGTTAAAACCGTAGCCGCCGCACTTGAAATAGTACTATGTCCAGACGTATATTCTGGGAATGGAGGCGTCTGTAAAATCGGTATCCATTTTTTATCAATACTGTTGTTTATAACGGTCTCTGGACGAATTCTCACCGAACGGTATTTCTCATCCCAACACGATATAAACCCGTCGAAAATCGACATGGATGTTAGAACAAAAGCTTCAGCCACTTGCACGTGAGTCTTCTTTAATTGACGAGAAACTTGCCCTACAATTCCCATCCAGTGACCACCTGGCGACATTTTCTTTGTCGCGAACATGGCATGACCGGTGATGTTCATTTTGAATGGATTACAATCCCAAAAGTTCGCAATATTGCGTTGCTCCTCTGTTAAATTCTTAACCGTATTATACGATTCCATCACCTCTTTGTAGTAAGGTGTGCCTGGAGTTAAATCAAATTTAGATGGCATTGGGGCTTGAAACTGAGCCGATGAATCTAAGCCCACGGGACGAATCTTCGTCCAATATGGTTCTACTGCATCCATGTAGGCTGGAGGCGTAGGTGTCCAAGTCCCTGGTTCGTTAGTTACCGTAAAACGGAAACCACGCGTCTGCTTGTAATTATCCTTCGTCGAATATTTAAACACAGATTCAGCAATGGAATCACCTAAAGCGATGGAACGCTCATACACATCATTTGGAATACCTGTTGCTCGATAATCTGCTTCTAATTTCTTGTCAAACTCCTCGTATAATTCTTGTGCAAATGTTAACTTTTTACCCATCGTTAAGAAGGCGCGAGTAGAAGCTAATGGATAACAATATTCCTTCCCCTTTTCAGGCTGAGCGACTTTTTCAAAACCAGTGATTTGGCCTACTAAAGACTTATAACCCTTTTCTCCATGAATCGCCGCTTCGTAGCCTGCAATACTGGCATACATGTAAATACGGGAAGAAACGGGAGGTGCGAAAATGTCGTGAATGATACTTTCAGTCAACATGACTTCGGCACGAATAAGAAATTCCGGATTAGAAGCCGCTTTTTGATAGTCCTTGTTCGAACTAGAACAAGACGCTGCGAACAAGACGGCGAAAAGAAGAATATATTTTTTCATGTAGGGCTTGATTAACCGCACAAAGGTAAGAAAAATCAAACATACATTCCGCTGATGAAAATCAGGATTTAGCTAGAACTTCCTCAGCCGCTTTTCTTCCTGAATAAAGCGCTCCTTGCAAGGATGGGAATTCTAAATAGTCTCCTGCCAAAACTATCCCATTCGAGGATTTTCTAATCGCTTCATACCCATCTACCTGCTGCAATGAATGTGGAATATCAAAGCTGGAAACAAGCGTTAATTTCTGCCCTGGCAATTGCTTTTCAAGTGCTGCTTTAACCTCTTTTTCTGAGCTTCCCCCAAGGCTCGTAGCCGAATACAGTGATTTACCTTTAGGGGCTAAACCAGGATTCACATCCGTCAAACATGTAAAATGAAGTAAGTGTTCTTCACCTACAAGACGTAATAAAGCGGGTTGTTTAACGGAAGATTTTGCAGAAAAATAAAAGGTCTTAGAGCCTAAAGTAGCCGGTATATTTTCATTTAGAAGTTTCGCAACCACTGGTAGATCCACCGCTAAAATAACGGCTTCCCCCTCAATTATCTCTCCTGATTTCAGGGTAATACTTTTCGCATCTAAAGCGGTAATTTCTTGATTTAATTTTAGTTTATCTACCGGTAGCCAAGAGGCCATTTGATCAGGAATAGCTTGCATTCCCCCAGCTGGAATCGCCGCATTTCCATATAAAAACTGCTGCAAATAATAGAAAAACAAAGAGGCCGGTTGAGTCAAGCTTTTTTGTAAAAAGACACCTTGAAAAAAAGGCGTTAAAAACTCGTTTTTGAAACGCTCGGAGAAAGAATAAGATTCGATTAATTCCTGAGTTGTTTGTTTATTTCCATCTAAGGCAGGCACATGAGCTTGTAATTTAAACCAAATTCTTGTCAGTGAAAATAGATCTTTAAAGCTCAGAATAGTGCTTGAAAATAACTCAAAAGGTCTTCGAAGCGGATTATAAAACAGTTGATCCTTCACCATTGCACCCGATTCAAAATAGCTCAATTTAAGTGCTGTTAGATCTAAAGAGCGTTGCACTTCAGGATAAGAGGTTTGTAATACTTGGAACCCCCTGTCTAAAATAAATCCATCTTTCTTACTAGAGGAAATCCGTCCACCTAAGCTAGCTTGCTTTTCAAACAAAATGAAGTCTGCGTTGTTTTGATGTAAAATATTAGCTGCTTGCAAACCCGCAATTCCACCACCAACAATCAAGATAGGTTTCATAGATAAATTATATTTTTTAAAACACCACAAAATTAAAATTGTTTAACATTCTTTTTATTAAATTGCAGTTTATAAATACAAAATTCCTGAATGGAGTACCTAATTAAGGCAGAAGGAGAGTACCGTTACATTGATGAAGGACAGGGTGAGACCCTATTATTACTTCACGGATTGTTCGGAGCATTAAGCAATTGGGAAGGAGTGATTAATCACTTTAAGCCAAATTACCGGGTCATAATCCCGCTGATGCCTATACATGACATGCCCATCAAGGAGGCTGGCTGTGAAGGATTAACAGAATTTATTGAAGGTTTTGTTGCCTTTAAAGGTTTGGAAAAATTCAGTGCAATAGGTAATTCATTAGGTGGACACGTCGCGCTGATTTATACTTTACGTCATCCTGAAAAGATCCAACGTTTGATATTAACAGGATCATCTGGGCTTTTTGAAAACTCGATGGGTGGATCATATCCGAAGCGCGGAAATTATGAATTTATCAAAGAGCGCGTGGAATATACTTTTTACGATCCTAAAACTGCGAGTAAAGAATTAGTAGATGAGGTATTCGAAATCACGAATAGCATACCTAAAGTGATGCGTATAATTGCCATTGCGAAATCTGCGCAGCGAAATAA
The DNA here is from genome assembly GCF_044239315.1 of Aquirufa sp. Classification (GTDB taxonomy): domain Bacteria; phylum Bacteroidota; class Bacteroidia; order Cytophagales; family Spirosomataceae; genus Aquirufa. The sequence continues at coordinate 32,184 of NZ_JBIIBQ010000002.1, read as the reverse complement.
CATGGCCAAAGATATTGTGCACATCAAGGCCCCTACCCTACTAATTTGGGGATTAAACGATACCATTACACCTCCAGAAGTAGGACACGAATTCAATCAATTAATCGCCGGCTCTACGCTTCGCTTCATTGATAAATGCTGCCATGCACCCATGATGGAACGTCCAGACGAATTTAATACGATATTAACAGAGTGGTTAAATCAAAACCCCGTTTAATATGTTGATACTATCACGCCTAAATTATGATTTACCGGTGTTGCGTATGACAGATTCAGTCGCGAAAGCACTGAAGACGCTTCGCACCCACGGGGTAAACGCTTTAGCGGTGGTAGAAAATAAAGCTTATTTGGGACTTGTTTCATCCGATAATTTAGAGCATGCCTTATCACCAGAACAGACCCTTTCAAATTTGCAAGCGCATTTCTCAGGCTTCCGAATGGAAGAGGAGGAGGATGTATTAGCTAGTCTGCCTTGGTTCGATGAACCCAGTCTAGATCTGATAGCTATTACGAATGCAGAAGGTTTGTTTAGAGGTTATTTGACCAAAAATTCAGTAGGAAACCTCCTCTTGAATTCAGGCGATGAAAATAAAAATGGTGGTATTATCCGCATCCCTTTTCAAGCATCTCGAGATAGTTTGAGCACCATTATTCGCATCATCGAAGAAGAAAATGGCTTCGTGGTACGCAGTTTTTTCCAAGAACCAAATGTTATGCTACAAGTACAGACAGAGACCTTTGGTAAAATTATTGCTAACCTAGAAAGACATGGTATTTTCATTGAAAAAGCCTTTGTTTTTGGAGAGCAACTTGAAGTAGATCAGGATCGTTTCGATCATTTAATGCGCTTTATCGACTTGTAATGAGTGTACAATTAGCCATTCACGGAAAAACATTTTCGGCTGAAACCAAGCCCTTGATGGAAAAAATGTGGACGGATATTTGTGCCAAAAATTGCCAACCCATCCTTTCTGATTTCTTCAAAAATCACCTGCTAGAGCACGGTTTCTCCGTGGCAGATATACCTAGCTATTCTGCTGAGAAGGGACTTGAATCTGTAGACATGGCTTGGAGTATTGGTGGCGACGGTACACTATTAGAAACATTGACTCAAATAGGGGCGAAAGAAATCCCCATTTTAGGCATCAATACAGGCCGATTGGGCTTTTTAGCCACTTTATCTCCACCTGAAATCAGCTCTGCTTTAGACACTGTTTTACAGGGAAATTACCGCATTGAAAATAGAAGTTTGGTGTCCGTTGAATCCGAAATTGATTTTTTTGATGGCAAAGGTTTTGGCCTCAATGAAGTAGGCATCATGAAGACCGATACGTCTTCCATGATTACGATCAAGGCTTTTGTGGATGGTAATTATTTGAATTCTTATTGGGCTGATGGACTCATCGTTTCCACAGCCACCGGATCAACTGGCTATTCGTTAGCCGTGGGTGGACCTTTGGTTATCCCGAGTTCTGACATATTTATCATTGCACCAATGAGCCCGCACAATTTAAATGTACGACCGCTCCTCGTTTCAAGTTCTGCAATTTTAACTTTTGAGGTTAGCTCTAGAAGCAAAAACTTCCTTATTTCATTAGATTCCCGTTCCAAAGTCATCGACAGCCACTTCAAAATCGAAGTAAAAAAGGCGCCATTTTCAGCGAAATTGATCAAAATTCCTGGGGATGATTTCCTGCAAACGTTGAGGAGTAAGTTGAATTGGGGGCTAGATGTTCGTAATTGATTTTATTCATTCAAAAATGCGCCTCGCGATATTTTTCAAATGAATAAAACCAATTTCTCTCCCTACGATTTAGAGTTGGTTTAGCTTTCTAATTCACAAAATTATTGCGAAGCACAATTTTAGAATTAGAAAGCTAAAGCAACCTTTTGAGCTCATTAAGCTTCAACAACGCCTCAATCGGCGACAGCGAATTGACATCCAACCCCTTTAATTCATCCTCGATTTTCTGAAGGCCTTCTGGAATTTCAGCACCAAAAAGAGACATTTGGTAGTTAGCCTTTGGCATCTCTTTCAATTTATCGATGTTGTCTTCTAATACGTGATCTTTTTCTAAATTCTGCAAGATTTCATGGGCACGTAAAACTAAAGAAGTAGGCATCCCGGCTAATTGAGCAACATGAATACCAAAACTATGGGCACTTCCACCTGGCAGTAATTTGCGTAAGAAAATGATTTTATTACCCACTTCTTTCACGGAGACGTGAAAATTCTGAATGCGTGGGAAGTCTTGGGTTAATTCATTCAATTCATGGTAGTGGGTAGCAAATAGCGTTTTGGCCTTGTAAGAAGGGTGATTATGCAAGTGTTCCGCAATCGCCCAAGCCATCGAAACGCCATCATACGTCGATGTTCCACGACCGATTTCATCTAATAAAACGAGGGATCGAGACGATAAATTATTCAAAATTGCCGCGGTTTCGGTCATCTCCACCATGAAGGTCGACTCGCCTTTGGATAAGTTATCGGAAGCACCTACTCGAGTGAAGACTTTGTCGACTAAACCCAGGTTAGCGGATTCAGCAGGTACATAAGAGCCCATTTGGGCGAGTAAAACGATGAGTGCGGTTTGACGCAATAAAGCTGATTTACCGGCCATATTAGGACCTGTAATCATCATGATTTGCTGCGTTTTGTCGTCTAAATAGATGTCATTAGGTACATAATTCTCCCCTGCCGGCAATTGCTTTTCAATCACTGGATGGCGGCCACCTTTAATGTCAATAATTTCGGTTTCGTTCAATGAAGGACGCACGTAGCCATTGTTCTTAGCCACGGTGGCGAAAGAAGCTAATACATCGAGCGTTGCCACACCTAAAGCAGTCTGTTGGATTTGGGTTAAATAAGCTAAAGCCCCCTGAACCAATTCTTGAAAAATACCGAATTCAATAACCGAAATTTTATCCTCCGCATTTAAAATCTTCTCCTCATATACTTTCAATTCCTCCGTGATATACCGCTCTGCATTCACTAAAGTCTGCTTGCGGATCCACTCTGGTGGAACGCGGTCTTTGTGCGCGTTGGTCACTTCTAGATAATATCCAAAAACCTTGTTAAAAGACACTTTCAGAGAAGTAATCCCGGTACGCTCAATTTCCCGTTTTTGGATATCAGCTAAGAAGTTTTTACCAGAGCTAGAAAGTCCATGCAACTCATCTAATTCTGCAAGGTAGCCTGATTTAATCATTCCTCCCTGGTGCATCAATACCGGTGGATCTTCGCGTAAGGCGGTATCAATTTTAGCGACTAACGCTTCGCAACCATCTAAACTAGTAGCAAGTCCTGAAAGGCTCGTAGAGGAGGAACCTGCTAAAAGCGATTTAATCTCCGGAATCTGCTGCAAAGCCTTTTTCAAGGCATTTAACTCGCGCGGATTGATACGACCGGCAGCGACTTTGGAAATCATACGTTCCACATCACCTATCGGTTTCAATAGGTCTGCTGCCTGGTCTAATAAAGTTTCAGAAGCGAGTAAGCCGGCCACCCCTTCTTGTCTTTGCTCGATGGTCGCTAAATCCTTTAAGGGTAAAACGAGCCATTTACGTAGCAATCGACCACCCATGGCCGTCAGCGTTTGATCGATCAAGGCAATCAAAGGAACTCCACCCTCTTGTGTAGGATGAATTAACTCTAAATTACGGATAGTAAACCGATCTAACCACACATATTTATCTTCCTCAATGCGCTGAATCGAAGAAATATGACCGATGGCGCGGTGTTCGGTTTCCGCTAAATAATGTAATATAACGCCAGCTGAAATAATACCTAGCGGACTATTTTCGATACCAAATCCTTTCAGGTTTTTGGTCTTAAAATGTTGTGTTAAAAGTGGATAAGTGAATTCATGGGTAAAAATCCACTCTTCCATCGTGAAACTATGAAATTGCTCACCGAAGGCATCAACGAAGGCATTCCGATGTTTTTTAGGATACAAAATCTCTGCCGGCAAGAAACTTTGGACTAACTTCTGAATATAGGCCAAAGGCCCCTGAGAGCACATAAATTCACCCGTCGAAATATCCAATAAGGCAATGCCATAGGTGGACGATTTCTCTTCCAGCGAGATGGCCGCCACATAATTATTGCGCTTATTATCTAATACTTGATCATTAAACGACACCCCAGGTGTCACTAATTCGGTCACCCCGCGCTTCACAATCCCCTTCACAGTCGCTGGATCTTCTAATTGATCACAAATTGCGACACGCTCCCCTGCCCTTACTAATTTAGGCAAGTAGGTATCTAATGAATGGTGTGGAAAACCAGCTAATTCCGCATCGGCGTTACCATTATTTCGACGCGTCAAAACAATGCCCAGAATTTTCGAAGCTTTCACCGCATCTTGGCCAAAGGTCTCGTAAAAATCCCCTACCCGGAACAATAAAATAGCCCCCGGGTATTTCGCCTTGATTTGATTAAACTGCCTTGATAATGGGGTTTCCCCTTTTTTCAATGGCTCCTCCCCGTTGTCTGCTTTCCGTGCCAAATATTTCTGATCTAATTATGACAAAAATAAACCAAATTTTCTATTTTTGATTTCTCTAAACCAGATTAACAAAATGATTAATAATTCTATTTACATTAAATCCCAACAAGAGGTATTCGATGTGGTAATCGTAGGTTCCGGTGCGGGTGGAGGTATGGCAGCTCATACACTTGCTAAGGCCGGAGCGAAAGTTTGCGTACTAGAGGCTGGACAGCCTTTTGACCCTGCTGACCCGAAAGATATGACCCAAATGAAATGGCCTTACGAATCCCTTCGTAGAGGTTCAAGCAGTTCCCTACGTAATTTTGGGGATTTTGATGCTGCCTATGGCGGATGGGATATTGAAGGTGAACCCTATACCCGTAAAAATGGAACGAAGTTTGACTGGTTCCGTTCTCGGATGGTGGGTGGTCGTACGAACCACTGGGGACGTATTTCCTTACGTTTTGGACCAGATGATTTTAAAAGAAAAAGTATTGATGGCCTAGGCGATGACTGGCCTATCGGATATGATGATATGAAGCCTTACTATGATAAGGTGGACAAAATGATTGGGGTTTTTGGAACCAATGAAGGGCTAAGAAACGATCCCGATGGCTATTTCTTACCTCCTCCTAAGCCTCGTCTCCACGAATTAATGATCAAAAAGGCGAATAAAGCCTTAGGCATCCCGACCTATCCGTCGCGTATGTCAATGCTTACAAAGCCCATCAATAACGAGCGTGGCTCTTGTTTCTATTGCGGTCAATGTAACCGCGGTTGTTCTGCTTACGCTGACTTCTCGTCCTCATCCGTTTTGATTAAACCTGCAGTAAACACAGGAAATACGACCGTTTTACCATTTGCAATGGCGCGTGAAGTAATGACGGATCCCATTACTGGTTTAGCAACCGGCGTTTCTTATGTACATACAGGCACGATGATGGAATATTCTGTGAAAGGGAAAATCGTTGTATTAGCTGCATCTGCAGGAGAAACTGCACGTTTATTATTGAATTCGAAAAGTTCTCGTTTCCCGAACGGTATCGCTAATTCAAGCGGGGTCGTAGGAAAATACATCAATGACTCTACCGGAGCTTCTCGTTCCGCTATTATACCCTCTCTATTTGATCGCAAAAGGTACAATGAAGATGGTGTAGGTGGTATGCACGTTTACACTCCATGGTGGTTAGATAACACAAAATTAGACTTCCCTCGCGGATACCACATCGAATATGGTGGAGGAATGGGAATGCCAAGCTATGGTTTTGGCTGGGGAATCGAAGGCCTAAATGGGCGTGAAAATTTCACTAGAGACGGTATGAAAAAAGCCGCTGGTGGATACGGTGCTACCTTGAAAGAAGATTACCGCCGTTTCTATGGCGCTTATGTTAATTTTGCTGGACGTGGTGAACCAGTTCCACTTGAGGATAATTACTGTGAAATCGATCCAAACGTAGTGGACAAATTCGGAATTCCTGTACTTCGCTTCCATTACAAATGGAGCGATTACGAAATAAAGCAGGCTAAACACATGCAAGATACCTTCGAGGAAATTATTCACTCGTTAGGTGGTGAGGCTATGGGTAAAAAACCTGGTGCTGAAAACAATTATGGCTTAGCAGATCCAGGACGTATCATTCACGAAGTAGGAACAGCGCGTATGGGCAATGATAAAAAGACTTCTGTTCTGAATTCAAATTGCCAGGCACACGATGTGAAAAACTTGTTTGTGGCAGATGCAGCACCATTCGTTTCTCAAGGAGATAAAAATGCAACGTGGACTATTCTTGCTTTATCCCTACGCACATCAGAATATATTATTGATCAACGCAAAAAAGGCAACCTGTAAGATGAAAAGAAGAGACTATTTAAAAAATATGGGCTTAAGTTCACTGGGCTTAGCCGTTTTCAATCCGGATGAAAAAGCGATTGAAAATTTAGAATTAGGAAAAGTGCCGGTCAAAAGACCGAATGGTCGTACGCAAGAAGAGGCGGAGATGGAAGCTCGCCTGAAGGCGGAAGTGTTCTTAAACGCACACGAATTAGCGACGATCACCGTTTTATCTGACATCATTATTCCTGCTGACAAAAAATCAGGAAGCGCCTCACAATCTGGCGTAACTGCTTTTATTGAATTTATCGTAAAAGATAAGCCAGAATTTAAAACACCGATGCGCGGAGGATTACGGTGGTTAGATGTGGAATCAAACAAACGTTTTTCTAAAAAATTCACCGAATTAACCCCTGCACAACGCATCAATATTGTAGATGATATTGCCTACCCAGGAAAAACGCCTAAACATTTAACGCAAGGGGAATCCTTCTTCACCTTAATGCGTAATTTAACAGCAACAGGATTCTTTACCTCTAAAATAGGCATCGCTGATTTAGACTATAAAGGAAATACGCCTAACCAATGGAATGGCGTACCCGATGAAGTTTTAAAGCAATATGGTTTAAGTTATGACGCCTAATCGTGTCGTAAAACCACGTATTTTTCAATCTATTCCAGGCCTCGTGGCGGGTGTTAGCACTCGCCACGGCGGCTTAAGTCAGGCTCCGTTTTCCTCCTTAAACTTAGGAGTTCATACCGATGATGACCCAGCGGTCATCGAACAAAATCTTTCCCTTTTCTGCGCTGATTTAGGTATTTCACCCACAGACTTAGCCCGTTCCTACCAGGTTCATGGTGATAAGATATGGGTAACAGGCAGAGCTGGATACCAATCCGGATTCGATGCCATGGTCTCCGTTCAGCCAGGTGTTTTTGCCGGTGTAGGAATCGCCGATTGCACCCCGATCTTGTTAGCTGATCCGGTGACCCGTGTTTGTGCTGCCATTCATGCCGGATGGAAGGGAACTGTTGCAGAAATTGTGGCTAAAACGGCTTCCCGTATGATTGAGAACCGAGGATCTAATCCAGCTGATATTCTCGCTTATATAGGTCCTTGTATTAGTTATCATCACTTCGAAGTCGGGGAAGAAGTAGCAGCACAATTTTCTGAGGATTTCAAAACACGTAAAGGCCTAAAATGGCACGTCGATTTGAAAGCGGCCAATGCTGCTCAATTACGATCACTCGGAATTGAACAAATAGAAATCGATACAGCCTGCACCGTAGAAAATAATGCAGATTTTTTCTCTCACAGAACTGAAAAAGGAATAACGGGTAGAATGCTTGCCTTAATTGGATTTCAAGTTTCTTAAAAACATTTGTCGGTTAATGTTTTCTTTAGGAAGCAACTCGTAGGCTTTTTTATAATCTTTTCGTTTCAAATCACCATTCTTAACAGATTGAATGAAACTCATCCAAGCGAATGGATTTGTCAAAGCTAACATAGGACTGCTGAAGAAATTTTTATTGGCCTGAGATGAAATCATCATATCTGAGAAATTTCTAAAATTCGAAGATGTACCCATGCCTGCCTGCAAAGCGTAGACATTTAATTTAGATTGTTCCAGGTTTTCTCGGGCATTATCGCGCTGTTTCGCATCGCGTAATTCCATGGCTAAGAAAGCTTGTTTAAATTCATCCTCACTCGAATGTCTAAAGACCTTCACCTCACGTAACATCGTCGTCATTTCTTCCATCGGAATAATTACCTGATGCACTAACTCTGAATTACGCGGCACAATGTAGTATTTCTTTTGGTAGCCGATATAAGAAATGACAAGACTATCCCCAGGGAAAACATACATGTCTGCTTGTCCGAAGTTGTCAGTCAAAGCTCCACGGCCAGCTTGAGGATTAAAAATATACGCCAAAGGAAGAAACTCCGCATTACTCGATGCCACCACACGACCCTGAAATAGGACTGTTTTATCTTGCCCCTGAGAGAAGGCAGAAAAGGACAGCAAGCTGAAAGCAAGCATACCTAAAACACGAACAGCGAATCGTTTTTTCATAAAGCCGAAATTAACTAAAAAATGAATCCGTTGCTGTTAAAGCCTGTTAAAGCTTTGTGTTTGGAAATAATTTTAAGAAAGTGATAATGAATGGAATCGATAACAAAAGTCCATCAAAGCGATCTAAAAAACCACCATGGCCTGGAATGGTGTCAGCGGAGTCTTTGATATTAATACTTCGTTTGAATAATGATTCCACTAAGTCGCCATAAGTACCTGCCACCACGATGATGATTCCAATGCCAAACCATTGCCAAGACTCATAATTCGTGTAATATATCGATAACACATAGGCCACAATCATAGCTGCAATTAATCCTCCTACACTTCCCTCCCACGATTTCTTAGGTGAAACACGTTCAAATAATTTCGTTTTGCCAAATTTAGTACCCGCAAAATAGGCTCCTGAATCACTGGACCATAATAAAAAAAGACAGCCTAAGATGATTTGAGGATCATAGGTCTCATTCTTTAAAAACGCCAAAACAGTTAATAAAGCAAACGGAAGAGCCACATAAATGATGCCTAAGAAAGTATAGGCAATATTTTTAAATGGCTTTTCGTCTTTTGCATTGTATAACTTAATGAAGAAAATCAACGCCAATAACGGAGAAAGAATGTAATAATTGGAGTAAGCAATCTCCCCTTTTTCGATAAAAAATGTCAACAAATGAAGTACGACACCACAGAAAGTACCATAAAAAGTCAATGGTAAATTATCACTAATACTACCTACTAACTTATAAAACTCCAATTGGGCAGCCAAACCAATCAATAGGAACAAACCTAAAAAAGTATAGTCACTGAACAATACACAGAAAAGCAAAAACGGTACTGCAATGATGGCTGCGATCACGCGTTGTTGCAAGTTAGACATCTCTTTTAAGCCCATAATCCTTATTTTTCTAATTGAAAGCTGTGAAGTCGACGAATATAAAACACGACTAAAGCCAAAGAAATCAATACAGACCACCAAGGGGTAATTTCCCCTAATTTCTCCGGATCCACTGCAATTTGCTTCTGCTGATATAAATATTGCATCGTCAGCGCCCATCCATTATTAAAGAAGTGCGCAATGATGGGAATCCAAATATTTCGGTTCCAAACATATAAATACCCAAAAAACGCCCCGAGTAATAAACGTGGAAAAAAGCCAAAAAACTGAAAATGAATAAAGCTAAATATCGCAGCTGACGCCCAAATAGCTACATGGTGATTGCCAATATAGCGTTCAAACAAATTTTGTAATACACCTCTAAAAAATAATTCCTCCCCAAGTGCCGCTAATCCAGCAATCACAGCTAAACCAATGGCAAAATCAGCTGGACTTTGGAAATTGACTAAAAACTTTGTCAATTCTGCTAGCTGAGTTTCTGAAGCACGCATCCATTTCTCTGTCTCCTCAAATCCGGCAGGCAAAACTAAGGATTGGTTCCATTGAATAATATATTCAAGCAGCGGCATTCCCACTAAAATCGTGATAATTGACCATAAAAAAATACGGTAATCTGGACTAGGATTGGTAGAAAGGGAGTTTAAATCACTCTTCTCTGACCAACGCAAATAGGCCCAAGAACTGGCAACAAAGGTAAAAAGGGCCGAAAACCACTGCATAGCCATCATAGCTCGAAAGGCTCCATCGTAGTTTTGAGGATGGGCCATAAAATCCAAGACCAATTTTTGGAATTGATTTACATCCTGCGTGGGAAATCCCACAATTAAAACGACGGATAATAAACCGATAAATTGGCCGATGAAGCCTCCTAAAAGGAAAAATCCGAATAATATTAGAATTTTAGACAGCAAACCGAGGTAACGTTCGGGGCCTTGAAAATTGTTATCTACCATAATGCTCGTAAATTTACGGAATTTTTAATCAGAATGGTAAAGATAGGTAACATCGAGCTAGGCTCATTTCCATTGCTTTTAGCTCCTATGGAGGACGTGTCAGATCCGCCTTTCCGTGCGGTATGCAAGGCAAACGGTGCTGATTTGATGTATACAGAATTTATTTCCTCCGAAGGACTGATTCGAGATGCTGCAAAAAGCGTTCAAAAACTCGATATTTTTGAATATGAACGACCGATTGGGATCCAACTTTTTGGCAGTTCCATCGAAACAATGGCCTCTTGCACGGAAATTGCGACCAAGGCTGGACCTGATTTAATTGACATCAATTACGGCTGCCCAGTCAAACAGGTAGCCTGCAGAGGTGCTGGAGCCGCTTTATTACAAGATATTCCTAAAATGGTAGCGATGACCAAGGCCGTCGTAGATGCCACTCATTTACCAGTTACTGTCAAAACACGCCTAGGCTGGGATGACTCCACAAAAAATATAGAAGATGTGGCTGAACGTCTTCAAGACATTGGTATTCAGGCACTTACTGTTCACGGAAGAACGCGTGTTCAGATGTACAAAGGCGCAGCGGATTGGGAATTGATTTCTAAAGTGAAGAAAAACCCCCGGATTAAGATTCCGATTTTCGGAAATGGAGACATCGATTCACCGGAGAAAGCCAAAGAATACCGCGATCGTTATGAAGTGGATGGTATCATGATAGGTCGAGCCTCGATTGGCTATCCCTGGATTTTCAACGAAATCAAGCATTACCTAGCGACAGGCGAACATCTAGACCCTCCTACCCTGCAACAACGTCTTCAAGTTTGTCTTGATCACCTCGATTTCTCCATTCGCTGGAAAGGAAATCACGGAGGAATCGTCGAAATGCGACGCCATTACGCGAATTATTTCCGTGGAATGGACCATTTCAAACCTTTCAGAACCCGTTTAGTGACGACCTATGACTTCGAAGAGATCAAAGGAATTCTAAACGAAATCTCAGCTCATTATGCTGGAGAACCTTTGCACGTCTAATGGAAAACAAACAAAAATCCCCCGTATTACTCGTCATTTTAGCCTTTATCGCGTTATCGTTAATTTGGGGTAGTTCTTTCATTTTAGTCAAGAAAAGTTTAGCCTATTACAGTTCTCCACAAGTGGGTGCCTTGCGCATTTTTGCGGCCTTCATCTTCTTTATTCCGGTGTTTTTAAAACAAAAACACGAAGTCAAAAAAGAACATTGGAAGAGCTTTTTATTAGCTGGTTTGACAGGGAATTTAATGCCAGCCATCTTATTTTCTATTGCAGGCAAGCATTTAACCTCTGCCCTATCTGGTATGTTGAATGCTTTTACGCCACTTTTTACACTGATCGTCGGAATTCTTTTGTTTAAACAAGGCTTTCAATGGCGCCAAATGCTAGGTATCGTACTAGGTATCGCTGGTTGTTTTGGCTTGATTGTAGGTGGTGAAGGTTTTCAGTTAGACTTTAATTACCACGCACTTTGGGTAGTGTTAGCCACCTTCTTATACGGCATTAATTTGCACATCATTAAGACAAAATTTTCGGGATTAAACCCCTTCACATCTACCTCAGGAATATTTATGGCGATAGGACCCTTGTCATTGATCCTGTTAGCCTCCACTGGATTCTTCTCACAAAAGATTGAATGGTGGCCATTTTTAGCGGCTTGCTCTTTAGGCGTTTTCGGCTCTGCTATTGCGATGGTTTTATTTAATCAACTGATCAAATGGACAAATGCGATTGTCGCTAGTTCCGTTACCTATATCATTCCGATTGTAGCAGTGGGTTGGGGTGTCTTCGATGGTGAACAGGTTTATTTATCACAATTTATTGCGATGATAGTCTTGCTTATCGGAGTATACGAAATCAATCGATCAAAGGCTTGATTTAGATTCTATGATTGGACCACGTGTTCCTATTCCATTTTCGTTAAATGCTTCAATTTGGAAATAATAGGTCTTTCCGCGGTCCATGGATTTGAAATAATACTCATTACTTCCAAAAACCTGAACAGACGTATACATTTTATCTGGCGCAATCCCGGAGTAAATAACGTAACCGGTTGCTTTCGGATCATGTCCCCACTTTATCCAAGCACTTCGAGAATCATGCTCTCCACGAAGAACCAATAGATCCTTGATCGTACCAGGCTTCGAACCATGGCCAAAACCAAATGCCCTGATTCCCGAAATCGCGAATTTCCCTGCCGCCATGTGGAGGTTCACCAATTTTAAATACCGCACCTCCACCGAATGCTGAAGCTCCACATAATCATGTGGTATATCTGTCCTGTTTTTAGACTTATCGATAATCAGCTGCCAGTTTTTACCATCCTTACTTCCCAACACCTGGTACTGGTGGTAAATCCCGTTCATCTTTCCTAAAAAACTTGAATCCACATCTTGATCCGCGTAATTTATCTGCAAAGCCTTCAAGGTAGAAACCTCACCTAGATCCGTTTCAATAAACTCCCCCTTTTTATTCGAAGCTGCAGACCAATACGTCTTCATCTGCTCATCCACCGCAAAATTCGCCGAATAACCGGGCAAACTGGAGGACACTCGCACCGGTTTATTGTAATTCAACAACATCCAACCCGTAAATAATTCGGAAGGAACATCGACCTTTTTCGTCGGCATGCGGTGTGGATAATCCCCATAGGCCGTGTTTGTGTACAAAATTCCGTCTTTATCAAAATAAGTAGGCCAAAGCCCCAAGCGACGCTCAAAACTATTCTTCACCGCAATGGTAATGGTGGATACGTGCCACCAATTAGCAAACTCCCCCTCAAAAGTAGCTCCATGTCCAGCACCACGCGTAAATCCCCCCGGCTTAAACGAAAATGGATTATGCGATTGATACGTAAAGGGTCCCATCGGATGATCCGAAGTATAAACCCCGTCGCCATAGGCAGAGAATTCGGTCCCTGGCGCCCCATATTGCAAATAATATTTACCCTTGTATTTATTCATCCAAGCTCCTTCCATAAAAGGTTTTAAGAAGGTATTGTCTTGGTATTCCCCAAAACGCTCCCAACCATGCACCTCGTCATTCAGCTTAATCAAATCTTTGCGTTCTCCAATCGGTTGCAGCGTTTTGCGATCTAATTCCTGTCCATACATCGGATAAAAATTACTTGATCCATGGTATAAATACAGTCGATTATCATCGTCTAAGAAAAAAGCAGGGTCCCAAGCTCCCGCGGTGAAGGCGTGAACAGCCTCTTTCCAAGTATCTGTTTCTGGTTTTTGAGAATACCAAAGCGTAAAGTCCTTCGCATAAGTAGATCCTATCACTAACAAACTATCGCCTAATGTAATTGTCGCCGGCGCACAAAGTTCGTCATAGACTTTGTGATAGGGCTGTAAAAAACGACGCGAAACAAAGTTCCATTTTAGCATATCTTTACTCCACCAATAACCCCACTGATTCGTCGAAAACAAATAATACTTCCCCTGAAAGTAAGAAATAACGGGGTCCGCGGTGGCTCTGTGTCGCCCCTGTTCAGAGAAATTAGGGATGGGGGTGAACCCATAATCCAAGTTCATTGGGTTACAGTAGGTGGATTGTGTTTGGCCGGAAATGCTTTGCGCGGTAACATTAAATGCAAAAGACAAAATAAAAAGCAAAAATGCTGGAACAATTTTCATAGTTTTGAGGTCATATAGGTGCCAGACTTGCCTGGCCATAATATGGACAAAGTAAATAAATTTCAGGGAATTATTTGGGCTGTGGTGCTGATCACTTTGTGGACCGCAAATTTAGTCTATTGGATACAGGTCGATTTCAGTTGGTCAGACCCTTTTGTTTACCTTTCGATTCTGTTTCAAACCCATTTATATACCGGCTTATTTATCACCTCTCACGACGCCATTCACGGGGTTGTTTCTACGGAAAACCCCCGTCTGAATCACGCAATCGGACGCTTCTGCACCCTTCTTTTTGCCTTTAATGATTACAGCACACTACGCGCTAAGCATCACCTGCATCATGCGCATGTGAATACAGAAGGAGATCCAGATGTGCATCAGGGTCCATTTTTACTGTGGTGGTTCAAATTTATTTGGCAATATGTGACCTGGAAGCAAGTGCTAGCCATGGCGGTTACCTATAATGTGTTGAAAATTTGGTTCCCGATGTGGAATTTGATTTTATTCTGGGAGCTTCCTGCTATTTTGAGCACGCTCCAATTGTTCATTTTTGGCACCTACCTTCCCCACCGCGGAGAACATGCACCAGATAACAAGCAGCAATCTAGGAGTCAAGGTAGAAACCATGTATGGGCCTTTATATCTTGCTACTTTTTTGGCTATCATTTTGAGCATCATGCGCATCCCTATTTGCCTTGGTATAAATTACCGAAAGCGAAGGACGAAAGCCTTGCCAAGACCTAGATTTTTCCTAAATTTGCATCGCACAAAATCGACATAAACGATCCTCTCATGAAAGAACCTAAATACAAACGCATTTTATTGAAACTTTCAGGCGAATCTCTTTCGACAGATGGAGAGGTAATTGATCCGACTATTTTAGGTCAATATGCGGCTGAAATCAAGAAAGTGCATGATTTAGGCGTAGAGGTGGCGATTGTAATTGGCGGAGGAAACATCTTCCGTGGTGCCAGTGCAGCGAAAGCGGGCATTGACCGTGTTCAGGGTGATTATATGGGCATGTTAGCCACGGTAATTAACGGGATGGCTGTTCAGGCTTCTTTGGAAAAACAAGGATTGTATACGCGCATGATGACAGCGATCAAGGTAGAGGCGGTGTGCGAACCATTTATCCGCCGCCGTGCCATGCGTCACTTAGAAAAAGGACGTATTGTGATCTTCGGAGCAGGAACAGGTAACCCCTATTTCACAACGGATTCTACCGCATCATTAAGGGCAATTGAAATCGAGGCGGATGTTGTCTTAAAAGGAACACGCGTAGACGGTGTGTATACAGCAGATCCAGAAAAAGATGCTACTGCTACCCGTTACACGAAATTAAGTTTCACAGAAGCAATCTCTAAAGGATTAAAAATCATGGATACCACGGCATTTACCTTATGCCAAGAAAATAACGTTCCCATCATTGTATTTGACATGAATAAAGAAGGGAATTTAGCGGCATTAGTTTCAGGTGAGGACGTAGGTACATTAATTAGCTAATTGAAAAATGGAAGAAATTGAATTCTATATTGAAGCAGCAGTCGAAACCATGGACGGCGCTATCAAGCACTTAAACATTGAATTATCTAAAATCAGAGCAGGAAAAGCGCATACATCTATGTTAGATGGCTTGACCATTGATTATTACGGCATGCAAACACCCATTTCTGGTGCTGCCTCTATTACTACTCCTGATGCGCGTACAATTGCGATTAAGCCATTTGAGAAAGGTATTTTTGGGGAAATCGAAAAATCAATCCGTAATTCTAGCTTGGGTTTAAATCCAATGAATGATGGTGAAATCATTCGTCTTTCTATTCCTCCCTTAACGGAAGAGCGTCGCCGTGATTTAGTAAAGCGAGTAAAACAAGAAATCGAAGTAGCTAAAATCAACATCCGTAATGCGCGCCAAGACGGAAACAATAGCATTAAGAAATTAAAGGGAGATGGCGTATCGGAAGATGCGATCAAAGAGGCGGAAGATAAGATTCAAAAGAAAACGGATGCCTATATCTTGAAGATAGACCAAGTTTTCAACGAAAAAGAAAAAGACATCATGTCAGTATAAAAATCAAAGCCTCGAATTTCGAGGCTTTTTTATTCCTGCATTCCTAGCGCATAACCCATCTCCAGCATCCGACGAATATCCATTTTCGTGAAACGCTGTATATCGATATTTAATGGCTGCAAAGGACGAATAATTTGCAACTTTACTTCAGATCGTTGCAGGCGAAGATCTGCGTTTAAAATCTCATTCACCGCAATATCCATCACCCGGTCAACTAAGGCTAACAAATCCCCTGAATCAAAATCCCCACCCTCGATCATCTCCGTATGACAAGTAATCACCACTACCTCAGTGGCGCCATCCTGAATGGCTTTCTGTAGCGGTGCCACGTCCCGCAATCCCCCATCCAGGTATGATTTACGCTTTTCGCCTTCAATCTTCACCACGGGCATCAAAATAGGTACAGCTGAAGAAGCCATCAAATAGTCCAGAAAATTTTCAAAACTAGGATCCACGTAATGCATAGCACCTTCAATCACATTTACAGCCCCCACTTTCAAACCCACAGGACTTAACTGCAAATTGCGAACGCTTAACACATCCGACAATAGATTGCGTAAAGGAGTGGTATCTACGAGGCCTTTGAACTTCTTAGTCAAAGCAGTCCAGCCTAATTCGAAGATGTTAAATGGCTTGGATAAACTTTCAGGATGCGTAATGCGCGTCTCCCAAAAATCCCATAAATCTTGCGCTGCTTGTGGATAAGAAATCGGAATACCCTCGTGCACTTGGTGCCCAAATTGATTCACCAAATACGCTGCATTTAAACTCCCAGCAGACACACCATAAATCGCATCTGGCTGATATCCTTTTTCAAAAAGTGCTTTAATGACTCCAGCTTGAAAGGCCCCTTTTACAGATCCTCCTGCTAAGACTAAAATCTTGCTCATAATGCCTGTTTATTCACAATTCTGTTTAAATTTACGCAATTTACTGGCCTAAACAATCCCCATGCCTTACTCCATCTCTTCTATTCAAGCCCCCATCGATGAATCGATGAAGGCATTCGAAGGGAAGTTCAAAACTTTCATGAAGACAAAAGTGATGTTGCTCGACACCATCATGCATTATATTGTCCAAAGAAAGGGGAAACAGATGCGTCCGATGTTCGTTTTTTTGACAGCAGGCTGTGTAGGAGAAATAACGGAGAAAACTTTCAGGGGAGCCGCTCTAATCGAATTATTGCACACAGCAACATTAGTACACGACGATGTCGTAGATGACTCGAATTATAGAAGAGGTTTCTTTTCAATCAACGCTATCTGGAAGAATAAAATTGCTGTCTTAGTAGGTGACTATTTGCTTTCTAAAGGCTTGTTACTTTCTGTTGAACATGAAGATTTCGATCTTTTAAAATCGGTTTCTACTGCAGTGCGCGAAATGGCAGAGGGCGAATTATTGCAAATTGAGAAAGCTAGAAAACTAGACATCACAGAAGAGGTCTATTTCGATATCATTACCAAGAAAACAGCGACCTTAATCGCAGCCTGCTGCGCTGTGGGATTTCAATCTGCAGGCGCTGATGTAGAAATGGTAGAAAGAGCTCGTTTATTCGGAGAAAAAGTAGGCATTGCCTTTCAAATCAAGGATGATTTGTTTGACTATGGAGATGCCGAAATAGGGAAACCATTGGGAATTGATATCAAAGAAAAAAAGATGACTTTGCCCCTGATTTATGCCCTTCAAAATACCGACAACTCGACTAAAAAGCACATCATTCAATTAATCAAAAAAGAATCAGAAGATTCGAATAAAGTAAAAGAGGTTATTGATTTTGTTAAATCAACAGGAGGCCTTTCCTATGCAAATAAAAAGATGAATGAAATAGCGGAGGAAGCGAGAACTATCTTAGCCACCTTCCCTGCTTCCGAGTATAGAAACTCGCTAGGAGATCTCATTAGTTATACTATAGAACGTAATAAATAGTCAAACGCACTAATTAATCCATAAAAAAGGGAACCCACAACAGGTTCCCTTTTCTATTTGATGTGGACAGATTAACGTGGGCCGCCGAAGCCGCCGCCGCCGCCACCCATACGCATGCCAGGCATACCCATTGGTTGAGCTGGCGCCGCTGGTGCATCACTATCTCCCTTCGTATCATCATTATTAACCGATTTCTTCTTTTTGGTAGGACCGAATGACATCTTTCCGATTCGGTAAGAGAAATTGATTTTAAAGTTCATATTTTTCAATGTATTCTCACTCTTAGAATTGATAACTGGAGTTTGAGTTTCGCTACGAATAATAAAACCATTTGGAGTAAAGAAATTCTCCGCACCAAAACCAACGCTTCCTTTCTTATTCTTGAAGTCCTTCTTAAAGCTTAAGCTATAGATACCAAAGCCGCCTTGAGACCCTTGTAATTGAATTTGATTTACACGGTAGAACGAGAAGATTTGTGCTCCCCATCCATTCCCCATATTGTAATTACCATAGACACGGAAGTTAGACTGAAGACCCTGGTTCTTCGCATTTAACAATGGATCAGGTACATTATTAGCTAATACAAGATATGAAAGGTCTCCCCCACCACCGATCATTAACTTATTAGATAAATTCACATTTAAGTTAATGTTCATACCGTAGGCATCTTCATTACCAATATTTTGAGAAGTTGTTTTTACTGTATCTCCAAATACCTCTCTGATTTGATTAATCGCACCAGTCGTATTTCTAACGAAGAATGAGGTGGAAATATAGGTTTGTTTAATGAATTTGCTGTAAGACACTTCGTAGTTGTTCGTGAATTCAGGAGCAAGGGTAGGATTACCTGTCGAGATATTCAAAGGATTCGTTGCGTTTACGTTCGGATTTAAGTTCTGAATACCCGGACGCTGAAGACGGCGGTTATAGCTAAATCGCCAAGTCCCAGATTTAAAGGTCTTTGACATATTAAAGCTAGGTACTAATACACCATAGGCCGGAATTGTGGTGTTTTGGCCTTCTTTCTTTAAGAAACTAGCCGAAATATCTGTGTATTCATAACGAAGACCCGTTTTGATACTCCACTTGTTTTTCGTTGTTAAGGTATATGAACCATATGAACTGTAAATATATTGGTTATAATCAAACACGTTAGAAGGCAAAATCGCTGAATTGACTTGTGTGTAAATTCCACTTGATCCAGCTAAAAACGATTTATAATCCGAGGTTACAAAACGGAGGATACCTTTAGAACCAAACTCTAACATTTGATTTTTAGAGATGGGGGTTTGGTAATCTAACTGGAAGGTTGCCTCCTCATTGGAAGAAGAATTCTCGTTCTTAATTGAACTCATAATCTCTGACATAGTAGATTTAGGATTCATAATCAAGTTATAGAAATCGTTAGCACGATTGTTGCGGCTATACATGGACAAGATTGAGAACTCTTTTTGTGGTTTCGAGAAAGTATGTGTGTAATCCAAATTGATATCAACGTTAGCCGAGTTATCTAAGGAATTAGTATTACGAAGTGATGTGATAACCCCGTTTCTAATTTGCTGTAAACCATCTTGCCAGTTATTTCCGTTACGTAAACCAAAACGTGAACTTGCTGTAATAGAATTGAATTTATTGATGTCCCAATCAAAACCTAATTGGTAATTCCCAAACAATCCTTCCCGGAGCGTCTCCGCTGTCTGAACGTTAGTCGTCTGTAAACCATTATTGGTGGTAATTTGAGTACTTTGAAATTTACCAATCACATTATACTCTGAACGACCAAAACCACCTAAAGACATCCCCCAGTTTTTATTTCTAAAGTTTCCATTCAAAGATAAATTTGAACCACGGACACCTGCAGAGGAATCAAATGACAAGGTTAAACCCTGCAAAGTATTCTTTTTCGTTACGATATTAATGATACCTGCTGAACCTTCTGCATCGTATCTTGCTGAGGGAGATGTGATAACCTCCACCGTTTTAATCATATCAGCTGGAATTTGTCTCAACGCATCCGCAATACTAGAAGCCATAATAGTAGATGGCTTGTTATTAATAAGCACCTTAACACTCGTGGAACCACGTAAAGAAGGGTTACCATCTAAGTCGACAGAAAGCATAGGAACTTTTTTCAGGACATCCGTTGCATCTCCCCCACGATTTGAAGCATCTTTTTCTGCATTGTATACCGTACGATCCACACGCTCTTCAATTAAGGCGCGTTGGCCCTCTACTGTTACCTCAGAAAGCATTTTAGAACTTTGTGCTAATTTAATCACACCTAAATCCTGGTCATCATTTTTTTCGGTCACATTCACAAAAATTGTTTTGCTATCATATCCGATGAAAGATGCCACAATTTTATACGATCCTACTGCGACTTTGTTTAGGGTAAATTTACCTACTCCGTCTGCAACGGTACCATCGACTGGTTTATTGGTCTTTGTATTGATAAGGGCCAAAGTGGCGAATTCCACTGGCTTTGAATCTGTCGAATCTAAAAGGAATCCGATGATTTTTGCACTTCCTTTAGGCGCGGACTGCGCTGTACCAGGAATGACTGTCTCTTTCTTAGGCGCTGCACCGAAACCACCAAACCCACCAGGGACTTGAGAGATAGCCGTAAATGATAAGCTCATCAGTGCGAATAACGTGATAATTTGTTTCATTATGTGTTGTTTAAAATCGTATTTAACGAATGCAAAATTTGTACATTCTATTTAAAGGTCTTCTTTTTTGCGACCAAAATGGGTAATTTGTAGTCCAATATCATGATCAAACTCCTAACACCTCGTCTTACTTTAATCCCATTGGACCACCAGCAATTGTTAATCTGGAAGCAATTGGGGCACAAAGGTCTAGAAAAAATACTAGAACTTCAACCTAACACTTGGAAAATGGAATTGTTTTATGAGCAAGAAACTATTCAAGCGTTAAACAATTATTGGATTCCTCAGACGGCTAAATTCCCCTTGGACTATTATTGGTACACAAATTGGGAAATAATCCTCAACTCCTCGTCCTGCTCTGTAGGGGGATTAGGGCTTGCAGGACTTCCAGATAATGAAGGAACCACCGAAATAGGCTATGCGTTAGACCAGAAATACAGAGGTCAAGGAATCGCCACGGAGGCTGTGCAAGCCTTGTGCGATTGGGCATTTCAAGATGCTGACTTAAGGGTATTGCGGGCAGAAACACCGGTGGATAATAAAGGATCTCAACGGGTTTTGGAGAAAAATCACTTCGAACAAACGGGTAAAAAAACACTAACACTCGAAAACCCGATACAAGTTTTCACTTGGGAACGCCATCGTTACTGATCTTTTTAAGTATTTTTGCTGAATTGCCAATGTTAGACAGCTAAAAGCATGCAAAATTTTACTTCGGTTAATGACGCCTACAATATTCAAAACTTGGTTAACGAAGCCTTGTTGATGAAGAAAACTCCGTATGCTGATAAGCACATTGGAAAAAACCGTACACTCGGTCTATTATTCTTTAATTCTAGTCTTCGGACGCGACTTTCCACCCAAAAAGCAGCCCAAAACCTCGGAATGGAGGTTATGATTATGAATGTGGGGGCTGATTCTTGGCAATTGGAAATGAACGAAGGTGTCATCATGAATGGTGACAAAGCGGAGCATATTTCTGAAGCAGCTGCCGTGGTAGGTTCTTATTGTGACATCGTCGGCGTACGCAGTTTCCCCGGTTTAGTAGACCGAGAGCTAGATTATAGCGAACAAGTACTTAATCAATTTATAAAATATACCGGGCGTCCATTGCTCAGTTTAGAGTCAGCCACGCGTCATCCCTTGCAATCTTTAACGGATTTAATTACCATTAATGAATTCAAGACGGTAGAACGCCCGAAAGTGGTGTTAACGTGGGCTCCGCATGTGAAAGCCTTACCGCAATGTGTGCCCAATTCCTTCTCGGAATGGATGAATAAGGCAGACGTAGATTTTACCATTGCGCATCCGAAAGGCTATGAATTAGCCCCAGAATTCGCTGGTAATGCAAAGATTTGTAACGATCCGAAAGAGGCATATGAAGGTGCAGACTTTATTTATGCTAAAAACTGGTCATCCTACCAGGACTACGGCAAGATCTTGTCATCTGATCCAGCTTGGATGGTTGATGCCGCGAAAATGAGCTTGACTAATAATGCGAAATTCATGCATTGCCTTCCAGTTAGAAGGAATTTAGTGGTGGCTGATGAAGTGATTGATTCTCCTAACTCGATTGTGATTCAGCAAGCTGGGAATCGGGTTTGGGCGGCGCAAGCTGTCTTGAAAGAGATGATATTAACCTTAATGAGAACAGAAAGCCCTTATTTATTCTAGATATGTCCTCTAAGCAGATTCTTCAGGTGGTCAAAATAGGCGGGAATGTCATCGACAATCCGAACGCCTTGGCTGACTTTTTGAAGAATTTTGCATCCGTAGGAGGACCCAAAATTCTCGTTCACGGCGGTGGCAAGATTGCCACTCAAATGGCCGCTTCGATGGGAATTGAAAGTCAAATGATCGAAGGCAGACGTGTGACGGATGAAGAAAGTCTTCGCATCGTAACGATGGTCTATGCGGGTTGGATTAATAAATCGATCGTAGCTGATTTGCAAGCCTTATCTTGTAATGCACTCGGTTTAACAGGACCCGATGGCGGAATCGTATTTTCGAAAAAAAGAGCTGTACAGCCTATTGATTATGGTTTTGTGGGTGATATAATTCATGTGAATTCGTCATCGCTCTCCGGATTATTAACTTCCGGTTTTTCACCCGTCTTCGCTCCCATTACTGCAGATGCATCAGGTCAATTGTTGAATACGAATGCGGATACGATGGCGCAGGCTTTGGCCATTGCCCTCAGTTCAGTTTACGATGTGACGCTAACTTATTGTTTTGAGAAGAATGGGGTTTTATTAGATCCTGCAGACGATGATTCTGTTATTTCATCTATCAACCCAGCCTCTTTTCAAGACCTAAAAGAAAAAGGTATCGTCTCTGCGGGGATGATTCCAAAATTAGAAAATGCTTTAAAGGCCATCTCTGCCGGCGTTTCGGTAGTGAGATTGTGCCATGCGGATAATCTGCAGAAAAATAATATTGGAACTAAAATTAGTGCCTAACATGTACCAAGAATCTCAATTTCTAGCCGCAAAAGACCTATTAGCTCAGCTAATAGCTTGCCCTTCGTTGAGTAAAGAGGAGCAGGGGACGGTGCAGATTTTGGAAGATTTTTTCAAAGCGCAGGGGGTGACCTCGAAGCGTTTAGGAAATAATATTTGGGCTAGCAATTTGCATTTTGATGCGTCTAAACCCACGATTCTTTTGAACTCTCACCACGATACGGTGAAGGCAAATGCCTCTTGGACATTTGATCCGTTCAAGGCCACAGAGCAAGAGGGTAAATTAATTGGATTAGGCTCAAATGACGCAGGCGCTAGTTTGGTTTGTTTGATAGCCACCTTTGTCTCCTTTTATACAGAAGAAAATCTAGATTTTAATCTCGTGATTGCTGCTACCGCAGAGGAGGAAATCTCCGGAACGGGTGGAATTGAGGCTCTTTTGAAATCTGGCGAATTACCGCACATCGATTTCGCGATTGTGGGTGAGCCGACGGATTGCGCCATGGCTATCGCCGAAAAAGGATTGATGGTGGTGGATGCAAAAGTGAAAGGAATTGCCGGACATGCGGCCAGAAATGAGGGGGTGAATGCGATTTATTTAGCTTTAGAGGATATTCAAAACATACAAAATCATTCCTTTACGAAGGTTTCGGATTTATTAGGACCTGTAAAAACCACGGTTACCGTTATCAATGCAGGCAAGCAGCACAACGTAGTTCCTGATACCTGTGATTATGTGATTGATTGCCGGGTAAATGAGTGTTACAGCTTAGAAGAAGTGTTAGCTGAATTGAAAACGATCGTTCAAGCAGAATTAACTCCTCGTTCGATGCGTCTACATTCTAGCAAAATGGAGGAAACTCATCCGCTGGTTCAAGCGGCAAAAGGATTAGGGATTTCTTTATTGGGTTCCCCTACCCTTTCTGATCAAGCTTTATTAACAATACCTTCTGCGAAAATCGGTCCCGGACACTCCGGCAGATCGCATACTGCAGACGAATACATTCTCTTGGATGAACTAAGACAAGGCATCCAAACTTATCAAAATCTATTAGTTCAACTTAGCAAATAAGATTGTGGCAAAACTTTGGCAAAAAGAAAATCAGACGACAGACGCTAAAATCGAGAAATTCACGATCGGGAACGACCCCGTGTACGACTTGCAATTAGCGCGCTATGATGTGCTGGGTTCCCTGGCTCATATCACGATGCTAGAAAAAGTAGGGCTTTTAGGTGCGGATGAATTAGGACCTCTTTGCGCTGAATTGAAGGCGATTTATGCGCAAATCGATGCGGGAAATTTCACCATCGATGACGGAATGGAAGACGTTCACTCCCAAATCGAGTATTTATTAACGCAGAAATTAGGTGATCAAGGCAAGAAAATTCATGCGGGACGTTCAAGAAACGACCAGGTTTTAGTGGATTTAAAGTTATTCATGCGGGCTGAAATACAGCACATCGCTGATTCGGTAGAGCGTTTATTTGATTTATTAATCGCCAAAAGCGAAGCCCATAAAAACGATTTACTACCCGGTTACACGCACTTGCAGATTGCGATGCCCTCATCTTTCGGACTTTGGTTCGGAGCTTATGCTGAAAGCCTGGTAGAGGACATTGAATTATTAGAGGCGGCTTTTCGTCTGGCGAACAAGAATCCATTGGGTTCTGGCGCAGGATACGGCTCCTCCTTTCCTTTGGACAGAAAATACACCACTGAATTATTAGGCTTCGAATCGCCACACGTGAACGTAGTCAACGCCCAGTTATCGCGTGGAAAGACCGAATTATATGTCTTAACGGCCATCGCGCAGATCGCCACGACGCTGAGCAAATTAGCCATGGACGTGTGTTTGTACAATTCCCAAAACTTCGGCTTCATCGAACTACCCAGCTCGCTAACGACAGGAAGCTCGATTATGCCACACAAAAAGAATCCAGACGTAGCCGAATTGCTCAGAGGAAAAGCCAATAAATTAAAGGCCTTGCCTAACCAATTGCAGTTATTAACCAGCAATTTACCTTCCGGATATCACCGCGAATTCCAGTTAACAAAGGAATTATTGATGCCGGCAATCGAGGAAATTTTAGACGGTTTAGAGATCACCCACTACATGGTCAGTCACATGAAGGTGAAGAAAGACCTCTTAGTGGATTCGAAATACGATTTATTGTTCTCGGTAGAGGAAGTGAATAAATTAGTCGTTCAAGGAATTCCATTCCGCGAGGCCTACCAAATTGTGGGTAAAAAGATCGAAGAGGGTGCTTTCGACGGAAGTACACGAGAGATCAATCACTCGCACTTAGGAAGCATCGGTAATTTAGGCCTGAAAGAGATTCAAGATCAGAAAGAAATTGCTTGGAAGCGTTTTGGCTTTGAAAAAGTCAATAAGGCTATCGCTGCATTAATTTCTTAATATACTTTCCTAGAATATCGAATTCTAAGTTCACGCGATCACCTATTTTTAGTTGATGAAAAACGGTGTGTTCGTAGGTATAAGGAATGATACAAACGGTGAAAGAATCATCTTGTGAATCCACCACCGTTAAACTCGTTCCATTCACACAAATCGAGCCTTTTTCGACTGTTACGTGCCCACTGCTTTTCGGATAGCTGAAGCGGTATTCCCAACTTCCATTCTGATCCTTTATTTCTGTGCAAATTCCGGTTAAATCCACATGGCCTTGTACGATGTGCCCGTCAAAACGAGCATTCGCAGCCATACAGCGTTCCAGATTTACTTTTTGGCCTATTGCTACATCGCCTATATTCGTCTTCTGCAAGGTTTCATCGATAGCTGTGACCCGGTATTGATCTCCTTTGATCTCTACAACCGTGAGACAAACTCCATTGTGAGCCAGTGATTGATCCACTTTCAGTTCATGTGTAAATGGAGATGTGAACCAAAATTCAACGTTCGTCTCTTTTGCTTCTTTCCTTACCAGCGAGCCCATCGCCTCTACAATACCTGTAAACATCTGAATTAATTGTTATTTTTACGAACCCAAAATTACACGCATTCCTATGAAATTCAACAAATGGTTCCTCTTTCTGATTCCAATCATCGCACTACTAGCCTATTTTAGTATTCCCACGACTAAACCTGTAGAAGAAACGGGGGCCGATGTGTTGAAAATCCGCAAGGATAAAGATGTCGCATTTAAGGAAGGAGAGGATTCTCCCATTAAAGACAAAGCATCCTTCAAAGGCCTTAACTACTTTCCCTTTAACAAGGATTACATTGTAAACTTCGTCATAGAAAAAGCCGAAAAAGCGCAATCGGTGGACATAAAAATGACGGATGGAACCACGGAGAAATTAATTTTATTTGGCAAAATCAAAGCAGATATCCAGGCATTCTCTGTTACGTTAACCTTATATCAACGTGAAAATGGGGACTTCTTCCTCCCATTTAAAGACAAATCCGCCCCCAAAGAAACCTATGGAGGCGGACGTTTTCTAGATTTACCCCTAACAACTGTAAAAAACAATCGGTTGCGGGTGGACTTCAATCTAGCGTATAATCCCTATTGTGCTTACAATGAAGATTTCGCCTGTCCTATACCTCCCGCGGAAAACACCCTCCCGATTCGCATCGAAGCAGGCGAAAAACTATTTAATTAACCTGGTGTAGCGATGCCGCGCCAGAAAGATCTTTCTTGATCAAGGGACTTCCTTTGTATTTCACATGGGAAGCACCAGAAGCATCTACTTGTAAAGATTTCTGAACATGTAATTGTGCGTTACTAGCACCAGACGCTTCTACATCTACATTCCGGGACAGAAATTCCAATGCTTTCAAGCTACTAGCTCCCGAGGCATCTACCTTTAAGTAATCAGATTGACCGCTCATTTTAAAGTCTGAAGCACCGCTTAATTCTATGCGCAATTTATCGGTTCTTAGTCCCTCAGCTACTCCTTTTGCTGCCCCAGAGAATAGCAAACGCATTTCCTCTTCATTAGTAAAACCTTGTAAATCGACTTTACAAGCACCTGTAAATTCTCCAATTTCAAGACGAGGAAGGGTAATGTTAACGACTACTTTAGATCGATTATTATTCCAACCCCAATTCCAGGTTGACTCATAACTAATCTGCAATTTCCCGCCGGAAGAAGTAACCTCTATATCTTCCAAATCTTTTTCACGTCCCGTAATGGAAACGGCATAGGCATTCCCCTTGTGAACATGCACTTCGAAGGCACTCCCTAACTCGATGGATTTGAAATTAGCTACTTTGAATTTTTTAGTAATTACAGCAGGATCTGCGAAAGAACTAAAAACGACTAAAAAGGCGGCGAATAAAGACAAGATTTTTTTCATATTTTTTTTGTTTGTTGCTAGATGCAAAGCGATAAAAAAAGGTTGCATATTATTTTAACAAACTCCATTTATAACTCACACCTGTGTTTGATTTATTCGAGAATTTCGAACTTTCATATTTCTTTCCTTGTACCAGTTGAGAGGCATTTACATCTATTTTGGCATATTTATCCAAAGAAATAAAAGCTTTTTCGACCGCAAAATCAGAAGCAATTAACTCCGCAGAATCAAATAAAGCGGCATTTAATTGATCTCCCCCTCCCTTCAAGTTAAGGGAGTGAAAGCCGTGTAAAATAACATCGAAAGTACCTGAGGTAAAACCAGCTATTTCTGTACTTGCATTACCTCCTAATTCCACTTTTGTCAATTCCGGCACCACAATCTCTACCTGAATACCCGGTTGAATTTTGTCTACGATTAACACCTTGTTTTCCACGTGAACCGAACTTTCTAAGGCTTCATTTCCTTTGTAAGTAATCTTAGGAAGGTCACCACGTGTGATTTTGATTTGTGAAGACTCCGTATTTAACCCTTTGATGGAGGTGAAATTTTGCAAGTCTTTTGTAATGGTGAAACCCACTTTTTCATCAGAGAAGTCTTCGTTTTTCGATTCTTCATCCGAATGCGGTGTTCTATTCAAACAAACTAAGCCCTTATCTGCTGAGAATGTCCATAAAGAACCAACGAATAAATCTTGGCCTTCTTCGTGGAAATACCCCCCTTCTAACACATTACCCATGTAACGGGCAAAGTCACGGGTCATGCTGAAGGATTTACCGTAAGGAATCATGATTTTAACTTTGAGACGTTGCGCTCTAAATCGGGCATCTGATAGACCAAAATGGGTGTCAAAACGTAAGTCTTTCCCTTTCTGAACAAAACTATACTGAATCTTTTTTGAATTCATTTCCGCCTCTTTACGCGTCATACCTTGCGATTTAGCATAGGTAATTACCTGAATAGTCTTCCCATCATAGCCTTCAATTTCAATATTTGCGCGATTAAAGTTCACCTCATTAAAATCAAAATTATCTTCTTCATCTTGCTCGAAATCAAAGGTAAAATCTTCCACCTTTTCGCCTAACATCATCTGCCAGATCGTCTCATTATCTTTTTTATCGATGTCTAACACATAAGTTGTCGAATCTGAAACTGCTATATCTTTTACTTGATTATAAGAAGCGGAACGTTGGAAATTACGACTGTAGAAAGCCCCCGCAGCGAATAATCCCACCCAACCCACAATCACCATCGTAGTAGAAGCAATCTTATATGTCTTATTATAGAATTTACGATTTGCTAATAAGGAAACCCCAGCGATAGCGATCGAAACGAAGACAGGTAAAAGGGCCAAAACCAAGGAAGGAACCGCCCAAATAGGCAAGTCTTTTGCGATTAAATACAATGGAATTGATTCTAAATGAACGAATTGTCCTTGATCAATACCTGTGAAACCGAAGGTACACAAGACCACTAAAGCAATAATTAAGGCAATCGCTAAAATCAACAAAATGATTCCTAAAAAGATTTGAACGATCCAACGAATGATATTCAAAGGTACTTTCAGAGCAGTGAAAACAGTCGCAGCGATACGAAAAGGGAATAATAATACCTTCGTTAAGGCTTTTTCTTCGGTCTCATTCGGCTGGATACTCTTCTTTATATTGTTCTCAATATTTTCCAAGGTAATCGGCTCACCGGTCATCTCCATCTTATCCTTCATCGTTTTCGCCTCCGGAGTAATGACTAAAATAACCAGGTAGGCAATCACACCAGACCCAAACAGTCCAACTGATAAAACCGCTATAACACGCAATAAACCCACATCCCAGCCCGTATAAGCCGCAATACCAGCCATTACACCACCGATCACTTTTTTCTCTGGATCACGGTAAAACTTGCGATAAGATTTATCATCATCCGGATTCATTTCACCTGGAATGGCAGCCCATAGGATAATATAGGCCCAAAAAACAATATTACCCCCCTGGAAAATAGGGAAGCTTGCACTCATCAAGGCTAATAAAAGCAAACGAACCCAAATCGGGTCTACTTGAAAATAGCGCGCAATACCAGCAGCAACTCCACCCAATTGCTTGCGGGTGATGTCACGACGGAAAACTTTAGGACCTTCTTCTGATTTAGGTGCGGTATAGCCTTCCTTCTTGTCTTCTTCCTCCTCCACTTGTTTGAAATCAGCAATGGTTCCTAAGGAAGCGATTAAGGCATCCACGTGCGCTTGAGAAATGGCTTCGGTTTTCTCTGTTTCTCTGATGTTCCAAAACTTCTCCGCAATACTCGATTCAATATCTGCGATAATTTCCTTCGATCCTTCAAAAGAAGCAAAATACGCATGAATGGATTTTAAATAAGCGTCTAAGGTTGCGTAGGCGTCCTCTTCGATGTGGAAGACAAATCCAGCAATGTTAATTGATAAAGTCTTTTTCATATGTTTTTTGGTTAAGCCTGCGGTGAAGCGTTCGAAATTTGATTAACGGATGCTTGTAATTCATCCCAAGTCGAGGACATTTCCGCTAAGAATTCCTGGCCTTTCTCAGTTAATAAATAATATTTTCTAGGTGGGCCAGAGGCTGATTCGACCCAACGGTAATCTAAAAAACCCGCGTTTTTTAAACGAGTTAATAAAGGGTATAAGGTCCCTTCGACAACCATAATTTTTGCTGATGTTAACTCGGATAACATGGTAGAAGCATAAACCTCCCCTTGTGAGATAATTTTGAGAATGCAGAATTCTAAAATACCTTTCCTCATTTGCACCTTGGCGTTTTCAATATCCATCGGTTTTTTGTTTTTTTTGACAATGCAAATATAGACAAGGTACTTTGTATTGCATAGTACCTTAGAAAATTAATTTGGGAAATTGGATAAACGGTAGGTAATTTGTGATGAGCGTACCCTTTTCAGGGTTAGAATTATGAAACTAGTAAAAGATTTTTCCTTGCCTTTAGCCTTTTACAACCGAGATACTTGGTTGAAGGTGGCCTTTTTTGCGGTTAGTAGTTTGATGGCGGGATTCTCTCTTTATTTTACGGATGGATTAGTCTCTAAGCTAGAGGAAAGGGAAAAACAGCAAATTGAGTTATATGCGGAGACTATTCGTTATGCGCTGACCAGTGATAATAATGCGGATATTAATTTCTTTTTTGAACGTATCAAAAAAGTCAACGAGAATAATACGATCCCAGTGATTTGGAAAGATGGATCAGGGCATTTGAATTCCATCAACATCCCCTTAACAGAAACGTTAAGTACAGAACAGAAGCAAGAAATTTTACAACAGAAGTTAGCTGAGATAATTGCTGAGAACAATAAACCCATCGAAATGGATATGGGATTCCAGAAGGAATACATCTATTATGGAAATTCGAAACTGTTGAAATTATTACGCTACTACCCACTTTCACAATTATTAGTCGTATTAATCATCGGATTCTTAGGTTACATCTTTCTTTCCTATTCACGTAGAGCGGAGCAAAATCGAGTTTGGGTAGGATTAGCCAAAGAAACGGCTCATCAACTAGGAACCCCCCTTTCTTCTCTAACAGCCTGGGTAGAATTATTGAGAAATGAGCCGCATATCAATCCAGATATCGTGTTGGAATTATCTAAAGATATCCAAAGATTAGAAACAATCACCACGCGGTTCTCTAATATTGGATCTGCTCCCATATTAAAACTAGAGGATATCGAGTCCGTGATTCAAGCATTTATCAACTATTTAAAGATTCGTATTTCCTCTAAAGTGACCATTGAAATCCATTCTTCTTTAGCCTCTAACCAATTAGCGAATATCAATAAATACCTGTTTGAGTGGGTGATTGAAAATATTTGCAAAAATGGAGTAGATGCCATGAGTGGAAATGGTCATTTGAGAATTGAATTAAAAGAAGGCAAGAATAATCAAATTCATATTGATATTAGTGATACAGGTAAAGGAATTCTGGCCAGTAATACCTCCAAAATCTTCTCTCCTGGCTTTTCTACCAAAAAAAGGGGTTGGGGCTTGGGGCTAACTTTGGCAAAACGGATCATCGAAAATTACCACCAAGGGAAATTGATTTTAAAGTCCACTGAAATAAGTAAAGGATCTACTTTCCGTATTTCACTTCCTAAACCCGCGTAAATGACTGATCCTAATATCGTTTTTGGTTCTGCTCTCTGTATTATTGCCATTGGTTATGCGTTAAAAAGTGCAGGATTTATTCAGGAACACGATGGGAAATCGCTATCGAAATTCTTGATGCATACCACTTTCCCTGCGTTAGTATTCTCCACAATGATTCGAGTGAACATTACGTGGGACCTCATCTACCTTCCGTTGATTGCGATGTTTTTTGGGATGTTTTTATCCTTCATCGCTTTTCACTTATTCAAAAATATAGAACCCGAAAACCGAGGAGTCATGACTGTCGGAAGTGCGGGATTTAATTTAGGAATCTTTGCTTATCCGTTGATTGAAGGAATTTTTGGAATACAGGGGTTGACTTATGCCATTATGTTTGATCTAGGGAATTCAGTAGTGAACTTCTTTGTGAATTACGGAATGAGCAACTATTTCAGTCGCGGGCCTAAAAATGACAACATCGCCGCCCACATTTTCAAAAGAATCATATCACTTCCACCGCTGCAAGCTATGGTATTTGGAGTAGTCGTAAATTTAGTAGGGATAAAGTTCCCCACTTTTGTACTAGATATCATTTCAACCATTGCATCTGCTAATAAGTCCATTGTGTTACTTTTAATGGGAATTTACTTCAGTGTTCGCCTCACTAAAAAAACCTATTTACGAGATTTCCAAGTACTA